>CACYNH010000025.1 GCA_902775735.1 uncultured Erysipelotrichaceae bacterium
GTATACTTTCCCTCAAAGGTTGAATGTCAGCCAACCCTATGTATCGCCAGCACAGCGCTTCGCACTGTGTAAAAAAGCCAGGAGGTCTTATCTTAAGACTGTTCGTACTGTTGGGCAGATACGACAAGTTGTATCTGAAATGATTTAAGCATTTCATTTACAAGCCATATCCATAACTTGACTCAGTCATGTTTGGGTATGGTAGTTGACACCGTCACAGCAGGGGAGTTTCTTCTGCTGTTTTTTCATTGTAAGAACCGCCTGAAAACAGACACATATAGGGCAGGAGGGTAAGAAGATGAATAAAAAGATTTGCGCATTTACGATGGCTGCGGCAGTATTCCTGGCTTCCTGTACGGCATCGCTCAGTGCATCGCAGTCCTGGGAAGTGAAGCAGCCATCTGTGACAAAAGATCAGGATCTGCAGAAATACATGGATTCAGAAAAGCATAATTACGACCGGCGTGATCATCTTGAAAAGACAGCACTCTCTTCGCCATACAAAGAAAAACAGAAACAGTTTGCGCTAAAGACGCTTCCACTTCTGCACCGGAACAGTGAAGAAAGCACAGTCATTTCTCCGTTGAATCTGTATATGGCCCTTTCCATGCTGGGGGAATGCGCAGGCGGAGAAACAAGGGAGCTCCTCTTTGATCTGCTTGATGCAGACTCCGTTGAAGAACTCAGGACAATGAATGATCTTCTCTGGCATGCCCACCAGCAGTTCACGCCGGCAGTGACGGAAATGGTCAATAACAGCCTCTGGCTTTCTGACCGTCATAACTTCAGCAGCAGTCTTCCTGAAATCATGAACAATGATTATCACGCCTCCGTTTACCGGGGAGAGATGGGATCGGAAAAGCTGAATCAGCAGTTCCGCAAATGGCTCAATGAAAAAACCAACGGTCTTTTAAAGGAACAGGTACAGGGACAGCAGCTCAGCCCGGAAGTATCCGCGGCACTGGTCAGCGCTCTTTATCTGAAAGCTGCCTGGGCAGAGCAGTTTATTCCGGACTATACGGCGGAGGATGTTTTTAAAGCCCCGGCCGGCGGGATTGAGACCGAAATGATGCATGGCACCTTCTATGGCAATGTATACAGGGCTGATGGCTGGTCTGCCCATGATCTTTCACTGAACGATCTGGGAAAGCTGTGGCTGTATCTGCCGGAAGAAGGCACTTCTTTACAGGACATACTTTGCGATCCGACTGCCTATGATCTGGCGCAGGGGAGCGAAACGGATCTGATCAAGGAATCCGGGGATGTTCATCTGAGTGTTCCGAAACTTGTTCTGAAGTCAGAAAGGTCCATTGTGAAAGAAATGAAGGAGCTCGGACTGGAGCAGATCTTCTCCGAAGACGCGGACTTTTCAAATCTTTCTGAAGAGACAGCCATGTGCGTTTCTGACATCCGTCACGCCGCTGCACTTAAAACCGATGAAGAAGGGCTGGAAGCGGCTGCCTTCACGATCATTGAAATGGAAGAGGCAGTCAGTGTCGTGGAAACGAAGCAGATCGAATTCAGATGCGACCGTCCGTTTCTCTTCATTCTGACCGGAGATGACGGCTCCATTCTGATGAGCGGAACAGTATATAACCCTGTGCAGAATTAAATGCGTCAGTGACATGACCCGGCGGATATTGGTTTACAATAAAGTCATCAAAGGAGGAATCCATCATGAGCAGACTCGTTATCTATTTCTCGTATTCAGGCGTCACCGCTTCAAAGGCGCAGAAACTCGCAAATCAGAATGACGCTGAAGTCTTTGAACTCAAAGCGAAGGTCCCTTACAGTGACGCTGATGTGAACTGGCGTGATGAAAACAGCCGCAATGTACTGGAGTACAAAGATGTGAACTGCCGTCCGGCGATTGAAACGATGCCTGATTTAACCGGCGTGAGTGAAATCTGGGTGGGGTATCCCATCTGGTGGTACACACATCCCAGAATCATCAACACATTCTTTGATGAAGCGTCACTGGAAGGCGTGAAAATCCATCTGTTTGCGACATCAGGCGGCAGCGGCATCGACAAGAGCTTTGCGGAACTGAAGGAAACATATCCTTCACTCAGCTTCATCGACGCAAAGAGAATCTGAACCATTTTCCCGGGATTCCCGGGATTTTTCTTTTCTGTTCATCTTAAACTTCAGAATGAATATTTCGGTACCAAACGTATTGACCGTTATTCAAATACTGGCTATATTATGTTCGGTACCAAAATAATTGGTGGAAAGGAGAACAACAAATGAACAGCGAAATGGAAATGAATATACAGCTTTACGAAAAACTCAGACGCGTCTCAAGAAGAATGAGAGGGATGCACCATGGCAGACCGCATATGCCCGGCGGTTTCCATAGCCCCCATGGTGAACACGGCCCTCTTGAACATGGTCCGTGCCGCATGGGTATGCACAAGCCGGAAGGTCCGATGCCAGAGGCGATGCCCATGGGGCCTCATCACCACGGTCCGAAGAGAAGACTTCACAGAGAAAGGATTCTCGCCATCCTCAACGAGAGGGAAGAGGGCATGAGACAGAAGGAACTCGCCGAGATCCTGATGATCCATCCTTCCTCACTTTCCGAAGCGATCGACAAGCTTGAAGCCGACCGCTATCTGGAAAGAAACGTCGATCCGGCCGACCGCCGGGCAACCCTGATCACATTAACGGAAAAGGGAAAGGCCCGCGCTTATGAAGTCGAGGACGAAAGGGCTGAAGCGCTGAACAGATTCTTCGCCAATCTGAATGAAGAAGAAAAGACACAGCTGCTCATCCTTCTTGACAAGGTGCTCGCTTTTGAAGAGCCCGCAGACGAAGAAGAATAACTCTCAGCTGTCCTCCTGCTGATCGGAACAGTCAGAAATGACTGTTCCTTTTTTGCGCATTTTCACTGAAGAAAATTGAGTTTTGAGATTGTGATCACGCGGGGAATATGTTAGTATCTTCCTTGGCAGCTTTTTGTGCGGATTTTTCGCATGGAAAGAGGCTGGTTATAACTCACACAGTGGATTCATTGCCCCGTGCACGTGGACCTAATCGGCATTCAGTGCTGATGCGCGTGTTGGCGTGTTCGAAGCTGTGGCGGAAAACAACGGAAAGAGAGGTTAAAAAAATGGCTGTTGTTTCAATGAGAAAAATGCTCGAAAACGGCGTACACTTCGGTCATCAGACAAGAAAGTGGAACCCGCAGATGAGACCCTACATCTACACCGCAAAGAATGGTGTCTACATCATCGATCTGGAAAAGACAAGAGAGCAGCTCGAAGTCGCTTACGCTGAACTCAAGAAGATCACAGAGAACGGCGGAAAGGTTCTGTTCGTCGGAACAAAGAAGCAGGCTCAGGCTACAATCCTGGAAGAAGCACTCCGTTCCGGAAGCTTCTATGTCAACCAGAGATGGCTCGGCGGCACAATGACAAACTTCCGTACAATCCAGAAGTCAATCAAGAAGCTTCTTGAAATTGAAGAGATGGAAACAAACGGAACAATCAACGTCTACACAAAGAAGGAACAGGCTCAGATGCTGAAGAAGAAGGAAAGACTCGAAAACTTCCTCGGCGGTATCAAGGAAATGAAGAAGCTTCCTGACGCAGTCTTCGTTGTAGACCCGCTCGAAGAGCACAACGCTGTCGCTGAAGCAAAGAAGCTCGGCATCCCCGTCTTCGCTCTGATCGACACAAATGCAGATCCGAACTCCGTAGACTACCCGATCCCTTCCAACGATGACGCAGTCCGTTCCGTCAAGCTGATGGTCAGCCTGATCGCAGACGCAATCGTCGAGGCAAAGGGCGGTGTTCTTGAGAACGCATACCAGGAAGACGCAGACGTCGCTGACATCACTATGGAAGATGTCATCATCAACGTTGAGCAGCAGGCTGCTGAATACGAGCGCAAGAGAAGACAGAAGTACGAAGAGCGCAGACAGCAGATGCAGCAGAGACGCTACAACGGCGAAAGAAGAGTCTTCCGCAGAGACAACAACAATGCCCGTCCGGCAAAGACTGAAGAAGCCCCCAAGGCAGAAGCTAAGACAGAGGAGGTAAAGGCATAATGGCTGTTACAGCATCCCAGGTTAAGGAACTCCGTGAACTCACAGGCGCCGGCATGATGGACTGCAAGAAGGCTCTTACAGCCACAGAAGGCGACATCAAGAAAGCGATCGACTGGCTCCGTGAAAACGGTCTCGCCAAGGCTGCCAAGAAGGAAGGCAGAATCGCCGCTGAAGGCCTTTCCAGAATCCTGGTTGAAGGCAACAAGGCCTGCATCGTTGAAGTCAACTCCGAGACAGACTTCGTCGCGAAGAACGACAAGTTCCTGGCTCTGCTTGACGAAACACTCGCAACCCTGATCAAGGCTGATGTCACAACTGTTGAAGAAGCTCTCGCACTCGCATGCGGTGAAGCTACACTGAACGACGCGTTTGTCAACGCTGTTGCCACAATCGGCGAAAAGATCACTCTGAGAAGATTCGAAAACGTCACAAAGGCTGACGATGAGATCTTCGGCACATACACACACCAGGGCGGCAGAATCACTGCCATCACTGTTGTCAAGGGCGGCGACGCTCAGGTTGCCAAGAACATGGCTATGCAGGTCGCATCCATGAACCCGACATACATCAGCCGCGCTTACATGCCGCAGGATGTTGTCGAACACGAGCGTTCCATCCAGGAAAGCATCGTTGCCAATGACGAGTCCCTCGCCAACAAGCCTGAAAAGGTCAAGAAGGGCATCGTTGAAGGCCGTGTCTCCAAGTCCCTCCAGGAAATGTGCCTGGTTGATCAGGAATTCTTCCTCGATACAAACGTCAAGTGCGGCGCGTATCTGAAGGAAAACAATGCTGAAGTACTGAAGTTCGTCAAGTACACAGTCGGTGAAGGCATTGAAAAGAAGCAGGACGACTTCGCTGCTGAAGTCGCTGCAATGGCTCAGAAATAAGATCAGTCTTAAACTGAACAGACAGAAGAAAGACATTTTCCAATAACGGAGAATGTCTTTTTTTCGGTGCGCGGTGAGCGCACGGTCTGACGGGTGAAAGGAGAGGCAAAGCCTCTCTTTTTCCGCATAAAAAAACGAATCCGCAGACCGCGGATTCCATGTCTCAATTGGCTCTGTTTGAATCAACGTGGTAATTGTAAAGGCCTAAAAGCACACCGAAGATAACAGGCCTTAAAAGATAAATGTCATAGTCATAGACAAACTCTTCACCGCTTCCTTTGGCAAGCAGCCAGCCCATCAAAGGCCAGGCAACCGCCGCGGCTGCGATGATCGCAAGACCGTACTTCACATAGTACTGCCATGGTTTCATTTTGAAGGGTTCTTTTTCAGCCATAATTCTTATTCTCCGTTTATAAAACTCAGGTCAGGAAGCCGCAGTTTCGGCAAATCTCCTGTCTTAAGCATGCGGTAAAGATCTTCAAAGAAGGAGACAGTCTCTTCCGTATGCGCGCTCAGAGCTTCATACAGCATCTTACCATTGACAAGCGCTTTGCGGTAAGTTTCTTCATCGATCTTATGACGCTCATACGCTGAAACAAGCTCATCAAGATCAAGCTGCTTTACTTTTCCTTTATAGATGACATCATCCAGATAAAGATCTTTGAAGACAGGATTCTCTCTGTCTGTCTGATTGCCGCAGGTCAGATCGGCATAGATCTGAATGAATTCTCCATGTTCATCAAACATGACCGTAAACCAGGCAAAATCCTTTTCCATCGCCAGCTGCAGCCAGGTGAAATCTCTGTCCGCAAGTCTGACCGTTTCCCCCTCAAAGTCAGCGGAAAACGGTTCGCTGACCTGCATGATTTTCAGCAATGAGATTTTTCCGGTGCGCTTTCCGTATGAGCAGGGGATGATGAACTGTTCTTTCGCACTCACCCTTGTCCATTCGCTGCGGTTCATGTCTTTGATCTGAGCCATATCCAGAATTATAACCCGCCGGGCTGTAAATGACCCGCCGGGTTATTGAGTTACCTGATGAATTTTCTGTACGCCCATACGGCAAGGCATCCGCCTGCCACCGAGAAGATGATATGACCGATGATTCCGTTGGCTCCGATGCCAAGCAGCCCGCCGAGGAATCCGGCGACAATGCCGCCGGCAAGACCGAGGCAGCAGTTGAAGATCATATTGGAGCTGTCCATTTTCATTAATGTTGTAATCAGCCAGCCGCTGAAGGCGCCGATGAGAAGATCAATAATCAGATTAATCAGCATTTCGCTTACCTCCGTGGACGTTTAAACTCTGTCCATGCAGATATCATAGCACTGTTTTCACAGTTGTAAATAATTATTTTGACCGCCGGTCAGTCCGCGGCGGACAATTCATCGATTCTTTCTAAAAGGAAACCTTCACGGATGCCGGTATCCGAAATAAGAATCGTCTTTGCCTCAAAGACGGCGCAGATCTCCATGATCATATGCATGCCGAACAGCAGGATGGCGGCTCTGGTCGGCTCTATGACACGTTTCAGGGCGTCACAGGCAGTTTCCTCACCGTTATAAAGTCTTTCAAACAGATCGATTAACTGTTCCGTTGTGACCGTAAAACGCTCGCCATAGACCGCTTCGGCAAGAAGACCGACCGCTCTTGCGGTGCCGCCGATGCCGATGATGGTATCCGCCTTCACATCAAGAAGTGGATATTCCTTTCTGGCTTTGAGAAGTTCTTTGCGGCATTCCTTTGTGTCAAGGGGTAAGTGGGCCAGACGCACACAGCCGAGATGGAAGCTCATCGCCTCAATGGCTTTGTCATCTTCAAAGCGGATCAGTTCCGTCGAACCGCCGCCGACATCAAACGCGATGCCTTCATGCACATCGGGATAAGAGATTTTAGCGCCCCGGAAGTCACATTCGGCTTCCTGCTTTCCGGTTAAGGGATAAACTTTAAAGCCGCTTTTCTCAAGCGCCGCGACCAGCTCGTCTTTATTGTCAATCCGGCACGGTTCGGTCACGTCCGCGAAGCGGTATTCGATTTCCATACTGTCGAGAATGGCCGCGTAGCCTTTGAGGATTTCAGAAGCCTTGCGGATTCCCTCCGCGCTCATGACGCCGTCCCTGACATCATCGATCAGGTGGGCCGGGGTGGAAATGTATTTCAGGTTCCGCAGGGTGGAACCGGCTGCCTCATAGGCGAGAAGCACAACTGTGTTGGAGCCGATATCGGCGATTCCGTATCTTGTCATAGGGATACCTCCGTGTTAATCGTATCAGATTGTGAAGCAGAAACAAATGCCCGTGAAGCGGCTCAAATTAAAAAGAATGGAAACTGGCAACAGCTTTGGTATAATGGTAGCAGTGAAATCCATAGGGGGAAATCATGTATAAACGAGTTTTACTGAAACTGAGCGGCGAAGCGCTCTCCGGTGAAGGAAAGAACTTCGATCCCGCTGTGCTCCATACTCTTGCGGCTGAAATCAAGGAAGCCGCGGACCTCGGTGTTGAAATCGCGATCGTTGTCGGCGGCGGCAACTTCATCCGCGGCAAGATGGTCGAGGATATCGGCATCGAAAGAATCCAGGGCGACTACATGGGCATGCTGGCGACGATTATCAACGCGCTCGCAATCCAGAGCGCTTTGGAAAGCGTGGGTGTCGACACCCGCGTGCAGACAAGCATCGACATGCCGAAAGTCGCGGAACCGTTCATCCAGAGAAGAGCTGTCCGCCATCTTGAAAAGGGCAGAGTCGTCATCTTCGGCGGCGGCACCGGCAGCCCTTACTTCTCCACTGACACAACCGCTGCTCTGAGAGCTTCCGAAATCAAAGCGGAAGTCATCCTCATGGCGAAGAACGGCGTCGACGGCGTTTACTCCGCTGATCCGAGAAAGAATCCGGACGCGAAGCGCTACGATCATCTGACCTACCTCGATCTGCTCAATGAAGGTCTTGAGGTCATGGACTCCACCGCCACCAGCATGTGCATGGACAACAATATGGAAATCATGGTCTTCAATATGAACGAAAAGGGCAATATCGTGAAGGCCTGCAAAGGTGAAAAAATCGGAACGATCATCAGCAAGGAGGAGAAATAATCATGACATACGCTATTATCGATTCCAGCAGTGCCAAGATGGAAAAGGCCATTCAGCATCTGCAGTCTGAACTCAACACCGTGCGCACAGGCATGGCAAACGCAAACATGCTCAACAAGGTTATGGTCAACTACTACGGATCCCCGACACCGCTGAACCAGATCGCCGGTATCTCCGTCCAGGAAGGCCGCACCCTCGTCATCAAGCCCTACGACCCGTCCTCACTCAAGGATATTGAAAAGGCATGCAACGCGGCTGATCTCGGCATCAACCCGCAGAACGACGGCTCCGTGATCCGTCTGACAGTTCCCCAGCTCACAGGCGAAACCAGAAAGGAAATGACAAAGAAAGTTTCCAAGCTCGCCGAAGAAGCCAAGGTCCAGGTCAGAAACATCAGAAGAGAAGCGATGACCGCCGTCAAGAAAGATGAAACAATGGACGAGGATGTTCAGAAGGACGCCGAAAAGGAAGTCCAGAAGCTTACGGACAGCTTCATCAAGAAGATTGACCAGATCGCCGACGCCAAGAGCGCGGAAGTACTCAAAGTCTGATCATACACAGGGTGCGCGGACGCACCCTTTTTTAAGGAGTTCCAATGCCGGTCATCTCAGTCAGAAACCTCACCCATGCATATGATGAAAAAGCAGCCCTGCAGGATGTTTCTTTCACTGTGCGCTCCGGCACCTGCGCCGTGATTCTCGGACCTTCCGGCTCCGGCAAATCGACACTGCTGCGGTGCATCGCCGGTCTTGAAGCCCAGAAAGAAGGGCAGGTTCTTTTTGACGGAAGCGACGTCAGCGCGCTTTCTCCCTCGCAGCGTAAAATCGCCATGGTCTTCCAGTCGGCGGCTTTATTCGCCTACACAAAGATCAAAGACAATATCGGCTACGGGCTCAGGAAACTCGGCTGGTCAAAGGAAGAATGCCGGCAGATGGTTTATGAGGCGGCAGAGAAACTGCATATCGAAAATCTTCTGGAACGCTATCCCCACGCCGCTTCCGGCGGCGAACGGCAGCGTGCCTCCATCGCCCGGGCGTTAGTCAGAAAACCGGATATTCTACTGCTGGATGAACCGTTCTCCTCGCTTGACGCCAGGCTTTCGGAAGAACTTCAGCAGGAAGTCATCCGCCTGCAGAAAGAAACCGGCATGACAATGATCATGGTCACCCATGATCAGAGCGAAGCGGTCAATATGGCCGATCAGGTCATCCTGCTTCATGAAGGGAAAATACAGTCAGCGGGCAGTCCGAAGGATCTTTATGAAAACCCGCCCAATCTGTTTACCGCCTTATTCCTCGGCACGGAGCGCCTCAATGTGATTCCTTTTGAAAGCGCCATGTTTGCGAAACTGAAATCCGTATATGGATTCGGGGATGAAGTCCGTACCGCGGCGCTCAGGCCTTCCGCTCTTCTTGTCAGTGAAGAAGGGGAGCTTAACGGAACCGTGATCAGTGTACATGAGGGATATGAGGAAAGAGAAGCTGCGGTGCTTTGTGAAGACATGCAGCTGCTTGTGCGCACACATGCGACCATGAAATCTTCAGAGCGCGTCAATCTTAAGATCCGCGAAGGCTTTCTGTATCTGTTTAAAGAGGACGGTGCTTCGGTTAAACTGAAGCCTGTTGTATAATACTTCAGTATCATCAGGAGGATTTTTGATGAAAGAATGCAGACATGTAGCGATTATCATGGATGGCAACGGCCGCTGGGCGAAAGCCAAAGGGCTGCCGCGTACCGCCGGCCACAAAGTCGGCGCCGACAATGTCAGAACCATCGCGATCGCCGCCAATGAGCTTGGCGTGAAATATCTGACCCTCTACGCTTTCTCGACCGAAAACTGGAAGCGTTCCAATGACGAAGTCAGCTATCTGATGAAGCTGCCGGCCTATCTTTTTAAGATGTACATGAAGGAATTCCTGGAAAGAGGATTCCGGATCCGGCTGATCGGCGACCTTTCGGCGCTGCCTGAAGCGACAAGAAACGTACTTCTTGAAGCGGCCGATGAGTCAAAGGACAATACCGGTCTTTCCCTGATCATCGCGATCAACTACGGCTCCCGCGACGAAATCCGCAGGGGCGTTGTGAAGATCGCCGAAAAGGTGAAGAACGGTGAACTGAATCCTCAAGACATTGAGGAGGAAACCATCAGCGCGTCTCTTGATACCGCTGATTTCCCGGATGTTGATCTGCTGATCCGCACCAGCGGTGAGCTCAGAATCTCCAATTATCTTTTATGGCAGATTGCCTATGCCGAGCTTGAGTTCGTGCCTGAATCCTGGCCTGAATTCACCCCGGAGGTCTTAGCGAGATGCCTTGAGGAATACAGTCACAGAGACAGACGTTTCGGAGGTGTGACCAATGAATAAGAAGATGCTTGTCAAAACCCTCGTTGCCCTGGCGATGATCGCGGTTGTCGTGCCGATCGTCATCATCGGCGGCATTCCCCTGCAGATTCTGCTTGGGGTCATCGCGGCAATGGCTGCCTATGAAACCGCCAGGCTGTTCGATAAGAATCCGTATGTCATGGCGGCGCTCGGCTTCGGGGCGATTGCCGGCCTCTACTACGTGCCGGCAAGCCACCTTGCGGCTGTGATCGCGCTCTGGCTGGTGATCCTGTTTGCGATTGAGCTGTGCGATGAGAATATCACCACTGACCTGGTCGCCTACACATTCACGATGACGATGTTGACAGGTCTTGCGATCCGCTGCGTGCAGCAGCTGTACAATGACCCGTCCACCGCTGTCTATGTGCTGCTTTACATCGCCTGCGCGTGCTTCGGCTGCGATACCGGCGCCTACTTCTTCGGCGTCTTCTTCGGCAAGCACAAGATGATCCCGAGAGTCTCTCCCAACAAGACATGGGAAGGGGCAGTGGGCGGCTATGCGACCGGGGCGGTCATGTCCTTTGTCTGGGGCCTGTTCTTCTGCGCCCACCTGCCGGTGACGCTGCGCCTGGCCGGAAGTCTGATCCTGCCGGCAGTCGCCCAGCTTGGCGATCTTGCCTTCTCCAGCATCAAGAGAAGATTCGGCGTCAAGGATCTCGGCAATGTGTTTCCCGGTCACGGCGGCATTCTGGACAGGGTTGACTCAATCATCTTCTGTCTGATGGTATTCAACGGACTTATGATCCTGTGGGGGCTGGCATGAAAAAACTTGTACTTCTTGGCGCCACCGGTTCCATCGGCGTGCAGACCATCGATGTTGTCCGCCAGCATCCTGACCTCTTTACACTTGAAGCGCTCAGCGCCGGACGCAATATTTCAAAACTGAAGGAAATCCTCGATGAATTCCCGGTGAAGAAAGTCTGTGTGCAGAGGGAAGAGGACGCGGCCGCTCTGCATGAAAGCTATCCGGAGACTGAATTCTTCCATGGCGATGAAGGCCTGAATGTTCTTGCCTCGCTTGAAGAATATGACGTGCTGGTCAACGCCCTTGTCGGCTTTGTCGGTTTTATGCCGACACTCACCGCCATCCGGCATCACCACGACGTCGCCCTTGCCAACAAGGAAACACTGGTTGTCGGCGGTGAATTAATCAACGCCGCTCTCAAGGAATACGGACAGAAACTCTATCCGATCGATTCTGAGCACTCCGCCATTTTCCAGTGTCTGCAGGGCAATAACAGAAGCGATCTCAAGCGACTCATCATCACCGCTTCCGGCGGCTCTTTCCGCACGAAAACAAGGGAAGAGCTCAAAGACGTGACAGTTGAGCAGGCGCTTGCCCATCCCAACTGGTCAATGGGCGCCAAAATCACGATCGATTCTGCCGATATGATGAACAAGGGCTTTGAAGTCATGGAAGCCCACTGGCTGTTCGATGTGGATTATGACAATATCGATGTGCTCATGCACAGGGAATCGGTCATCCACTCGATGGTCGAATACCGCGATCACAGCGTCATCGCCCAGCTCGGCGCCCCGGACATGCGGCTGCCGATCCAGTATGCCTTAAGCTGGCCCGACCGCTTTGATCTTGAACAGAACGAACCGCTCGACCTTGCGAAGATCGGCGAACTCCACTTTGAAAAACCTGATGTCAGGCGCTTCCCGCTGCTTGGCTTAGCCTATGAGGCGGGCCGCAAAGGCGGCAACAAGCCCGGCGTCATGAACGCCGCCAACGAGGCGGCCAACCTTGCCTTCAGAAACGGACATATTCCGTTCCTGATGATTGAAGATATTGTCATTTCAGCTGTATACAAATCCCCGTATAAAGAGGTGAAGGATGTGAATGATCTCATCGAAGCCAACGAATGGGGCTTAAGGTACGCTGAAATGATGATCCGCGGAGATAATCACAAATGACGATTATTTATTTTCTGATCCTGCTGTCGATGATCATTGTCATCCATGAGGCGGGACACCTGCTTGCGGCAAAGAAATTCAACGTCTTCTGCTATGAATTCTCATTCGGCATGGGACCGCTGCTGTGGCAGAAAAAAGGGAAGGAAACAAGATATTCCATCCGTGCGATTCCGGTCGGCGGCTATGTGTCGATGGCGGGCGAAGAGGATGGCGACGCCCTGTATCCTGATGTGAAAGTTCCCGAAGGCAGGCGCCTCACCGACATTGTCTGGTGGAAGAAGATCATTATCCTTTTGGCCGGCGTCACGATGAATTTCCTGATGGCCTGGGTGATCTTCTCGCTGACTATGCTGGCGGGCGGTTATTACCGCGCTCCGGCCAAGGCGGTCGTTGAACAGGTTGTCGAGGGCTCCCCGGCGGAAGCGGCAGGCTTCATGCCCGGTGACAAAATCATCAGCGTCACAAAGGAGGACGGCTCCTCGATTCATCCGGAGACCTATATTGATATGCAGACATTCTCGGCCGGCTACAGCGGAGAGGAAACCTATGTGGTCGAAAGAGCGGACGGTCAGCAGTATGAAATCAAAGTTACGCCCCGCTACAGCGAAGAGGACGACGCATATCTCATCGGTATCGTCGGCTCAAGCGGCGAACTGGAAAAAGTCAATCTGCTCAACTGCTGGTATTACGGCGCCCTGGAAATGGGCCTGATCGCAAGGCTGCTGTTTACAACCATTGCCGGTCTGTTCCATGGCCATGGTCTCAACCAGCTTTCCGGTCCGGTCGGCATCTACCAGGCGACCGAAACCTACGCGGCGATGGGATTTGCGAGCTTCATGTTACTTGTGGCGCAGCTGTCCCTCAACGTCGGCATCTTCAATCTTCTGCCGCTGCCGGTTCTCGATGGCGGCCAGATTGTCATCACACTGGCTGAAACGATCGTCGGCAAAGAGCTCAACGACAAAGTCAAAACAGGCCTCATGGTGGCCTGCTGGGTGCTGCTCATCGGCTTTATGGTCTTTGTCACATGGCAGGATATTTCACGGCTGTTCAGCTGAACCTGTAAATGTTTTATGAAAGGATCTTCAGATCCTTTTTCTGATCATGCATATGAATTGCACATGCTTGAATTATAATGAAACTGAAGATGAACCGAAAGGAACAATCATATGGCAGTGAAACTGAAAGAAATCGCGGAAGCGATTGAAGATTGCAATGATGAATCACAGGCCTTTGTCAACGCGAAGACCGGTGAACTTGAATGGATCCTGGAATACGCTATGGGCCAGAGCGAAATTGATGAAATCATAGAAAAGATCGAAGAGGGGGAAGACGCGGATGACTGGTACAGACTACCGACCTCCTTTGAAGTCAATGCCTACGGGATGATGGAGGATTTTGCGGAATCTGTTGAAGGAAACAAGGGCGCTGTTCTGGAATCCGCTCTTCGGGGCCGGGGCGCTTTCAGAAGATTCAAGGATGCTGTATACGAACTCAATCTGTCAGACAGATGGTACAGATATAAGGATCTCTGTTATCTGAAGGCGGCGGCCCGCTGGTGTGAAGATCATGAGATTGAGTATGAGGTGGAAAGCGATCAGTGAACGTGATGACCTTCCTCAGACAGATCATCTGCGCTTCGGGGTGATTGTGACTGACGAAGGAACAAGAAGAAACATTGTCTGGACAGAAATTTACCGGGATATTATGAGAACGGTGCCGAAATCAATTGCGGCTGACCGGCAATGCATAAAGAAAACGCTGAGGAGATCACAATGTCTCTTCAGCGTTCTTTTACTTCTCAGATTTCAATGCAGGTTCTTAAAGCTGCGGGCAGCCTTTGACGTATGTCTGCTTCACCGTGTAGTCATCATTGAGAATGACCAGATCGCAGTCATAGCCGGTCTGGATCTTTCCGAGATGATCATCGAGTCCCAGTAAACGGGCAGGGTTGATTGTGCAGGCCTTCACCGCCTTGTCAAAAGGAACCAGCGCTCTTTCGACCAGGTTTCTTAAGCCCTCGTTCATTTTCATTGTCGAGCCGGCGAGGTTCTTTTCCTCAACCAGATGGGCGCTGCCGTCTGGATAGATCTCGATCTCATGCCCGCCGAACATGAACTTTGTGCCGGCTTCAAATCCCTTGCACATTAAGGAGTCGGAAATCATGACGGCATGATCCGCGTCCTTGGCGTCAAAGAAGATATGAAGGGCCTGGGGCGTGCTGTGGTTGCAGTCGCAGATGATTTCGGAATATAGACCGCTCATCCTGAGCGCCGCGCCGACAAGGCCGTTTTCGCGGTGCTTTAACGGGGTCATCGCGTTATAGGTATGGGTGATGGAGCGGGCACCGTTGGCGGCTGCCAGGACTGCCTGCTCATAGGTTGCGGCGGAATGGCCCATCGAAACGACTGTTCCGTTAGCGGATGCGTATCTGGTGAGGGCGAGGTCAGGATCGTGTTCCGGGGCAAGGGTGATGATTCTGATCAGGTTGTCCGCCGCCTGCTGGTATTCCCTGAATTCCTCCACGGAAGGGGGAACGATCGCTTCGGGCGGCTGGGCGCCTTTGTAATTCATGTCAAGATAGGGACCTTCAAAATGAATGCCCAGAATCTTCGCTCCCTCATAGCCTTCCTTTACAACATCGGCGACGTTGCGGACAGCTTTGAGAAGCACTTCCTTTTTCTCCGTGACGGTTGTCGCAAGGAAACCGGTCACGCCTTCAGAGACGATTCCTTTTGTCCATTTTCTCAATCCTTCAGGATCGGCGTAGTTTGTATCAAATCCATAAGCGCCATGGCAATGGACATCGATGAATCCCGGCAGGATTCTGAGATCTCCATAGTCGATATCCGCATCAAATTCATAAGGCAGGATTTTTGTGATTTTTCCGTTTTCCGTTTCAATGACGGCTTTGATGAGATCGCCGTAAACATAGACGCGTGAGCTTTTGATTTTCATAACAACCTCTTTTTTCTCATTATAGACAATCCTGTGGCGGATTGGAGAGTTTGTATTCTCATATTTGTGAAAGAAGTGCTAAATGAGCTTCAGATTGGTATAATATCCACAGCAGGAGGATTTGTTTTTTTATGATTGGAGTGATTGTTACCGGACACGGAAGCTACGCGACGGGAATGGAATCGGCGCTGCGCCTTCTGGCAGGCAGACCGGAAAAGTTCACGGCTGTCGATTACCGCCAGGAAGACACGATCGATGATCTGGAATTCCGGCTCCGTGACGCGATCAGGGCAATGAGCGAATGCACAGGCATCCTGATTCTGGTGGATGTCTTTGAAGGGGCTCCCTACAAGGAGTCAATTGAAATGAAGGAAAAGATGACCGATCAGAAGATCGAGATTGTCACCGGTGTGAATCTGGGAATGCTGATGCAGGTCAATCTGTCCAGAGGCTATGTTTCCGATGTCACCGACCTGGCTGAACTGGCCGTCGACGAAGGGAAAAAGCAGACCCTCAGATATGTTTACAGCGAAGCGGAAGCCGAATACGACGACTGACCGCGGGGAGGATTTGATTCATGAATTTTATGGTCTTCATTCTCGCCTTTCTCATGGCGTGCGATGAAAATACACTGACAAGAACACTGCACAGACCCCTGGCGGCGTGCACACTGTTCGGGGCGGCACTCGGCAATGTGCAGGCAGGACTGGCGGCCGGGGCAGTCCTTGAAATTGAGGCGCTCGGCTTTGACGCTGCGGGCATTCCCTCAAACTATATTCTTTCTTCACTTGCCGCAGCTTTGCTTGCGGTTAACGGAACCGGCGCTGCCGAAAGCGCATTGGCAGCCGCGGCACTGATGCCGGCCGGCTATCTGCTGAAACAGATCAGCGGCCTCATCAACACAGCGCTTGTGCCGATGGCCCGCAAAGCGGCCTCTGAGCGCAAAGAGGGCGGCATGCTGGGGGCTGTGCTGCTGAGCCTTGTGATTAACGGGATCGTGTACGGCGCAGCCGCGATGGTCCTGGCTTCAAACGGCAAAGAGATTGCGGCAGCTTACAGCAGCCTGATTTCCGCAAACGGCTGGATCCTCTACGGTCTTTATGCCGGCGGCGTTCTTACAGCGGCGGCAGGAATCGCGGTGCTGATGAGAAACCTCAATGTGAAAGAAATGCCCGGCGTGTTCTTTGCCGGAGCGGCAGCTGCGGCAGTGATGTGTGCCTGCGGTCTGAGCCAGGCGGCGATGCTGTTATGCGCTCTTGCGGCATTCGGTCTTTCCTGCATGGATTACTCACTGCGCAAAGGCGGCAGTGAAAAAGCGGCTGAACCCAAGCCGGTCAAGAAAGGAGGCGCGCAATGGTGGTAGTGGGAACAGGTGTTTATAAAGACACCGCTGAAGCATATCCTCTTGATAAAAAGATCCTGCGCTCCGTCGCGCTGCGCTCACTGCTTGGCTCCGGTTCAATGAACTCGGAAACCGGCGAATCCTTCGGCTGGGCATGGGCTATGATGCCTGCGCTTAAGAAAATCCATACCGATGAAGAAGATCTTGCTCTCTGCCTTGGCCATCATCTGGAAAGGGTCAATGCGGCTTCACCGTTAACAACACTGACTATGGGCGTTGTTCTGGCACTTGAGCAGCAGAAGGCGGATCCGGAAACCATCCGTTCGGTAAGAACCGCGATGTCGGCGGCCGCTGACGGGCTGGGACTCTCTTTATTCCGTTATCTTCTGATCCCGGTTTTGGCGCTCGCATGTGTTCAGATGGCTTCGGCGGGCAATACGCTGGCGGCAGTGCTGATGATTGTCATTCCGGCTCTGATCGCGCTTGTGCTGCGTTTTGTGCTGATCAATATCGGCTATGGCAAAGGCGTGCGGGCGGCGGAATCACTGATCCGTCATAAAGACGCGCTGAACCATGCCTCAAGAATTGCCGGTCTCTTCATGCTGGGAGCCCTGGCTGTGATTCTTTCTCATTCACTGCCTTCCGCCGCGGGTTTTGCGACAGAAAACAACGGCACCGTCATGATCGGTGCAATGGCTGATCAGGTGATGCCGGGCATTGCCGGCTTATGTGCCGTCGGCCTTGCGTATTACATGCTGGCGAAGAAGAACCGTCCGCTCATCGCTGTTGTGATCGTGATGATCGTGATCGGTCTTGCCGGTGCGGCGCTTGGCTTATGGTCGCCTGCAGCGTTATTTGCGGCACCCTGGCTGAACATTTAACTGAAAAGATCCCCCGCGGATCTTTTTGTATAGGAATGAATAATGATTGAATTAAGAGAATGGCAGTTAAGCTATGAGGTGATGAACAGCCTCTATTACAAAGTTGATCAGTCGAAGTGTCTGGTGCAGCTGGCAGTGCCGCTGGACAGGCCGAACACTTTCCGCTATCTGCAGGCGGTGCAGGCCGGCGTCTCAAACGGCAAGGCGCTGTATGTGCGGGGCATCTGGCTGGATGATGTTCTGATCGGAAAAGCAGAACTCAACCGCTACGACAGCTATGACGCCGAGCTGGATATTGTCATCGCTTCCCGATACTGCTCAAAGGGATACGGGAAAGAGGCAATGGAGCTTCTGGAAGAAGAGGTCAGGGAAAGCGGCTGGTGCCGCAGCATCTTCGCCTATGTGGACACATCAAACATCGCGGCCGGCAAAATGCTGGCGAAATGCGGGTTTGAGGCGGGACGCTTCTTCAGCGCCGATGTGATGATTCCGTATGAAGGAACCTACGTGCTTAAAACGGCGCGGGGATGCGAAATGAAAAAGATTTTTTAAAAAGACGCGCGGAACTGCGCGTTTTTCTGACAATAAACTAAGCAGGAGGTACATGTGATATGTCATTTACTGCTGAAATGCCGTCAATCGAAAAACCCAGGGAGAAAGCGCTCCGCTACGGAATCCGTTCACTGAGCAGCCGTGAGCTGCTGGCCATCATCCTGCGGACCGGACCGAAAGGCTCTTCGGTTCTGGAAACCGCCGATGAGGTGCTGAGCACAGCCGGAGGATTTTCGGGACTGGCCAGAATGAATGTCGCCCAGCTGCGTCAGATCAGGGGGATTTCCGATGTGAAGGCGCTTGAGCTGACCGCCTGCTTTGAAATCAGCCGCAGGGCTTTTCAGGAAAGAGCCTGGGACACCGATGTGATTTCAAAACCGGAAGTGCTTGTCAGGTGGCTGCAGAGGGAAATCGGCAGCGAGATGCAGGAAAAGTTCATGGTCATCTATCTCGACGCCAAAAACCGCATCATTTCTTCCCGCGTTCTTTTTGCCGGCACCCTGAACCACACCCAGGTTTATCCCCGTGAAATCTTCCGGGAGGCGCTTCTTGCCGGTTCCCAGCGGGTTATTCTCGTCCACAACCATCCCAGCGGCGACCCTGAGCCGAGCTTTGCGGACATTGAACTGACCGGCCGGATGATCGAAGCAGGCAAAATCATGGGCGTCACCGTTCTTGACCATCTGATCATCACTTCATCGGCGTGGATCTCGCTTGCAGAGGGCATGGAAGACAGGTTCAAAGATGGTATAATAGACGTCAGGTAGCCGCTATGTCTTTCTGGAACAGGATCAATGAAAAAGCGTTTGGAACTTTCTCGGAACGGAACCTGATGAGGATCGTTCTGTTTTTGCTGGTGATTCTGCTGCTGCAGCTGACGGCCGGCTTCTGGAAGGGACTGGCAAGTGTCATCTGGAGAATCTTCCGTCCCTTTGTGATCGGCTTTGTGATCGCCTATATCATGCGCGATCCGATCCGTTTCGGTGAAAAGCACAAAATATCGAACAAAGTCAGTGTTCCGGTTCTTTATCTGCTCTTAGCGGGCCTCTTTATCTGGCTTGGCATTTCGCTGGTGCCGTTATTGATGTCAAGGATGTCCGGCATCATCAACTCCATGATTGAAGGGATGAGCTGGCTCTATGGCGTGATCAGCCAGTACACCGGGGGCGAAAGCACCTGGGCGGCCAATATCTTCAACAGTTCGGTCGATGCCCTGATGGACATGCAGTCGCTGATCCCGGGGATCTCCTCGGCGATCCCTGAAGTGCTTTCCACCGCCTTCGGCACGGCGATCATGATCCTGCTGTCGTTTGTCATCTCGATCTTCATCAGCTTTGAATGGGAGAAGATCCGCTATTACACGGTGCTCTTCAGCTGCCGTATCTCAAAAGGCTTTTATGAAACGCTCTTTGCCGTCAATGATGAGCTTTCCGATTACCTGCGCTCACTGCTGATCCTGATGGCGGTGAGGTTTGTTGAATACTCGCTTCTCTTTTTCCTGGTCGGCCATCCCGACTGGCTGATTCTGGCTGCCGCCTCGGCGGTTTCGCTGTTCATTCCGTATATCGGTCCGACCGGGGTCAATGTCATCGCCATTCTCTCGGCGCTGCAGCTGCCGATCCACCGGGTGGTGATCCTGATCGCGATGATCTGCCTGCTTTCGCAGCTGGATGAATATGTCATCACCCCGATGGTTCATTCACGCAATCTCAATATCTCGCCGCTTTGGTCGCTGTTTTCCATTTTCTGCGCCGGCACGCTGTTCGGCTTTGCCGGTTTTGTGATCGCGATCCCGTGCTACCTTGTGATCCGTGTCATCATCCGCAGACGGATGGAATATGAGGCGATGAACGAACCGCATTATGAACAGAAGGAGGATGTATGAAGAAAAAACTGATCTGTCTTTTCCTCACACTGACAGTCATGCTCATGTCCGGCTGCGCCAGCGTGCGCACCGGCGTTGCCTATACCGTCTATCCCATCGGCTGGCTGATCCAGCGCCTGGCCGGCAATACGGTTGACGCGGTTTCCCTGCAGGATCAGACGACGATTGTGCAGCGGTCCACCATCCGCAGCGACTATGAGACGATTCTTTCCAAATACGCTCTTCTTTTCCATATCGGCGATCTGGAGCCTTATCTGAGCGTCTACAGCGATGAAATCTCCTCCAGCGGCATCCAGAGAGTGGATCTTTCCACCCTCAACGCCGTCTACCAGTTCAAGCGCTACACCCAGGTTGTGACCGATGGCGAAGTCAGCTTTATCGAGTCCGACTGGTACAAGGGGGAGGAATTCAGTTCCATCGACATGCCCACGCTTGATCTTTACCTCTGGAACGATCCGATCGCGATGCTGTCGATGGGCAAGGATATCGCCAACTGGCTGATCCGCAATTATCCGGAAAACGAGAATCTCTATCGCGACAATCTTGAAAAGCTGGAAGCGGATCTGATCAACCTGGACGCCCAGTACCAGAACCTTGCGACAAGTCTTTTAAACAACCGCCAGGAAATCCGCTTTGTCTCGATGACCGCCAGTTTCGGCAACTGGCAGAAGACATACGGCTTCCAGGTTTATCCCGTCATTCTTTCCCGCTATGGCGTTCTGCCTGATGAAAAGCAGCTTGAAATCATCAAGAGCCGCATCATCCAGGATGACGTCCGCTATATCGTCTATGAGCCCAACATGACCGATGATATGATCGAACTTTTCGATCAGCTGGAAAGCGAACTGCTTCTGACAAGAGTCGAGCTTTCCAATCTGTCCTCGCTGACTGAAAGCGAGCTTGCCGAAGGCAAGGAATATCTTTCGCTCATGTATGAAAACCTGAGCGTTCTTGAAACAATGAAGAGCGCTTCCCTGAACGATCCCACCAGAAACATGGTGCCCGAGGAGGCAGGCGACTGATTATGAAGAAATTATTACTGGCCGACGGCAACTCAATGCTGTTCAGAGCCTATTACGCGACCGCTTACGGGCGGCCGATGACCACTGCGCAGGGCCTGCCGACAAACGCCGTCTTCGGTTTTGTGCAGATGATCCAGAAGGCCGTTGAAACAGTCGGACCGGATTCCGTTCTGATCGCTTTTGACGCCGGCAAGCACACATTCCGCCATGACATCTATCCTGAATACAAAGGCGGCCGCAAACCGGCGCCGGATGATCTTGTCCCGCAGTTTCAGATGGTCCGCGACTGCCTTGACGCCTTCGGCATCAGATGGGTGGAAATGGCGGATATCGAGGCCGACGACCTGATCGGCACCGTCTCGAAAAAGAATCCCGATTTCAGCACTTATATCCTGACCAGCGACCATGACATGCTGCAGCTGATTGACGATACCACAAGCGTTCTGCTCATGAAGAAGGGCATCACTGAGATGGACGTCATGACGCCTGAGGCACTGAAAGAATCGATGGGCATTGAACCGCTGCAGATCATTGATATGAAAGGTCTGATGGGCGATAAGAGCGACAATATCCCGGGTATTGCCGGAATCGGTGAAAAAACAGCCATCAAGCTTCTTCAGCAGTACGGCACCGTTGAGGAGGTCCTCGCCCATGAGGATGAGCTCAAGGGCGCATTATACAAGAAGATTTCCACAGGGCATGAGTCGGCACTCATGTCCAAGAACCTGGCGACAATCCGCCGCGATGTCGATGTGGCGATCGACGCCGATGATCTTGTCTTCCATCCCGACTACGAAAATCTGATCAGCTTCCTGCGCTCGCTTGACATGAAGCAGCTGGCTTCCCGCTTTGAGGAAATCGCCGCCGCTTATGAAGGCAAAGAGACAGAAACAGCAGAAGAGGAAGCCGCTCCTGCCGAAACAATCGAAAAGGTGAAGACACTTCCTGAATCCTTCTATGTCAAAGAGAAAATCGCGCTGTTTGTCGATGATGACAATGAATCATTCCTGAGCGCGGCCATCCACGGCTTTGGAATCAGCGACGGCACCCGTTCTGTTTACATGACGCTGGAAGACGTGAAAAACGATGCCGCTTTCCTGGAAATGCTGAAACAGGAAAAGCCTTATAAAACAGGTTTTGACATCAAGCGTTCCATGCACCTGTGCGAAAGGGAAGGCATCGAAATCCTGTGGCATGATGACGCCATGATTCTGGCGGCGCTTTCGGATTCGACACTGACCAGCACCGATAAGATTTTTGAGCATTATGAGCTGAGCGAACCGGTGAAATATGAGGAAGTCTACGGTAAACCCAGCAAGCCGGTATTGTTGATCGATGAAGAAAAGCAGACACTTTACGCCGCTTCCAGAGCGAAGAATGTTTTTGTTCTGAAAAACAGGGCATACGCTTTGATTCAGGAATACGGCATGGAAAAACTCTATCGCGAAATGGAAATGCCTTTAAGCGTCATTCTGAAGCAGATGGAAGACGAAGGCATCCGCTGCGACAAAGCGATCCTCGATGAAATTTCAGAAAGAACACTGCGTGAGATTGAAGCCGAACAGGCGGAAATCTGGAAGCTGGCCGGAAAGGAATTCAACATCAATTCCCCCAAACAGCTCGGCGATGTTCTTTACGACGATCTCGGTCTGCCTTCTGGAAAGAAGAAGTCCACCTCCGCCGACAAGCTGGAAAAGCTCGCGGGCATGCATCCGGTGATTGACCATATCCTGACTTTCCGCAAGCTCTCCAAGATCTATTCCACCTATGCCGAAGGGCTCAAGAAATACATCCATACCGACGGCAGAATCCATACTGTCTACAACCAGTGCGCGACCCAGACCGGCCGTCTTTCCTCAAGCGAACCGAATCTGCAGAACATCAGTGTCCGTGACGAGCAGGGCCGCGAAATCAGAAAAGCTTTCCTTCCTGAAGAAGGCTGTGTGCTGATTTCAAGCGACTACCATCAGATTGAATTGAGAATACTGGCGGACATGGCGGATGAAAAGAGCCTGATCGAAGCGTTCAGAGCCGGCATTGATATCCATACCAAAACAGCGATGGATGTGTTTGATAAAACTGAGGAGGAAGTCACCCCGGCCGACCGCAGAAGCGCGAAAACCGTCAACTTCGGCATCGTCTACGGCATCAGCGACTTCGGCTTAGCGGAGCAGCTGGGCGTATCCAGATGGGAAGCGGCCGACTTCATTGACCGCTATTATGAAAAATATCCGGGCATCCGCGGCTATATGAACGGACTCATCAAGTCGTGCGAAAAGAACGGCTATGTCACAACCCTCTGCGGCCGCAGAAGGGAAATCCCGGAAATCCATAACTCCAACCGGATGATCCGTGAATTCGGCAAGCGTGCCGCCATGAACGCCCCGATCCAGGGCAGCGCGGCGGATCTCATCAAGCTGGCGATGATCGACATTGACAGGGCGATGAAGGAAGCCGGCGTGAAGAGCAGGATGATCCTGCAGGTGCATGACGAACTGATTTTCAATGTGCCCAGGGATGAGGTTGAGCAGATGAAGAAACTGATCAACGACGGCATGGAGGGCGCAATGAAGCTCAAGGTGCCGCTCAGTGCCGAGTGCGCGATCGGCGAAACCTGGTACGAGGCCAAGTAATGCCGGAGCTTCCGGAAGTCGAAACCGTCCTTAGGACGCTGGAGCACATGATCAAAGGCGCTGAGATCGTTTCTGTGAAGGTGATTTATCCCAAAATCATCGAAGGCGATCCTGAAGAGTTCGCAGAAAACCTGAAAGGCGAGCATTTCAATGTCTTTGAAAGAAGGGGAAAGTATCTGATCTTCCGCATGGATCATTTCACCCTTGTCTCCCATCTCAGGATGGAGGGCAAGTATTATGTGCAGCAGCCGGAAGAACCCCGCGACCGCCACATGCATGTGCTGTTTGATCTGGCTGACGGCAGGCAGCTGCGCTACAGGGATACCAGAAAGTTCGGGCGGATGTTCCTCACGGATCTGAATTATGATTTCGCGGATTTCCATGAACTTGGACCGGAACCTTTTGACGAAGCGTTCTGCGCTTCCTATATCCATAGATTCAGGAAAGGGAAAACACAACCGTTAAAGTCAATGCTGCTGGATCAGTCCTTTGTGGCGGGCATCGGCAACATCTACGCCGATGAGATTCTCTCCGCCTGCGGCCTGCGTCCCGGACGCTCCTGTAAGCGGATCACGAAAAAGGATGAGGAGAATATCGTCACAGAAACACGAAGAATTCTTTCGGAAGCGATCGCGGCCGGAGGAACCACCATCAGAACCTATACCAGTTCACTGGGCGTCAGCGGTCTGTTCCAGAACGACTGCTGTGTCCATGAACAGAAGATCTGCCGCAGGTGCGGATCAGAAATTCATATGAAACGGATCGGCGGCCGCAGCAGCTATTACTGCCCGGTCTGCCAGAAATAAACGAAAGGACTCTATGAAGAAAATCGGAATCACCGGCACCATCGCAGCCGGCAAGACATCTGTATCCATCCTGCTGAAAAGGCGCGGTTTTCCTGTTTTCAATTCGGACAATTATGCCCGGATGGCAACCCACTCCAACAACCCGTGCTTTCCTTTGATCATTGAGGCATTCGGCAATGACATCATCGGAAGCGACGGGGATATCGATCGTAAGAAGCTGGCGGATGTGATCTTCCATGACGAAGAGAAAAGAAAGCAGCTCAACGCCATTGTCCATCCCTATGTCAGGGAAGGCCTGATGAAATTCTTTGAGCGCAATAAAGACAATCCGGCGGTCTTTGCCGAAGTGCCGCTGCTGTTTGAGGCAGGCTGGCAGGACCTCTTTGACATGTCTGTTGTCATTACCTGTTCCAAAGAAACAGCCATTAAAAGAATGATGGAAGACCGCGATTATACGGAAGAAGAAGCGCTCAGCCGCTATGAAAGCCAGCTGGATCCGCAATTGCAGATTTCATTAGCCGATAAAGTCATTTATAATGACAGTAGTTTAAGTGATCTTGATCATGAGATCAACATGATGATCCGTGACCTGAGAAAGGAAATCCGCAATGGAAATCAAAGCGTCTGACACGTACCGGTGCGAGCTGACCGGCGGTATTTCCTTTGAAGCGGTCGTTTCTCTGTGTGAGCTGTATCAGCCTCTGATCACGCCTGCCGCGGCGGTTGTCTACCTGACGATGGCGGCGGAAGCTTCAAGCCTGAAAACACAGCAGTCGCACTCCCGTCTGTTCTCACTCACGTCCATGGATCCGATCGCCTTTGACAGGGCTGTGGCAAGGCTGGAAGAATATATGCTGGTGCGCGTCTATTGCCGCAAAGGCGAGCGCAACGACAGCTATATCTATGTGCTCAATGTACCGATGAGCGCGAAGAACTTCACGGCCAGCCAGATCTACATGAAGCGCTATATGAACGCCATGGGCTCTAAGCAGACCGAGACAACACTGAGCCGCCTGCAGTCGGATTCCATTCCGACCCAGGGCTATCAGGACATCACCCGCACTGTCATCCACCGCAATGAGGAAATGGCGGAGGAAGAGACAAACTACACGCCCGTCAGGCCGAGATACCGCTTTGCCGGGGTTGAGGATACCGCCATCAATTTCGACTATGAGCGTTTCATCGCCTCCACCAGCAGCCTTGTCTATCCCGTTGAATTAAGAACCCAGGAAAACCTGGCGACGATCGGACGCTTGGCGACCGTATACGGACTGACGGCCGATCAGATGCGCATTCTTGTCTCAAAATGCGTGAATCTGAAAACGATGGAATTCAACAGCGAAAAGCTGCGGATCCTCGCCGCCAGAACCGAAGGCGAGGTCAAAGCCTCAAGCGATGTCTACAGCCTTTCCCCGGTCTCTTTCCTGCAGGCAAAGCAGAACGGGGCTGAAGTGACAATGACCGACAAGCGGTTAATCGAGCATCTCTCGCTTGATATGCACTTTCCCAACGAAGTGATCAATGTCATGCTGGAATACATTCTGTCCGTCAGTTCGAACCGCCTCAATCCCCGCTTTGTGGATATGGTGGCCGGCGAATGGGCACGGGATGGCATCGAGACAAAGGAACAGGCGCTTCTTGAAGCGAAGAAAGCCGTCACGAAAAACAGAAAACAGAACAGCGGCACAAATATCAGAATTGATATGCCGGAATATATCCGCCAGCAGCAGGAGGGCACACTGCCCAAATCCCGCAAGGCGACCCAGGAAACCCTCGACATGGTCAAGGAAATGCAGAAGAAGATGAAGGATTAAGCTTATATGGAGAAGCCGTCATTCGATCAATTCACACGGAATGAAAGACAGAAACAGGATACGGAAAAGCTGATTGCCCAGCTGAAGGAAAACCCCGCGATCCAGTATCTTTTCAGGCGCAATGAAATTCCCGAAAGCTATATCGAAACAGCCCCATGGCGTTTACGCCAGTGGCTGATCGACTTCAATCCATGCCAGGGCTGCAAGGGACTCGAACACTGCGCCCAGAAACAGAAGGGCTACTTCAGCTCCCTGACCTATGACGGGATGTTAAAGAATGAGATCACCGCCTGCCGTTTCATGAAGGCAAAGCTGAAGGCGACCGCCCACAAAGAGCAGTATATCGTCAGCGACCTGCCGGACCGTCTTTTAACCGCGAGCTTCCGCACCATCCAGACTGCGGAAGAAGAGGAAGATTATCTGCTTGTGCTGCATCAGGCCATGCAGCTGAGCAATGAATATAAAGGCATGTATTTATATGGAACCATGGGCTCCGGCAAGACCTATCTTGCGGCCTGTGCCTGCAATGAGCATGCACGCAATGGCGAAAAGGTGGCGTTTGTGCATTATCCGACCTTCTGCCAGCGGATGGCGTCCATGGTGCAGAGCGGCGAATACCGGGATGACTTAAGAAGGATGCAGTATGCTGAATTCGCTGTCATCGATGACATCGGGGCGGAAAGCGTCACCGAATGGAACCGGGATTCGATTCTGCTGCCGATTCTGAACTACCGCTATGAAAACAATCTGCCGACCTGGTTCACATCCAACTGCGATATTGCCAGTCTCAGAATCCACTATTCCTTCTCGCGCGGCAGACAGGAGGAACTCAAAGCGGCCCGGATCATTGAGCGCATCACCAGCATGTGCACACTGGTCACATTAACCGGAGAGGACAGGCGGATGGCGCGTTAAAGCGCGGTTCACCTGTAATCATAATCAATGAACAGCTATGATCATTAGCTCTGGAGGAAATTATGGTCAGAAAAATTGGTGTATTGACATCAGGCGGCGATGCGCCGGGTATGAACTCAGCCATCCGTTCCGTCACCAGAATCGCTTTAAACAACGGTGTTGAGGTTGTCGGCGTCGTCAACGGCTACCGGGGACTTCTCGAAGAGACATTCATTCCGCTCGACCGGAAGTCTGTCTCCGACACGCTCGACCGCGGCGGCACATTCCTTGGTTCCGCAAGACTTCCTGAATTCAAGGAAGAGGCGATCCAGGACAAGTGTGTCAAAAACATGACAAGAGCCGGCATTGACGCTCTGGTCGTCATCGGCGGCGACGGTTCTTACCGCGGCGCGCTGGCGCTCACCCGCAAGGGCATCAACTGTATCGGTCTTCCCGGCACCATCGACAACGATATCCCGGGCACAGACCTGACCATCGGTTTTGATACAGCTCTGCGCACCTGCGTTGAAAACGTTGACAAACTGCGCGACACCTCAAGTTCCCACCACAGATGCCATATCGTGGAAGTCATGGGCAACCACTGCGGCGACCTCGCGCTCTATACCGCGATTTCCTGCGGCGCTGAAATGGTCATCTCCCCGGAAACAGGCTATGACGAAATCGAAGTTCTCGAACGTCTGAGATACCTGGGCAGCGCGGTCAGAAAGAAGCACGCGATCGTGATCATTTCCGAAAAGATCACTGACGTTGAAGCGCTGGCAAAAAAAGTCTCCCTGACCACAGAATTCAGCGGCAGAGCGACAGTTCTCGGCCATATCCAGAGAGGCGGAAGTCCTTCTCCTTCCGACCGTATGCTGGCAAGCCGCATGGGTGAAAAGGCTGTCGACCTCCTCATGGAAGGCATCGGCGGACAGTGCGTCGGCATCATTGACAACCATCTGACAAGCATGCCGATCCAGGAAGCTCTGGAAAGACCGAAAGCGAGCAGAAAGCATCTCTACCGTCTCTTCGACCGTCTGGTATAAAGGCATTTCAGGCAGATTCATCTGTCTTAATCAAAAAGAAAAACGATTCCGTCAGCAGAATCATGAGCTGACGGTTTCGTATTGTCATCACAAAGAAACGATAAAAGCGGAGGTATGACATGACTGCAGTGACCATCACAAGCTTTGGCCATTCCTGTTTTAAAATCAGCGCCGGTGATTGCAGCGCCGTGCTGGATCCCTATGACAGAGACAGCGTTCCGGGAATCAATCTTCCCGAAGGAATTGAGGCGTCCGTCGTTTACTGCTCGCATGGCCATGGCGATCATAACGCGGCACACCTGATTCACGAAACCGCAGGCGGCAGCGATCCGTTTGAAGCGGAGTTTCTGACTGTTCCCCACGACGAGGCAGGGGGAACCTTAAGAGGCATGAACCGCATCACAATCCTCAAAGCGGGAAAAGCGGTCATTACGCACATGGGCGATATCGGCCGTCTGCCGACGGAAGAAGAATACGCGCAGCTGAAGAAAACAGACGTGCTTCTCATCCCGTGCGGCGGCCACTATACAATCGGTGCGGCAGAGGCGGCTGAGATTGTAAGAACCATCGCGCCGGCGCTGACAATCCTCATGCATTTCCGCAAGGGGAGCAGGGGATACGGCGTGATCGCGGACATTGAAACGGTGAAGGAATCATTCCCGGAACTGAAGTGTCTTGAAGAATCATCCATTCAGTTTGAGGATACCGAGATCCCTCATGGCGTCATCACCCTTGAACCGAAGCAGTAACAGAACATATCAGGAAGCCCTGAACTGATCAGGACTTCCTTTTTTTGCGGCCGTAAGAAAAACCGGAGAAGGTGAATTCTCCGGTTCAGTGAGTGCTGATGAGGTGATGATCAGATCTCGGTTGTGTAGTAGGTTCCTGACGATCCGGATGTTTCTTTCCAGAGGTAGATCGAGGAACTTGCGCTGGAGTTGATCATGAAGTAGTTGGAGGAGGAGAAGGACAGGTAAGGATACTTGCTGGAAGCTGTATTCTTGAGAACTGCCGCTCCGTTGGAGATGGAAGGCGTCCATCTGCAGTAGCTTGTGCTGAGTGAAGTGTAGCTGTAGAGATAGCTGCTGCGGCTTGCCAGGTAGGTGCCTGTGGAAGCGTTCCTGAACGCGTAGTAGGAACCGGAAGCGGAGGCTGTGAAGACATAGGCGCTCGGGACATTGGTCAGTGTGTCGCCGCTTAATGTCATGCCTGTGCTTGCGTAAGCAATGGAGCCGCCTGCCGATGTGGATTCATACTTCTTGTTTCCGGAGAGACCCTTCAGAGCGTAGAGGCTGCTTGTCTTGCCATAGGTGATGACATAGTTGCCTGCCCAGCTGGAAGGTGTGGATGTGACAAGCTTGTATCCGGAAGCGCCGGTCGTTGTGTACTTGTAGAGTGCCTTGAGTGTGATATTGGCTGTCGGCTTATAGGTGCCTGTGAGAACGCTGGGAGCTGATGTGCTGTTGTTCACTGTGGAAGTGACCCAGCCCAGGAATGTGTATCCGCTCGGCGCGCCGGCTGCAGGCAGGGTAATGGAGCTGCCTTCATTAACCGTCTGGCTTGCGACTGCGCTGACGCCTGAAGGAACGGAGAAGGAAACTGTGTATGTTGTGACAACAGGATCCGGATCAGGATCGCTTCCGCCGGAGGAAGGTGAAGGCGATGTCGCGTAATATACCGCGGCGCCGTTTGTGGCCTTATAGAGGTATACATAGGAGCTGCTGGAGCTTGCCAGAACGAAGACATTGCTGGAGAAGCCGATGTAAGGATAGCGGCTGCTCGCGGTGTTGGAGAGCTTAACGCCTGAAGAGCTGTAGGAAGGCGTCCATCTGCAGTAGCTGGTATTCAGTGAAGTGTAGCTTCTCAGGTAGCTGCTGTAGCTTGCCAGATAGGTTCCTGTGGACTTGCTCTGGATGGAGTAGTAGCTTCCGCTCGGAGCGATTGTGAAGACATACGCGTCGCTGACACCGCTCAGCTTTGTGCCGGAGACTGAGATGCCTGCCGCGGACAGTGTGGAAGCGCCGCCGTTGGAGGAAGTCTCATAGCTTGTCTGGTTGCCGCTGATGCCCTTAAGGACATATGTTCCGGCTGTATTTGTGATGACATAATCACCGCTCCAGTCGGATGGCGCGGAAGTGACACGCTCATAAGTGACTGAGCCTGTGCCTGTTCCGTCGGAATATGTGTACAGCGCATAAAGTGTCGCGTTCGCTGTGCCTGTATAGGACGCGCCCGGTGCGTAATAGGAAGGCTTGGAAGTTGTTGCGGAAACCGCTGATGCGCTCCAGCCGACGAACGTGCAGCCGCTGACTGCTGTGGCAGTGGAAGGCAGGGTGACCGCTTCGCCTGTGTAGGCGCTTAATGTCTGGTATGTGGAGCCGTTGGCTTTGAGTGTGACTGTGTATTGTGTTTTGGCTGCGAAGTTGATTGTGACGGTGCAGTCGCTGTTAGCGGTGACGGTGAATGTGTTGCCGCTCTGTACAACAGTGGCGCTGCCGCTTGTGACAGTATAGGAAGCCGCGTAGTAGCCGGTTTTCGGAGTGGCTGTGATTGTATTGCCGCTCAGGCTGACGGTGCCGTAGCTTGTGTTATTGGATTTGGCTGTGATTGTATAGGAAGCCTGTGAGCCGAAGAGTCCCCAGGAAGAATAGACTGTCTGGACTGCGTCGACGTTTCCCTGGCCCGGATATGTGTCTTCAGAAGAGACAGCGATCGGGAAGGCGACTTTGTTTCTGACGGCCTGAGACTGCGAGTAGCTTGAGTAAGCGGGATCCCATGAGCCCAGGGATGACTTTGTTTTCGAAAGAGCACTTGCGAATGTGTCGCCGTTTTTCACGTAGCCGAGAATCGACTGCATGTATTTCTGCTCACCGGTGAAGGAGACGGACTGTGAATAGCCGTAAACAACTTCAACGCCTTTGGATCTGAGGCCGGAGAACATCTTGTCGGTTGCCATACCGAGGCAGATGCCCATGTAAACCAGGGAACCCGGCGCGTTGGATGTCATATGTCTGGCAATGCAGTCGCCGTTGACATAGGCATAGCCGGAACCTTTCAAAGCGTCATAGTAAGTGCCGTATGTGCCGGTTTTTGCGGCTGTGTCGGTGCTTGTGACACCGGTGTTGCTTGTTAAGCAGAGATATGAGGAATTCGCGCGGCTCGTGTAATCTTCATTGGAGCCGGAATAATCGGTTGTGCCGTGTGAGTCGAAGATGACCAGACCGCAGTTCTGAATTGCCTTTGCGACATTGTCGACTGTCGCGTTGGTCATTGAATAGCGGTAGCCGGTTCCGCCGGTTGCGGCGTAGAGGCTTTCGTACATGGATTTGTAATAAGGTGAATAGCTTCTGAATGAGGAATCAGCGTAGCTGGAACTGCTTTCCCAGTAAGGCTGGATCAGACCGATGTTTGTGGAGGTCGGACTGTAGCTCATGGTGGAAATGGTTTCACCTATCTCTTCGCCGAAGGCTGCCGCGTCAAGTTCGATGGCGGCCGCTTCCGCTTCGGTAATGTCTGTCATTCTGCCTTTGAGCAGGTTGGCTTCCATTCTCGGGTCATAGCAGCAGGGAATTCCGACTGTTGTCTGCCAGACAAGGAAGTTGCCGTTTTCCTGAAGGGTGCCGTGGACATAGGTTTCGGAAGAGATGATCGCCTGAATGATGTCAGGAATTGAAGCGATCATGTCTTCTTCAGTGAGCAGCGCTTCGCGTCCCTGCACGCTGGCTTTTTCCGCCAGGGCTGTATTCTGAACGGACTTGATGGCTGCGAAGACATCGGCGTCAAGGATGGCATTGTCTGCGTCAGTGAAGACTTTGAAGCTTCCTGTCGAGGCAGTGTCGGCGGATTCGGCGGAGACTGCTGTGGTCAGGCTCATCAGGATCGTGAGTACTGAAAGAAGCAGCGCGGTGAATCGATTCCAGAACTTTTTCATAATGGTCCTCTCTATGCATTGTTTTCTGAAAATTTACTGAAAGAAAATCAACGCTTCTGTAATTACTTTCAATGATACCAAAATCTTAAAGTGTGTAAACTTACATAGTTTACTTTTCAACAGAAATTTACATTTTTACATGAAAACAAAATTGAAAATTTTCATAAAAGACCATAAGAAAAGCACATGCATGAATATCAGGCATGTGCTCAGATGGTTCGGGTTAACTGTTTGTTTTCCTGGTCCGCGGCGCCGCTTTCGTTCTGCCGGCTGTCTTGGCCTGAATTTCGGCGATGGCCGCTTTCTGATTCAGGATGACCGGGATGACGATCGGGTTGCGGTTTGTTCTCTGGAAGAGGAACGGCTCAAGCGATGAGCGGATGCAGTTCTTAAGTTCGCCGAAGGTTGTTCTCTGCTGCATTTTCTTCTTGAGCGAATCATAGACGATGAGCTCGGCTTCCTTGAGAAGGGTCTGGGAATCCTTGATGAAGACGAAGCCTCTTGAAACGATGGAAGGACGGCAGAGGATCTTGTTGTAGCGGGAGTCGATGGTGACGATGACCGCGACCAGTCCGTTTTCGGCAAGAATCTTTCTGTCCTTGATAACGCTTGTGGAAAGACCGGAAGCGTCGTTGCCGTCGACATAGATGGCGTCGGTCTGGACTCTTTCGTTGGCGATGAAGCATTCTTCATCCCTTAACACGACGATATCGCCGTTGGAGCAGATCAGGCAATGGTCTTCATCAATGCCGGTCAGCTGCGCTGTCTGGGAATGCTGGACAAGCATCTTGTATTCGCCATGGTTGGGCATGAAGTATTTCGGCTTGATCAGGTTGAGCATGAGCTTCTGTTCTTCCTGGGGCGCGTGTCCGGTTGTATGGAACGATGTCAGCGGTGAGTTGGTCACAACGTTGGCGCCGACTCTGGTCAGCTGGTTGATGACGCCGCCGACGGAGACGCCGTTGCCGGGGATCGGGTTGCTTGAGAAGAGAACCGTATCGCCCGGGATGATCCGGATGAACCTGTGGGTGCCGTTGGCAATTCTGCTTAAGGCTGCCATCGGTTCGCCCTGGCTGCCGGTGCAGACGATGCAGATCTTGTTGGGCGGCAGGGTGTTGAGTTCATTGCCGGTGATAAAGGAACTGTCGGGAATATTGATGACGCCGTTGCGGCGGCCGATTTCGCAGACATTTTCCATGGAGCGTCCGAAGACCGCGACTTTTCTGCCGCAGGAGACGGCAGCTTCAAGGATCTGGTTGAGACGCAATACATTGGAAGCGAAGGTGGAGACCAGCAGTCTTCCCTGGGTCTTGCGCATCTGTTCATTGATTGCAAGGGCAACCTGGCGCTCGGAAATCGAGAAGCCCGGAACCGAGGAGTTGGTGGAGTCGCTCATCAGCAGGGTGACGCCGGTCTGGCCCATGAAGGCCATTTTCTGGTAGTCGCTGTTTCTGCCGACCGGGGTCAGGTCAAACTTGAAGTCACCTGTTTCCACGATTCTTCCGTTGGGGGTGTTGATCAGAACGCCCAGGGAGTCGGGAATCGAGTGGACGGTATCGAAAAAGCCGATGTTGAAGTGCTCGGTGCGTACCCGGCTGTCGGAATTGATTTCGATGACCTTGCATGATCTGGAAAGGCGGTGCTCTTCCAGTTTCTTTTCAATGAGCGCTTTGGCAAAGCGCGGAGCGTAAATCTCTTTGAGCCTCACTGACCTCAGGAAAAAGGGAATACCGCCGATATGGTCTTCATGGCCATGGGTGATAATCAGGGCCTTGACCTTGTCATGGTTTTTGGCGAGGTAGGAATAATCGGGAATGACATAGTCAACACCCAGAAGATCCTCTTCCGGGAATTTGACGCCGCAGTCAACAATGACTATCTCGTTGTCATGTTCAAAGCAGTACATGTTCTTGCCGATTTCACCAAGTCCGCCAAGCGCATAGACAAGAGTATCGGTTTTATGATTGATTGTGCCGGCATTAAACGAGTCGGCAACTTCAGAATAGCGGACAGCCTGTGAGGACCATCTTCCGTTATTGAGTTCAGACATTATTATATTTACCTCATTTCTGTGGTTTCTTTTATTTCAAATATTATAGCATAAGAAAATCCCGGTTGAAGGGATTTGGTTTTAAATCTCTATCGCACCCGGGATTTCTTTGAACGGATCTTTATTATCAATATGATCATAGAAGAGCGTACCCTTGAAATGGTCAAGCTCATGCTGGAGAACGATCGCGAGATACCCGTGGGCTCTGATTTCAATCATCCGGTCGGTGAGCAGGTCATATGCGTGAACCTTGACCCTGGCGCTGCGGACGACGTGACCTTCATGTTCCTCGGCAACCGACAGGCAGCCTTCGCCGGAGGAGAGATAGGCTTTCTGGACAGAGGAGGAGACGATCTTCGGATTGACCAGCATGAATTCGTAGCGGACCGGATCGCCGTTTTTATCGGCGTCATCCACAACGATGGCCGTCATCTTCTTGGGGACGCCGACCTGGATGGCACTGATGCCGACCGCCGGGCGCAGATTGAATTTCTCCGCTTTCTCCTCATCGGTGGAATCGATGACATATTGGTACATGTCTCTGAGAAGGGCTTCATCCTCAGCCGAAAGGGGCAGGGGAACATCTTCCGAAATCTGGCGGATTCTTTCGTCGTTATCCTTGATGATTGTGTCATTGTTGATCAGCATTATCTCTTACCTCGGTGAATATCATAGCAGAATCATTTCCAATGTCAAAGGTATATCCTTAATGTATAAGCAGTTCATTTCATGGTAAAATCATTCATATGACAACAAAGAAAAAAACAAAAACCGTTTCCCGCTCAAGAGCCTTGGCGGCAAGGGCGAAGAAATGGATCCTTATGCCATCCGGATCTGATCTTGCGGTTCACCTGGCAATACTGGGGCTGGCTGTCTTCGGAACGATTATGGTCGGTTCCGCAACGATGGGAATCAAGACCGGCAATTCCGTTTATCTGGCTTTTACTGTGGCCAAACAGATTATATTCGCCATCGCCGGATACGCGATGATGACGCGTGTCGCCAACGGATTCACGCTTGGCTGGCTCAGAAAACTCTTTCCGGGGATTGTCTTTCTCACCTGGGGCGTGCTGCTTGCGTGTCTGCTGTTCATTCCGACCGGCAACGCCCACGCCTGGCTGCGTTTCGGCTTCGCGGGTCTTGAAGTGACGCTGCAGCCTTCGGAATTCGCCAAGATCGTCGCTTTCCTGACGGTCGCCGCCTATTGCGGGGATGTGAAGAAGAAATACGGCAGCTGGTGGGAGATGTGCCAGACGCCGGTCTTCTTTACCGGGGTGATGGTCTTTATCGTTCTGGTGATCCAGTCCGACTTCGGTTCCGCCCTGGTCATCTTCCTGATCACCTGTGTCTGTTTCCTGATTCCCCAGCATGAAAACATGAGTGATTTCCAGAAGGTGCTCAAAATCCTTTTCTGGATCGTGGTCGCGTTCAGTATCTATCTGCTTTCGCCGGCCGGCACGCACATGATTGAAGGGTTCAGCTTCCTGGATGACTACCAGAAGGAGAGATTCTTCTCCGCGATGAACCCGTTCGCCGATCCGTATGGAAACTCTTATCAGCTGATCAACGGCCTGATTTCCTTCGCCACCGGCAGCTGGTTCGGCACCGGCTACGGAACTTCGGTCAGAAAATACACCAGTTTCCCGGCCGCCAATACCGACTATATTCTCGCGATCGTCGTTGAAGAGCTCGGCTATGCCGGCTTCATCTTCCTGATGTTCCTGTACTGTGTTATCCTGATCAGTCTTTTCCGCCATGCCTTCCGCATCAAAAGCGAAAGGGCGAAAATCATCCTGATCGGCACAGCCATGTATCTGTTAATCCACATGTTCTTCAATATCGGCGGCGTCACCGGCCTTGTGCCTCTGACCGGCATCCCGCTGCTCATGATTTCCGCCGGCGGCTCCTCGACCATGTCCTTCATGGTGGCGGTAGGACTCTGCCAGGCGGTCATCTCCGGATATGACAGAAAGGAAGCGAAGAAATGAGGATCATTGCCGGACGCTTCGGCAGCCGCAGGATCGAAACCCCGGCCGGCATGTCAACCAGGCCCACCCTCGACAAAGTCAGGGAGGCGGTCTTCTCTTCGCTCGGTGGCAGCTTCGAAGGCGGAAATGTCCTTGATCTTTACGCCGGCAGCGGTGCCAACGGGCTTGAAGCTCTTTCCAGAGGAATGGACAATGCGGTCTTTGTCGATATCGACCGCAGAGCGGTCTCTGTGATCAGAAAGAACATCGATTCCCTTGGCGTTCGAAAAGAGTGCCGGGTGCTTTCCATGCCCGACACAAAAGCGCTGGCTTTATTAAAAGAAGAGGGGATGAAGTTCTCCTTAATCTATATGGATCCCCCGTACGCAAAACAGAAAAACAGGGAAATCCTTCAGCTGATTTCCGATTATAACCTGATTGAAGAGGGCGGTTACGCTGTTATAGAATCTCTGAAGGAAGATGAATTCAGGGAAGACTATGAGCATCTTGCCTGTGAACGCGACCGTGTCTACGGCATCAGCCGTATCACTTATTACAGAGGAAAATAACATGAAAGCTTGCTATCCAGGAACATTTGATCCGATCACCAAAGGCCATCTCGATATCATCGAACGCGCCGCTTCCATCTTTGATGAGGTGGATGTGCTGCTGATGGTCAACCCGCGCAAGAAATGCGTGTTCAACGCCGAAGAGAGAAAGCAGATGATCGAAGCTTCCCTTGAAGGCATCGGCTGTGACAATGTGCATGTCGTCATCGGCTCCGGACTGACGGTGGATTTCGCCAGAAAGCTTGGCGCCAAGGCAATCGTCAGGGGAATCCGCGCCGTCACCGACTATGAGTATGAACTGCAGCAGGCCACCGCGAACCTGATGCTGGCGCCGGAAATCGAAACGATGTTCCTGATCGCCAAGCCTGAGTATTCCTTCCTGTCTTCTTCCGTCGTCAAGGAAATCGCCCTCAATGACGGCGACATCAGCTCGATGGTGCCGGCGAAAACAGCTGAACTTGTCAAAGAAAAGCTCAAGGGCAACTCTGACGCCCTGAAATAATGAATCAGACTGAAAAAGCGCAGCACGCGCTTTTTATTTGACCGGCAAGAAGACCCCATCCATAGCCAAAGGCTTGGGCGGGGATGAATTGAGCCTAGAAAGCATGCAGCGAACTGATGTGAGCCTTTCTTCAGTGATGTGTGAAATCCTTGTGAAATGATGTTGCTATATATTGCGCTATAAGCTACATTAGAATATAATGAAGACACAAAGGTAGCACGTAATATGTATTCAGTCGTCAAGTTCCACATCAAAGAGAACAGGTATCCAAAGCTGTTTGAGTATTTCACTGAAATGTCCGCAAAGAACAAGCGCTTAAGAAACGCGGCTCTTTTCAGAATCCGCCAGTGGTACACTGCCTATGACAAGACAGACAATATTCAGAAATTACAGCAGGATGTCATTGACGAAGTACTTCTGACCATGAAACTCTCAGGAAGAGAAAAGCCAGGCATAGTCATTCCTTATGGCTTTCTTGAAAGGCTGATGAGAATCACAAAGAATCCTGACTATTTCAACGGT
>CACYNH010000026.1 GCA_902775735.1 uncultured Erysipelotrichaceae bacterium
TCATCCAGATACATTCCGGATGTCCGGGAAGTGAAAGCTTTCCGGGCACACAGAAGCCCCATCCATATTGCTCAGCAATTGGGTGGTGGTAACTTCACGAAAACACTTATGGAAGCTATGGCATATTTCGGAGAACCTGAGGAGAATGAAAACCTCGGTGAAGAATCCGTTCTCAATACAATCTTATGGGCAATCAGTTCTCTGAAGAGAGCTTAAGAGCCTGGAAAAATCAACTGAACAGGGTGGCGCCGGCCATCCTTTTTTTTGACCGGCGGAATTGAAAAGAATCAGCCGGCAGACTGATTCTTTTCAGCAGGAGGTATCCGGACGCTTCCCGTTTTTCTCAGTTGGGAAGTGTCATTGTGATATTGGTGAAGGAGGCGGAGCAGCCGTCGGCGAAGACGCCGATATGGGCGCCGTCGATTGAATGGGTGATGCGGCAGCTGAGCGCTTTTGTCTCATCGATGTAGCAGACAACGATCTCGTTTTCGCAGACAAGTTTAATGTGGTGGACGGCACCGTCCTCAAATCTGAAGCGGGTGACCGCTACAGGATCAAAAGTTTCAAGGTCAGCGATCTCATAGCCTTCATAGTGCAGCTGGTTTCTATCCGCGTCCAGACACAGCGCTGTCCAGGTGGGATCGCTTTCCGTGCCGCCGAAGGCAAAGCCGGCCCGGCCGCTTCCGTCCAGCTTCACATCGCATTCCAGCAGGACTGATCCGGGACGTGTTCCCATGTCCGCCAGCGCGTATTCTTCGCCTTTGGGTGAAAGTTCGATATTGTTTCTGCTGATTTTGACATTGCCCTGTTTCTTCACGGCTTTGACTTCCTTATTTGCCGTGAAATAGCCGGTATAGCTTTCCGGCGCCGTGACGCCGAGCGTTTTGTCATCATGCTGGACAAGCTGGTGGTTGAGCACGTTGCCGGCCCACTGGTAGATGCCTGAATCCGAAGTCAGGCCTGCCCGGCCCAGCCAGCCGCAGAGATAGGTGTGACCGTCCATCTGTGCTGTCTTTGCCGCGTAGAACACAAAACCGTTTCCGCTCATGAGTCCCTGGCCGTCGAGAATATTATCGGCAGGAGCGTGGAACGGTCCGTCGGCGCTGTCGCCGATCGCATAGTAGGTCACGCAGTCCCAGCTGTAGGTCAGATACCATGTGCCGTTGATATTGACCAGGTCAGGACATTCGAGCATATACTGCGACATCGGCGCATAGATCGGTCCGTCAAAGGTCCAAGTCTTCAGGTCATCGGATTTGTATCTTGCCACAACGCCGCCGTCGGTGTTGTTTCTGGCCGCTATCAGCATCCAGTAACAGTTGTCCTCATCCATCCAGAAGACTTCCGGATCGCGGAAATCATCATGCGAATAGTCATCGGGCGCAAAGAAGGTATCTTCCGGATGCTTGGTCCATGTTTCGCGGTCGGTGCTGGTCGCATGCATGACGCACTCACGGCCTTTGCCGCCGTTGCCCAGATCATTATGCCCGGTGTAGAACAGGTGGTAGAGACCCTCGTTGTCCTTCATGACCGAACCGGTGCCAAGAGCCGGATCAGGGTCTGACATAAGACCGTAATTAAGAGCCATGCCGAGATCCTCATAGCCAACCAGGTCATCCGTGCTGTAGCGCCAGATGGGATGGTATCCCTGGCCGTTATGATCAGTGTCATAGAGATAATACAGTTCCAGATTACCCTCATCCGTGACATAGGGCATGGTGTCGCCGACATAGGCGCCTTCGGGAGCCGGGAACAGCTGGGGATCGACCGCTGTGTACGGTTCATCGGGAAGACTGCCGCTGCCTGCGCAGCCGCAAAGAAGAGCAGGAATCAGGATAAGCGGAAAAACAGCCTGCTTTTTCATAGATTGAACTCCTTTTTTCAAATGTAAATATCTGTTTTCAATATATGTGCAAATGCACAATGTGTCAATTATCAAAGGAATGCATGTTCCTGAAAAGAATGAAATGGCAGGCGCATTCTGAATCGTTCAGCCGGCCCGTGATTCTGAATAAGAATTTTAATGATTCGTGTGTGCACAGTACTGCATCGTTCATTGCTTTCATATATAATTTAGAAGACAAAAACCACTCAGGTGGTCAGGGCCCCGTTACAGCGTTAAAGGGTTCTGCAGGGAAGGAGATCATTGAAATGACAAAAGCATCAGAGAAGATCATGCGCGCATTCCCGGCTCTGCTTTTATGCTGCACACTGGCCGCCGGCTGCTCAGCCCCGGCACAGGACGCGGACAAACCGGCTGAACCGGAAGAAACATCCGAAGCCGAAGAACAGGCAGAACCGGAAGTCCATTACACAATCGACAACATCCGTGATTACGTTGTCGGTGTGGATGAACCCGTCGAACTGGCTGACGGCTCAAAACAGCCGCTCATCAACTTTGACAACGCCGCGACAACCCCGCCGCTCAAGCCGGTCGAGGACGCGATCAATGAAGAAATGAAGATGTACGGTTCCATCGGCCGCGGCTTCTCGGAAAAGTCCAACCATTCCACAGACCTCTTCAGAGAAGCACGTGAAACGGTCATGAAATTCGTCGGCGCCAACGTCGATATCAACACCGCGATCTATGTCAACAGCACAACCGACGGTCTGAACAAACTTGCTTCAGCCCTGATTGAAAGTGAAGATGACATCGTTCTGACAACCCGTATGGAACACCATGCGGACGACCTGCCCTGGCGTGAGCGCTGCCAGGTTGTCTACGCTGAAGTCGATGAGCAGGGACGTATCATTTATGACGATATTGAAAGACTGCTCAATGAATACGATGGCAAAATCAAGTATGTCTGCGTCACAGCGGCGTCCAATGTCACCGGCTATATCACCGACGTCCACAGAGTCGCAAAGATGGCTCATGAGCACGGCGCCATGATCATCGTCGACGGTGCCCAGATTGTCGCCCACAGAGAATTCTCCATGCAGGGTGAAACACCTGAGGAGGATATCGACTTCTTCGTCTTCTCCGCCCACAAGATGTATTCTCCTTATGGCGGCGGCGCGATCGTCGGTCCGTGGGATATTCTTGACAAGCATATGCCGGAATTCTACGGCGGCGGCATCGTGAACATCGTGACCGACAGCACAGTCTCCTACAAGCATTCTCCGGATTCCTATGAGGCAGGTTCCCCGAACTACGCCGCGGTTGTCGGAATGGCCAAGGCGATGGAAGTTCTCAAGGAGGTCGGCTTTGACGCGATTGAGGAACATGAAAAGAAGCTCAACGCGAAACTGATCGAAGGCCTGAAGAAGTTCGACAATGTCATCATCTACGGTGACAGTGAGAACTACGACGACCGTGTCGGCGTTGTCTCCTTCAACTTCACCGATATCAACTCCTACATCATGGCGGTCAAGCTGGCGGAAACCGGTGGCGTCGCAACCCGCCGCGGCGCTTTCTGCGCTCACACTTATGTCTGGAGACTCATGGGCATCTCCGATGAGGAAGCTCAGACATTCGTCAACTGCATCGACATGAAGACCCCGGGCATGATCCGCTGCAGCTTCGGTATCTACAACACCGAAGAGGAAGTGGACAGGTTCCTTGAAATCCTCGGCGGTCTGATTGATGAAACCCGTCAGACAACCCAGCTGACTTCAGAAGCTGATCCCGCTTATTGATTCACTGAATCTGTCAAAGACCGGTATGCGCGCCGGTCTTTTTTGCACAGACAGGCAACAATGTCAGCTGAAAAAATGACTGCATGGACTGGTACAATAGTAGAGACTTTTCACATCGTATACACTGCATCAGACAATCAGAATACAGACAGCCTAAGATGAACAGAAACAGAGAAATTATCCAGACAAGCCTGGCCGGCATCGCGGCGAATATCCTGCTGGCGGGATTCAAATTTGTGATCGGAGCAGCGGCAAATTCAGTTTCCATCCGGGCCGACGCCCTCAACAACACAACAGACGCGCTATCCTCGCTGATCACGATTATCGGCACAAAGCTTTCAGAAAAGAGCCCGACAGGAAACATCCGTTCGGCTACGGGCGGATCGAGTATCTTGCCTCCCTGCTGATCGGGATGATGATCTTTTACGCCGGAGTGAGCGTGATGATTACTTCAGGCATAAGAATCCTGCATCCCGAACCCAACGAATATACTGCCTGGACAATGACGGTCATGGCGGCTGCGGTTCTTGTCAAGACAGGCATCGGGTTTTACACAAAAAGGCAGGGGAAGAAACTTGAATCGGGTGCTTTAAGCGCCTCCGGGCAGGACGCGCTCAATGACGCCGGCGCCACACTCGCCGCTCTGGCGGCAGCGCTGATCTATGTTTTTTTCAATATTTATGTGGAAGCGTTTGTCGGTTTCCTGATTTCCTTTCTGATCTTAAGAACGGGTTTTGAAACCCTTCACGAAACAGTCAGCAGCCTGCTTGGGGAAAGGGCGGATCTCGCTTTGGCCGCAGCTGTAAAAAACGCAATTCTTTCGTTTCCGGAAGTCGACGATGTCTTCGGTCTGGCGATTCATAACTATGGCGTCGGGAAGCTGATCGGCTCTGCCCATATTGAGGTGCCTGAGTCATTAACGGCGGGCTGGATTGACAACCTGCAGAGATCAGTCAGTGAAAAAGTGCTCGCCGATACCGGCGTTGAAATGCTTGGCTTGACAATCTACGCGGTCAATTCCAGTGATCAGGAAGCAGCCGCGATGCGGGAAAGAATCCTGAAAATCACGGAGGAGCACGGCGGCGTCAAAGCCGTGCACGGCTTCTATGTCGACCGGATTGACCGGGTCATAAGCTTTGAAGCGGAGACAGATTCAAAGGTGAGCACAGGCGCCGCCCTGCGGGATCAGCTCACACAGAAAATACAGCAGGAATATCCCCGATACAGCGTCCGGATTCAGACCAGCTCAGCATCGAAGACCAGCTTCGTCCATAACAGCTGCTTAAGTGAGGTGAGGATATGGCAGAAATTCTTTCAGCCTGCGGCAATGACTGTGCCGCCTGTCCGCGATACAATGTTTCTCCATATACTAAAACCGCAGAACAGCTCCTGCATACGGCAGAGCTCTGGAAAAAGATCGGCTACCGCAGCACTGTTGTAAGCAATGAGGAAATCTCATGTTCCGGCTGTAAGCCCTCCAACTGGTGCCGTTACAATGTCATTGCCTGCTGCAGAGAGAAAGACATCCCGTCCTGCGCGGAGTGCCATGAATATCCATGCGGAAGAATTCAGGAGTGCTTTAAGGTGACGGAATCCTTTGAGCCGCAATGCAGGGCCGTCTGTACAGAGGAAGAATACAGACAGCTGGAAAAAGCGTTTTTTGAGAAAGAAAAGAATCTTGCAAAGTGAAGGAAAGAAGGGAAAGAATTTGGGGACTCTGAGCAGCCTGATTGAAAAATGGAAGACAGATTATGATTTCAGGACACTGATCAGCGGCGCTCTCTCCCTTGGCGTCACTTCCGCTTTTGCCCTGTATAACGGCTTTCTCGGAATCCATCATTCCTCGATCTGGCACGGGACAATCTGCGCTTATTATCTTGTTCTGGTTCTACTGCGTGTTCTGATTCTTTCATCCGCGAAAAAAGCGCCGCGGACAAATGACGCACAGGCGGTGCAGAGAAGAGTTTACCTGATTTCTTCCGTTCTGTTTTTCCTGCTGAATCTCAGTCTGGCGGTCCCTGTTTCAATCATGACCATCCAGAAAAAACCGGTGAACATGACATTCATTCCGGCGATCGCGATGGCCGCGTACACAACTTACAAAATCATCATGGCCTCACTGAATTTCAAGCGCCGGAAAAGAACAGACAACAGTCTGCTCAGACTGCTGCGCGTGATCAGTTTCATTGAGGCACTTGTGGCGGTCATGACGCTTCAGAACACGCTGATTATGGTGGTTGCAGGGGATGGTGATCCGTCCATGCTGGTGCTGTCTGCTGTGACCAACGCGGCAATGATGTTCATTATCCTGCTTTTGTCTGCCGGAGTCCTTCTGAACGGAATCAGAGCGGTTCTGAAAAGAGGAAAGAGTTCCGGAAAGTGAATGCAGGCACGCTGCCTGTATAATAACTGCGGAGGACAATTTCATGACAAAGAAAATCATCGCGGTCAATGCCGGTCCGCGCATAGGCTGGAATACAGACACATTGATTAATAAAGCCGCCAGAGGCGCGGAAAGCACCGGAGCCGAAATCGAAAAATTCGATCTGTTCCGTCTGGAAAGATACACCGGCTGCATTTCCTGCTTCGGCTGTAAAAAAGAACGGTTCAAAGGACACTGCGTGCGCCGGGACGGACTCACGCCGGTACTGGACGCGATCAGGGAGGCCGACGGCCTGATCATCGGCTCGCCCAATTACCTTTCCGATCTGACCGCTTCATTTCACGCCCTGTATGAAAGACTGATCTTTCAGAATCTGACATATAACAAAGAAACCCCCTGCTGCAATGACAGACCGATTCCCGTGCTTCTGATCATGACCAGCAACGCGCCGGATACAATGTATCTGAACATGCTGAAAGGATATGCGCAGACACTGAACCGCTTTGTCGGACCCACGGAACTTTTCGTCAGCGGCGATACGCTTCAGCTGAAGGACTACTCAAAAACCGACTGGGAGTGGTCGCTGTTCGATCCCGAAGAGAAGATGAAGCGCCGCGAAACCGTCTTCCCGAAAGAGTGCGAGGAAGTGTTTGAGCTTGGCGCCCGCCTGTTCGGCTGAAATCTTCAGAAAGTAAAGAATGCAGTTTTACCGGCCGGTCAGAATAACGCGGCCGGAGCAAGGAGTGAACATGCTTGAAGTATTGAAAAAAAGATTTGAAGACAACCCGCAGCGCCATCCCGGCATCAGATGGCAGACAGTTGAAGAAAGGCTCAGTGCGGAAGCGCTGGAAGTTCTCAAACGCATGGAAGAGACAGGCGGCGAACCGGATGTGACCGGAATTGAAGAAAACACCGGCAGAGTGGTTTTCTGCGACTGTTCAAAAGAGACTCCCGCCAAAAGAAGAAGTGTCTGCTATGATGAGCAGGCACTCAGAAACAGAAAAAAGAATCCGCCCGCCGATTCCGCCATGCGCCAGGCTGAGCAGATGGGATGCTTGCTGATCACAGAAGATCTCTACAGGAAACTTCAGGAAACAGGTGAATATGACCTGAAGACTTCCTCCTGGATCGCCACCCCTGAAACAATCAGAAACCTGGGCGGCGCTCTGTTTGCCGAAAGAAGGTACGGAACTGTCTTCATTTTCCATAACGGCGCCGATTCTTATTACGGAGTGCGCGGATGGAGAGGAGTGCTGTTCATCTGAAAAAGAAGCAATTTCTCTGTGCCGCGATGGCTGAGAGGATTATAGTAATAGTGGAGGATTTCCTTTATGAACTTAGAACAATTCCAATGGACCAGAGAGCCCCGCGCTTATTCGTGTGAGGGTGATACTGTCCGCATCACAACAGCCCCGGGCACTGACCTGTGGCAGAGAACTTATTACCATTTCAGAAATGACAACGCGCCGGTATTCCAGATGGAGACTGAAGAGAAGTTTTTCAGCTTCATCGTCAAGACATCCTTTGAAGAAAGCCATCACAGATTCGACCAGTGCGGTGTTGTCATGTACCTTGACAGTGAAAACTGGCTGAAGGGCTCCATTGAATATGAAAATGAAGAGTTCCAGCATCTCGGCAGTGTGGTGACCAATCATGGATATTCCGACTGGGCGACAACCGAGATTCCCGCCTCCGTGAAATCGATGTGGTACCGCCTGAGCCGGAGAGAAGATGACTATTGCATCGAGTGTTCGGAAGACGGCAGAAAGTGGAAACAGATGCGTGTCTGCCATATGCATGAAGCGGCAGGAAAGATCCGCTTCGGCATCTACGCATGCTCGCCGGAAGTCTCTTCCTTCACCGCTGTCTTTACTGATCTGCAGCTGACTGAGTGCGCCTGGAAAGCGCATGACGGCCAGCAGCCGGACTGATCAAATCATTGATGAATCTGCACTGCGCCTTCCATTGGGAGGCGTTTTTATCTTTCCGGTGAGCTCCGAATCATATTTGAAAGAAACGGATCTTATCATTTTCAGAAAACAATGAATTGTTTCATCCGGAGAATCCCGGAACAGGATATGAAAGCATGTGAATGGGGTTGAAACGTTTGCGGACTTTTCTTCAAACTGGTTTAATTAACATGATCATGTGCGGTTTTGGGCTGTATGATTAAAGTACATATGTCCTCAATGAAATATACATTTTGCAGACTGATTATGTGTCTGATTCTGGCATTTGCGACCGGACTGGGGGTGTTCTCCGGTCTTTTCACCGTCAATGCCGATATCGGCCCTGAAGACGGCGGCGGAACTCCGGTGGAGATCGTCGACCCGGTCAATGAAATCGACGCATTTTCGGCTGTTATTTATAACAATACAAACGGTCTGCCGACATCGGAAGCCAACGCGATCGCCCAGACCCGTGACGGGTTTATCTGGCTCGGCGGCTACAGCGGCCTGATCCGCTATGACGGCAATACGTTTGAAAGAATGAAATCAAACACCGGCGTCGCGAATGTGGTCAGCCTGCTTGTGGATAAAAATGAAAGGCTCTGGATCGGCACCAACGATAACGGCGTCGCCCTGATGGAAAATGGGGGCTACCGGATCTGGAACACGGATGAAGGAATGCCTTCAGTAAAAATCAACGCCCTGGCGCAGGATGATACCGGCCTGATTTACGCCGGCACGGCGACCGGAATCGCGGTGATTGACAAAGACATGAATCTGCAGGTGATCGACGACGCCAGACTGCATGGCGCTTATGTCATCGCCATGGAGACCGGAACAGATGGCATCGTTTACGGCGTGACAAATGATGACGCGGTCTTTTCTGTCTATAACGGCGAACTGACGGGAATGCTGAAGGCGGAGGAAGTCGGCGTCAACGGCGTCACCTATATCCTGCCGGATCCCCTCAGGCCGGGAAACATGTACATCGGAACCGACAACAGCGGCTTCTGGTACGGCAATCCGTTTACCGATTCAGTCCTGACAATGATTGCCGATATTTATCCGCTCAATCTTGTGCTCGATATCGATAAATTCAATGATCAGATCTGGATCACAGCCAGGAACGGCATTGGTGTTCTGGATGAAGCCGGTTTCCATCTGATGGACGCACTTCCGATGAACAACAATGTCGGTCATGTCATGACGGATTATGAAGGAAATATCTGGTTCACATCAAGCCGTCAGGGCGTCATGAAGATTGTCCCCAACCGTTTCATTGACGTTCTGAATCTCAATGATCTGGCGGATACGGTTGTCAACACCACATGCCGCTACACAAACGGGAGCAGAGATCAGCTGTTCATCGGCGCCGACAACGGACTGTATGTCGTTGACATGGAAGGCCAGGTTCTCGATGTCCCGCTTGCCGAGGCACGGACCGCTTCCGGAGTGCCGCTGGACACATATAACCTGATCGAACTCTGTGAAGGCTCAAGGATCCGCTCAGTCATCCGTGACAGCCATAACAGGCTCTGGATTTCAACATTCAGAGGCTGCGGCCTTGTCTGCTATGATGGGGAAACAGCGACAGTCTTCAACGAGCGGGACGGTCTTTTCACGGATCATATCAGAGTGGTTCATGAAGCCGATAACGGCGACATCCTTGTCGTCAATACCGGCGGCGTCAGTATCATCCGCGACATGCAGGTGGTGAAATCCTACGGAAAGGCGGACGGCATCATCAACCAGGAAAGCCTGACTGTCACAAGCTCACGCAGCGGCGATATCCTGCTGGGCACAAACGGCGACGGCATCTATGTGATCAATGAGTCAGGCCTGCGCCGGCTGACCACGGAAGACGGTCTGTCTTCAGGGATTGTCATGCGGATCAAGCGCGACGACAAACGGAATCTGTTCTGGATTGTCACCAGCAACTCCATCGCCTACATGGACGAGGATTATAAAATCACAACAATCAAAAACTTCCCGTACGCCAACAACTTTGACATGTATGAAAATGATCAGGGCGAGATGTGGGTGCTGGCTTCCGACGGTATCTATGCCGTATCCGTTGATGAACTGCTTGCCAATGAGAAAATTGACGCTGTCCATTTCACTCTTGCCAACGGCCTGCAGTGCACCGCTTCCAGCAATTCCTACAGTGAACTGACAAAAGCGGGCGATCTGTACATGTCCGGAACCACCGGCGTGGTCAAAGTCAATATCAACGCGCCGCTCGATAACATTTTCCAGATCAAGGTCGCACTGCCGTATATTGAGGCGGATGATCAGGAAATCTACCCCGACACCAAAGGCGTGTTCCGCATTCCTGCCGGCGTGCAGAAGGTAACGATTCATTCCAATGTTCTGAGCTTCTCTCTCAATGATCTTCAGGTCTCCTACAGACTGGAGGGATTTGACAAGCATACAGTCACTCTGAAGCGGAGCGATCTGGTTCCCATTGACTACACCAACCTGCCGGGCGGACAGTATCAGTTCATGATCCATGTCAGCGACTCCCTTGGCCGCGGCAACAAAACCGTCCGCTACTCCATCATCAAGGACAGAACCATGTTCGAGCAGCCCTGGTTCTACTTGCTGGTGACAGCGGCAGGCGCTGCCGCACTCTGGGCGCTGGTCCGCAGTATTCTTGATAAGAAGCAGCGGGCATATGAAAAGAGCCAGGCGGAAGCGGTCGAGAAAGAGCGCCTCAACACAGAGCTCACCACCGCCCGTGCCATTCAGATCGGCACAATGCCCCATGAGTATCCGCCGTTCCCCGACAGGGATGAATTTGAGATTTACGCGACCGTGGAGCCGGCCAGGGAAGTCGGCGGCGACTTCTATGACTATTACCTGATCGATGACGATCATCTCTGCCTTGTCATCGCGGATGTTTCCGGCAAAGGAATTCCGGCGTCTCTGTTTATGATGGTTTCCAAGGTCATTCTTCAGAACTGCGCGATGCTGGGTTCGCAGCCCGGTGAGATCCTCACCCGGACAAACGACGCGATCTGCTCAAACAACCAGGCGGACATGTTTGTCACAATCTGGCTCGGCATCCTGGAGATTTCCACCGGCATTCTCACCTGCGCCAACGCCGGCCATGAATATCCGGCTGTGATGAAAAAAGGAAAGTTCAGCCTCTTAAAGGATAAGCACGGTCTTGTCATCGGCGCCATGGAAGGATTCCGCTATAATGAATATGAGATCGCCCTGGAGCCTGGCGACAAGCTGTTTGTCTACACTGACGGTGTGCCGGAAGGAACCGCGGCGGATCACCGCATGTTTACAACCGACCGCCTGATCCAGGCGCTGAACAAAGACCCGCTGGCGCCGGTGGATCATATCCTTGGCAATGTGCAGACAGCTCTCGACGACTTTGTCGGCGGCGCCGAACAGTTCGACGATGTGACCATGCTGTGCTTCGAATATAAAGGCAGTAAAAAATAGATCAAACGCAAAGTTCCTGCATCCTGCGGGAACTTTTTTAATCACAGTGCGCACATGCTTGCGCTTCCGGCTGGGAAAGAGTATTTAAATGGTAAGCGCAGAAAGGAAGCTTATGCATTTCAGCGAAGCGAAGACACTCTTATCGAAATACAACGGAATGAATATCTGCCGCGGCTGCACCCATGGCTGCATTTATTGTGATTCCCGCAGCGACTGCTATCAGTTCAGCCATGACTTTGAGGATGTTGAGGTCAAAATCAACGCGCCGCAGCTGCTGGAACAGATCCTGAGCCGCAAAAGAAGCCGCTTCATGATCAGTACCGGTTCCATGAGCGATCCTTACCAGCCTGCCGAAAAGGATCTGAAGATCACACGCGCCTGTCTTGAAGTGATTGAAAAATACGGGTTCGGCGCTTCGGTGATCACCAAGTCAGACCTGGTTCTGCGCGATCTGGATCTGTTTGAAAGAATCAATGAAAAATCAAAAGCGGTTCTGCAGATGACGCTGACCATCGCCGATGAGGATCTCAGCCGTAAGATTGAACCGGGCGTCTGCACATCAAAACGCAGATATGAGGTTCTGAAGGCTTTTCAGCAGAAGGGAATTCCCGCGGTTGTCTGGATGACGCCGCTGCTGCCATGGTTAACCGACACCCGGGAGAATGTGGAACAGATCCTTGCCTGGTGCTTTGACGCCGGAGTCAGAGGGATTATCTGTTTTAACGCCGGCCTGACGCTCAGAAGCGGGAACCGGGAATATTATTACCGCAATCTTGACCGCATGTTTCCGGGGCTCAGCGAAAAATACAGAAAGGTTTACGGAAACAGCTATGAAGTCAACAGCGCCCACAGCGCTGAGCTGATGGCGTACTTCCACAGAGAATGCGAAAGGCATGGCGTTCTGCACACCCCGCAGGAGTGCTTCAGCTGGATCGCTGAAATGCCGCCAAGATATGAACAGGTTTCTCTGAACCTTTAAGGAGGAAAGATGAAAAGAATTCTTGTCAGGTCAGTCTTTGACGCCTTTGAATATGTCATGAAACATTACTGGCCCCCGGAGCTGGATGACTTCGCCGAACTGAAAGACACCTACGCGGTGATTTCAATTCAGGATACCCATACCGGCGGCTATGGAATCACTTTCACGGAAAGCAGGAAATGCACAGGAGTTCTTACGCTTTACTTTGACGACATCATTAAACCGGTGGACGGCTATGTGCTCTTCAATGAAGAACAGGCCGCAGAGATCATCGGGTTTATTGAAGAACATCAGTCCGCCGAAACACTGCTTGTGCACTGCTACGGCGGCCAGTCGCGCTCAAGGGCGGTCGGTGCGTTCGCCCTGGAAATGCTGGGCGGGGATAACAGCAGATACTTTGAGGACAGCCGGCTGAACCGGCATGTCTATGCCACACTGAAAAAAGTGTGGGACGCCCGGAAATGACTGCATGCATGAAATCCGGGGTTGCAATGATCATAAAAGCGGACTAAAATACCGTCCAAGGTTCAGAATCAGCCGTAAATGAGAGTGTTTCAGAAAAGAAAACAGCTCAAAGCGGAAGCGGCTGAACCTGCGGCACATCTGTGCTGAACGTCAGCGAAACACCCGCTGACGGCGGTATGCTGTGCGCTCATCTTAAACTCACTGAGCTTTGAAAATGGTATACTGCATCGAAAAATGAGGTGAACAAAGATGGAAAAAACGATCTTTACGAATATGTGCCTGATTGTTGAGGGCACCAAAGCCCTGGTCATCCAGCGCGAAGGAACGGACTGGCCGGGCATCACATTTCCCGGCGGGGAAGTGAAGGAAGGCGAGTCATTCACTGACGCCATGATCCGCGAAATCAAAGAAGACACAGGCCTGACGGTCAGCTCGCTCAGGCTTGCCGGCATCAGGGACTGGTGCGCCGATGACACCCGCCATACAGTCCTGATGTATACAACAGAGAAATTCACCGGCGAACCGGTCTCTTCCGGAGAAGGCGAAGTCTTCTGGGCGGAGATTGAGGATCTTAAGAACATGCCGCTGGCCCATGACATGGAAGATATGATGGATGTGTTCCTCAAGGAAGACATCAGCGAATTCTTCTACCGTTATGACGGTGACAAGTGGCAGAAGGAGCTCAAATGACAGGAATCCGTGAACATGCGCTGCTCTATGCCTATATCGCAGGAACAGTTCTGGAAGACTGTGATCAGGAAAAGGGGGAACAGCTGATTCAGGAAATCACCGTCTCCTATGGAGTAAAGCGCGGACAGCGGATGCGTGCCAAAGCTCTTGAAAACGGTGAGACACTGGATATCACCGCTTATCTGGCCCATGGCGAGTGGCAGGGGGAACCCGGCGAAAACATCAGCACCATGGCATACAGAACTGATTCAGCCGTTTCCGCTGTGAGCAGATGCGCATGGCATGACACATGGCACAAAGCAGGCATGGAGGAATACGGCAGATATTACTGCCGGTATATTGATCAGGCTCTGTGCGAAGGGTTTGGCGGCAGTTTCAGACTTCAGATCCCGCAATCCATGGGACGCGGGGATGAGCGCTGTGAATTTGTCTGGAGCCAGGCTGCGGATGAGAAGGCAGTGAGTGCCAGGCGTGAAAGCCTTGGCGAAGGGCGGATCCTTCCGTTTTCGTTCCATTGTCATGAACTGGCTGAATGCGCTGTGATGACACTTCGGAAAGAGGGATTCCCGGAGACAGCGGAAAAAGTCATAAAGCAATATGAAAAGCTGACCGGAGCCAGCTTTGAAGAATGACGGGAAACTGTGAAGGCAGTTTCTTTTTTTCATGACAGGATCTCGCCGTCGTTCATGCGGATGACATAATCGCTTGCTTCAGCGATCGCGGGGTCATGGGTGACGATGATGACGCAATAGCCTTCTTCATGAGCCAGGGAGCACAGGATCCTCATGATATTCTCGCTGTTGGCGCTGTCCAGGTTGCCGGTGGGCTCATCCGCCAGAAGAATTTTCGTTTTCATCGCCAGAGCTCTTGCGATCGCCACTCTCTGCTGTTCCCCGCCCGACAGCATCGTCGGAAAACGGTTCGCGTATTTCTTCGAAAGATCCACCTTTGCCATTAAGCGCAATGCTTCTTTTTTGGCGGAGGCGGCTTTCATGCCGGTCAGTTCCATCGGAAACATGACATTTTCCGCCACTGTCAGCAGAGGCAGCAGCCGGAAGGACTGGTAGATGACCGCGGCTTTTTCCCGGCGGTATTTCTGGAGGTCCATTTTTGAAGTGGAGGTTCCTTCGCAGAGGATTTCCCCCTGGGTCGGCAGATCCAGGCCTGCCATCAGCGACAGCAGCGTCGTCTTGCCGGAACCGGATTTTCCGGTGATGGCATAGACGGCGCCGGGCTCAAAGGTCAGAGAAACGTTTTTGAGCGCGTCTGTTTTCTGATATTGCGACTGGTATGTATAGGATACGTTTCTGATTTCAAGAATGCTCATAAACTACTCCTTTTCCGACAGCAGAACCATCAGGTTTTCACGGGAGGCAAGAAGGATGGAAAGCGAAGTGCCGCAAAGATAGGCCGCCGCAAACAGCAGGATAATCAGGGGACTGCCGATGAAGAATGACAGGATGAACGGCGGCAGGATGCCGGTCAGAGCAGCATAGGCCTGCTCAAGGAAGAAGATCATGAAGACTCTGAACCTGCCGGTGCCAAGTCCTTTCATGACGGCGAAGTCCATCCTTCTGCCGTTGATCATCAGCCATGAGATCAGGAATCCGGTGAGAATCGTGAACGCCATCAGCACCGGATAAATCATTTCCGCAAAGGCGATGTGGCGTCTGAGGGTGCTCAGTGTCTCAAGGAATGAGGCGTCATTGATGAGGAAGCACGTCCTGTCGCGGGCGGGTTTGTTGACCTGACTGAAGCTGCTGCTTTCAAGGAAGTCCTTGAAGGCGGTCAGCTCTGAAGCGGATCTGAGCCGGAAGCGGCCGGATGTATAAATGGCCTCATAGCGCAGAGTGTGCCACATGTTTTCGGCATCCGGCTCTTCATAGAGGTTTTTAAGATCATAGCCCGCCGCCAGCGGAATATAGATATTGGCCTTGTCACCGGATTGGGTGAAGGTTCCCGCAGCCAGAAGCTTTACCGGCAGATCGCCGGTGATGATCACAATTTCATCACCCAGCTGCCATCCGTGTTCGCTGAGCCATCTTTCCGGCATCAGGGCCGGGCAGGCCTGTTCCATCACATAACTGCCGGTTTCCGGGTCAAGGACACGGTCCTCGCCGATTTTCTTCATGTCCTGCGCCAGGAAGCTTTCATCATAACCGTCCAGCCACCGGATCACGGCAGGTTTGTAGAAGAAATCTTCCGCCGCTTCAACCGAATCGGTCAGGATCAGCCGGGGCTGCTTTCCGATCCATGCGGCTCTTGATTCCTGGCCGAATGAAGTTTCCGCGAAAACCGGGATTTCATCCGCAAGCCAGTAGTGGTGATTGTTTTCGGAAACATGAAACCATTCCAGATAGCCGCTCGTGTTCATCAGGCGCACAGTGCTTTCATGAATCAGCAGCGAACTGCTGTACTTGCCGTTGAGGCTGACAATGCTGCCGGTGATTTCCGTATTCTCATACAGTTCATCGAGGTCCTTCTGCCATCCGGATGCCATGGCGGAAAAACCGCACAGGAGAAGGCTGAGCACAAAGGTGATCAGGATGACGGCCCCGCTGCGGCTGCCGCCTCTTTCAAAAGCGATCATGCCATAGCGCAGTACGCCTTTTCCTTTTGTGCTGGTGGTGTCATCCGGCACCTTCGTATTGATTCGGCCATGATCCGGTCTTCCTGCCCGCATTGCCAGGCGCAGGAAGAACAGGCTGAGCAGGACAGCCGAAACAAGAACCGCTGTGATGCACAGCAGGGAAACCGGCAGAAGGGAAGGCGTGACGGTTTCAAGGCTTCTTGTCATGCCGACGGACGCTTCGGAGTATCTTGTGTCCATGGCGTAAAGGGAAGCCGTTCCGGCAACCGTCAGGGAAACAATCCGTTTCATCAGAAGACAGCCAGTCAGCGTTCCGGTCAGGGAACCGGCCAGAACAATGGTGAGCATGCCCGCCAGCATCCATACCGCCGTGTCTGATTTCTTCAGGCCCAGACGGTAAAGCGTATCGATCGTTTCCCGCTGTCTGTAAATATAAAGGAAAGCGAACAGGACAAGAACCGCCAGCGCTCCGAAGGAACTGATCAGGGTCATGATCAGGGCTGTCGTCTGCAGCGCCCTGACCGGCTGGCTGTTGGTTTCATATCCCTGGTCATAGACGGTCAGACGGACCTGGTCCGGAAGCAGGGGACGGATCTCTTCCGCCGCGCTTCTGGCTTTTTCGTTGTCGAAAAGAATGGTGCCGAGCAGATAGCCGAAGAACGGGGAAGGGGACTCCATTGAACCCTGGATGAACACTTCGCCCTGATAGTCATTGTTTTCAGCGGTAATGCCGGTGACGGTATATACCTCTTCCGCTGACACGTCTGTATAGCGGTAAAGGGAATCATTTTCACTTGTCAGGATGCGCAGCGGCAGAGTGCCGCCGGCGGAAAGGGCAAGCTGATCCGCCAGCGTATGGTCAATGACGCAGGCATGATCTTCGCCTTCCTGCGGGAAGCGTCCTTCGGCCAGTACCAGCCATCCCTGGTGGAACGGCTCAAGAAGGGTGATGTCCTTTGAAAAAGACACATTGAGATAATTGTTGGCGTAGCGGTAGTTCCGCGCATAGCGGCCGAAGACAGTATTTTCAATCTCGCTTCTCTCCATGCCGGTGACATCAAGCCATGGCTGATCCTCATCATCGCTGAACTCGCGCAGTTCAAAGACAAGGTTGGAGGTGCCGGCATCGACAAAGCTGCCGTGGACCGCATATTTTTTTGATTCATCAGGCTCAAAGCCCGTCATGCCTGTTTTCAGGCGGATCAGGATTCTTCTTTCTTCTTTTCTTGAATAAAGAGCGTCAGAGAAGATGCCGGTATACTCAGAGACAGCCATGAACTGCTGTGCCCATGTGCCTTCATCAGGATCATAAAGATAGCGGGGCAGATTCTCATCATCGAGATCGACAGGTCCGCTGTAGCGGGCTTCACTGCGGCCGCGGAAAGTGTCATAAATCAGATAATCCTGAGGCAGATCCTCATAGCTGACCTGAATTTCAACGTAACGGTCATCCTGACGGTCCGATGCAGTGTAGAGATCTTTGTTTCGGTCATAGACAAAGCGGAGCAGCAGCTGCACATTGCCATGGTCGTAAATCGTCAGAGCGCCTGTATGTTTGTCTTCAACGGTGCACACTTCCGGCAGCTCAGGTTCTTCTTCCAGAGGAACAGCAGTCAGGGTGCTTTCCAGAGGGTGCAGGGAAGTCATGATCAGCACGCCGTAATCTTTATAGGGAATTGTTGATTTATAGCGCTTGAAGCCTTCCGTAAAGCCGGGAGCTGTCTGTTTCTTTTCAGCTGCACTCACGCCGTCGGTTTCAAGGAAAACGGAAGGATCGATGGCATCGTAAGCCGCCCGTGCCTCTTCGTCAGGGAAAGTCTCATCAGGATAGTCGGAGCCGATATACTCAAGGCGGCCGACGGTCCGGTAGGTATCGCGGAAAGAGGCGAGAGTCGCCCCGGCGGTCGCATAGACGCCGGCGCCAATGCTCAGAAGCAGCGACAAAAGAGCCGTGAGCAGGAAGAAAAGGCTGCACAGCTTCTTTGAACGCAGGATTGATCTGATGCCTGAGCGGATAATCATGTTCTCATTATATAGTTTGATAAAGCATGGCGGGGGAGAAACTCACAGGAAAAGTTACCGAAAGCACTGTTTTGTATTATACTTGTGTAGTTAACACAAATGATGAAACAGGAGAATTCACTTATGGCTGATGAGAAGAAAGAAATGACTGAAGGTGAAGTCAGCGTCAACCGCAACTTCATCTACAACTTCATAGAGGAGGATATCGCACCGGGCGGACAGTTTGAAGGCATGACCGTTCATACCCGTTTCCCGCCGGAACCCAACGGATATCTTCATATCGGTCACTGCAAGGCACTGTGCATTGACTTCGGCATGGCTGAAAAATTCGGCGGCATCTGCAATCTGCGTATGGACGACACCAACCCGGCAAAGGAAGATACCGAGTATGTCGACGCCATCCAGCAGGACATTCACTGGCTCGGTTTTGACTGGGGTGACAGATTCTATTACGGTTCCGACTATTTTGAGAAGGACTATGAATATGCCATCGAACTGATCAAAAAGGGACTGGCCTATGTCTGCGAACTGTCCCCGGAAGAATTCCGCGAATACAGAGGCGACACCTCCACACCGGCAAGATCCCCTTACCGCGACAGACCGGTTGAAGAGAACCTCCGCCTGTTTGAAATGATGAAGAACGGCGAAGTGGAAGAGGGAAAGATGACCCTCAGAGCGAAGATTGACCTTGCCAGCGGCAACTTCAACATGCGCGACCCGGTCATCTACCGCATCCGCTATATCAACCATCACCGCCAGGGCACAAAGTGGTGCATCTTCCCGATGTATGACTTTGCCCATCCGATCCAGGACGCCCTGGAAGGAATCACACATTCCCTGTGCTCTCTGGAATACGAGGATCACAGACCCCTCTACAACTGGGTGGTTGAGAATGTTTCCATTCCTTTCCACAAGCCCAGACAGATCGAGTTTGCCCGCCTTGGCATCGACCACACCGTCATGTCCAAGAGAAAGCTCAGACAGCTCGTCGAGGAAGGCTATGTGTCCGGCTGGGACGATCCGAGAATGCCGACGCTGTGCGGCCTGAGAAGAAGAGGCTACACCGCCGCTTCCATCCGCAATTTCTGCGAGTCCATCGGCGTTGCCAAGAGCTCCAACACCATCGAGTTCAGGGAACTGGAAAGATGCCTGCGCGATGACCTCAACGCGACAGCCGAAAGAACCATGGCGGTTCTTCATCCGGTGAAGCTGACAGTCACCAATTATCCGGAAGGACAGTCCGAGACATTCGAAGTCGAAAACAATCCGACCGATCCTTCACAGGGCACACATACCATCACCTTCAGCCGCCATCTCTGGATTGAAGAGGATGACTTCCTTGAAACACCGATCCCCAAATACAAGAGAATGTATCCGGGCAATGAGGTCCGTCTCAAGGGCGCTTACCTGGTCACCTGCACCGGCTGCGTGAAGGATGAAAACGGCAAAGTCACCGAAGTGCTCTGCGAATATGACCCGCTTTCAAGGGGCGGCGATCCGGCTGACGGCCGCAAGGTCAAGGGCGCCACGATCCACTGGGTCGACCAGGAGAACTGCCTTGACGCTGAAGTCAGACTGTATGACAACCTGTTCACCGATCCCAACCCGGACGGACCGGACAAGAACTTCCTGGAAGCTCTCAATCCGGAAAGCCTGACCGTCCTCACCGGCTGCAAAGTTGAAAAGTCGATGCAGGAAGTTGCCGAGGAATTCGATACCCGCGAAAACAGAACCGGCACCAACGCGCCGACATTCCAGTTCATGCGGATCGGCTTCTTCTGCCTTGACAACAAGGATTCCCGCGCCGATCATCTCGTCTTCAACAGAAGCGTCCTGCTCCGTGACGGTTTCAAAAAGTAAGAGAATTTAAAAAGGAAGCTCTGATCTGAACATTTCCGTTCAGAATTCAGAGCTTCCTTTTATTTCTTCATGATTTCTTCGGCCAGCGCCAGAGCCCCCGCGCCATCCATGAGGCCATAGGTGCGCATCGGAATATCGGCGATGGGTGTGCCGGGATTTCTCTTTCTCATATTTTCCAGTTCATAGCGGACCTGGGGCCCGATCAGAACCGCGTCGGCTGTGGGTGCATAAAGAGATTCCTCGCTCAGGGCATATGCGGCGATGGAATAATCCTTGCCCTGGGCTTCTGCCGCTTTCTGCATCTTGCGGACCATGCTGGAAGTGGACATTCCAAGCCCGCAGAACAGTACAATCGTTTTTTCTGCCATTTCAAACCCTCCCGCACAATTGTATCACCCAAAAATCGGATCGCCTGCAGATATTCTTAACAAAATCCTGACGGTTGAACTCCCGGTTCAATGACATTCCGGGAAATGGCGGATATACTCAAACCGGCAGACATAATGAAAAGGGATTTTGCAATCCCCTTTGTTTCCGGCTTATTTGACGCCTTCAGCCATTGCCTTTTCGGCCAGCTCAAGAGCTCCCTTGCCATCCATCAGACCATAAGTGCGCATCGGGATGTCGGTGATGATCTTGTCCGGGTTTCTCTTTCTCATGTTGTTGAGTTCGAAGCGGACCTGGGGACCGATCAGGATGACATCAGCCATCGGAGCGAACTTGGATTCTTCAGACAGGGCGTGGGCGTGGATTTCATAATCCTTTCCCTGAGCCGCGGCGACTTCCTTCATCTTGTTGACGAGAAGGGAAGTGGACATGCCGGCACCGCAGAATAAAATGATTGTTTTGTCAGCCATGGAAAATACCTCCTGTCTGCATTATGCCCTGTATATGATGAAAAATCAAAGCATATACATGACATTTTCGTTTAATGTTTTTTCCGGCTTTCCATCAGAAAAGAGGGACCGTGAGGCCCCTCGGAGAATGCTTTGAAGATCAGATGTTGAGCAGCGCGCTGTATTCAGCCAGGGCGCCGTCTGTGTCGTGGGCGAGAACCTTCTTGGCGAGAACTTTGCCGAGCTGGACGCCTTCCTGGTCGAAGCTGTTGACGTTCCATGCGAAGCCCTGGAACATGACCTTGTTTTCGAAGTGCGCAAGCAGTGCGCCGAGTGTTCTCGGTGTGAGCTGGTCGCCGATGATGATGCTGGAAGGACGGCCGCCGTCGAACTTCTTGTTCAGGTTTGTGTCATCCTTGCCGCAGGCGAACGCGACGATCTGGGCAGCGACGTTGGCGCTGAGCTTCTGCTGGCTTGTGGAACCCTGGATGTCGACATCGGAGCCGATCTGGGAGTTTCTGAAGCCGATGAACTGCATCGGAACAATGTTCTTGCCCTGGTGCAGGAGCTGGTAGAAGGAGTGCTGGCCGTTTGTGCCCGGCTCACCGAAGATGATCGGTCCTGTCGGATAGTCAACAGGTTCGCCGAAACGGTTGACGGACTTGCCGTTGGATTCCATGTCGAGCTGCTGCAGGTGGGCAGGGAATCTTGCCAGTGCCTGTGAATAAGGCAGAACAGCTGTGTTCTCGAAACCGAGGACATTGCGCTCATAGACGCCGATCAGGGCATCGAGCAGGGCTGCGTTTTTGAAGATGTCCTTTTCTTTGGACAGCTTGTCTGTTTCAGCCGCGCCTTCCAGGAAATCAGCGAAGACTTCAGGACCGAACGCCAGGGAGAGAACCGCACCGCCGACTGCGGAAGAGGAAGAGTAACGGCCGCCGATGTAGTCGTCCATGAAGAACGCGTCGAGGTAGCCTTCATTCTTCGCAAGAGGCGATGTTTCGCTGGTGACAGCGACCATATGCTTGCCCGGGTCAAGACCTGCTTCCTGCAGGGCGTTCTTGACGAAGGACTCATTTGTCAGTGTTTCCAGTGTTGTGCCGGACTTGGAGACCAGAACGAACAGGGAATGCTTGACATCGATGTTGGAGAGGACGCCTGCAGCGTCATCCGGATCGACGTTGGAGATGAACGCGGCGTTCATCTTCAGTTTGCCGTTCTTCTTTGCCCAGTTTTCCAGAGCGATGTAAATGGCGCGGGGACCCAGGTCAGATCCGCCGATACCGATCTGTACGACTGTTGTGAACTTTTCGCCGTCCGCGTTTGTGATTTCGCCGCTGTGGACTTTCTTTGCGAACTCGGCGATTCTTGTCTGCTGCTTGACATAGAATTCACGCTTGTTGACGCCGTCAGCGATGACGTCTTCGCCGAGCTGGCCTCTGCACAGTTGGTGGAGAACCAGACGCTTTTCACCGGTGTTGACGACTTCGCCGTTGTAGAGGGCGGCGAACTTGTCGAGCAGTTCCTGCTCTTCCGCCAGTTTCGCGAGCGCTTTGAGGATGTCATCATCCACAGCTTTGGCGGCGTAGTTGAAGACGAGACCTTCAGCCATCGGGACTGAATAGTTCTTGACACGGGCGGCACCGTTTTCACCGGCCATTACCGCCGGCAGATCAACGCGTGCGAGGGATTCAAGTTCCTTATACGAAGCGAGCGTATCAAGGTTTTTCCAATTAGTCATTGTTTTCCTCCTGTCAGTCTGACCGCTCTGAAAGAACGGACAGATAACCTTCCTTATGATTCAATTTTATTACGGCAGGCACAAATTTCCAATAGTCAACAGTACCCTTAGCAGGCATGAAAGCCGCAAAAAGAGTTCATGAATCCTGCCTGACATGTATGATTACAGTATCCCCGCAAAGGAGGTGATGTTTGTGAGATACTACATTTCCGATCTTCATTTTTGTCACCGCTCTCTGATCAATGAAATGGATCACCGCGGTTTCGCTGATATTGACGCGATGAACACGTATATGATTGAAAAGTGGAACGCGAAAGTCAGAAAGAATGACGAGACGGTCATTCTCGGCGATTTCGCTTTCGCTGACGGGAAAACCGCCAATGAGCTGCTGAAAAGCCTCAACGGAAAAAAGTTCCTGATCCGCGGCAACCACGACAGATATTTCCTTGACGACTCTTCCTTTGACACTTCCCTGCTGGGCTGGGTCCGCGATTATGCCGAGCTGCGCGACAACAAGCGCACGGTTGTGCTGAGCCATTATCCGATCATGTGCTACAACGGCCAGTACCGGGTTGACGAGGAAGGAAGGCCGAAGCGGTATATGCTGTACGGGCATGTGCACAATACCCGCGACGAGATTCTGGTCGACCGCATGATTCAGATGACCAGAAAGACAGAATTTCAGACAAGGGACGGCTCGCTCAGAACCATTCCGTGCGAAATGATCAACTGCTTCTGCATGTTTTCGGACTACACGCCGCTGAGCCTGGATGAGTGGATCGAAACCGACAGGCTGCGCCGGCAAAAGATGCGGATGGAGGAGGAAAACGGATTAACTGCGGAGTAAATTAGGCTACAATAGGGAAAAGGATAAAACTATGGCAAAAGGATTTCTGCCTCTGACAAGAGAAGAGATGGAAGAAAAGGGATGGGACCGTCCCGATTTTGTCTATGTATGCGGCGATGCATACGTTGACCATTCCAGTTTCGGCCTGGCCATCATTTCACGTGTTCTGGAGCACGCCGGCTACAAGGTGGCGCTGATCTGCCAGCCCGACTGGCGGAATCCGGAAAGCGTCACCATCTATGGCGAGCCGCGCCTTGGCTTCCTGGTGACATCAGGAAATATGGACTCGATGGTCAATCATTACACCGTCGCGAAAAAAAGAAGAAACATGGACGCCTACAGTCCCGGCGGCAAAGCCGGCATGAGACCGGATTACGCCCTGACTGTCTACTGCAACCTGATCCGGCGCACCTATAAGAAAACGCCGCTGATTGTCGGCGGCATCGAGGCCAGCCTCAGACGCATGGGCCATTACGACTACTGGAGCGACAAGGTGAGAAGGTCGGTGCTGCTCGACGCCGGTGCGGATCTGATTTCCTATGGCATGGGAGAGAGGTCCATCGTCGCCATCGCACACGCTCTGAACAGCGGTCTTTCCGTCCGCGACATCACTTTCATTGACGGCACTGTGTATAAAACCCGCGATCTGGAAAGCCTGACTGATGCGGTAAGACTGCCTGATTTTGAAACCATCACGGAAGATAAGAGAGCCTACGCGGAAAGCTTCCGGATCCAGTACCAGAATACCGATCCCTTTACCGCGAAGAGATTATATGAAACCTATGGCGGCAAGATGTTTGTCGTCCAGAATCCGCCTTCAAAACCATTGAGCGTCAAAGAAATGGATGAGGTCTACGCCCTGCCTTACATGCGGGCCTGGCATCCGTCTTATGATAAGGAAGGGGGAATCCCCGCCTTCGGGGAAATCAAGTTCTCCCTCACCAGCAACCGCGGCTGCTTCGGCGAATGCAATTTCTGCGCGCTGACCTTCCATCAGGGAAGAATCGTCCAGGTGCGCAGCCACGAATCGATCCTTGATGAAGCGAAGCAGTTTCTCAGAGAACCGGATTTCAAGGGATATATCCATGACGTCGGCGGCCCGACGGCCCAGTTCAGGGGTCCCTCCTGTCAGAAACAGCTGAAATACGGCACGTGCACAAACAGGAAGTGCCTGTATCCGAAGATCTGTCCGAACATGGATGTGGATCACCAGGATTATCTGACGCTGCTCAGAAAACTGCGGGAGCTTAAAGGTGTCAAAAAAGTGTTCGTCAGATCCGGCATCCGCTTTGACTATCTGCTGGCGGATCCTGACCGCACATTCCTGGATGAACTGTGCCGTTATCATGTCAGCGGCCAGCTGCGGGTGGCGCCCGAGCATATCAGCGACAATGTTCTTTCAAAAATGGGCAAGCCGCCGGTGCAGGTCTACAACCGCTTCATAAGGGAATTTGAAAAAGCCAACGAGCGCTGCGGCCTGAATCAGTACGCCGTTCCCTATCTCATGAGCTCACACCCGGGCAGCACCCTCAAAGACGCGATTGCCTTAGCGGAATATCTTAACGAACACCGGCTCAATCCCCAGCAGGTCCAGGATTACTATCCGACCCCGGGAACCATCTCCACCTGCATGTATTACACGCATCTGGATCCGGAAACGATGAAGCCGGTCTATGTCACCGACAATCCCCATGAAAAAGCGATGCAGAGAGCGCTCATCCAGTACCGCAGTCCGGCCAACTATGACCTGGTGAAGGAGGCGCTGCTCAAAGCGGGCAGAAAAGATCTCATCGGCTTTGGCAGGGAATGCCTGATTCCGCCAAGGAAACCGGCCGGGGACAAACCGCACACGGAAAAGAAAAATGCGGACGGCGCAAAAGGGAGCCGCGACAGAAATAACGGTTCCCGGCACTTTGAAAAAAGAAATGAGAAGAAACCGTCTTCGGGAAATAACAGAAAAAAAGAGGTAAGAAATGAAACGGATCGGATATTACAACGGAAAGCTCGGCCCCATTGAAGAAATGACGCTGCCGATGCAGGACAGGGCGCTGTTCTTCGGAGACGGTGCGTATGACTTCGCCTTCGCGTACAACCGGGTCATGTTCAGGATTGAGGACCACCTTGACAGATTCTATAACTCCCTTAAGCTGCTGGAAATCGATCCTCCGTGTGAGAGGGAAGAGCTGAAAAATGAACTGCAGAAATGTGTCGATGCGGCAGAGAGCGCTGAAGGTCTGGCTGTCTACTGGCAGACTTCCCGCGGCAACTGCCCGCGCAATCACATCTTCCCGCCCAAAGGAACTCCTTCAACGCTGCTGATCACCGTCAGCCCGCTGAAGAAGCTGAATTACAGTGTTCCGCTGAAGCTGGTCACCGTGGAGGACACAAGATTCCTTCACTGCAATATCAAAACGCTCAACCTGATCCCCAACTGCGTCGCTGCGCAGAGAGCCGAGGAAGCCGGGTGCCAGGAAGCTGTTTTCCACCGCGGGGAACAGCTGACCGAATGCGCCCACAGTTCGCTTGTGATCATTAAGGATCAGAAAGTCATCGGGCCGGTTCTCGACAATCTCATCCTGCCGTCCATCACCAGAAAACATGTATGGCAGCTGTGTGAGAAGCTCGGCATTGAAACCGAATCCCGTTATGTTTCCATGCAGGAAGTGTATGACGCTGACGAAGTGCTTGTTCTTTCCACATCCAAGCTGATGGCAAGAGCCTCGGAAATCGACAGGAAACCGGCAGGCATGAAGGATCCGGAAACCGCTGAAAAGATCCGTGACGCCTACTTCGCGTGGGTGAAGGAAGAAACCGGCTTCTGGATGGGAGACTAGAGAGGAAGAAGATATGTTCACACTGATCAGAAACGCGCATGTTTACGCGCCGAAGGATCTCGGCGTAAAGGATGTTCTTGTCTGCAATGACAAAATCATCAAAATCGCGCAGAATATCGTCTTTGACTGGGATGAGGATGATTTCACCGTCATAGAGGCGGACGGAAAGATTCTTGTGCCGGGCTTCATTGACCAGCATGTCCACATCATCGGCGGCGGTGGGGAAGACGGCTTCGCTTCCCTGATCCGGGAAATCCAGATGACCGACTGTGTGCGCTATGGCGTCACCACCGTCATCGGATTGCTCGGCACCGACAATAACGCCAAGAGCGTGGAAACCCTTGTCGCAAGAACAAAGGCACTCAAAGAACAGGGCATGAGCGCCTGGTGCCTGACCGGCTCCTACGCTTATCCGAGCACCACCCTGACCGGCTCGGTTGCCAGGGATATCGCCTTTATTGAGGAAGTGATCGGCGTCAAGATTGCGATCAGCGACCACCGCTCCAGCAACATTTCAAAGGAAGAGCTCGCAAGACTTGCCACCCAGGCCAGAACCGCCGGATTCCTGGCGAAGAAGCCGGGCGTTGTCCATATGCATACCGGCCGCGGGAAAAAGGGCTACAGCGATGTCCTTGAGATTGTGGAGGAAACCGACATTCCGATCACCCAGTTCCGCCCGACCCATGTGGCGGGACAGAAGGAAAGCGCGCTGAAGTTCGCGGCGGCCGGCGGCTATCTTGATTTCACATCCGGAACCAGAACAGCGGAAACAGCGGCGAAGATCGCAGAAGCGCTGGAAACCGTCCCTTTAAAACAGATCACGCTTTCCTCCGATTCCAACGGCAGCTTCCCGAAGTGGAGCGCGGACATGAAGATCATCGGCATGGGCGTCGGCAGGATGGAAACACTGTTCGATACAGTCCGCCATCTGATCAAAGACCAGAATGTCCCGGTTCCCGATGCGCTTTCGATCATCACCTGCAATGTTGCCGATGCATTGATGCTGGAAGGCAGAAAAGGCAGGATCGCGAAGGATCTGGACGCCGACATCGTGCTTCTGGATCAGGATCTCAATATCACCGATGTTCTTGCCCTTGGCAGAGTCATGGTCAGAAACGGTGAGATCACCGCAAAGAATTATTACGATTACGAATGAAAAAACGGGGCCGCGTGAGCAGCCCCGCTTCATTATTCACAGGCTTCAATCAGTTTTGCGAAGATCGGCGCCATCGGATTGTTTTCAAGGGTGACAAAGCACTCCGGGTGCCATTGCAGAGCGAGAAGGAACGGATAGCCACCGTCCGCTTCGAGAGCTTCCACAACGCCATCCTGTGCCCTGGCGGTGACCTTCAGTCCTCTGCCGGTTTCCCTGACCGACTGGTGATGGTAGCTGTTGGTTAAAAGCTCGGAGCCGAAAAGGGAATGAAGGATGGAATCTTTTTCGATGAGCACCTTGTGGCTGACACAGCAGGAATCCATTTCCTGCTGCTGGTGGCGGAAGGTGGGATCCGGTCTGAGGGAAACGTCCTGCCAGAGCGTGCCGCCGAAGGCGACATTGATGATCTGGATGCCGCGGCAGATGCCGAGCATCGGTTTTCTGCTTTTATAAATTTCCTGAATCAGCCTGATTTCATAGCTGTCGTATTCAAGTCTTGTCATCTGTAGCAGGGGATGGGGACCCTCGCCATAGCTGAGCGGATTGACGTCAATGCCGCCCGGGATCAGGAAACCGTCGCACATGGAAACATACTTTTCAATGGCTCCGGGTTCCTCATAAATGGGCAGGATCAGGGGAATGCCGCCTGCCTTTTCAACCGACTTCAGATAGTTTTCCCCGCATGACTGGATAATACCGTGATTGCGCTCCTGCAGGGTGGGATGCGCGGCGATGCCGATGATGGGTTTCATAGTTTGATTCCTCGAATTTTTCCACCAATAATGTACCACATATAAGAAATGCGGGCTGAAAACATTTCAAAGAAATATACAAAATTAATGAAAATTTTTACAAATCGGGCTGGAAACCACTGCAATTCAATTGACACTGTTTGCCTATTTTGCTATAAAAAAGCCATAGATCAGTTCCTTTGGATCTGTCTGTTTCCTGCAGATAATACCGGCTTTACCAATACAGCCGGTTTCTGTTTCTTAAAACAGCACGGGATTCCGGGGATCTGGTCAAGGAGGGAAAAAATCAATGAAAAAGTCCAGAAAGCTTCTTGCAATGGTATTCTCCGGCGCACTTCTTCTGACTTCCTGCGGCACTTCCGATTCAGGCGGAGGCAGTTCCGCCGGCACATCTTCCCAGGACACTGATGTGGTCGCGGCAGTTTCGCTCGACTTCACAACAATGGACCCGGTCGACACTTCCGACACTCTGTCGGGCGGCATCCAGCGTCTGATCATGGACGGCATGTTCGGTTTCGACGATGACATGAACAACATCCCGATGCTGGCAACCGGCTTCACAGCCAACGATGACGCGACAGAATACGTCCTGACCCTGAGAGAAGGCATCTCCTTCACAGACGGCACACCGTGGGACGCTGCAGCAGCCAAGGCCAACCTTGACAAGCTCGCCGACACAAGCCGCGGTCTCAAGAGAACATCGCTCTTAGGACCGATCATCGACACAGTTGAAATCACAGGCGACTACGAAGTCACTGTGAAACTGACCCAGCCGTTCGGCGCCTTCATCGCGACTCTTGCCCACCCGGCATGCGTTATGATGAGCCCGAAGGTTCTCGAAAAGGGCGACGCTGAATGCGCGGCTGCTCCGGTCGGAACAGGTCAGTACAAGTTCGTTGAATGGGAAAGCGGCGATCACCTCAAAGTCGAACTCAACAAGGACTGGTGGGGATATGAAGCAGGTCTTGCCGACAAGGATTCCGGTTTCAAGAGCGTAAACTTCAAGGTCGTCACAGAAAGCGCGACAAGAGTTTCCATGATCCAGTCCGGCGACGCCCAGTTCATCTGGCCGATCCCGACAGAAAGCTATGAAACACTCGATGCTGACTCCAATGTCAAGGTTTATTCCGATGAAGGTATCGTTGTTTACTATCTGTGCATGAACACACAGAAGGCTCCGTTCGATGATATCCGTGTCCGTCAGGCAATGAACTATGCGATCGACAAGGACGCTTACATCACAATCATCAGAAACGGTCTCGGCACAAAGGCCACATCGCTCATCGGTCCGGCAGTCGCTGGCTACAAGAAGAACGAACCGATCGAATACAATGTCGACAAGGCAAAGGAACTGCTCAAGGAAGCAGGCTATGAGGACGGTTTCGAAATCACCCAGTACTACAGCTCCAACTCCGCGAATGAAAAGACAGCTCAGTTCATGCAGCAGCAGCTGGCTGAAGTCGGCATCAAGGTCAACCTGGTCGGTCAGGAAAGCGCCATTACAAACGCTCTGATCCAGGACTGCACAAAGCCGGGTTCCGAAGCTGAAGTTGATATCTACCACACAGGCTGGTCACCTTCCACAGGCGACGCTGACTGGGCTCTGAGACCTCTGCTTGCCACTGAGATGTGCCCGCCGGCAAACTACAACATTTCGTACTTTGCCAACGAGGATTATGACGCTCTGATCCACGGCGCTCTGGAAACAGCTGACCAGGATGAGAGAAACAAGCTCTACGCTGAAGCGCAGGACATCATCTGGGAAGAACTCCCGATCGTTCCGCTGGCAAACAGCTTCAACACATGGGCAACATCCACAAATCTTGAAAACGTCAAGATTTACAAGGATGGCGCGATCAACATCAGAAACGCAAAGTTTGCGGGTCAATAATTCATAGTTCAGTGAATTGAAATGAAGGTGCCTGCTGTCAACTGCAGCAGGCATCTTCTCTTATTTGATTTGTTGCTGTACGGAGTACAGCCGTACTTTAATAACAGGCAAAGGAGTTGCTTATGGTCAGATACTTAGTTAAAAAAATTCTGGAAACCCTGCTGACATTGTTTATTGTCACAACGGCTGTGTTTTTCTTTGTCCGCATGATTCCGGGCGATCCGGCGCGCGTCATTGCCGGTGAACAGGCAACTCTGGAAGATGTCGAAAACGTCCGCGAATCCCTGGGACTGAACAAGCCGGTCACGGAGCAGTATGTCATCTATGTCAGCGGGCTTCTGAAAGGGGATCTCGGCACATCGCTCAGAACGAAGCGGCCGGTCACCTTTGAACTGAAAAACCGCTATCCCAATACAATCAAGCTGGCTTCGATGGCGATCCTGTGGAGCGCGACGGTGGGAATTCTGCTTGGTGTATGGTCGGCAAGGCACCGGACGAAATGGCAGGACTACCTGGGCATGACGATCGCGGTTTCCGGTATTTCGCTGCCGAACTTCTGGATCGGATTCATGCTGATATCGCTGTTCTCGGTCAAACTGCACCTGCTGCCGTCGACCGGGACCGACAGCTTTAAATCCTTTATCCTGCCGGCGCTGACACTGGGAACCAATATCATGGCGATCCTTGCCCGATTCACCAGATCCTCCATGATTGAACAGCTCAAGGAGGATTACATCCGCACCGCCCGTTCCAAGGGCATCGGGGAAACTCCGGTCACATGGAAGCACGCGTTCAGAAACTCGATGATTTCCGTTGTCACCGTCATCGGCATGCAGTTCGGTTTCCTGATCGGCGGCTCCGTCGTCACTGAGCAGGTCTTCGCCTTCAACGGCATCGGCACCCTGCTGGTCACATCCGTCTCATTCCGCGATTACCCGTGCATCCAGTCGCTGATCCTGATCTTCTCACTGCACTTCATCATCATCAACCTGATCGTTGATATCCTGTATGCGGTGCTGAATCCGGAGATCCAGCTGAGTTAAAGGAGGGAAAATATGAGCAAAGATAACAACAAAGTGAAATTTTCCCGCTTCAATGATTTCCTGAGAAAGTTCAGAAAACAGAAATCCGCGATCTTCGCGCTGGTGATTCTGCTGATCCTGGTGCTGATTGCCATCTTCTGTTATCAGATCGCTCCATACGGCATCAATGAATATGATTACTCAAGCGTCCTGCAGGGACCTTCCGCCGCCCACTGGTTCGGAACCGATGAGTTTGGCAGAGACCTCTTCTCCCGCATTCTCTGCGGAACAAGAATTTCCCTTACCGTCGGTCTGTGCGCGGTGACGGTCGGCGCCATCAGCGGCACCGTGCTCGGTCTGATCGCAGGTTATTACGGCGGCATTGCCGAATCGCTGATCATGCGTATGTGCGATGTGCTGTTTGCCTTCCCGGGCATCATCCTGGCAATTGCCATCATCGCGATTCTGGGCTCCGGCATGACCAACGTCGTCATCGCGGTCGCCGTCTTCTCAATGCCGACATTCTGCCGTCTGGTCAGATCATCGGTGCTTGCGACAAAGGAAAGCGTCTATGTTCAGGCGGAAAGAAGCCTTGGCGCCACTGACTCGAGAATCCTGTTCAAGCACATCCTGCCGGCGGCCTTCCCGAACATCATCGTTCAGTACACAATGTCCATCGGCAACTCCATCATGACCGCCTCCTCACTTTCATTCCTCGGCATGGGCGCCCAGGCGCCGACGCCGGAATGGGGCCTGATTCTTTCAACCGGAAGAACCTATATGGTCAACGCGGTGCATATGATGCTGTTCCCGGGTCTTGCGATCTTCATTACCGTTCTGTGCTTCAATCTGCTCGGCGACGGCCTGCGCGACGCGCTGGATCCGAAACTCAGTGATTAGGAAAGGGGAGAGATATGTCAGATACCATTCTTGAAGTTAAAAATCTCCATACATACTTCTTCACTGACAACGGTGTCGTCCCGGCGGTCGACGGCGTGGATTTCACCCTTGAGCGCGGCCACACACTCGGCATCGTGGGCGAGTCGGGCTCCGGCAAAAGCGTCACATCTCTCTCCATTATCGGTCTGCTGATGGGCACAACCGGCAGAATCACGGAAGGGGAGATCATCCTTGACGGTGAAGACATTACCAAATACGACGAAAAGAAAAGAAGAGAACTCAGAGGCTCCAAGATCTCGATGATCTTCCAGGAACCGATGACTTCCCTGAATCCTGTCATGAAAATCGGCAGGCAGATCAGGGAGAATATTCTCCAGCATGAAAAGATCACCAAAGCCGAGGCGGACCAGAGAGTCATTGAACTTCTGCAGATGACCGGTCTGCCCCGTGTCGAAAGAATCGTCAATGAATATCCGTTCCAGCTTTCCGGCGGCCAGCGCCAGCGTGTCATGATCGCCATGGCTCTTGCCTGCAAACCGGAAATTCTGATCGCCGATGAGCCGACCACCGCTCTTGACGTCACCATCCAGGCGCAGATCCTTACCCTGATGGAACAGCTCAAGCAGGAAACCGGCACATCCATTCTGTTTATCACCCACGACTTCGGCGTCGTCGCGGAAGTGTGCGACGATGTTGTCGTCATGTACTGCGGCAGGATTGTTGAAAAGGGCAATGTCTATGACATTTTCGCCAACCCCAGCCATCCTTATACGGAAGGCCTGCTCGAATCGATTCCCAAGATCGGCGTCCACGCCGATGAGCTGGAAGTGATTCCCGGCAACGTTCCCAATCCCGCCCATATGCCGAAAGGCTGCAAATTCTCCGACCGCTGCAAATACTGCTTTGAAAGATGCCTTGAAGAGGAACCGGGATTCGCGGATCTCGGCAACGGGCATTTCTCCAGATGCTGGCGGAATTTCGCTGATTCAAAAGAGCAGGAGGTGGAATCATGAGTGATGATATTCTGAAGATCAGAGATCTGAAAGTCTACTATCCTGTCCGCAAAGGAATGATGGGCAAAGTCCAGTATGTCAAGGCGGTCGACGGCGTCACCCTCAATGTTCATAAAGGCGAAGTGCTCGGCATCGTCGGTGAGTCGGGCTGCGGCAAGTCCACACTCGGCAAGGCGGTATGCAAGCTGATTCCGGTCACCGATGGCGAAATCGAGCTCAACGGCCTGGAAATCGCGAAGATGAACGAAAAGGACCTGCGGCCTCACCGCAAGGAAATCCAGATGATCTTCCAGGATCCCTACGCTTCGCTGAACCCGCGCATGACCGTTCATGACATCATCGCCGAGCCGATGGAGATCCATAACATGTATTCCTCAAAAGAGGAAGTGGACACCAAGGTCGTCGAGCTTCTCAACGAGGTCGGTCTTGATGACTACCATGCCCAGCGCTATCCGCATGAATTCTCCGGCGGTCAGAGGCAGCGAATCGGCATTGCCAGAGCCCTTGCGACAGAACCGGACCTGATCATCGCCGATGAACCTGTTTCCGCCCTTGACGTTTCCATCCAGTCCCAGGTGCTCAACCTGCTGTCCAAGCTGCTGAAGGAAAGAAACCTGACGATGATCTTCATCGCCCATGACCTTTCGGTTGTCGAGCATATCTCCAACCGGGTTGTTGTCATGTATCTCGGCAATGTTGTCGAGGAAGGCACCAGGGAGGAACTCTACGGACAGCCGATGCATCCGTATACACAGGCGCTTCTCGACGCCCATCCGATTCCCGATCCCACAGTCAGAAAAGAACGTGTGCTTCTGGAAGGAACCATTCCTTCGGCGCTCAATCCGCCTTCGGGATGCAAGTTCCATACCCGCTGCAAGAAGTGCATGGCCATCTGCAAGGAGAAGGAACCTGAAAAGATTCAGATCACAGAAAACCATTCCGTCTACTGCCATCTGTACGCTGAAAAGCAATAAAACAAAGTAAAAAGGAAGACCGCGGGATCTTCCTTTTTTACGGTTTAGCAGGCTTTTCTTGAGGCAATGTCGAGCTTCATCTTTTCGAAGGTGACCTCACTGAGATCGTGTTCAATCTTGCACGCGTCTTTGGCGGCAGTTTCCGGGTCAACTCCGATCATGACAAAGTAGTCGGTCAGCACACGGTGTCTTTCGTAGATCCTTTCCGCGATTTCACGGCCGGGATCCAGAAGCTTCAGGGTACCGTCTTTTTCCATCGCGATGTATCCGTTCTCACGGAGCTTTTTCATGGCGACGCTGACGCTGGCCTTGGAGTAATGAAGATGTTCGGCAATATCAATGGAATGGGCGACGCCTTTTTCCTGCTGGATGATCAGAATCGCCTCGAGATAGTCTTCGGCAGATTCATAAATAGGGATTGGCATTGCGCAAACCTCCTTATGCACATCCATTGTAAGCTGAATTCATAAAAAAAGGAAGAAATTGACTTTTTGTATTCAGTGCCCGCGCGGTGTAATATATACATACACTCAGCAGGAGAGGAAAATGGGCAGAATCATCGTCATCGGCGGCGCCAATATTGATATTTGCGGGACAAGTCTCACATCGCTCAGGGACTATGACTCCAATCCGGGAACCATCGCGGTCAGTTTCGGCGGCGTCGGCCGCAATATCGCGGAAAACTGCGTCCTGCTGGACCAGCAGGTTGACTTCGTGACTGTGTTTTCCGATGACAGCTATGGAAGAATGCTGAAGGCGGACTGTGAATCGCTCGGCATGAACTGTTCCTACAGCACCGTGACAGAGAATTATCCCAGTTCGATGTATCTGGCGATCCTGGACCATGATCATGACATGAAAATCGCCATGAGCGACATGCGCATCTTAAGAGAGTTCACGCCGGAAATGCTGGAGCGGGTACTGAAAACAGTATCCGGGGATGATATCATTATCATTGACGCCAATCTTGATATGGAATGCATTGAGTATATCGCCGCCCACGCGCCCTGCCGGATCGCGGCCGATCCGGTCAGCACCGCAAAGGCGAAAAGATTCGAAGGCATTCTGGACAGAATCGCCATCTTCAAACCCAACCGCTATGAAGCGGAGGAAATGACCGGCATCAGGATTGAAGATATACCTTCCGGCATCAAAGCGCTGGAATGGTATCTGGGCAGAGGCGTCAGCGAAGTTCTGCTCTCACTGGCGGAGGACGGCATCCTGCTGGCGGCGGAGGGAAAGATGTATCACTTCAGCCACCGCAGAGTCGATGTTCAGAACGCCACAGGCGGCGGGGACGCGCTGCTTGGCGCCTATGTCAGTGAACGGAGAAACGGAAAAGCACCTGCGGAAGCGGCCCGCTTTGCGGCAGCGGCGGCGCTGACAGTGATTGAGCGCCAGGGTGTTAAAAGAAGAGAAATCAGCCGTAAGATGATTGAAGAAAACGCAGTCAGTACAGAAATCGATAGTGTCTAAAGTTTATGAAAACTGAGTGCTCCGGAAGCTAATGGGACCGCAAATCCCAGACAAGTCGGAGACCGGTACTGTCGATGATAGTGATC
>CACYNH010000027.1 GCA_902775735.1 uncultured Erysipelotrichaceae bacterium
ACATCTGGTGATCCTGACCTCTTCATCTTACATGTTGTAGGTGTGTTTCAATTCTACTATGATCAGGTTCAGATCTTCCTGATTTCATAATAGAAAAAACTGCACGATCCCCTCCTGGCTCAATGACCGGGCGGAAGAAGCAGGCGTCAATTTTTCAAGAGTGCTGCAGGATGCGCTGATGGAAAAACTTGGATTTGAGAAATATTGATATTATAGATTTGCGGATATGAACCGGAACAGTTAAGATCCTCGACCTTATACAATGAATTGAGTGGCTGCGGATGTTTACGATAAAAGAAAAAAGCCACTCAGTGAGTGACTTTTCAATGGCGCAGGAACAGGGATTTGAACCCTGGCACCGTGTTACCGATCTACGAGCTTTCCAAGCCCGCCCCTTCAACCGCTTGGGTATTCCTGCACTTGCTATCAAATGCTTAACTATATTACCACATTTTCAGCAAATGCCAAGAGATTTTGTTGAAATTCCTCAACAATCGGTTTCCGGCAGCATTGCAATAAGGATCAGGTGAAACCTCTGTGAATAGAGAATCCTATCAATTGACTGAAAACAGCGGATGCTATAAGATTTGGATAGTTCAGGAAAATGTATATTTCCACCGCCCTTCTGTTTTAAGAGGCGGAACAAATATGGCCTGAGCCGTATATAAAATACGGATCATATATATCTAGAGGAGGAATATTATGGCAACTTTCAAATGCAATGTCTGCGGTGCTGTATTCGAAGCAGAAGATAAAGAAACAGCAATCTGCCCCGTCTGCGGTGTTTCCGGAGATGATCTCGAGGAAATCGTTGAAGAAGTAAAAGCAGAAAAGAAGAACCCCTATGCGGGAACCCAGACAGAAAAGAACCTGGAAGCCGCTTTCGCCGGTGAATCACAGGCCCGCAACAAGTACACATATTTCGCTTCCAAAGCGAAGAAGGAAGGCTTCGAGCAGATCGCCGCTCTCTTCCTGAAGACAGCTGACAACGAAAAAGAACATGCCAAGATGTGGTTCAAGGAACTCAACGGCATCGGCTCCACAGCCGAAAACCTGGCTGCTGCCGCCGACGGTGAGAACTATGAATGGACCGACATGTATGAGGACTTCGCCAAGACAGCTGAAGCTGAAGGCTTCCCAGAACTGGCTGCCAAGTTCCGCGGCGTCGCTGCCATCGAAAAGCACCATGAAGAACGCTACAGAGCCCTGCTGAAGAATGTTGAAATGCAGGAAGTCTTCGCAAAGAGCGAAGTCAAGGTCTGGGAATGCCGCAACTGCGGACACATCGTTGTCGGCACAAAGGCTCCTGAGGTCTGCCCTGTCTGCGCTCATCCGCAGTCCTACTTCGAAGTCAACGCTGAAAACTATTGATCAGCCAGACAAACCGGGAGACAATCCCGGTTTTTCATTTTAAAAACGCGGTTCTTTAAAACCGCGTAAGTCTGTTTTTTGCCGAAACTGCCGCTCTTTGACGGGCGGCTTTTAAATAACCGTGACCTTTGCGCGCTCTTCATCGCTCACTTCATGAGATACAGGCTGCTTTGCCGCGTACCCGAGAGCGAGTATGCCGGCGCACCGGTATGTGTCCGGCACATTGAAGAGAGCCCGTAAATTTGCCTCGGCATCTGAGCCGTCCTCCCCTTTGCGCATCGCGATCTGCACCCAGCAGGAGCCGATTCCCTTCTCCTGCGCCTCCAGCATCATAAAGGAAAGCGCGATGGATGCGTCCTCCATCCATGTGTCGGCAATTGCCTCATCGCCAAAGACAGCAGCGCATGCGGCGGCGTCTTTGACAAACTGCCCTCCTGATTTTTTAACGCAGGAGATCTTTGCGAGCATGTCTTTGTCCGTGACCAGGAAAAACCGGCAGGGTCTGCGGTTCATGGATGTCGGGGCAAGCAGGCCGGCGTCCATGATCTTAGTAAGGATTTCTTCAGGAATGGGGATGTCTTTGTACTGACGCACACTTCGGCGCTGTTTCATGATTTCAAGAAGTTCCATAGATATGTCTCCGTTTTCTTCACACATCATAGCATGACAATTGAAAACAGGCCCGTTTCAGGCCTGCTGTGTTCAATGATTATTCGCCCTGACTCAGCTGCATGACAATCCGGTCGGTATAGTCATCCTCAAGCTCAAGCCGCAGGACATATTCGTCGTAGCCGTATTCATTTTCGGTGCTGCTTTCCACAACATAACGGGAGCCTTCGGATGAGCCGCGCTTGACCCACTCGATGCCTTCATCGCTGAGCGCCTGTTCAATGGACCATGTGCCGCTGCCGATGGACAGGCCGCCGTTGAGCTCCACCCAGGTGCCTTCGGAATCAAAGGAGATGCCGGTGATCAGGGCATCTTCAATAGCCACCTCTTCACCGGTCGGCGAAACGAGAGAGATATCGGCGATATCATAGCCGTACTCGGTTTCGATATGAAGGGTGACCGGCTGGGAACCGACGCTGCTGATATCATCCGAGAAGGCGCTGCTTCTGACCTTCCAGTCTTCCTGCATGAAATCGCTGTATTTCACCGGCAGGGAGATATAATGGCCGTCCACGATCGCTTCCGGGCTGGTCAGGCTGCCGGACATCTGTGAATAGGCGTCTTCCCAGGGATCCTCATATTCATAAGGATCAATCTCCATGGCAGGCTCTGTTTCGACTGAGTAGGAATAGGAATTCCGGCTGACAAAAACGCCGGTAATTCCCGCGATCATCACGACCAGCCCGCATCCGGCGATGACTGCCGCCGCTGCGTTTCTCCTGCGGCGGGCGGTTCTGCGGTAGGATGAGCGGGTCTGCTCATTCTGACGCTGTCTGTCGTAGCCTCTGCGGCTGTAATCAAGAAGGTCTTCCTCCACCTGCTTTGAAACGCCGGAGCGCTCCTCTCCGGTTTCTTCCTTCTTCTCCTCTTCTTCGGGAAGAGAATTGATATATTCCTGAAACATGTCTTTATTATTCAGGCTGTCATACTCATACTGCTTGTTTTCCATATAAATCCCGGTCTTAAGATCATCATCAGTATAGCAGTTTTCCTGTTGCTGTGAATGGACAAAAAAAGGTCTGCTGAAACGCAAACCTTAAGATTCAATTAACCGAGATACTGCCTGATTGTTTTACGGATTCCGCCGAATTCACTGATCTCGCTGCGGAACATTTCCTCAATGAGTTCACCGATGCCGGCTTCGTAAAGATCGCTGCCGAAGATGCGGGCGTTGGAGAGAACCGGCTTCAGCTGGTCTTTGAGTGTTTCCGGCTTTCCGATCTCGATGTCTTTGAGGATTTCCTGCAGTTCTTCATTCATCGGATCCGGTGAAAGCTCATAGGCGTTTCCGTCTTCATCCACAGCCAGCAGATATCTGAGCCATCCTGCGATCGCCAGCGGAATGCCGACAAGCTTCTTCGCGTCGCCGTCACGGGCGATATACTCTTTGATCGTTTCACCGAAGCGGATGCCGACCATCTGGGAGGTGTCGACCGCGATTCTCTGCGGGGTGTCGGGAATGTATTCATTCGGGAATCTGACATTGATGCATTCCTCGATGAAGTCCTTCGGGGACAGGATGCCGGGGTCTTTGACGACAGCCATGCCCTCCACCGGGCCGACCTGTCTGACCAGCTTCAGCATTTCCTCGTCGCGCATCACATCCGAGAATCTTGTATAGCCGAGGGCGCAGCCGTACGGCGCCAGGGCTGTATGGAGCGGATTGAGGCAGACGGTGACTTTCATTCTTTCGCAGGCGTTGACGGTTTCCCTGTCGGTCATATAGACACCGGCTTTTTCCAGCGGCGGTCTGCCACCCGGGAAATTGTCCTCGACAACAAGGTACTGCGGTTTTTCGGCGTTGACGAAGGGCGCGATATAGGTCCGCTTGTCAGTGATGACAATGTCCATATCCTCCACGCCCAGATCCGCCAGCATCTTCTGCACGCTTTCGGAAGGTCTCGGGGTGATCTTGTCGATCATTGTCCAGGGGAATGAGACTTCGTTTTCACGGGAAATCCACTTCAGGAAGTCTTCCGGAACATAGTTCCTTTCCATCCACGCCGCCGCGATTTCAAGAACAGCCGCGCGCAGCTTTTCGCCATTGTGGGAGACGTTGTCCATGGAGACAAGGGCCAGCGGCGCCTTTCCCGCTTTATAGCGTTCATAAAGAAGCGCGGTGACAAGAGCCATGGCGCCCGAGGCTGCCTCAGGTCCGTTTTCGATGTCCTGAGCGACAAAGCTGAAGTATTCGCCGGCGGCGTTTTTCAGAGCATAGCCTTTTTCGGTGATGGTGAAGGAAACCATCTGCAGGCCCGGATCAGAGAAAATCACGTTCAGTCTGCTGCGGGCGTCCTGATCACCGGGTCTTGCGGCGATCGCCTCGCCAAGGGAAGCGACAACCCGCTTTTCACTTGTGCCGTCTCCGAGTAAAGTGACGCATAAGGCAAGATTGTCATAGGGACGGTAAACTTTGTCAACAACCTCAAAGTCAAAGGTTTCCACGCAGGTGATGCCGGAAGTGAGTTCTCCCGAAGCGATCAGGTCATCGGCGATGGAGCCGATAAAAATGCGGAAGATGTTTCCGATACCGAAATGAACCCATTCCGGGGACGCCGCTGTTGTTTCGGCGAGCTTCTGCGGATCATACGCCGGCAGCGCGATCCCCGCCTTTTCAAAGGCTTCCCTCTCCTGAAGACCGGCATAAGTCAGTTTCATAGTCAATTATCTCCTTCTGTTGTTCTGTCCTTATCATACCGCCCTTTTCATGATGCATACAAGCATGTACAGAAAGATTCCGCCGGTGAGCGGAATCTTCTTTGAGAGTGCTGAATATTTCATGGCTGGTAGCTTTCGATAAACCATTTGTTCTTTTCCAGAAACAGATTGCGGCGCTTGCCCTGGATCATGCAGGCGTAGCGCATGCCGCAGCCCCCGACCTGGGAGGCCCGCCGCTCGCTGCTGAGGACCTTGTCGATCCGGTAGCGTTTTCCGTTTTCCCAGCAGACATACAGCGGCACGATATCGCCGTTGCGCTTCTGGTAAAGAATGACATCCACGTATCTTTTATACAGTTCCATAAAAGTCTCCTTTTAAGGGGTCATTTTGCGGCCCTGGAAGTAGCCGGTCGGATGGACCGTATGTTCCTCTTTGACATTGAATGAAGTCAGTTCGGGATCAACGGCGGTGCAGGCTCTCTGCACTGAATAATAGCCGTACTTCTCCCGGATCTCATCCATGACAAGGTCGGTTTTCCGCGCGGCTTCAAGCGCCTCCTCATTCCGGAAGAGGCTCAGCTGGTGAATGCCGCTGAACGGACGCAGACCGCTGACGGAAACACCGACGGCCCGCAGGGGTTTTTCAAAATCATAGAGGGAAACGACCAGTTCCATCACGGTATGAAGGATGGTCCCGCTGACGTCGGTATACTGCTCAATCTTCTTTTCGCAGCCATACCAGTCAAGGCCGGCGGAGCGCAGGGAGATGGAGACGACATTGCCTTCCATGCCATGGTCCCGCATTCTGGAGGCGACCGCCTCGCACAGAACGTAATACACCGGGCGCAGGTCATTGAGATTGTCGACATCGTGCACCATCGTCATCGAGTTGCCGACGGATTTGACGGGCGGGTGAACAAAGCTTTCCGCCACCGGACTTGTATCGCCGCCGTTGGCGAAGAGCGAGATCATTTCGCCGGGAATTCCCATCGCCTTTTTCAGGAAACGGCGGGGATAGACCGCCAGGTCGCCGATCGTGTGAATGCCCCTGGCCAGAAGCTTGCGGGTCGTGGCCGGACCGACATAAAGCAGATCGGCCGCCGGCAGAGGCCAGACGGTTTCTCGGTAGTTGTCACGGGTGATGACAAACGGGCCGTCCTTTTTCTTTCTGTCGCTGCCGAGTTTGGCGAACACCTTGTTCCAGGAAAGACCGGCCGAGACGTCGAGTCCGATCTCCCTTTTCACTTCCTGCCGGATCCTTGAGACCAGCGCTTCCGGATCGCCGAACAGTTTTTCTGAATCGGTATAGTCGATCCAGGCCTCGTCCAGGCCGAAGGACTCGACATGGTCGCTGTAGCGGCGGTAGATCTTCTTCACCTCGCCGGTGTAGTAGATATAATCGTCGTAGGACGGCGGGATGATCAGCAGGTCCGGACATTTCTCCCTTGCCTCACGGAGGCTCTCCCCCGTCAGGATGCCGGACTTTTTGGCAATGTCATTTTTCGCGAGAATGATCCCGTGCCGTGTTTCCTCATGACCGCCGACCGCCATCGGAACCTCCCGCAGCGCCGGATATTTCATTTCCTCGATCTGCGCGTAGCAGTGGTTGATATCGATGTGAAAGATGATTCTGTCCCGTCCCATATTTCCTTACGCAGGTTCATTATAAAACCGAATGTCGCACATTTCAATAATATGCGTTACATTTTGTATTTTCATTTGAAATTCGGTTGCGTTTACGCTATTATATGCATGCGAGGTAATATATATGGATCTGAAAGAAATCATCCGCGATTATAAAAACAAAACCGGCTGCAACGACAGCGAAATCGCAAGGCGTCTGGGCCTTTCACGCTCCACAACAAGCCGCTGGGCCAGCGGTCAGATCAAACGGGTTTCCCCTGACATCATGGTGAAGCTCTCCGAACTTGTCGGCTACAATGTCGAACCGGTGCTCAAGGGCATGGACATCTCCGTGAAGCTGCCGGTGCTCGGCTTCGTCAAAGGCGGCTATGACCTCTTTGCGGAAGAGAATTATATCGGCGAGGAGGACGCTTCCCTCTCCGACTGCAAGAGCGGCGACTACTATCTTCAGGTCACCGGCAACTCGATGAACGGTGTCGGCATCATGGACGGCTCGCTTGTCTTGGTGCAGCAGACCGACCATATCAGCAGCGGCGAAATCGGCGTTGTCCTGATCGACCAGGAGGTCACCGTCAAAAAGGTTGTCCTCAAAAAGAACATGATGATCCTTGAGGCCGCCAATCCGGACGTGGAAAACAGATATTTCACCTCCGATGAAATCCAGAACACGCCGGTGCGCGTGATCGGCCGCGTCATCTCCTGCAAAACCTATTTCTGAGCATCAGAAAGCCCTGCGGGTTAAAATCCGCAGGGCGTCTTTTTTGTTTTCTGTGATGTGATTAAGCGGCGCCGCCGAGTTCGTAGAGGTAGTGGTAAAGCGCACCGATCATGTTGGCGTCATTGCCGAAGGAGCACGGCTGGATGTCGGGCAGTGTATAAGGCATGTGGCCTTCCAGCGGCGCGTTGATTTCCTTGATGACTTCTCTCAGTGTATCCAGCAGGATGGGCTGTCTGGAGATGCCGCCGCCGATGGAAACGCGGTCAACGTCGAGAATGGTCTGCAGGGATATGATTCCGGTCGCAAGACCCTCGCAGTATTTGCGGATGGCAGCCAGGGCGTCGGGATCGCCTTCGTTGGCTTTTCCGAAGAGGATGCGTCCGTTGAGTTCCGCCGGATCGGCGCCGATTCTTTCGGCATAGCCTTTGACCAGGGCGGGAACGCCGTTCTGCCCTGCCCAGGAGTTGTCGTGCGGATTGAAGGGTTCGTCAAGACGGGTTGAGATGACGGAGAATTCGCCGGCCGCGAATGTGGAGCCTCTGTAGAGGGCGCCGTTGATGATGACAGCACCGCCGATTCCGGTGCCGAGAACGATGACTTCGCCGTTTGTGATGCCGTGCATGGAGCCCATCCAGATCTCCGCGAGTGCCGCTGCCTTGGCATCGTTTTCGACCGCGAAAGGAACCGGGATTCTTTCCGCAAGGCGGTCCTTCAGGTTGACGCCGCTGATGTACTTCAGGGCGCCGGAGGTGTAGAAGTAGCCGGTCGAGGAATCGATCTTGCCGGGGGCCGCCATCGCCAGGGCGGCGATCTCCTGGTCAGCGAACTGTTCATACAGGTTCACGATCGTGTCGATAAAGACTTCAAGTCCTTCGTAAGGTGTGGGGATTTCTCCCTTGGCGGCGATTTCCGCTTCCTCGCTCATGAGGGCGTACTTGATGTTGGTGCCGCCGACGTCAATTGTCAGATAATTTGCCATTATGGTTTCCTTCCATGTATAACTGCGCTGCAGTTCTTATACATTAATTAAATCAGACCGGGACGATTGTGCGCAATATGAAAGATCATGAGGCGCAGGATTCTGATCTCTTTTTTCTCTGCAGTGCTGCCTGAGACAGAAAAAGAGCCCGCGGAATGCAGGCTCAGAAATGACATTTTATTCTGCGGCAGCCGCGAGACCCTTTTCCGTCAGGTAGACGATTCCGTAGTGCTCCTTGTTTATATAGCCCATCTCAGAGAGACGGTCCATCATCGTATGCACAGAGGAACGGGAAACCTGCAGGGCTCTGGCCACTTCAATACTGCGGATGCCGCGGCCGGAAGGATCGATTTCCTTCAGGACATTCAGGTATTTCCGCATGGCCGCTGTGGGTTCGTTTCTGCTCATAATGCTTTCCTCTTACAGAAACGGCAGGCGCGGTATGATGCCGCCGCCTGCCATTGTCTGAATGATTCAGTCAGCTCAGGCCTTTGCGGTCTGAAGTGTTGTCGCTTCTTTGTAAGGACGGACAAGCAGCCAGATGATTCCGGCAACCAGGGCGATCGCAATGATTCCGCCGAAGATGTTGCCGGCGCCTGTGACCAGGGAACCGAGCTGGAAGATGATGAAGGCGACGACATAGGCGAGCAGGCACTGGTAGCCGATCGCGAACCATGTCCACTTCGCGCTGTTCATTTCACGCTTGATGGCGCCGATTGCGGCGAAGCACGGAGCGCACAGCAGGTTGAACGCGAGGAACGCGTAGCCGGCCAGGGCTGTCAGGCCTTCAAAGTCGAGGACGCCGAAGACGCCGACGACTTCTTCCTTGGCGACAAGACCCATGACGGTCGCGATGGTCGCCTTGATGTCATCGAATCCGAGCGGAGCGAAAATCCACTTGATGCCGTTGCCGAACGCGCCGAGAACGGAGTCTTCAAGTTCAAGGTCAGGGTTCCAGCCGAACGCGCCGTCGGTCCAGCCGAATGTGGAACCGGCCCAGATAACAATGGAGGACAGCAGGATGATGGAGCCTGCCTTCTTGATGAAGGACCAGCCTCTTTCCCACATGGATCTCAGGATGTTGCCGACTGTCGGCCAGTGGTAAGCGGGAAGTTCCATGACGAACGGAGCCGGATCGCCCGCGAACATCTTTGTCTTCTTCAGGATGATACCGGAGATGATGATCGCGCCGATGCCCAGGAAGTATGCGCTCGGGGCAACCCAGGAGGCACCCTTGAAGAGAGCGGATGTGATCAGGGCAATGATCGGCAGCTTGGCGCCGCACGGAATGAATGTTGTGGTCATGATCGTCATACGGCGGTCACGTTCATTTTCGATTGTTCTGGAAGCCATGACGCCCGGAACGCCGCAGCCTGTACCGATCAGGACAGGGATGAAGCTCTTGCCGGACAGACCGAACTTTCTGAAGATACGGTCCATAACGAATGCGATACGTGCCATGTAGCCGCAGGACTCGAGGAATGCCAGGAAAGCAAACAGGACGAACATCTGCGGAACGAAACCGAGAACAGCGCCGACGCCGGCGATGATGCCGTCGAGGATCAGTGACTTCAGGAAGTCGTTGCAGTTGATCGCGTCAAGCAGATTTTCCACGAGAACCGGAACACCCGGAACCCAATTGCCGTAGTCTTCGTTGGCAGGCAGCTCAGCGTCTTCGCCAAGAGCGGTGTCAACAGTATCGGAAATGCTGTAGGCGCCGTCAGCCTTTTCATCAAGCTCAGCACCATAGAAGCCGTATGCTTCATCGAACGCTTCGTAATCGCCGTCTTCAATTGCGGCCAGGATTTCATCCGCGCCTGTGATGCCGGCGTCAGCCGCCTTCTGAACGTTAGCGGTCACCTCGTCTGTCCAGACGTTTGCGGCGTAGTATTCATTCATCGCTTCGGTGTATTCCTCACGGCCGTTGCCGAAGAGGTAATAGCCGTCACCGAAGAGACCGTCATTGGTCCAGTCAGTCACGAATGTACCGACGGTTGTGACGGAAACGTAGTAAACCAGCCACATGACGCAGAAGAAGATCGGCAGGGCCAGCCATCTGTTTGTGACGATCTTGTCGATCTTGTCGGAAACAGACAGTTCGCCGGCGCCCTTCTTGCCATAGGTGCCTTTGAGGGCGGAAGCGATCCATTCATATCTCTCGTTTGTGATGATGCTTTCGGAGTCATCATCATGGGCGTTTTCGATCTTTGTGATGATTTCTTCAGCTTTGGGAGCCAGTGCCGCAACGTTTTCGGGCAGCTTGTCGTCTCTTTCAAACAGCTTGACCGCAAACCATCTCTTCAGATGCGCGGGAACGCCGCCCAGCAGACCTTCAATGTCGGTGAGGGCGCCTTCAACGTCTTTTGCGAATTTGATGGGTTTCGCGTTCTTCTTCGCTTCGGCTGCCTTAAGAGCTGCTTCAGCGGCTTCCATGATGCCTGTGCCTTTGAGAGCGGAAATGGAGATGACCTCAACGCCGAGTTCTTTGGAGAGCTTTTTGAGATCGATCTTGTCGCCGTTCTTCTCGATCAGGTCGGCCATGTTTACGGCAACGACGACCGGGATGCCCAGTTCAAGCAGCTGGGTGGTCAGATACAGGTTTCTTTCCAGGTTGGTACCGTCAACGATGTTGAGGATGCCGTCCGGATTTTCATCGACCAGGAAGTTTCTGGATACGACTTCCTCGGTTGTGTAAGGTGAAAGTGAGTAAATACCCGGAAGGTCTTCGATCATGACATCCTTGTGTCCCTTGAGACGGCCTTCCTTCTTTTCAACTGTGACGCCCGGCCAGTTGCCGACGAACTGGTTGGAACCGGTCAGAGCGTTGAACAGTGTGGTTTTGCCGCTGTTGGGGTTGCCCGCCAGCGCAATCGTGATTTTACTGTCAGCCATATACTCTATCCTCTTCTAATGTTTTTATTCGACTTCTACCATCTGCGCATCGTCTTTTCTGAGTGAAAGCTCATAGCCGCGCACTGTCAGTTCAAGCGGATCGCCCAGCGGCGCCACTTTGCGGACATATACCTCGACGCCCTTGGTAATGCCCATGTCCATGATTCTGCGCTTGACGGCGCCTTCGCCATGGAGTCTCTTGACTTTCGCGGTCTCTCCGATCGCAACATCTCTTAAGGTTTTCATTTCTCCCCTCCTATATCATGATCCGTGTCGCGAGTTCTTTTCCGATCGCGACTCTGGATTCTTTCACATTGACGATGAGATTGCCGTTGACCTCGTTGATCACGGAAACATTGCCGCCGACCACAAAGCCGAGGTCCGCCAGGTGCTGTCTCACCTCGCTGTTTCCGCCGATTTTACGGATGGTGTATTCCACACCTCTGTCTGCAATTGTTAAAGGCATCATTTTATTCCTCCCATAACAGTGTTAGTTATATTCAACTAACTCCTACTTAGTTTAAGATAACTAACCTTACATGTCAATATAAAAACGGCGATTGATTGTTTCGCCGTTTAAGATCATGCCCTTTTCAGGAATCTCGAGAATTTCACATGGAAGATTGTCTGCGGCACCCGCATGAAGGCGGTGACGCCGAAATAGACAAGCACACTGAGGATGCCGTTGGCCAGCAGTTTGACAAGACATGCCAGCTTCGCCCCTTCCCCGGCGTATAAACCGATGCGGTCAAGAAGCAGCTTGACGCCCCACATGATGAGGGTGGCGATGCAGATCTTTACGATCTTGCGGATCAGAGGTCTGAAGCTGATATTGTAGGTCTTTGAGATTTCCGCAAGATTGGCGGCGGATAAATAGATATTCCCGCACATCGAGGAGATGACCGCGCCCGGGAATCCCCAGAGATAAATGAACGGAACCATGAGGATGCCCTTGATCAGGAAGTTGATCAGCAGCCTCTTTAAGACATTTTTCTTTAAGCCGAGCGCCATCATGATATTGGTGACGACCGGTCCGACCGTGCCAAGGAACCCTTCGATTGCAATCCAGGAGAGCACCGCCGAGCTGGTCGCGAGATCATCCGTATAGAAAAGGATGTGGTAGAGCTCGCGGGAATACAGGAAGATGCAGAAGGAAACCGGCAAGCCGATATAGAAGATGATGTTGAGACAGTCCCTGACGTTGGCCGAGACTCTCTTCATCTTTCTTTCCTCCAGAGCGGAGGAGATATGCGGTATGAGCGCGGAAGTGAAGCCGGGCGCCAGGATCATCGGGATCGCGGTGAGCTTGGTGCCGACATAGTTGCAGGCGGACAGGATGACGTCCTGGGTATGGCCGTCAAAACCGTGCAGGCGCAGTCCCAGCGGCAGCAATATACTGTTGAAGATGTCATCGCAATAGCCCATGATCGCAACCAGCAGGTACGGAATCGCCAGGGCGAGGAATTCCTTCATCATCGCCTTCTGTTCCAGACCTTCGGTGGTCTGAACTGCTGCCCCTTCCCTGATTTCGGTGATTTTGCGGCGGTCGAATGCGTAGATCTGCAGGATGCCGGCAATTGCGGCGACCGAGGTCGAAAGCACGGCCGTATATAATGCGAACTTTCTTTCCTTATTCAGCACATAAACTAAAAGCCAGGAGACCGAAAGCAGGAAGCCGACGCGGAACAATTGTTCAAAAGCCTGCGAGAAGGCGTATTCCTGCATTTCCCTGCGGCCCTGATAAAAGCCGCGGAACGCGGACAGAACGGGAACGAAGAAGATCGCCATCGCAAGGAGTCTGAGCACCCAGCCCATGACGGCCGTTCCTTCCGGCGCGATCAGATTTGCCAGAAGACCTGAAAGCCCCGCCATCAGCAGCATTCCCGCCGCTCCGGTCACGGCCATCGTCATCAGCGAAATCTTACGGATCAGTAAGAGCGACTTATGATCCTCACGCACGGAATAGCGGGCGACCAGGGTCGCGATCGCAAACGGGAATCCGGCAGTGAAAACATTGAGGATGTAGCTGTAAATACGGTAGGCGGTGCCGTAATAGCTCATGTAGGCGTCAGAGCCCAGGATCGTCGAAAGCGGAATGGAATAGAACAGGCCGAGGGCTTTTGCCACAAACAGGCCGCCGGTTCCGACAAGACCGGAAAGTATAATCGACTTCTTGACTCTTGAAGTGTCTTTTGTTTTTTCAGAAGTTTCTGTCATAAATACCTCTACGGAACTAAAGTATACCCCATAATCGGCCGGAAATGATACCAAAGTGAGCGCCTCTTCAATCTGCCAATTTATCTCTCTTTCATATATAATGGTGCGGTACCATGTGAGGTTTTTGAATATGAAAGAATTCTGCCTGTTAACGGAAGAGGAATATACAGCCTTTCAGAAAACAAGCGCCCTGCGCGGTTTCCTGAATTCAAAAGAAGCGGTTCATCTGAAAAAAGCCAACGGCTGGCTGACCGAATACGCCGGCGTCAAAGAGGACGGCAAAGTCATCGCCGCCACTCCGCTGACGATGATCCCGCTTATGAAAATCTACCGTTTCTGCCACGCCCAGAGCGGTTTCCTGATGGACTACCATGATGAAGAAACCCTTTCCTTCTTTGTGCAGGAGCTCAAAAAGCACCTGGCAAAGCAGAAAGTCGTGTATATGCTGGTGAATCCGAATATCGACCATGTCGAGCGGGACATCGACGGCAATGAGGTTGAGGGCGGCTATGACAACAGCTATGTGAAGGAAGCGCTGGAAAGAAACGGCTTTGAGCACCAGGGCTTTGTGCGTGACTATTCCGCCTTCACAATGATCAGCTGGATTTTCACGCTTGATCTGACTGACAAAACAGAAGCGCAGGTTTTAAAGGAAATGGACCAGCAGACAAGATGGTCGGTGAACAAGACCGTCAAACAGGGCATCCAGGTCCGTGAGCTGAAGCCTGAGGAAATCGGAAAGTTCATTGAAATGGAAGAGCGCACAGCGAAACGGCGCGGCTTTGAGATGCGTGAGCATGATTTCTACAAGAAGCAGCTGGACGCCTATGGGGAACACGCGAAAGTTCTTCTTGCCTATCTTGATCTCAATGAATTCCGTGAGAATCTGAAGAAAGAAAAAGAACAGCTGGACGCTGACATGGCGGAAGTGAACGAGAAGCTTGCGGAAATGCCCAATTCCAAAAAGTTCGTCAAGAAACAGAGGGTCATCCAGGAGGCGCTGGATCTCAATGAAAAGAAATGGAAGGAAGCCGATGAAACCGAAGCGGAACACGGTTCCCTTCTGGAAATGGCGGCCTCATTCTTCATCATCTATGACAATGAGATCGTCTACCTCTATTCCGCTGCCGAGGATGAATACCGGAAATACAACGCGCCCTATGCGATCCAGCTGGCAATCATCCGCTATGCCATTGAACATCACATCCCCCGCTACAACTTCTACGGCATCTCGGGAAATTTCTCAAAGGACGCGGACGACTATGGCGTCTATGAGTTCAAGAAAGGCTTCGGCGGCAGAGTCGAGCAGCTCATCGGCGAGTTTGTGCTGCCGGTGAACAAAGCGGTCTACAAACTTTATAAAACAGTGAAGAAATAAAATAAGAAAGGTTCCCTGGCGGGAACCTGTTTTCGTTACTGCTTTCTGAAGGTGATGCCTTCTTCGCTCATTGATTCAATGATGGCGAGGCTTTCAAGCGGAAGGCCTTTTGCGCGCATCTCATCGCCGCCGGGCTGGAAGCCCTTTTCGATGCAGATGCCGATGCCGCCGACCTTTGCCCCGGCCTGCTCACAGATTGACAGCAGACCTCTTAAAGCGGCGCCGTTGGCGAGGAAATCATCGACGATCAGAACGGTATCGTCTGCGGAAAGATATGACTGCGACATGGTGATGTCATAGTCGCTGTCATAGGTGAAGGAATGAACCTTCGCGGTGTAGGTGTCTTTGCCGATGTTGAGGCTTCTTGCCTTTTTAGCGAAAACAACCGGCACGCCGAAGACTCTTGCGGCCGCGCAGGCGATGGCGATGCCGCTGGCTTCGATCGTGATGACCTTCGTGATCTGTTTATCTTTGAAGAGCCTGTATAATTCTTTTCCGATCTCATCGAGCAGCTGCACATCGATCTGATGATTGAGGAAACTGTCGACCTTGAGGATCTCAGTGCCGATCACCCTTCCGTCGCGGGCGATTCTTTCTTCCAAAAGTTTCATAACTCCACCTCCGTATGATTATTTAAGATGATACAGTTTTGTATACTTTTCCTCAAGATAATCAAGGTAATAATTCACATCAAACGCCTTGCCGGTGGCGATCTTCATGATTTCATCGGCGTCATAGCGGCAGCCGTACTTATGGATGTGCTCTTTGAGCCAGTCCACGCAGATTTCAAAGTGACCGCTTCTGAGGGCTTCATCGACGTCGATTTCCTCGCGCATCTTTGCCGTAAACTGGGCCGAGAAAGCGGAGCCGAGGGCGTAGGTCGGGAAGTAGCCGAAGGAGCCGTCGCTCCAGTGGACGTCCTGCAGGATGCCCTCTCTTGCGGAAGGCACATCGACGCCAAGGTACTTCTTATACATTTCATTCCATGTCTGATCCAGGCCTTCGGTGGAGATGGATCCGTCAAAGAGACCCTTTTCGATTTCGTATCTGACCAGGATGTGCAGCGGATAGGTCAGCTCGTCGGCTTCGGTTCTGACCAGTGAGCATCTTGCGACATTGACGGCCGCGGTGAACTGTTCGGGCGTGACGTCCTTTAACTGCTCAGGGAACTGCTTCTTTAATAAAGGAAGATTGTATTCCCAGAAAGCGACAGTTCTGCCCAGGTAGTTTTCGAAGAGTCTTGACTGTGACTCGTGCATGCCGGAGGAGATGCCTTCGGAAAGGATCATGCCGTCATATTTATCATCGCAGTCATGTTCATAGGTGGCGTGTCCGACTTCATGAACGGTGGAAAGGATCGCGGAAGCGACATTGTTTTCAATATATTTTGTTGTGGTGCGGCAGTCATTCTCGCAGACCCAGTTGGTGAAGGGATGCTCGGTCTCGTTCTGATAGCCCCAGTCTGAATCGAAATGCAGGTACTTCAGAAGATCGGCGCAATAGCGCTTCTGCCCTTCGATGTCATAGTGCTGATACAGGAAGCTGTCGTCGATCTGCTCAGCTTCCTCCACCCGGCGGATCAGAGGAACCAGACGCTCTTTGAGGGCGTTAAAGAAGACGTCATACTTTTCACGGTTCATGCCCGGCTCAAAGTCATCGAGCATCTGGTCATAGAGATCCATATCGCTGTTTCTGTATGAATAGTGTTTCTTCTTTGTCTCGATGACCTTTTTGAGATAAGGCTCGAAAATGGAATAGTCGTTCTTTGTTTTGGCTTCCAGCCAGGCGTCGTAGGACTTGTTCATGAGCTCTTCGGCTGCGATGAATTCCTCTTTGGGGATGCACATTGTGGCCATCGCGTCCTTGTAATAAAGATACGCGGCTCTTTTTGTGTCGCCGTCAAGATCCGGATCATCCTTCATTTCTTTAAGAAGCTCAATGATTGCGGGATCGGTGACGATGGAAAACAGCTCGCCGGAAAGGTAAGCGGTTCTCGCGTCGCGGTATGCGCTGCCGCCGCTCGGGGCGACGGTCATCTTGTCGGTCATGATAATGCTTAACGCCATGTCATAGGCGGACTTTCTGAACAGCCAGTCATTGTAGGCCTGCAGTTTTTCTTCTGTGATCATAATCAAATCTCCAATCTACCGCTTATGATATCAGAAAACCCGGCGGACCGGGTTTCTCTCACATAACAATTGTGCCTGAGGATCAGGGCAGACGGTTGCCGGCGGCTCTGTAGAGGGCGTACCACTCTTCACGCGTCAGCTCAAGATCAGCTGCTTTGGCGGCGTCGGCGAGTCTGGAAGGCTTTGAGGTGCCGGTGATGACCTGCATCTTTGCCGGATAGCGCAGATTCCAGGCGTAGGCGATGACGTCCTTGCCCACACTGTACTTTTCACACAGCTCGTCCATGAGCTTGTTGAGCTCGGGATATCTGTCGTCGTTGAGGAATGTGCCGGCGAAGTAGCCAACCTGCAGCGGCGACCAGGTCTGGATGGCCATATTGTTCATGCGGCAGTATTCCAGGGTGCCGCCGTCTCTCATGACCGCTGGATTATCGGCCATGTTGATGTTGAGACCGGCGTCGAAGAGCGGCGTATGGACGATGGAAAGCTGGACCTGGTTGGCGCACAGTTCCTCTTCCACACAGCTCTTTAAAAGATCCATCTGGTAGCGGTTCATGTTGGAAACGCCGAAGTGGCGGACTTTGCCTGCCGCCTTGAGTTCGTTGAAGGCTTCATTGACTTCTTCCGGCTCCATGAGGGCGTCGGGTCTGTGCAGAAGCAGCGAGTCGATGTGATCGGTGTGGAGTCTGGTCAGAATGCCGTCAACGGCGGAAAGGATGTATTCTTTTGAGAAATCGAAGAAGCCCTGGCGGATGCCGCACTTGGACTGGATGAACATCTTTTCACGCAGCTGCGGCTGCTGTGCAAGAAGTCTTCCGAAGACCTCTTCGGATCTGCCGCCGCCGTAGATGTCGGCGTGGTCGAAGAAGTTGATGCCGTTTTCAAGGGCGGTTTTGACAAATTCTTCGGCTGTCGGTTCATCGAACCCGGCGATGCGCATCGTGCCGGCGCCGATGACGGAAACTTTTTCCTTTGCGGAAGAGAATTCAATATATTTCATGATGTGTACATGCCGTCCAGGCAGAGACGGCCTCTCCTTACGGTTGGTGCGCCTGTTGGATTCATTGTAACATTCAGATATTCAAAAAGCAGTCGTGATGACTGCTTTCTAGAGTGATTCAAGAATCCGGAGCGCTTCAGCCGCGCTGTCAACGACATAGTCGGCCGCCGCTTTTACTTTTTCCGGGGAAAAGCTGAATGTGAAGGCAACGTCCGCGGCTTTGAGCAGCGGGATGTCGTTATAGGAATCGCCGATTCCCCCGATGATCATTCTTCCCCCAGTTCTTTTTCTGAGCTCCTCAATGCCGGTGCCCTTGGAACAGGTTCTGTCGGTGATGTCGATGTGGTCGTTGTTCTGATAGACCGCAAGCTTTCTGCCATAGATCTTCTTCAGCTGCTTTGCGGCTTCTGAGGCAATCTCAGGCGAGGCGGTGCCGGCGGAAACCTGGTGGATTCTGCCTTCCGGCAGATCATCAAAGCTGTCCACGAAGATCTGGGCGTGTTCGCCGCTTTCCTTCTTTCCCACCCGGTAGAGGATTCCGTTTAAATGGACATAGAAAATCCGGTGATGACAGAGCAGGCCATAGAGTCCGCGGGCAGTCTGCCGCGGTATGGCTGTTTCGGAAACAATCCTCACGCCTTTGGGCTCAGGTTCGGCATAGACCGCGCCGGAAGAAACAATATAGAAATCCGACGGCGGCATGCCTACCGACGCTTTGAGGATGCTGTCGAGGGCCCTGCCCGAGCACATGCCGAAAAGATTGCCGTGCTCACGGAAGGAAGCGATGGCTTCCATGTCGTCTCTTCTGACATAGGGATGGGGCGCGTTGTAATGCCTGAGGGTGCCGTCGAAATCGCTGGCCATGATTTTTCTGGCCATATCAGTCTTCGCTGCCGGTGACAGTGACTCCTTCCAGACGGATCAAGACCGGGACACGGGCGCTGCCCTGTGTGTTCATTTCCCTGCTCATCCGCATTTCTTTCACCAGCTCATTGAGATTTCCGGAAACGGAACCGCCGCTGACCGGAGTGACTTTGTTTCCGTCATGGTACCAGGCAAGACGGATTTCGCCGAAGAAGTCACCGGTCAGGGCGTCGGCCTGGAAATCGGAGAATTCGGCCGCTTCAAGATAGCTTCCGCAGCGGATCTCCTCTTCGCTCATTGTGCCGCCGCTGACTTCCCAGTTGGTCACAATGAAGGAATCCTCATTGCCGATATAGCTGGAGAACATTCTGTTTCCGGTATATTCCCTGACAACGCCGTCTTCAATCAGCGTCAGATCACGGACGGGAGCGCCTTCCGCATCATAGACACGGTTGGACGGGGAGTTTTCCAGATAACGCAGCGCTTTGAGGGTGACTCTGTCGCCTTTGATGTCTCTGGCGTAAGGTTCGCCCTTCTTCCAGTCGCTCATGCCGCGGAAGACAAGTGCGGCGTCGATTTTCTCAAGGAAATATGAGGCCAGGGTCAGCGCGCTTTCGCCCCGGAAGACTGCCGGGCACTTCACCAGGTTGGGAGTTTTTTTCGCGTTCAGACGGTCATGGCCGCAGCGCATTGTTTCGTAAATGTCTTTTGTGATCTGTTCTTTGTCGCATGTGCCGCTGCGGTACATGCGGTAAAGCTCGATTTCATGGTCTTCATCACGGGCGTTGATCACGGCTTCCATCATGGAAGTCATGAAGGCCTGATGAATGTCGATGCCGGTTGAAGTAATCAGGCGCTCGTCTTTCTTTGAAACGAAGATCTCGTGGGAATTGATGTCTTCGGTGGGCGTTTCCCTGATTTCCTCCATCATCGAAATATAATCAGCCGCTGTTTCCGCGACGGACGCCGGTCTGTTTCCAAACGGCTCAGCCTCACGGAATGCGTGCAGTTCATAATTGCGGTTGCGGACCAGCTGTGCCCTTTCGCACAGGGAATCCACGAGCTTTTTCATTTCCTCTTCGCTGCTGCCCTGCTTCACTTCGGCTGAAGCGCTGCCGATGAACTGTCCGTCTTCGCTGCGTTTGTAGACAGTCAGACTGACATGGTCAGTGTTCTTCACACGGTTCTGATCCAGTTTATGGGCGATGAAGTAGAACTCCCAGCCTTCTGTTTCAGTATCGGTGATCTGCCAGTCGTCGGCGGCGGAAGCTTTGAGGATTTCTATGAGTTTTTCAATCATCATCCGAGCCTCGCTTTCGTTTTGAGATAAGGGCCGCCGTCGGCGACTTTGACCCATTCCTTATAGCCCTTGCCGCAGCCGCCGGTGCCGAAGACCTCACGGTCTTTTGAAACCATGGTGATATTGCCGAGCAGGTCGGGCACATAGCCGGTCATGATGATCGGGGCGAAAAGCTTTCCGGTGAATTTCCCGGCGCGGATTTCGCGGCCGGCTTTGATGATGCACTGGATGCCCCAGTGCTTGGGGTCCTCCATGCCGCTTTCCATGCCTTCCAGCAGGAAACCGTATTTCACGGAGGCGATCATGTCCTCAAGGGTGTCATTGCCGGAATCGAAAATGGTGTTCGTCATTCTTGTATAGACTTTGTGCTCAAAGTTCTCGCGCTTGCCGTTGCCGGTCGGCTTTGTGCCGAGGCGCACGGCGCTTAAAGCGTCGCAGATGCCGGTGCGCAGGATGCCGTTTTCGATTTCCGTGACGTCCCCTGCCAGGGTTCCTTCATCATCGAACGCGTAGCTGGTGACGTTTTGTGCGCAGAGCGCTCCTTCGTGCATGGTGACAAGGTCAGAGCCGACCCTCTGGTCGATATACTTCGCGCCAAGGGCCCTGTTTTTGACAAACATGTCCATCTCAACGCCGTGTCCGAACGCCTCATGGGCGATTAAGCCGGAAACCTCCGGGGAAGCGATGACTTCGTATTCACCCGGTTCAATCCTTTCGGCGCTGAGAAGTTCTTCGGCGGTATGGACTGCGTGCTCAAGATGATCCGCGAGCTGATCAAACAGTTCGGGACCGCATAAACCGGAGACGCCTTCGTAGGCGTTCTGGGTATTGCCGTCTTTTGAAACGACGGGAACCACGGTCGCTTCAGAGAAGACATAGCTCTGCCGCATGTCCCTGTTTTTACTCAGGAACATTTTGCACACATGGGTGGACTGACCGGTGACGATGCAGTCGATCATGTATTCAGAAAGGCTCATTCCCTTTTCGCTTAAGGCGCTGAGTTTTGCGATCAGTTCTTTCGTGTCTGCGGTTTCGGGCAGCTGTTCTGTTTCCTTTTCGACAAAAAGAGTGAGCGGCTCATCGCTTAAGACAGGCGTTTCATAGATCTTCGCATTGCATGACTGCAGGACGGCGTACTGCTGCGCGAATGACTCCGTGACCTTCCGGTATGTTTCCTTCACGTCTTCAGGATGGAAGTCATTGAGGGCGTATTCGCTGTAGAAACCGTTTTTCGCTGTGCGGATGACGATGCCCCGCTCAGCCATCATGGTGCGGTCGCTGACGTTTTTGGCGTGTTTTGAGATTCTGATATTGAGGCCGGCGGAATCCGCGGCAAGGATACTGACATAGTCATACTCTTCACTTAAAAGAGAGACCAGTTCCTTCAAGCCGCCGGAAATGCCGTTCAGATACTCTGAAAATGGTGCTTTCATTTACGGTACCTCCATCCCGAAGATTGTAGCACTTTCTTCTTATTGTGAAACCGCAAATCCTTCCTGTGTGCACTGAACCGTAACGGTTCCGCTGACGGTCTGATAAACTTCCGATCCGGCTTCTTCAAGAATCTTCACTGTCTTTTTGATTTCTTTCTGTGAAGGCTCGTCCTCCCCGTTGGTGATGACGCTGACTTCCGGCGTGACGGCGCTGATCAGCTCTTCAAGGGTGTCCTGGGTGTGGCCATGGTAAGGGACCTTGAGGAAATCCGCGTCGGTGACGGAATATGTCAGGAACTCCTCAATCCTTTCATCCTGGGCGTCGCCCATGAAAAGATATGTCTTATTGCCGAAACTGACATGAATGATCAGGGAAGAATTGTTCGATTCATCCTCTTCATAGGAATCCGATGCTCCATAGACGGTAAAGACAGCTCCGCCGAGTGTGAATTTCTGGGTGCCTTTGATCACAGTGGCGCTCAGCCCCGCTTTGACAAGAGCTTCTTCATAGGAAGTGATGTCATCGCTGGATTTTGACTGCCATGTGGTGTAGACATGGTTCACTTTCAGTGTTTCAAGAACAGCGTCGGTGCCGCCGACATGGTCTTTGTCAAAGTGGGTGATGATCAGAGCTTCCAGTTCATCCACGCCCCTTTGGGCAAGAGAGGAAAGAAGCTGGTCCCGGTTTTCTTCAAGACCGGCGTCGATCAGCACATTCCCCTCTTCTGTCTGAATGAGGATGGCGTCGGCTTTGTCCGCCTCGAAAACCGTTATGGTCATTTCCTGAGACCCGTTATCTGAACTGCAGGCGCTCATCAGAAACGTGAATGCGCACAGCAGAATACAAAGCAGTTTTTTCATGGATTTTTACCTCCCGGTGCTATCGTAGCTGTTTTGAAGAGAATGTGTGTGAATTCTGGCTGATTTCTGTCTGAATGAGCTGTACCAAAGCATGTTATAATATGGACAGCGAGGCCTTTATATTATGAAAATTGAAGATCTGGAAGTCTTTATCGCTGCCTGCGACAGCGATACGTTTTTCACACCGTCGGGTGCCCACCGCTATCAGTCCAGCGCGTCGGAAGAAATCCTGCGTCTGGAGGAAGAGTTCAAAACGCTTCTTTTCATCCGCGAAGGCACCAATACCGGTATCCTGACGGAGGCCGGCAAAACACTGCTTGAGTATGCAAGACCACTGGTCCGCGCCTACCGCAAGACATTGAAATCAATGGAACAGTTCCGTCCCTACGATGAGCGCTCCATCATCATCGGCTCGCTGCCGATTTTAAAGCAGTACCGTCTGAACCGGGTGTTCAGCCGCTTTGAGGATGATTTTGAGGATGAAGTGGAACTGAGGCTGGAAATCGGCAAAGGAAGAGATCTTCTGAGCGGCCTGAAGGAAGGCTATTATGACGCCATCGTCGTCCGCAAGTCGATGCTCAACCATCCGGAAAAATATGACATGTACAGAATGGCGACCGATGAAATGGCGGCGATCCTGCCGGCGGACCACAGGCTGGCGGGCGAATCCTATATTTCCCTTCCTTCCCTGAAGAATGAATTCTTCTATCTTGCCGATCCCAACACCCAGTCCTTCGGCGTCTGCTGGAACCTGCTCAAAAGCCAGCACATCTCCACCGAAAACGTGCGGACGGCGGACATTGAAACCATCCTGAAGGAAGTGGCGGACAGACGCGGCGTGGCTTTACTGCCGGTGTCGACGCTCAATGTCATGAAGCAGGAAGGCGTCATCACCATCCCACTGCAGCCAAGAGCCACCCTTGAGGTTGTCTTCGCGGTGCGCAAGGACCAGCAGAGGAGTGAAATCATGGAGGAACTGATCGAACTGATCGATTTCCGCTCCCGCGGGGTTCCTTCCGTCTGATCTGAATCAGAAAGAAAGCAGAGCCGCAGTGATGAGACATTGCGGTTTTTTTTGTCAACTTGGCCGCGGTTTTGAAACAGTCAGGTTGATTTTCATCCTGCCATTCCTATACAATGAAAAAGCCGCGAAACGGCAATTCATGAGGTTGAACTAAAATGGACAGATACATCATAGCCACCGCCTCCACCTGTGACCTGGACCGCAGCTGGCTTGAGGAACACCATATTCCGGTGATCTCCTATACATTTGAAATTGACGGTAAAATCTACCGTGATGACTGCCGGCCTGAAACAAGGAGAACATTTTACTCCCGCATGCGTGAAGGCAGGCTTCCCAACACATCGCAGATCAACTCCTACGCGTATTATGAATTCTTCAAGGACCTGGTCGAGGACGGCGAAACGGTGATCTTTGTCGATATGGACAGAGCGATCTCCAATTCCTACGCCAATTCCATCGCCGCCGCTGAGATGATCAAAGAGGAATATCCCGAAGCGGACCTGCATATCATGGACACCCGCTGCATCACCATGGGTCTTGCCTTCCTTTTAAAGAAGATGGTCGCCATGAAGGAAAGCGGCGCTTCGGCGCAGGAAGTCATTGACTGGTGCAAAACCAACTGCGTGAAAATCGCCCACCGCTTCATGGTCGACGACCTGCAGTGGCTGCGCAGAGGCGGACGTCTTTCCAACGCTTCCGCGATTGTCGGCTCCCTGCTTTCAATCAAGCCGCTCATCTACCTGCCGGAAGACGGAAAGCTGGTTGCCTATGAAAAGGTCAGAGGCAGAAAGAAAGCGGTCCGCACCCTTCTGGAAAGCGTCATCAATGACATTGGAGACGCGGAAGGAATGGAACTGATTGTCGGTCATTCCGACGATCCGGAAGAAGGACAGGCCTGGCTTGAAACAGTCAGGGAACAGTTCCCCAAAGCAAAGAGCGTTGAATTGATGGAGCTTGGCCCCACGATCGGCGCCCATGTCGGTCCCGGCTTCCTTTCCATCGTTTATCTGGCTGAAGAAAGAAGACCGTAAGGATTCCTGAAAAGGGAATCCTTTTCTTTTAAAAAAACAGCACCGGCGTGCTGTTTCAGAGAATCTTTTCCAGGACTGTCTTCTGGATTTGAAAGCCCATGCGGTCATAGAAGGCGCGGGCGCTGTCATTGCCTTCCCAGACGTTGAGGGTGACATTGTGGCAGCCCTGCTCTCTGGCGTAAGCCATGACATATTCATAAAGCGCTTTGCCCGTGTGCATCCCGCGGGCTTTTTCGTCCACGCACAGATCATCGATATAGAGGGTTTTGTTGGGCACCATGTTGTTGGAGCCGGAATAATCCTGCATGATGCAGAAAGCGTAGCCCATAAGCCCGTCCTGTTCATCGACGGCAGCGAAAACGGGCGTCTTTTCATCATTGATGATGGCTTTTAGTTCTTCATCGGTATACTTGCGGGTGCCGCTGATGAAAAGGTCGGGCCGTATGGCGGCGTGGATCTCGAGCACCTGGCTCAGCAGTTCGTCAATGCGGGGAATGTCTTTTTCTTCTGCTCTTCTGATCTTCATGTTCATTTCCTTCTTTCTTCTGACAAGTATACAGAAAAGCCTGCGCTTTCACACAGGCTTCTTTCTGAATTTTTTCTGAAATGCTCAGATCACGAAGTCGTCTTCAACCGCTTTTACGGGCTTCCAGATGAGCAGGTCGATGTTGGAGCCGCCCATGCGGATGACTCTTTCGCTTGCCTCCGGGAAGATTCTTGAAGAGACTGTGTACTCGCCGCCGTTGATAAAGATCTCAACCACGCTGTGATCAACATAAATCTCCAGTGAGGAAAGGCCGTTTTCCAGGGCGATCCTTCTGACGCTGCCGTATTCCTCATTGACCTTGTTGATCATTGTGCTTCTGTCAACGGTGAGAACCTTTGTGTTGCGGTCATAGCTGATCTCAAAGCCGCGTCTGCCGTTATCGGCAAACAGGCACAGCTCGCATGAGGCAAGGTCCGGGTTGGTCAGTTCAATGATTGCGGAGGAAGGCATCAGGCCGCGCAGCGTGTTGGAGATAATGGTGCCTTTGCGGGCTTCAAAGAGAAGCTCCCCGCGCAGTTCTTTGGCGGCAGGAACCGGTCTCTGCATGAGTTTTCCGTCTTCGATGGTAAGGATTCTCGGCAGTGTGAGCAGGTTTGCCCAGCCCTCTTCATCGGTCGGCGGATATGTATAATCGGGGCATGATGCCCATGCGGTCAGGACCGCGGCGTTTTCGAACTGGTTCTGGTTTGCGCACTGGGCGGCGTAGAAATCAAAGCCTCTGTCGAGTTCTTTGAACGGTCCGTCGGGAATGAATTCGAGATTTTCGATATCGAGGGTGCCGGTGAAGTAAACGTTGTTGAACTTCTGCTGATAGAGGTCCCCTTCCGGCTCAAGGCCCTGGGGCGAGAACAGCAGCAGCCATTTGTCGCCGACCGGCTCGATGTCCGGGCACTCGCACATATAGCCGAAGTCATCGAAGTCCCGTACTTTCAGTTCGCCCAGAAGCTTATATTCGCCTTCCGGCGCGTCGGCTTCAAAAATCAGCAGAACGCCCTTCTTTTCCGGATTCTGGGCACCTTCGAGGATGTAGTATTTCCCGTTGAGCTTAAAGAGCTTGGGGTCTCTCTGATGCTCGGTATATTCAGGTCTCGGATTGATCACCGGCTTTTCAAGCTTGGTGATCTTTCCGTCCTTATCCATTTTTGCCATCAGCTGATAAGGATGGCGGACAAGGTCGAAATCCTTGCTGTTGCCGGTATAGGCCAGCCAGAGGGTATCGTCTTCCGGCAGCGCGGAGCCGCTGTAGCAGCCATAGTTTTCAGTTAAAAGCTCCGGCTTCAGGCCAAGACCTTCGTTCTTCCAGTGAACCAGGTCTTCACTTGTGACATGGTACCAGTGCTTCATGCCATGGATGGCTCCGAACGGGAACCACTGGTAGAACAGATGCCATTTGCCGTTGAAATAAGAGAAGCCGTTGGGGTCGTTGAGCAGGCCGGTCACGGTCTGGATATGGTAATCGGTGCGCCATTTTGACTTCGAGATCTCTTCGTGAAGGGCTTTGAGCTCCTCACGGTCTGCTTCTTTAAAGGGTCTGTATCTTTCTTCACTTGTCCATTGTTTCATGTGTTTTTTCCTCCCTGTCTGTTTCAGCGCGGCGAAAGACGGAATCTGATTTCATGTTTCAGTGTTTCGCCTGCTTTTGCGATGGGCTTTTCAGCCTGTTCATAGTTGATGGCGTTGGGCTGGTAGCTGGCTTCCAGTGCAATCGAGGACCGCTTGCCGTAGAAATCGCCGTATTTGCCGTTCCAGCCGGTAAACCAGTTGGATGTATAGATATGAACGCCGGGGAAATCGCTTTCCACTGTCAGTTCAAGACGCTCACTTCTCAGCACCGCATCAGTGCGCATGCCTGAGCCGTTAACCGGATACCAGTGATCATAGCCGGCGCCGAAGCGCAGCTGTTCGTCATCCTCATCTATTCTATCGCCAATGCGGCGGAACTCCTGAAAATCAAACGGAGTTTCCGAAACCGGCACCGGGATTTCCCGCATCATGCCGTTTTCATCGGAAAGAGCGTAATGATCAGCCGGGATCATGAGTTCGTGATCAAGAATTGTCTGCGAATGGGCCAGGTTGAAGTAGGCGTGATTGGTATAGGAGAACAGTGTGTCCGCGTCGGGAGTGCCTTCGCTGACGATACTGACGCCGTCGTCAAGCAGCGTATAGGTGATCTTCACTTCGAGATTTCCCGGATAGTTCTCTTCGCCATCGGGAGAAAGCCTTGTGAAGACGACGCTGTTTCCTTCTTCCTTTCCGTCAAACAGTTTCCTGTCAAAGCCATACTCGCCGCCATGGAGGGAGTTGCCGTTGTTGTTGATGAAGAGCTGATACTCTTTTCCGTTGAGCGTGAAGCGTCCCTTCGCGGTCCGGTTGGCGGTGCGGCCGATCGAGGCGCCGAAGCAGATGCCTCTTGTGTCCTCGTAGCCTTTCACATCATCGAAGCCCTGCACGGCGTCAATGCCTGTCTTTTTGTCTTTTAAGCTGACCAGGGCGGCGCCGAAGTCGGTGACCTGCATCATCACATTTTCATTTTCAAGCGTCCAGAGATGAGCTTTCCTGCCATCGCTGAGTGTTCCGAATGACTGTTTCATAAAGTCTCCCTTCAAAAGATATATTGTTCAAACGCTTCCGCAAAACCGTCTTCATCTATGTCAGAGACAGTCACGTCAGCGTATTTTCTGAGTTCTCCGACCGCGTTGCCCATGGCGATCTTCAGCCCGCAGGCTTCAAAGAGGTCCAGATCGTTGGGACCGTCGCCGATGGCGCATGTCTCTGCGGGATCAATGCCATAATACGCGCATGTGTCAAGCACGCCCTGCTTCTTGCCGGCATATACGGACATGGCGTCAAGCGCCAGGTCATTCCAGCGGGTGTATTTCACCGCTGTCATTTTATTATATGCCTTCTGCCAGATTTCATCCTCCACCCATGGCACCAGCATGTATGTCTTCTGATCCAGACATCTTTGCGGATCAATGATTTCCGGATACGGGCTGTGGATGGATTCCAGGGATTTCTTCACCCTTTCATCCATGAGATTGATATACATGACGTCCTTTTCAAGAAACTGGCAGGCAAAGGGATGCTGTTCAATTGTCTCAAGCAGGACTTCAAGGTCTTTGTGATCAAGCGGATAAGAGGCGTAGACCTCACGTTCATTGAAGCACAAAGCGCCGTTGAGGGTGATCCAGCCGTCAAGCTCAATGTGAATGTGCAGATCCTCGATCTCCAGCATGTGGCGGCCGGTGGCGGCGAAGACCAGGATTCCCTCTTCCCTTGCCCTTTTTACGGCTTCATGGGCGGAAGACGGAATGGATCCGGTCCCATGGGAATAGAGTGTGCCGTCGATATCGGCGAATACCGCTTTGATTTTCTTTTTCATGGTCTGCCTGCTTTCAATTATTTTCTTACATTTTCTTTAATTTGTGAACCGCCGAAGTGATCTTAACTTAACGTCCCTTGACTTGGATGATATTTTAAATAGTGAAAGGAAGAGCTATGTTCCTGAAACGAAAAGAAAGTCCCGCGGAAGCTGAAGAAGAACTTTTTGAAGAAGAAGAAAAGGAAGAAACTTCAGTCAGACCCGCGTCAAATGAATCCGGTGCCGGGTTTATTGTGATCCCGGTCATACTCGAGTTTGTGCTCGGGGTTTTTGTGTGGTTCACGGCGCCGGCGGCGGTCATGACATATCTGTACTGTCTGGTGCCGATGCTGCTGGCGACAGCCTTAACCGGAACGTATGTCTACAACCGCGACGGCGATATGAAGCTGTTTGCCGCGATCGCCTCTTTATGCGTCATCGGCATTGCCAACCAGCTGGTGATCGATGAAGTCTATACCACCTTCACGATCTTCAATCCGGTGAAACACGCGGCAGGTTTCGCGGTCGCGATCATCTTTATTTTATTCTATGACCTGCTGCGGAAGCTGCTGAACCATTCCTTCACGGTTTATTTCTCGATGGCGCTGGCGGCTCTGGTCTATCTGGCCCTGTACTTTTTCGGCTATGACCCCAACGGCATGGGCACCACCGCCTGGCTGAAAGTGGGCCCGATCACGGTGCAGCTGACCGACGCCTCGAAAGTCGCTTCACTTTTGTTCTACAGTTCGCTGTTTGCGTCGAAGGAGTCGCGCTCGGAAACAAGGGTGCTCTGGATTTCGAATATCTTTTTCCTGATGAATCTTGTCGGATCGGTATTGATCCATGAGCTGGGAAGTTTCTTTATTCTCTACTTCCTGCATGTATCGATTCTGTTCATCTTTATGGAAAGAGGCAGGAAGAAGAGAATGTATCTGATCACTGTCGCGGCTGTGACAATCGCGGCCCTTGGATCCTGCTATGGCTTATACAAGGTATTAAGGCCGATGGCGGAGGCGGGGACGCTCAACAGCCTGACTTCGCTTTTATGGCCGATTGTGCGCAAGGTCTACCTGCGCTTTTCGGTCACCGCCAATATCTACAGCGACCCCTATGGGGCAGGCTATCAGCTGCTGCAGGGAAAGAAGGCTTTATGGGTGGCCGGTCTTTTCGGCAACCGTATCAACTTCAACGCGATCCCGGTCGTGGAAAGCGATATGGCCTTTATCGCCCTGATCAACAGTATGGGCATGTTAATGGGGTTTGCGGTGATCCTGTTCTTTGTGATCATCATGATCAGCGGGTCCGAACTCTCGATAAAGCTTCTGAAGCATTCAAGAGCGGACGCGGTGGTGATCTACGGGGTCACGGTGCTCCTGTTCGGCCAGGCGATGCTGGTCATCCTTGGCTCATGCAATATCATTCCCCTTGCCGGTCTGCCGATCCCCTTTTTAAGCCGGGGCGGCACCTACCAGGCGATTGTGTTCTGCTTCTGCGGTCTTCTGCTGCACATGAGTGAATACGGCGGCAGGCGCTATGAAGGAGGTGATTCTTTTGACATCGATGAAGAATGATCAGGTGGCAAAGAGAAGAATCCGGATGGTGGAGCTGGCCGCGGCGGCGGGCTGTCTGCTGTTAACAGCAGTGTTCAGCGGGAAATACCTCATCATGCCGAGGATTTCGGCGGAAAGCAGAGCGACGAAGAATTCGGTCACGATGCAGGCGATTGAAGGCTACATGATCGAAGGCAGCTATCTGGACAGAAGCGGCTCGCTGATCATGGGCGGGGCCAATCCCGGCGAGGAAGCGGAAGCCGCCTATCCTCTCAATTACAGCTATGCCTGGCTGCTTGGCTACTATACGGTTTCCTCGGCCTCGGAAAACCGGTTCGGCTTAAGAGGCAATCTTTACGACTACACGATGTTCACGCTCGATGAACACAACACCGGGGCGACGGTCCGGCTGACCACCGACAGCGGCCTGCAGAACTTCGCCTGGAGCTCGATCCTCGGCGGCAAGGAGGGCTCGGTCATTGTCATCGACAATGACTCCGGCGCCATCATGTGCTTAGCATCGCAGAGCACCATCAACTATGACGTCAACGATATCGACACCTTCCTGCTTTCGGACGTCGAAGGCTCGCAGTTCCGCAGAGGAACCTATGAAAATGATCCGCCCGGATCCACCTTCAAGGTCATCACAGCGGCGGCAGCGCTGCAGATGATGGAGGATGAGGAGCTTGATGAAAGCTTCCTGGACTATTACGACACCGGCACCTATGTGGCAGAGGGCGACGGCTTTGAGATCAGAAACTACAACGATTATGTGTATGGCGAGATCGGTCTTGAAGGCGCATTGAACAATTCGGTCAACTGCTATTTTGCAAACCTCGGCAACAAGGTCGGCAAAGACAGAATCAAGGCGATGGCGGAGAATTTCATGATCGGCACCGACATTGAAATCCCCTTCCTGTGCCGGGTTTCCTCGGTGCTCGACTTCGGCAAGGGACTGCCGGCGGACATTGCCCAGCTCTCCTTCGGGCAGGGCAACACCGAGATCACCCCGCTTCATTTAGCGCTCATCTGCCAGGCGATTGCCAACAACGGCGTGATGATGCAGCCGTATCTGGTGGACACGGTGAAGCTGGGCCGGCTGCCCCTTTACACCCACATCCGCCGCAAGCTGTCCACCTGTGTCGACAGAAACGTGGATGACAGGCTGAAGACAATCATGCACTCAACAGCGGTGGGCTATGGGCTGACCGAAGACTATGGAATGGTTTACGCCAAAACCGGTTCGGCGGAATGTCCTGACGGCCGGGTGCACACATATCTGATGGGATTTACGGAAGACGCTTCCTTCTGTATTTCCTCCAATAATTCAGACATCAGCTACACGCTTTACGGGGCGGCCCAGCAGCTGGTGGCCTATCTGAACACGATGTACGGAAGATGACGGAACCCTGTGTGATTCCGTCTTTTTCTTACGAAAAATGAATTCTTGAATTGTAAGCGCTGTCATGCGGATTTTTACTGGACAAAGGTGCAGGCAAAAGCTATGATCTTGCATTAAAGGGGGTATCAGATTATGAGACTGGTCTTTGATGTTGAAGACAAACCGCAGTTAAATCAGCTTATTGTATTCGCTTTCCAGCAGGTCCTTGCCATTATGGCGGCGACCATCGCAGTCCCGATGATTATCGGCAACGGCATGAGCACGGCAGCAGCTTTGTTCGGAGCCGGCGTCGGTACTCTCGTCTACACAGCATTCACCCGGCGCAAGAGCCCGGTATTCCTGGGATCTTCCTTCGCGTTCATCGGTTCCATGTCGGCAGCCTTTGCCGGAGCTGTTTCCGCCAACGCAGGCTTCGCAGGCCTGATTATCGGCGCCGCTTTCGCCGGACTTGTATATGTCATTTTCGCTCTTGTGATCAATAAGGTCGGCGTTGAATGGGTCAACAAGCTCATGCCGCCGGTCGTCATCGGTCCGACAGTCGCGATTATCGGTCTTTCCCTGGCCGGCAACGCGGTCGGCGATCTGCAGACAAGCTCCGCCACAGGCGAAGCCACACAGTGGGCTGTCCTGTGCGGTCTGGTTGCCCTGTTCACAACCATGCTCGTCAGCACATACGGCAAGAAGACATTCAGGCTCATTCCGTTCATTATCGGCATCCTGGCCGGCTATGCTGTCGCCCTGGTGCTGACCCTGATCGGAAACGCCACCGGAAACGCGGCCATGCAGATTGTCAGCTTCGCTTCCTTCGCGGCTCTGACTGAGGGCGGCGTCTCACTGAAGACATTCTTCGCTCTTCCTGATTTCACCTTCGTCAAGGGTATCGCCGGTTTCTCCGAAATCGACGGCGGCTACATCGCCACCATCGCGGCAGCTTATATTCCGGTTGCCCTGGTCGTCTTTGCGGAACATATCGCCGACCACAAGAACATCTCCTCCGTTATCGGCAGAGATCTTCTTTCCGATCCGGGTCTTGACAAGACACTGCTCGGCGATGGCGTGGGTTCCATCGTCGGCGCCTTCTTCGGCGGCTGTCCCAACACAACTTACGGTGAATCCGTTGCCTGCGTCGCGATCACAAGAAACGCTTCCGTTGCCACAATCATCTGCGCGGCAATCGAATGCATCATCATCTCCTTCATCTCTCCGTTTATCGCCTTCATCTCCTCCATCCCCTCCTGTGTCATGGGCGGCGTATGCATGGCGCTGTACGGATTCATCGCCGTATCCGGTCTGAAGATGATCCAGCGTCTGGATCTGGACGTCAACAAGAACCTCTATGTTGTCTCCACAATCCTGATCTCCGGCATCGGCGGTCTGTCCCTGACATTCGGAAAGATCACCATCACTTCCGTAGCCTGCTCGCTGATCCTCGGCATCATTGTCAACAACATGCTGAAGAAAGATCCGAACAGACTTCCCCGTCATTACGACGACTGAGTGAAACACATTGCCGCGGCGGACGCTGCGGCTTTTCTTTTGTTGACCAAAGCGAAATAAATGTTAGAATATAGCCGCAAAAGCGAAGACGGAGAAAGGAAATACGGGGCGCCGCACAGAGAGTTCTGATGTGCTGAGAGCAGAACCGGAAGAGCGTATTTCAGTAAGGCCTCCCGAGCTTATGCCGCTTACCGGCGTTAGCGGAACAATGAGGCAGTATGGAATGCATACTGTGAATTAGGGTGGTACCACGAACAAGCTCTCGTCCCTATGGAGGAGAGTTTTTATATTTTCAGGAGGAAAAGACATGGCAGAACTTACCAAGGAAGAAAAGCAGCGTCTCAAGGAAGAACGCAGAAAAGCCTTTGAAGCGGCTCATCCCGAGCTTGCGGCAAAAAGACAGGAAGCGGAAGCGAAGAAGAACAAGGTCGTCAAACAGGTTAAAGACACCGTTGAGGACGCTCTGATGAACGACCAGCAGGCTGCCCGCGTCTCGAAAATGAACGACCTGCGTGAAAAAGGAATCGACCCCTTCGGCCAGGCGTTTGAAAGAACCCACAAGTCTTCACAGCTCTTCGCTCTTTACGGCGGCAAAACCGCGGAAGAACTCAATGAGGAAAACGCTGAAGTTTCGATTGCCGGCAGAATCATGTCCAAAAGAAGAATGGGCAAGCTCGGCTTTGTCCACCTGCTTGACAGGGACGGCAGAATCCAGATTGTCATCAACCAGAGAATCGTCGGCGATGAAATCTATGATCTTTTCAAGACAAGCGATCTTGGCGACATCATCGGCGTCAGGGGAAAAGTCATCAAGACACAGACAGGCGAGCTGTCCGTTGAAGTGCATGAATACACACATCTGACCAAAGCCCTGCGTCCCCTTCCCGAAAAGTTCCATGGTCTTACCGACAAGGAAGAGCGCTACAGAAGAAGATATCTCGATCTCATCATGAACGACAAATCCAGAGAGATCGCGATTCTCAGACCGCGCATTATCCGCGCGATCCAGAACTGGATGGATTCCAAGGGCTATATCGAAGTCGAAACACCAATCCTGCAGCCGATTCTCGGCGGCGCCAGCGCCCGTCCGTTTGTGACCCACCACAACGCCCTGGACAAGGACTTCTATCTGAGAATCGCGACTGAGCTCGCGCTCAAGAGACTGATCGTCGGCGGCCTGGAAGGCGTTTATGAAATCGGCAGAATCTTCAGAAACGAAGGCATGGACCTCAAGCACAACCCTGAATTCACAACAATGGAAGCCTATGTCGCCTATACCGATCTGGAAGGCATGATGAAGCTGAATGAAGAGCTTTTCGAATATGTCGCCACAACCGTTTTCGGAAAGACTGACTTCGAATTCATGGGCCACACCGTTTCCCTCAAGGCTCCGTACAAGAGATGGAACATGGTCGACGCCGTCCAGGAAGTCACCGGCGTTGATTTCCATGGTGAAATGAGCGTTGAGGAAGCGCTTGAGCTGGCAAAACAGCATGGCGTTGAGGTAGCTCCCCACCAGCACACAGTCGGCCATATCATTTCCCTCTTCTTCGATCAGTTCTGCGAAGACAAGATCATCCAGCCGACATTCGTCTACGGCCATCCGATCGAGATCTCCCCTCTTGCCAAGAAAGATCCGAAGGATCCCCGCTTCACCCAGAGATTCGAACTTGAGATCTGCGGCTGCGAATTCGACAACGCCTTTACAGAACTCAATGATCCGATTGACCAGAAGCAGAGATTCGAGGCACAGCTGGCGGCCAAGGCACTGGGTGATGATGAAGCATCCGAAATGGACGAAGACTACGTCGAAGCACTTGAGTACGGCATGCCTCCGACCGGCGGCATCGGTATCGGCATCGACAGACTTGTCATGTTATTATGCGGTGTTGATTCCATCAGAGATGTCCTGTTGTTCCCGACGATGAAACAGAGAGGCAACGATTAATCTACGTAAGTCTACGCCGTAACAAGCTGTAAGAAGTTATAACGAGTTATATGAAGGAAAACGTAAGGATTTTGCACATTTCGGATGACAAAATACCCCACGCAGGCCCAATTTGGCCCCAATTTGACAATAAGTTATAAGAACTTGTAACAACTTACTGGGCATTGAGCGAAGATAACGGCACTCATTCTATAAACAACGAAGATCCTGTTTCAGTGATGAATCGGGATCTTTTCTCTTCAGTACATACAGTCAGATGAGCGGTACTCTACGGCTTCTTAAGACTGTATAATGATTCCAGGGAGGTGCGTGATGAACGGTAAATATCAACCCGGACAGAAAGTCTTTCTGACCGGAGGAAATAAGAACCTGATCAAGGAAGCAACCGTTCTGAAGTACTCCGGTGGTTTCTACACGATCCGCTTTGAAAACGGCGGAGGCATCAAAGTAAGAGAATCCAGGATCTACCCTTCCAGAGAAGAAGCGGAAGCAGCGATCCTGAATAGAAAGAGATAAACAAATCGAGATTTGTAGGGGGTATAGCTATGTGGTTTTGGTTAGCACTTGGTTCAGCATTCTTTGCCGCACTGACATCAATACTGGCAAAAGTCGGAATTGAAGGTGTCGGATCAAATCTTGCTACTGCTATCCGCACAATGGTCGTTGTTATCATGGCATGGGGAATGGTATTTATTACGCATCAGCAGGGCGGTATCAGATCAATCAGTCAGAAAAGCTGGATTTTCCTGATCCTTTCCGGTCTGGCAACGGGAGCTTCATGGTTATGCTATTACAAGGCATTGCAGATGGGAGATGCTTCCAAAGTTGTACCGATAGATAAGCTGTCCGTAGTTATTACTCTGGTGTTGGCATTTATTTTTCTTCATGAAGATTTTACTGCAAAGTCAATGGTTGGCTGCATCCTGATTAGCCATAAAGCCATGTGGAAAGGAGATTTTTTATATTTATGCAATCAAAGTGTAAGGTCATTGCCGTAGCCAACCAGAAAGGCGGCGTCGGCAAGACCACAACCACAGAGCACTTAGGTATCGGCTTGGCGAAAGCCGGTAAGAAAGTGTTATTGATCGATCTTGATCCCCAGGCAAATCTTACTGCCTGTTTGGGATGGCAGAATGTAGATGCATTATACTTCATAATTCTTGTATGCCTTTAAATGAAAGAGATCATTGTGAAAGGAATACGTAATTCTTTCTGTAAGTATGAGATAATACTTATATCAGGAGATTTTTGAAGAAATGATGTTTAATCCGGTTTTACTGGTACTTGCGGCCGGCGCAGGAGCACTGGGTACGCTGATCGGCGGTATGGAAGCTTTTATACTTTACGGCTTTGTGCTGATTGTTCAGACGGTACTTGCAAGTGCGGGTCATGACATGACATTTTACAATACCTATCTTGCCAATCTGATGTTTGTGCCGTGCATTATGTTCAACGGTGCCGTTCCGGCAACCGCCTTTGCTTCAAAGCGGTATGACATACGTGCCTGGGATACCGACCGCAGCCTGGCATTCACTCACGATCCCGCTGTTCTGCTTGTCGGTGCATTGACCGGAGCGTTCGGATATCTGGGACTGACATATCTCAGTGCAAAGAACTTCCCGGGCGACGCCGGAGCATGCATGGTTGTTACTGTCGGCGTAATATCGAGACTGATCTGGCATAACCGCAGGTGGTACAACCGGGATGCAGTGCGTGTATTATCCGATCCGAAACGCTGGGTATGGAATCTTTCCCTGGCGGCATTGGGCGCTGCGGTGACCGCATTCTTTGCTGTAAAAACAGGAATCAATACCGTCGGTTTCATGATGAGTGCGGCACTGCTGATCCTGCAGCTGTTTCCGAGAACGGATACATTCCCGACAACCCATCAGATTACAATGGCAGCCGGATATGCTGCGGTATTCACCGGAAATATCTGGATCGGCGTACTCTTCGGCGTGCTTGCCCAGGTGATCTTCATGGTATTCGGCGGTTTCTTCAACATGGGCAACGGCGCGCTGATCGATCCGCCGGCAGTAGCGATTCTGACATGCTCGCTGCTGGTGAATCTGCTGTTCTGAGGTGATTATGGCCGGGAATGATGCAATGCAGGATCTGATCAGGATCCTGGAACAGATGGGCTATCCCCGGGAGTTCGGGATTGCCATTGGGAATGAGCTGCACAGCGAGAAAATGATAATGCGGATGTGCGGATATCTGAGAAGCGCAAAGCCGAAGCGTCCGGAAGATATTGTGGACGAGATGCTGGCAATCAAAAGCGATGTCGACCGCTTGGTATCCAAAAAGAAGGCGGAATATACCAACAGCAAACTCAATGAGTATATGGATCCTTTATATTTGGACGGGGAACAGAATAAACTCTAAAACAGAATTGGGACAGGAAAAGATATCTGAACAGATATTGCTGTAAAGCAGTATGGGATCAATATCTTTTTATATTTATGAACTGATAATGTCCGTTATTATGGAGGTAATGCTGATAAGGAATAACGTGATAATTGGCGGGACAGAGATCTCGCCTTTTTCATTGAATGGGAGAGTTTCGGAGTACCTGGGGTAGAAAATGTACAGAATCGAAGCAGACAGATTCATATTGGAGTTTTTTCCAGAAATTCATGAACAAGACTTTGCATATCCTGTAAATGTATATCTTGGTGTGAAGGTGTCCAGTTACGGCTATTCGGCAGACACATATATGGATG
>CACYNH010000028.1 GCA_902775735.1 uncultured Erysipelotrichaceae bacterium
TCAGCGAAGACATGTTTCCTTCATAAATCCTGTGCAGCAGATCAGCGCGCTCATTCTTCTCGCATTCACTGCGGCTGAGGGCGGCGCTGTAAGGCTTTGAGGAACTGTGATCTATCGCCACAAGGCCTTTGTCCGCCATCCGCGTCAGGTATGTGTGAACAGTGTTTTTTGACCATTTTCTTTTTTCATCGAGCGCCATGGTGATTTCTTTGAGACCGCATTGTTGCAGATCCCATAAGACGCACATGACATCCCATTCAGCGTCAGTCAGTTTCATGGTGAACCTCCTACAAGTGTAGTATGTTTCTACATTCATCCTACATTTGTAGGATATGCATGTCAATAGTCATTGCGTGATCTTAAAAATGCGGATGGCAGTTCCATCCGCAATGATCATAATTCAGCTGTTTTCGTGTTCCGCTTCCGCATATGCCAGAAGATTCCTTGCCGGGATTTCCTTCCGGAATGTGATCCCCCACCCGTTCTTTTCAAGAAACTCATAGTACTGCTGTGCGGTCCACTCATGGGCAAACTTCACGCCGGCTGTTTTGAGCAGCGCTGTCCAGGCTCTGCTCACCTTTCCTTTTTCATGTTCAACGAAATTCGGAGCGATGAGGATTCCTCCCGGTTTTAATACCCTCCGGATTTCTTCAAGAACTTTTTCCGGTTCCGGAACAATATGCAGGGCGTTGGCTATCACGACAGCGTCAAAGCTTCCGTCTTTATATGGAAGATTCATGGCGTCCGCCTGTTCAAAGGAAATATTGAAAGGATTGTCTTTCTTCTTTGCCTGGGCAATCATTCTTTCGGCGTAATCGGTGGCTGTGAGTTTCTTTGCGGCGGAGGCGATCATCATGGAAAGATTGCCGGGACCGCAGGCAAGCTCCAGAACCTCCTTTCCCCTGATTCTCTTTCTGATCAGTTCCGCCACTTCGTCGTAAAGCTTCTGATCCGGCTTCATGGCTGTTTCGTACAGCGGCGCGTACAGATTCCAGATTTTCATGTCTGTTTCCTCTCTTGGTTAGATATCTCTAACTATAAGTCTGAGAAAAGGAACTGTCAAAGCAGTCCCTGTTCCTGATTAAAGTTCAAACTTCTGGCTGAGTTCTCCCCGGATATCGCGTTCGAGATTGAACTTGACCTGTTCGGCGCTGCTGTAAACTGAGAAAAGATAATACAGCTTGGCGACTGCCGCCTCTGTTGTCATGTCACGGCCGCAGGCGGCGCCGGCTTTCTGAAGCGCGCTGCCGGCTTCGTAAGTGCTCATGTCCACGGTTGCCTGCGGGCATTGTGAGCAGACTGTCACGACTGTTCCGTTCTGTCTGGCTTTTTCCAGAATGGGCAGAAGATTGCCGTCATCCGGCATATTGCCGGAGCCGAAGGTTTCCAGAACGATGCCTTTGAGCTTGTCGGAGATGATGGACTCAAACAGGTCAAAGCGGATGCCGGGGAAGATTTTCAGAACCCCGATCGGCACGTCGGTAAACTGCCTGCATTCGAATTTTTCACTGCGGTGGCGCAGGAAGGCGGATTCGTTGTACTGAATCGAGATTCCCGCCGTTGCCAGGGGCGGATAGTTCGGCGACACAAACGCCTGCATGCCGTCGGCGGAATATTTTGTTGCCCTGTTTCCTCTTAAAAGAAGAGAACCGAAATAGATGCAGACTTCCCTGACCTTGCCCTCGCCGGCAATCATCATCGAAGTGATGAGGTTGTCACGGCCGTCGCTTCTTGTTTCGCATAAGGGAATCTGCGATCCGGTCAGGATCACCGGCTTGTTCAGTCCCTTTAACATAAAGGAAAGAGCGGAAGCGGTATAGGCCATGGTATCGGTGCCGTGCAGGATCACGAAGCCGTCATATTTTGTATAATTGTCCGCTATGATGGAGCCGATCAGGTTCCAGTCGGAAACATTCATCCGGCTTGAATCCAGAAGAACTTCGGTTTCCATGAAATCCCATTCCGGCATGTCCGCTTTCTTCAGGGAATCCATATGAAAGACCGCTTTGCGGAAGCTGTCCCCTTCCGGGTGGTAGCCGCTTTCGCTTCTGACCATTCCGATTGTGCCGCCGGTATGCACCAGCAAGATCCTGCTCATGTTCTACTCCTTGCGCAGCAGTTCAAACTGCGCTTCCAGTTCACCGATGATCAGCTTATATGTTCCGGGGCGCAGGTCTTTGATCATTGTGAGGTAGCTGCTCTGGGATGCGGACTCACCGTTTGCCAGTTCATAGGCGATCATGGTCCAGACAGGCTCTTCCGTCCATTCCATATCCTTCCATTCCTCATCCTCAAAGATCTGCAGGGAATAAGGATTGCCATAGGAATAAACATCGCCGGAGTTGTTGGTGATCGTGGATTCCAGAATCATGTCATGATAGCCGGTCACCTCCAGCGTCACGCCATAGGTGTCGCCCGGCTCAGTATCTCCCAGAACAAGGGTGTAATTCACGGGGATTTCTTTCTCTTCTTCAATGACTGTTTCGTATGGCCAGTCATTGATGCCGCCGAACTCAAAGACATTGGTGTAGCCCATGTTCACGAGTTTCTCCGCCGCCTGCTTTGAGCGGTTGCCGCTGCGGCAGTAGACAAGAAGAACCTGGTCCGTGTCAGGAAGATAGGCGGGCGCTTCCACTTCGATGGTTTCCACCGGCACACAGACAGCGCCGGGAATATGGCCTTCGGACTGGAATTCCTGGCGGGTTCTGACATCGACAATCAAATAAGAATCAAGGGAATCCATTTTTTCTTTGGCTTCTTCAGCGGTGATCTGTGTATAGACAGGCGCGCTTACCTCCGCCTGTTTTGCGCATCCGTTCAAAAACAGACAGCCTGCTCCCACAGAAAAAACCAGTACGGCTTTGATCAGATGATGTAATTTCATTGCGTTATTCTCCGTTCCTTTTTATTTTAGCAGACAACCGCTCAGACACAGCATCATTATGGACAGTCTCACACACTTTTCATGTTAATATTTCGTTAACAAGACATGAAAGGAATGATCATATGTGGAATGATTTTGACACCGCCTCCTATGGCGGCATGATCGCCGAGACCGTTTCCCTGAAAGGGTATAACGGCGACACCATCAACGCGTATTATTCCCGTCCGCTCAATGTACAGAACTGTCCCACTCTTGTCCTGATTCCCCACATGCCCGGCTGGGACGAATACTGCCGGGAAGCCGCCAGAAGATTCACCGAACACAATTACGCGGTGATCTGTCCCAATATCTACGCCCGCTTCGGCAGCGGAAAACCTGCCGATGTGGCTAAGAAAGCCAGAGAAGAAGGCGGGGCGAAGGATGAAACCGTTATGGGCGATGTGCAGGCTTCCATCGATTTTGTGAAATCACAGCCCATCTCCAACGGAAAGACAGGCGTCATCGGCATGTGCTCCGGCGGCAGACACACATTCTTAGCCGCGTGCACGCTCGAAGGCATTGACGCGGCAGCCGACTTATGGGGCGGCGGCGTCATCCAGAAAGAGGAAGAGCTCAGCCCGGCCAGACCGAAAGCGCCGTTTGATTTCGCCGAAAACCTCAGCTGCCCTCTGATCGGCATCTTCGGCAATGACGACAGACATCCCGGACCTGAAGAAGTGAACATCCTTGAAGAAAAACTGAAGGAACTCGGCAAGGAATATGAGTTCCACCGCTATGACGGGGCAGGACACGGCATCTGGTATTATGACAAACCGATGTACCGGCAGGAAGCGGCGATGGACTCGCAGGAAAAGGTCTTTGCCTTCTTTGAGAAATACCTGCGATGAGTGAAGTTCTTCCCTTCGCCCTGATGGTCAAGCCGGCAGGTTCCTCCTGCAATATGCGCTGTCAGTACTGCTACTATATCGATAATCCGGAAAGCGGCAGCCGCTTCATGAGTGAAGAGGTGCTGGAACAGGTGATCCTCTCTTACGCAAAGGCTGCCTCTTATCCGGTGCTTTCCTTTGTCTGGCATGGCGGCGAGCCGACGCTCAGAGGCCTTGATTTCTATAAAAAAGCGGTGGAACTGCAGAAGAAATATCTTCCCGAAGGTTTTGAATGCTGGAACAACCTGCAGACCAACGGCCTTGGACTGAATGAAGAGTGGTGCCGCTTTCTTGCGGAAAATCATTTTGATGTGGGAATCTCCATCGACGGCACAAGAATCATTCACGATACATACCGTCATGACGCATCGGGCAATCCCACCTATGAAAGAATCAGGAAGAACATCGCTCTTCTTCAGAAACACGGCGTCCGGCCTGATCTTTTATGCACGGTCACGGAAGAAACCGCGCAGAATGCCTATCAGGTGTACAACAGCCTGAAAAGACTTCATACCGGCTGGGTGCAGTTCATCCCGATCGTCAACCACGATGAAGACGGCAGTGTTTCCGGAGAATCCGTTCATTCAGATTCTTATGGGAAGTTCCTCATCGAACTGTTCCGCCTCTGGCTCAGCAAGGATTTCATGACCAATGATGTGCAGATGTTCGCTGAGCTGCTCAATGTCCATAACGGCGCTGAAGCGGGATTGTGCTGGCTGAAGGAAACATGCGGGCAGGCGCTGGTCATTGAAGCAGACGGCGGGATTTATTCCTGCGATCACTTTGTCGCCCATGAACACCTGCTGGGCAATGTGACGAATACCCCGCTTGATGAAGCTTTGATGTCAAAGAAGCAGAGAGACTTCGGAAACAGCAAGCGGGACGGGTTAAGTGAAAAATGCCGGCAGTGTCCTTATCTTTCTTACTGCCATGGCGGCTGTCCCAAGGACAGGTTCCTGCCGGGTCATGAGAATTACCTCTGCGAAGGTCTGTACTCTTTCTTTGAATACAGCACCCCTGTTTATAAACGGCTGCTTGAGCTTCTAAGGCAGCGCACACCGAAAGAACAGCTTCCGAAAATCCTCAGAAGAGAAAACCTGATATGAGTGAAGTCAGAATTGTCCTTGTCTCAGACAACCACGGCGATGAAGAATCCCTGAAATGGCTCAGGGAAACCTACGCTGATTATGATTACTTCGTCCATTGCGGAGATTCGATTATGCCGGCTGAAAAAATGGACGGCTTTATCTGTGTCTGCGGCAACAATGACTTTCAATACGGCACCTCTGTTCCTGATCAGCAGATTCTCGAAGCCGGCGGCCACCGGATCTACATCTGCCATGGCCATATGGATTTCATCTCCTATTACCATTACAATACGATGGCAAAACGGGCCATCGCGAAAAACTGTGATCTTGTCTTCTTCGGTCATGTCCATACCATCCATGATGAAATGTGCGAAGGCGTCCGCCTGCTCAATCCGGGCTCCATTCTTCATAACCGCGACGGTTCCCCGCCTTCCTACATGCTGGTGCACCTGGACGGTCCTGAAGTCAATGTGCAGGTCATGGCCTATGGCAATGCGAAACCGCAGCCCGACACATGGCTTTCAAAACTGATCAGCTGGCTCTCGCGTCTTTAGAGAGCCCTTTTTCTTTCCTCCTTTCTGTCTGCATGTGGTAGATTATTTATGAATAAGGAGTCACAAACATGAATACAAAAACAAAACGCATTATCTGGTGCTTCCTCGGCGTCATCATCATCGGTCTGGGCTGTGCTCTGTTCAAACAGTCCGCCTGCGGCAATGACGCTTTCACCGCCCTCAATATCACAATCTCGGAAAAAACCGGCATTTCCCTGGGAACCGTCACCGTGATGATGAACTGCATCTACCTGATCTTCCCCCTGATCTGGGGCAGAAAGTATATCAACATCGGCACAATCCTCAACGGCGTCCTGCTGGGATACATTGTTGATTTCTTCTTCAAGCTCATCAACGGTGCCTTCGGAAATCCCGCTTCCCTTGCCGTAAGACTGATCTGGCTTGTGCCGGCGGTCATTGTCATTTCCCTGGGCATCTCGCTTTATCAGACAGCAGATCTCGGCGTCGGGCCGTATGACTATCTGGCGCTCGGCTTAAGAGACCACCTGCACTTCCCGTATTTCGCCTGCCGCATCTTCACCGATTCCTGCTGTGCTTTTGCGGCATGGATCATGGGCGGCCTGATCGGCATCGGCACACTGTTATGCGCACTGTGCCTGGGACCGTTCACCCAGTTCTTCGACAAAGCAATTTCCTTCAAAGTGATGCCTGAGCAGGCAAAATAAGAAATTATGGAACATTCACCGTTTTTCGCGACAGTTTCACGGATGAAATATATCGACCGCTGGGCGCTGATGCGCAATTCAAGAGTCGAAAACCTCAGTGAGCATTCCCTCGAGGTGGCGATGATCGCCCACGCCTTATGCACCATCGGCAATCTGCGCTACGGCATGAACCTCAACGCCGACAAAGCGGCGGTCATGGCGATGTATCATGACGCCCCGGAAATCATCACCGGCGACCTGCCCACCCCGGTCAAATATTTCAACAGTGAAATCGAAAATGCCTACCGCCAGGTTGAAAAAGTGGCTGTGTCGGAGCTGTTAATGCAGCTGCCGGAAGACCTCAGGGAAGTCTATACAGACATCCTCAATGAAAATGATGAGGAACTGAGGACTGCCGTCAAAGCGGCCGACAAGCTTTCCGCCCTGATCAAGTGCATGGAAGAGGAAAACGCCGGCAACCGTGAATTCACCACTGCCGCCGTTTCCACCAGAAAAGCGCTGGAGGAAATGATCCCCTCCTTCGCTCCTTTAAAGGATTTTATCGAAACCTTCATTCCCGACTACGGCCATACTCTGGACGAACTGCTCGGAAGACAGGAAATCTGAAAAATGCCGGCTGCTGTGTCTTTACAGCGGCCGGCGTTGTGTTTAAGAATAAAAAAGAAGCTGCGCAGGTCAGCCGGGCATCGTATGATTGCCGGGCCGCCTGGAATACTTTCTGTTTTTAAGGCTCAGTTCTTTGTGCTGAGCTTGCCATAATTCATCGAATACGCGAGTGTCAGATGAAGGACTGCGTACTGCATCATCATGAATAAAGCAAATGTGATATATGCCATTTTCAGTAACCTCCTTGGTGTGTGCAGTTTGTTATCATACTCCGATTTTCAAAGAATTCAAGTATTTTGAAATCTGATCGGCATGATCAGAAGAAAGGATCACCAACATGATTGTCAAAGCCGTAATGGTTCCCCATCCCCCGATTGCCCTCCATGAAGTCGGCAGAGGAGAGGAAGAAAAAATCAGCGCCACACTGAATGCTTACAAAACCGCGATGAAGGAAATTGCGGACGCGAAACCGGAAACGGTTATTGTGCTTTCGCCCCACGCCGTTATGTACAGGGACTGGTTCAATGTGTCTTCCGGGAAAAGAGCTTCCGGTTCAATGGCCCGCTTCCGCGCTTCCGGCGTGAAGTTTGACAAAGAATATGACACGGAGCTGACCGGACTTCTGGATCACATGTTTGAGGAAGACGGTTTTTCCGCCGGCACGGAATATGACCGCGACAAAGAACTGGACCATGGCACGATGGTGCCGTTATATTTCCTGGATCAGTTCGCAAAAGATTACAAGCTGGTCAGAATCGGTCTTTCGGGACTCTCTCTGCCGATGCACTACAGGCTGGGGCAGTATATCCGGAAAGCTTCGGATCAATTGAACCGCAGGATTGCCGTGATCGGCAGCGGCGATCTGGCCCATTGCCAGAAAGAGGACGGTCCCTATGGCTATAAGCCGGAAGGTCCCGCCTATGATGAAAGAATCATGAAGGACATGGGAAACGCGGATTTCAAAGCGCTCTTCCGCTACTCCCCCTCCTTCCTTGACGCCTGTATGGAATGCGGTCACAGATCCTTTGTCATCATGGCCGGGATCCTCGACGGCATCCATGTGACGCCCCATGTGCTTTCCCACGAAGCCACATTCGGCGTGGGCTACGGCATCATCACATATGACATCGGGGAGGAAGACAGTTCAAGGCATTTCCTTGACCAATACGAGGAGGAAGAAAAGAAGCAGATCGAAGAGATGGCGGCTGTTTCCGATCCTTATGTGCAGCTGGCCAGACAGTCGGTTTCGTATTATGTGAAAACAGGCCTTGTCATGAAAGTTCCCGAAGGACTTCCCGAAGAAATGCTCACACAGAGGGCGGGATGCTTTGTGTCGATTCACAAATACGGCTCCCTGCGTGGGTGCATCGGCACCATTTCAGCCACGAAGAAGTCACTGGCCGAAGAGATCATCGCCAACGGGATCAGCGCCTGCTCAAGAGACCCGCGGTTCAATTCCGTCACGGAAGAAGAACTGCCTTTCCTTGAAATCAATGTCGATGTACTCGGAAAACCGGAAAAGATCAGAGATAAATCACAGCTGGATGTGAAGAGATACGGCGTCATCTGCACCAGCGGCTATAAGCGCGGACTTCTCCTTCCGGATCTGGAAGGTGTGGACAGCGTTGATCAGCAGATCGAAATCGCCTGTTCCAAGGGCAATATCGATCTGGATGATGAAAATCTTGAGCTGGAGCGCTTCGAGGTGATCCGCCATGTCTGAGATCATCTGTGAGATCTGTCCTCATCACTGTCACATTGAAGAAGGGAAGACCGGTTTATGCAAAGCCAGAGCCAATGAATCGGGAAACAATGTCTGCCGCAATTACGGAAAGCTCACTTCCCTGGCCATCGATCCGATTGAGAAGAAACCGCTGGCCGGCTTTTATCCGGGATCCTATATCCTTTCCGCCGGTTCCTTCGGCTGCAACCTCCTCTGCCCTTTCTGCCAGAATCATGAAATCTCCCGGCATGACGACGTCAGGACAGTGGAGTTCATGCCTGAAGATCTTCTGGATATCGCCAAAGACCATCCCGAAAGCATCGGCATCGCTTTTACCTACAATGAGCCCCTGATCAGTTTTGAGTATGTTCTGGAAACCGCGAAGCTGTTCAGAAAAAACAATCTCAAAACAGTCCTTGTCACAAACGGATGCGTGAACATGCCTGTTATTGAAAAGCTCATTCCGTATATCGACGCGATGAACATCGATCTCAAAGGTGATGAAGTCTTCTATAAAGAGCTTGGCGGCGATTATGAAACGGTGAAGAAAACCATCGCTTACTGCGCAGACAGAACACATGTGGAAATCACCACCCTGGTTGTGCCGACAAAGAATGATTCGGATGAATTCATCGCGAAGGAAGCGGAGTGGCTGGCTTCGCTGGATGAAAACATCATTCTCCATTTAAGCAGGTATTTTCCGCGGTACCGCTATACAATTCCTCCCACTGAAAAAGAAACGCTGTGCCGCTTAAGGGATACAGCTTCACAGTATCTGAAAAATGTCAGACTGGGAAATGTCTGGTGAATGATGACGGCTGCCGTATGAGCAGCCGTTTTTATTCTTCAGACAGAAAAAAGACTTCCGGATTTCTCCGGAAGTCCTGTGTGATTCAGTGAATTGCGGGAATTAAGCCTTGCACTCTGCAGCGCCGAGGTCAACGCCCTGGTTGAAGTTACGGGCATTTTCAAGAGTAACGGCTGCGATTGCCTGCAGAGCTTCTCTTGTGAAGAATGCCTGGTGGGATGTCAGGACAACGTTCGGGAACATTGTCAGTCTAGCTGTAATGTCATTGACCAGGAAGTCATCGGAGTGGTCTGTGTAAACGTTGGCGTCTTCGCCTTCGTATACGTCAAGACCGACTGCGTGGAACTTGCCGTTCTTCAGAGCTTCGATCAGAGCTTCTGTGTCGATGAGGCCGCCGCGTGCTGTGTTGATGAGGATCGCTGTATCCTTCATCTTGGAGATCGCTTCAGCGTCGATCATATGATATGTGCCGTTCGGGCCCATAATCAGCGGTGCGTGCAGGGAGATCAGGTCTGCCTTGGCGAGGAGTTCGTCCTTGTCGACATAAGTGAGCAGGCCGGATTCAACGAGCTTCTGGTTCGGGAAAGCGTCCCAGCCCAGAACTGTCATGCCGAAGCCCTTGCAGATGTTGGCCATGCACTGACCGATCTTGCCTGTGCCCATGATGCCGGCAACTTTGTTGTGGAGGTCGACACCGAGCAGTCCGCTCAGGGCGAAGTTGTTGTCCTTAACCTTGTTGACAGCCTTGTGCATACGGCGGTTGCAGGTCATTGCCAGTGTGATTGCATGTTCAGCGACTGCGTAAGGTGAGTAAGCCGGAACACGTGCGACTCTGATGCCGCATTCCTTGGCTGCCTGCAGGTCAACGTTGTTGAAGCCCGCACATCTGAGAAGGATGAGCTTGACACCGCACTCATGCAGTTTTTCAACAGCGACTCTCGGGCACTCGTCATTAACGAAGATACATACAGCGTCGAAGCCCTTTGCCAGGCCTGCTGTTTCAGGAGTCAGACGTGCATTGAAGTACTTGATATCACAGTTGTATGCGCCTTCACCGACGTCACTTGCCAGTTCGCTGAAGAAGATACGGTCGTAGTCTTTTGCGCCGAAGAACGCGATCTTGAGAACGGGAACTTCCTCATATCTCTTCAGTCTGTGATCGAGTTCATCTTTGATTGTGGCCAGAGCTGCGTCTTCATCGCCGCCTTCAGCGGAGATTTCGAGAACGGAACCCTGCTGGGCATCGAGGGCGAGGATCTGCAGGACGTTGTCACCGTTGGCGACTTTGTTGCCGCACTTGATGGTGATCTGTGAAGGCAGCGCTACACATGCCTGCGCGACGAAAGCGGCCGGACGTGCGTGCATTCCGAGTGGATTGGTGATTTCGTAAGTAATTGTTTTCATTTTTACCCTTCTCCTTAATTTGTATATGGATTATATCGGAACGAATAAGTTCACTAAAATCATACTACAACTTTGGATTGAATTAAGAAAAATCATACCGGAAACCGTTCATTTTTTCGGCATAGAGGCCTCGGCGCGGTCAGCCTGCGTGCAGTTCCGTCCGCCTTCCGCTAGAATAAGTTCAGAAGATTTCACGGAGAATACATATTATGGGCAATATCATCAGATTCGGAATTCTTTCCTGCGCCTCGATTGTTCCCCGCTTTGTAAAAGGGCTTGAGCTGACTGAAACGGCGGAAGTCACGGCAATCGCCTCACGGTCTTTCGAAAGAGCGCGCCGGACAGCCGCTGAACTCGCCATCGGTAACTTTTACGCCGGCTATGAGGAACTTCTTGCGGACGCTGAAATTGACGCGGTCTATATTCCCCTCATCAACAGTCTGCATTATCCTTACGCGAAAAAAGCTCTTGAGGCAGGAAAGCACGTGATCATGGAAAAGCCGTTTGTCCTGCACAGAGAGGAAGCGGAAGAACTCGCTGCTCTGGCGGAAAAGAAGAACCTTTTCATCACGGAAGCGGTCAAAACGCCCTTCCTGCCGGTTTACAGGGAAGTGAAAAAGATCCTTGATGAAGAAACATACGGAAAGATTCAGTTCATGGAATTCCGGCAGTCCTACACATCCGGTCCCTACATTTCCGGCTGGAACAAAGAGAAGAAAGCCGGCGGCGGTGTGCTCTATGGCAACGAGGCCTACTTCTTCCACATGGCTGAATTCCTGGCCGGCCGGATCGTTTCCTGCACCGGTTCCGCCACTTTCGGTGAAGAAGTGGAGGACCAGTGCGTCCTGAGCGCTGTAACCGAAAACAATGTCATGGCCACCCTCTTTGTCTCCACCCAGGTGCTTTTCAACAACGGTCTCATCATCCATCTGGACAAAGGCAGGATCGAAATTCCGGATTACTGGAAAGCGTCGGAAGCTTACATTTATCAGAACAATGAGCTGAAGGAACATCTCAGCTTTCCCCATCAATATGAATTCCAGTATGAGCTGGCCCATTACTGTAAGTGCATTCTGGAAGGAAAAACAGGCAGTCCCGTGACGCCTGTTGAAAACTCCGCAAGATATATTCATTGGTGTGAAAAGCTGTACCGCTCCTGGGAAAAGTAAAAAGGCTGAACCCAGCCTTTTACTTTGTTTCATGAATGATGCGGATCAGGTCGGCGATGCCTCTGCAGATGAATTTCGCTTTCGCCCTGACCTCTTCAAGACCTGTTTCAATGCAGGCGCCGTGGATGCCGTATTCAATCATCGGCAGATCATTGTCGGCGTCTCCCAGTGTCCAGACATCCTCAAAAGAAAGCCCGAGATGCCTGACCAGGAAATCAAGACCGTTGGCCTTGGAGACCCCGCTGCGGACGATATCGACAACCCAACGGTTGGCGAAGGCAGCCAGTTCATTTCCGTATCTGCTGTTGATCTTAGCCGCTAAGTGCGCCGCCTTCTCCATGTCGTCCATGGAAATGACAATCTGGGCATAGCGGTTGAGGCTGATCAGTTCCTCCAGGGTCATGTCCGGAAGTATCGTGTATCTGTGATCCTGCTTGTTTTCATCGACGATAATCCTATGGCGCCAGATGCCGTCGTTGGCGACAAAGGAAACAGCGCCTTCCAGTTTCAACGCCATCGCCATGACTTCATGGGCCAGATCATTGTCGAGATAGGATGAGAACATTTCATTGTTCTGACTGTCAAAAACCATTCCGCCGTTGTTGGTGATGTAATAGGCAGGCTTCAGGCTGTTTTTTTCCGCTTCAATCCGGATGGATTCCAGAGAGCGGCCGGTGTCGATGACAAAGAGATTGCCTTCCGCCTGCCATTTTTCAATGGCTTCAAGATCCTCTTGTGTGACTTTGCCGCAATAGTTCAGTGTGCCGTCATAATCAGCAGCGATCAATTTCATATCAGGTTCCTCGTATGCGCCTATTATATATGATTTTGCGCAGGCTGCCGACTTGCCAAAAGAAGAAAGCGAATATAACATTTTTAGGAAAGTGAGGAGATGACTATGGCAAAATCAACAGCGAAAGATCTGACCAGCGGCAATATCGCAAAGCAGATCATCATGTTTTCCCTGCCCCTGATGCTGGGCAATGTATTCCAGATGCTTTACAACACGGTTGACTCGATTGTCGTCGGCAACTTTGTCGGCACCCAGGCCCTTGCGGCGGTGGGCTCGACAACCATGATCGTCAACCTGTTTGTCTTCTTTTTCAACGGCTTCTCGATCGGTGCCGGCGTCATCATCTCCAAGTACTTTGGTTCCGGCGACCATGACCGGCTTCATGACGCCATTGAAACAACAATCACCGCTTCTTTGATTCTCTGCGCTGTCTTCACAGCCGTCAGTATTCTGCTGGTGAAGCCGATGCTGCACATGATGGCGACGCCCGAGGACGTCTTCGCCGACGCGGTGACATATCTGAGAATCTATTTTGCCGGTATTTCCGGCCTGCTGATCTATAACATCGGTTCGGGTATCCTGAGAGCCGTCGGTGATACGACCAGGCCGCTTTACTTCCTGATCCTGACCAGTGTCCTCAATATCATCCTTGACCTGCTGTTTGTCATCGTCTTCAGACTCGGCATCGCCGGCGTCGCTCTGGCCACCATCATCGCCCAGTTTGTTTCGGCGATCCTGACGATGCTGCTGCTGCTAAGGACAAAGGACATCTATCGCTTCGCGTGGAAGGACATGCAGATTGACTTTGACATTCTGATGAGAGTCTTCGCCGTCGGCATGCCGGCCGCCATCCAGTCGGTCATCACCGCCTTCTCCAATGTCTTTGTCCAGGGCTATATCAACCACTTCGGTTCCGGCGTCATGGCGGCCTGGAGCTGCTACAACAAGATCGACATGTTCATCATGTTGCCGATGAGTTCGCTGGCGATGGCGGCGACCACCTTCGTCTCCCAGAACATCGGCGCGAAGCAGTTCAAAAGAGCGCGGGAAGGCACAAAGATCACAATACTCCAGACCCTGGGCATCACCGGCGTGATCGCTTTGGCAATCTTCATCTTCGCCGCCCCTTCCGTTTCCCTTTTCACCAGTGATCCGGAAGTCATCCAATGGGGCACCACCTTCTTAAGGGTCAACGTCTTCTTCATGCTGTTCAACTGCGTCAACCATGTTCTGGCCGGCGCTTTAAGAGGCAGGGGCGATTCCCAGGCGCCGATGGTGATTATGTTAACGGGGTTTGTGGCAATCCGTCAGACATACCTCTTCTTCATGACCCGGTTCATTTCCAACACCCCGGTCACCGTCGGCTTCGGCTATCCGGTCGGCTGGATGGCAACCTGCGTCATGGAAGTGCTCTACTACGTCAATAAACAGAAAGTCTATGCCCTGGAAGAACAGGCCATGACCAATTGAGAAAGCAGAAAAAAGCACCTGTGCCCTTCATCTGAAGAGTGCAGGTGCTTTGCTTTGTTCAGTCTTCAACGGTGACTTTGAGATCTTTGTAGAAAGCCTCGGTGCCGGTATCGACATAGAAGCCGAAACCGCCGGAGATGCCTTTGCCGTGCTTCATCGGATCCACTTTGAGGATCGGGGTTTCCATGTCATTGACATAGAATTCGGCATATTCATCCCTGATGACTGCCTTCAGCTGAATCCATTCATTCAGGCCGATGTCCGCCGGTGCCTCATAGCCGGAGATATTGTGCTCGCGGAAGTAAGCGAATGTATATCCCGGATAGGAGAAGTACTGGGAGCCGTGGGAATTGCGGACGGGATCGGGATGTCTGCCGTTGGTGGGTCTGACATAATAGGATTCAAATTCAGAACCGTTTTCATTGACACGGTAGACAATGCCGATAAACCCTCTGGCGAAATCAGGCGCGTCCGGCAGAAGTCTGCTCAGCATTTTGACTTCAATGGTGCCGTTGTGCATCTTTTCATCATTGACCAGGACATAGGTGTTCTCATCAAAGATGTCGAGCTTTTCATGTTTCTCTACGCGGAGTACTTTTTCGCCGTCAAGAATGACATTTTCAGCTCTGGTGTGACTGCATGTGACATTGGTTTCGTCGATGTTGACTGTTTTCATCTTGTGTTCTCTCCTTTGTACTTATATTTTACAGAGATTTGTAGATTTCATCATCCAGCTTTTCGTTGAACGGACGCTCAAGAAGCTCCGGATGGGCAAGATAGTACTGCATGATCTTCATCGACTTGGAGAAATAGAAACCGTCGGCGATTCTTTCGTCCATGGTGATGTTGAGTTCTACCGCGTCTTTGAAAATGACCTGGTCATTCTCATAGAACGGCATCCGGCCGCTCTTGCCGATGACAACAAACATGGAGGTTGTGCCCCAATTGGTCAGATGGTGGTAGCCGCTGGGCAGGCCGATCGAGCCCAGGTTCGCAAAGTTGATTGTGGAATGGTAAGGATCTGTTTCGACCAGTGCGGGCGGAATCATGCCCTTCTTTTCCAGCCAGCAGACAGAATTGACGAGCGGTCTGGAAATCGCCTTGGGCAATGCGTTGAGTTTGTCCATGACGCCGGTGGATTCATCGACATAGCTCTTGTTTTTCAGCTTGAGCAGCTGGCGGTGAATCTCATTGTGCAGATCCTCGATCGTCCAGTCCGGTTTTGCGTGGATGAAAGCGAGAACCTCTCCGCCCTCATCCGAGAATTCCTGCTTGACGGTGAATGCGGCGCTGATTTCATTGCGCTTGTACATCTTCTTGTTGTGGATGAAGATGTTCAGCTTTGATCTTAATGTGGCAGTCTTTAAAGCGGCTGCGATAATGCACTGAAACAGGTTGTATTTATATTCAGGATTCTGTGCGTTTTTCTTTGCGACATATTCATCAATCGCGGTGAGATCAATCTTGAAGCTGAAGAAAGCTTCATTGTCACAGCGGTTGGGATACATGAACGGCATGATAAAATGCATCGAATCGATATCTTTGAGATATTTTGCGTCAAAACGGTCTTTCATTGGAATGCCCCCTTAATACGTGACTATTTTAGACGATATCCGTCCAAATGGATGAACCTTTATTGCAAAATGATATTTTTGTCACTTAATCAGGCGTTTCTGACCTTCCAGCTGGCCGCTTCCCTTCTCTCGCCGATGAAGTCTTTATAGAGACCGTCCTGTGCCATCAGTTCACTGTGGGTTCCCTGCTGGACGATCTTTCCGTGATGCACGACAAGAATATTGTCCGCGTGTTCAACGGTCTTTAATCTGTGGGCGATCATGATGACTGTCTTTTCCTTTGTCAAAGCCTGGATTGCCTGCATCAGTTCATTTTCATTTTCCGGATCCACGTTGGCTGTGGCTTCATCCAGGAAGATCACCGGGGCGTCTTTCATCATGGCTCTGGCAATGGAAATTCTCTGCTTTTCACCGCCCGAGAGGCTGGCGCCGCCTTCGCCGATGACAGTGTCATAGCCTTCGGGAAGGCTCATGATAAAGTCATGACAGGCTGCTTTTTTCGCGGCTTCGATGACTTTCTCCATCGGCGCTTCCGGCTGGCCGAAGCGGATGTTGGCTGCGACTGTGTCATGGAAGAGATAGACATTCTGGAAGACAAAGGAGAAGTTTGCCATCAGGGAATCCATATCATATTCCCTGACATCCTTTCCGCCAAGGCTGACGGTTCCCTGATCCACGTCCCAGAAGCGGGCAAGCAGATTGACGAGCGTGGTCTTGCCGCCGCCGGAAGGCCCGACGATGGCGGTCGTTGTTTTTTCGGGAATGCTGACGGAAATGCCGTCGATGACTTTGCGGCTGTCATAGGAGAACTCTACGTTCTCCGCTTTCAGATCACGGTTTTCAGGCGTGATCACATCGCCGGTGATGTCCATCTGCGGCGTATCGAGGATGACCTGCGCCCTTTCAACACTGCTGTCGACGACTCTGAGCAGCGCTGAATAATTGCCGGCTGTTTCCAGACTTGAGTTGACAATGAAGGCTGAGATGACCATGACAACGGCGGTTAAGGCGTCCATCGTTCCATTGCAGTAGAATGCGCAGGCGAAGCCGACCATGAACACGCCGGTCACTTTGGCGATGAAACTCTGGAAAGCCATCCGGGGAACCAGCGTCATTTCCATGTCGGTATTGGCTTTGACATTGAAGCTGATCGCCTCATTGAGCTCACGGCTTTTCTGGCCGCTGAGATGGTAGGCCTTGACTTCCGCCATGCCCTGCAGATATTCCAGAACTTTTTCGACGATCTTTTCATCCGCGTCCATCTTGCGCGGCGTCATCTTTCCGGCCGCGCTCTGAAGCAGGCTGTTGGCCATCAGGAAAATCACAAAACCGGCAAGCAGGACCATCGCGATCCGCCAGTCGAAGAACATCAGCATCACAATAATCAGTGAGGTTGTCAGCAGCCCTTCGCATACCATCATAACCACACGGGTCGCCACATTCTCAAGGTTTTCCATGACATTGGTGGTGACGGAAGTGATCTGGCCAAGTGAGTTTTTATTGAAATAGCCCATCGGCAGATAACGCATATGCTCGGCGATCTCCACCCGCTTTCTGGCGCAGGTGTCATAGCCCGCTTCCGTCTGCAGCATCGTGCACTTTGCCTTGATCAGCCCGGCGCCCAGAATGCTCACCAGCATGATCCCCAGAGAGAGAAGAATATCCTGCGATGTGACATTCCCTCTGATGAGGGCTCTGATCATGCAGGCAATCGCCGGAATCCGCAGCGCTTCAAAGACAGCCTGCACGACGCCGAGGATAATCGAAAGAACGAATTTGCGGCGATTTTCCTCACCGCAGAAATCAAAGAATCTCCGGATGATATTAACCATTGTCCTTCACCTCCATATGTGCGTTCCACATGGTCTCATAAAGACCGTGGTGCGAAAGCAGTTCTTCATGCGTTCCCGCGTCATCGATATTGCCGTCTTTGATGACATAGATGCAGTCGGCATCCATAACCGTGGACAGACGGTGGGCGATGACGATCAGTGTCTTGCCTTCCGTCAGTTTTGAAACCGAGCGCTGGATGACCGCTTCATTTTCAGGATCAGTGTAGGCGGTGGCCTCATCAAGAATGACAACCGGCGCCGCCTTTAACATGGCTCTGGCAATGGAAATCCGCTGTCTTTCACCGCCGGACAGATGGCCGCCGGAGGAGCCGACAACCGTGTCATAGCCGTTTTCAAGATTCATGATGAAGTCATGGCAGCCGCTCTTTCTTGCGGCGTCTTCCACTTCCTCATCCGTTGCGTCAGGTCTGCCGATACGGATGTTTTCCCTGACCGACATGTTGAAGAGGTAGTTGTCCTGGGAGACAAAAGCGATTCTGTCGGCGTAAGCCTCCTGGGGAATTTCACGGATATCTTTGCCGCCGAGTGTGATGGAACCTTCCTTCACATCCCAGAGCGAAGCGATCAGGCGGGCAATGGTGGATTTGCCGCTGCCGCTGGGGCCGACAAGAGCCACAAAGCTGTTTTCGGGAATCTTCATGGAAATACCATGGAGAACTTCTGTTTCTTTATAAGAGAAATGAACATTCTTCAGTTCCAGATCATTGCTTAAAGGCGCTTCGCCTTTTTCAGGACGCTCCATTTCATCCGCGTCGAGAACCGCTCTGACCTCACCGAAAATCGTGCCCATTTTGCGGATGTCATCAGAATAGCTCATCAATGTGATCAGCGGTGTGATCACACCGACGGAAAGAATGATGACTGTCACAAAATCCATGGCGCTGAGTGAACCGGCTTTCACCAGCAGACCGCCGATGGGCAGGACTGTGACCATGGTGGAAGGCATGATGACCATCGCGAAGGTGAACGGGATAATGCTTGCCCGCATCCAGTCGACATAGCTCTGCGAAGCCTCATAGGCGTCATGCACAAAGCGCTCGTAGCTGGACTTCGTCTTGCCGAAAACCTTGATGACCTGAATGCCGCCGATGTATTCGACTGATGTGTCGTTGAGCGCCTTGGTCGCGGCGACTGTTCTTTCGTAGAACTTCGCGCTGCCTGCCATCATGAAGACATAGCAGAACATGCCGATCGGCACGGTGCCAAGAGCGGCCAGGCCCATCCGCCAGTCGATGGTGAAGATGTAGACCAGGATGATCACAGGCACCAGCAGGTTGGCGGTAAACTCCGGAACAATGTGGGCCAGAGTTGTTTCAATGGAGTCGATGCGCTCGATGATTGTGCTTTTCAAAGCGCCGGAGCTCTGTTCAAGAACCGTTCCAAGCGGCATTCTTGTCAGCTTTTCCATACAGCGTTTGCGGATTTCGCCGAGCACCGCGAAAGTCGCCTTATGGCTTGCGGCAGTGGAAAGCGCATGGCACAGCACCCTTCCCAGCCAGAAAGCAGCCATGATCAGGCAGCGGCTCAGATAGAAGGAGAAATCCTTCTGCCCTTCCATGAGGCCTTTGACAACCCCGATAACAGTGAAATACGGCGCGATCGAGAAAGCGACGCCGATGACGGCAAGGATGACACTGAGAACATACTGGCTTTTATGTTCGCCGGTCTGTCCCAGGACCCATGCCACAGGTGATGACTCTTTTGTCTTGGTGTCCATACGCAAATCCCCTTTCATTCAGTTAACAGGACGCAGTTAGAATTAACTAACCTATAAATAAATCCATCGCCTGTCCCTCTGTAAGAGACAGGCGTATTCAGTTATATAAATCAGAATCCAAGCAGCTGCTTCCAGCCGGGAAGAAAGAACGCTTCCAGTGTTTCCAGACAGCGGAACGCCTCCTGCTTTGAGTAGCCGTGAACCACCGGCTCGAACATTGCCGCCGAATAGGCGCTCATCAGGATATGGAGCTCCCTTTCGCTGATCTCTCGCACATCATTGCCTCTTTCCCTGATCAGAGGCAGGAACTCCATCATCATCCTCTGATGCTGTTCAGTGAAGTCATGCAGGAAGTTTTCGTACCGTGTGCCCTGCGCTTTTGTCAGCAGCAGCCTGTATTCATCCATGTCGGGATAAATCACATCCCGCATCAGATCGATCCAGGAATCCTCAAAGAGATCCTGGTTTTCACTTTCCGTACAGCGGCTGATGTGGGCTTTCATCCAATCATCAATCTTTTGAACGGCAGGCGATACCGTCTGCTCAAAAAGATCTTCCTTGTCTTTGCAATGGCGGTAAAGAGCTGCCGCGCTCATGCCGGCTTTTTCACCGATCCGCCGCATCGACGCATTCTCAAATCCATATTCCAGAAATTCCTGCCTGGCGGCTTCAAGCACACGCGCGTGGCTTTCCGTTTTATCTCTCGGCATGCGGATCACCCTTCCAGTTATATCAAACTAACTGAATGTTAACAGCATTAACCAAAGCTGTCAATCAGCTCAGCCCATGAGGAACCGCAGGACAGCCCAGTCGATGCCGGCGATGATCAGCGCCATGATGGCTGTATAGACACAGCCGATCAGAAAACCTTTGAAATGGAAGAAATAATCGCCATAGCCCGCACAGCCTTCCGTTCCCGGAAGCACCACCCACTTCGGCCTGAGTGTGCAGACAATCAGGAAATCCATGATGATGAGATCCACGACGTTCCATGTCTGGCCGATGATGAAAAGGAACAGAAACAGCTCAAAAAATGAGAAGTCCGCATTCCGGAAGTGCTCAATGCCGAACACCGCCAGTGTGATCAGGATGATCACGGAAACCAGCCCGCCCCAGAATTTAGAACTCTTCTTCTGCTTTTCATCGGGTTCAGGCAGTGTGCATGCCTGTTTCACATCCTCAGGATATTCATGCACCATTTCCCAGGGAAACCATCTCAGAAGGACATAAACATAGAAAATCCACATAACAGACCATACCAGTCCTTCAAGAAGCGCTTTTGTGATCATTCTGGTTCACCTCATCTTTATTATTCTTTGTATTGAAGAAGGAAATTGCAGCAGTCGCCGCCGTGTCCGATTGTTTTTGTGCATCCCCAGACAAGCTTTGGATGCATGTTTCCGTAGCTGGCATCATCCGAGTCGCAGAATGCTTTGACAATTTCCGTGCAGCCGTATTTCCGGCATGTTTCGTAATAGGGACATTTCACGATATTGAATCTTGCCTCATTGCCATTTGTTCCGGGAAACTCATAGCCGAATCCCGCTTCCGGGGAAAAACTGCTGACAGAAATCTTCAGAAAGAGCGCAGAGATCTTCTTTGCACATCCTGTATATCTGATGATTCTCTGCATATGCGGCACCACTCTCGCGCAATAACGCTGAAAGTATTCACGGATATACCAGACAGCCTCTTCTTCCGGAATTCCTTCCTGACGCATTGCCTCATACACAGCGATGCCGGGATAGATCCGTTTGTATGTATGGGCTCTTAAGGCTTTGGAGTCAGACCGGTTTTCTTCAAGAAGCTCTTCATATCTTTTCTGTGCCTTCTGCGCAATCCTGTCCGCCTGTCCTCTGCCCAGCTCTTCCTGTGCGATGGCACATGTCCCTTTGATCAGGGAATGCATTACTTCCTGCCTCCGATGATATGGAAATCACAGATCTCATCGCCGTTGCCGATCGTCTTTGTGCGGATCAGGGTGTTGCCCATCAGTTCCTGCTGGACAAAGTCTGTTGTGCAGAGATATTTCATCAGATGGAAACAGTCTTCCCTTTTTGCCATCCGGCAGATCGCACACTTTGTGTATGTGATCGTGCATTCGGGCACACTCATGTCATATGTGAAGGTATACTTCCAGTTTTCCTCATAGGAATTGAATTCAGGATCCGACTGCAGGCGGTTTCTTGTGCCGATATTCTTTTCCGAAAAGAACTCTTTTCCTTTGTTCAGTCTGATGAATATATCCGAAGCACAGATTGCCTTGACCAGGCCGTCAAAGACCTCTTCACTGACCTTTTCAGGATTGACTTTATAAACTGCCATCAGCCAGGCGGCCATATACAGACCGACAATCAGATTGTTCTTCATCCCGCCGATTTCCGGCTGCCTTGCGATGATCGCCTTATACTCTTTCTTCACTGCCTGTTTTGAAATGCCCGGTACTGTTTTATCCAGATATTCAAAAGCCGGTTTTGTGACAAGCACCGGGATCATTGCCCCGAATATTCCGTATTTCATAACTCCCTCCCAAATGTTAGTTTCATCTAACTAATAAACATTATATCGGATCACAGAAAAAAGAGCAGATCCTTTTCACAGACCTGCTCTGCTGAGTTCGTTATTTCTTCAGAAGCTCATCAATGACTTTGCTGAAATCTTCATTGATGCAGATGGACTTTTCCCCGATTTCCTCAGGTGTATAGGCTTCGCCTTTGTTCAGGCAGGCATAGATGGCCCGGGGGTTTTCCATGGTCATCCGCCAGAACGGATACTTGATAATGACCGGGGTGTTGTAACCGACGCCCAGTTCCAGATACAAAGTACCGGTATTGCGGTGTCTCTGCAGGAATTGTGAATAGCGCTGTGAAGCTTCATGCCAGCCTTCATCCTCGACAAAGGTGTCATCCGCCCTGAGATTGGTGGTAAACGGCCTTCCGTCATCCGGACAGTAAGGAATCAGGTCTGACGGTATGGTCATTGAAATCTGTTTTCCTTCGGGAATGATGAGATTTCCGTCTGACGCGATCTCAAAGCCCTGGGAAATAATCATTTCCCGGACCATTTCCTCATTATCATAGGTTTTATGGGCTGTGATCCCCTGCGGATCGCTGCTCTGGAAGAGACCATAGTCACCCTGTGTATAGAACAGCCGCTTTTTATCAAAGCCGGCTCTCTGGAAACAATGGTCCACATTGGTGGTGATCACAAAATAATCTTTGTCTTTCACAAGCTCCAGAAGTCTTTCATAAAGATCATTGGGGATCGGGGCATAGCGGTTGATCCAGATGTTGCGGCTCCAGAATGCCCACTTTTCTTCCGGGGTGCTGAAAGGATAGAAGCCGCCGGAATACATGTCATGGAAACCGTACTTTTCTTCAAAATCAGAGAAGTACTTTTTAAACCGTTCGCCGGAGTAACCAAATCCGGCTGCGGTGGAAAGACCTGCTCCTGCGCCGATGACAACGGTATCCGCTTCTTTCAGTGCCCTTTTCAGAGTTTCAATATGTTCTTCAAATGTTCCTGCTGTTTTTACCAGTCTGATTCCTGTGCTCATAGTTAATTCACCTCTGTGTGTATCTGTGGATTTTTCCCGGGCGCTCTTTCTGAACACCGCGGGCATACGGTATTTCCGGATAACCGAAGCCGACGATCAGTCCGGTATAGTGGTCTTTGGGAATGTGAAGCATCTCTCTTGCCTCAGGCGCCAGTTCATTGAGAACTTCCGCCGGATAGCTCATGATCACTGTTCCAAGTCCGAAGGCGTTGGCAATCAGCTCAAAATATGCCGTGGCGATAATGCAGTTGACTTTGTAATCCTCTGCCCATTTGCCTGTGTATTTGTCATGAGCGATGAAGAGATGCGGTGCTCCGCAGAAAAGCATATCATCCCTGCGGACTGTCTTTTCCGATTCCTTCATCTTTTTGTAATAGAAATCCGAGAAGCTGTGGGTATACTCATGCCTTTTCGCTTTAGCTTCCATGACAGCATATGCCTTGTCACGGATGGCTTTCACCCTGTCTTTGTCATCGATCACAGTGTACTGGACACTGGAAGAGTTTCCTCCGGTCGGCGCTGCTTCCATGGCCGCGATGATGCGGTCGATGATTTCCGGATCGACGTTCTGATCCAGATAACGCCGGCATGATCTTCTTGAGGCCAGAAGTTCTTCCATATACTCTCCCATTTCTTCCGGCGGAAGAGGAAGAGAGTCTTCCGGTTCTTTGCCGAAAATGGAAATGGCGCCTTGAGGACAGACTGCCAGGCAGTGCTGGCACCGCCAGCATCCCCGCCAGCCGAAGCGTTCAAATTCCTTCATCCGGGGACAGCCGTCTTCACCATATTCAAGCACCATGCCCGAACAGGTATTGATGCATCTGCCGCATTTGATGCATTTGTCTAAATCCACCCGGAAACGGGTTTTTGTCTCCATTCCCATATTGAACTCCTTTCTTACAGAGTCACGACAATCTTGCCGTTGACCTGATGTGTGTCCATGGCAATTAACGCTTCGCGGATATTTTCAAATCCATAGACTGCTCCGTAACACGGCTTCAGTTCATGTTCATCCAGGAAAGCGGTGATCTCATTCATCACCTGCTGCGTCGGATAGTTGGAGAAGAAGCCTGTCAGATAAACGCCGTTGGGAATATCCTTGATCGGATCAAATCCGTTCAATGCGTAAATACCGCCCAGAATTCCTGTCTGGCAGACAATGGCACCCTTTTCGACTGCTGTGAGTGTGTCTTTGAGATATTTCGGGCCGATCAGGTCCAGCGCTTTTGTCACGCCATGGACTCTGCCGGTCAGCTTTCCATCGTCGAGAACCTGCTCATCAGCTTCTTTGATGAGTTCCAGCTTTTCTTTCCTGTGGGTTGTCGCAATCACATGGCAGCCCAATGCTTTGGCAATCTGGATTGCCGCGTATCCAAGAGCGCATGTCGCTCCTCTGATCAGAAGGGTGTCATTGCTGTTAAGATGCAGACATTCAAACAATGACCCCCAGGCGGTGAAATATGTCTCCGGCACCGCCGCCAGTTCTTCCCAGGAAAGCTTTGTTTCAACCGGGAACACATGGTGAAGCGGCAGTAAGGCATACTCTTCATAGCTGCCGTTGAAGGAGCGGCCCATGCCGCCCATCAGTGCCATGACCTTCTGTCCTTTTTTCAGAGCGGAGTCGGAAGGATCTTCGATTTCGCCGACGCATTCAATGCCCGGCACCACCGGTTTCTGAATATAAGAAGCGCTGATCTCGCTCATGCGCAGAATCTGCTCGCTGTGATTGAGGCCGAATCCTTTGATCTTCACAAGAACCCACCCCGGTCTGACGGAAGGGACAGGAATTTCACTCAGCGCAACGTTTTCTGCGGGTGTGACCTTATCAATCAATACAGCTTTCATATCTGTGCTCCTTATAATCTTTCCACTGCCTGCACCGGACAGTTTTCGTAGCAGTTTCCGCATTGCAGGCAATGGTTCTGATCGATGACATACGGCATGCCTTCCGTAATGACGTTCTGCGGGCATTTTGTCACGCATGTCCCGCAGCCGATGCATGTGTCTGAAATCACATAGCCTTTCGGTTTGAGAACGGCATTGCCGATGGTGAAGTATTCTCTTGTGATGGGTCTGGTGCTGAGGCAGAAATATTCGATCGTGTAATCCCGGAGCACAAACATCGTATCGATCTTTTTGGTCTCTCCGGGATAGACATTTTCGAGATAAGGCTGTTCCTCATAGAGAACATTGCGCCACTTTTCCTGTTCCTCTTCAGCCACTTCTTCAGCTTTTCCGGAAACCCGGATGGTTTCCTTGAATTTTGTATAGCCGAGAATCTGCACTCTGCCGTCTCTCTTTAACTGCCGGGCAAATGACTTTCCCCTGGCAGTCAGAAAATAAATGTCTGTGCCTTCATAATGAATGGCACTGATATTGCGCACCTGGGGAGCGCCGTCCTCATCCACCGTCGCAAAGTCAAGCACGCCGACATATCCGAGCTTTTTGATACATGTTAATGCGTCCATCTGTATTTCCTCCGTTTTTTAAAGCCTCTCTCCGGTCATGCTGTTGTATTCCTTCCAGCATTGCGGGTCGGCCGCGTAGAAGCTGCCGTTTGTGCCTTTCGCCACTGCCGGGCATCCCCGGCAGAATGCCTTCAGTTCACATTTTGAGCACTTGTCAAAATGTTCATATTCACGGTATTCCTCCATCTTTGTCACCCAGACGTCCGCCAGCCTGTCCTCAAAGACATTGCCGACCTTGCTGCCGGAGACGCGGCGGCATGCATAGATGTCGCCGGTGGGAAGAATCGTGATATGGCAGTTGCCGCAGTTGCAGCCGGAATAGATCATGCCTTCGACGGCATTCTTCGGAAGTCTGAATGTTCCGGTTTCATATTCATAGAGCGTCCAGAGATGATCTTTCTTATTGAAGTAAGTCCGGCAGCCTTCCGCTTCATACTGCCTGTATTTCTGATCGCATTTTTCCAGAACACTTCTGTATTCAAGCGGGGAGAGCGATGTATCCAGTTCCCCTTCTCCCGGCACATATCTGGAGAAAGCGAAGATGTTGACTCCTGCCTTCACAACCGCGTCAATGATTCCCGGAATTTCCATGTAATTGGCTTTCGATACTGTGGTCATGATGACACTGCGGATCCCTGCTCTGTTGATACAGCCGATCTTTTCCAGCGTGCACTCATAGGATCCCGGCTTGCGGAACCAGTCATGGGTTTCCTTCAGACCGTCCAGGGACAGCTGATATTTTTCACATCCATACCATTTCAGCTCCCGGCAGACCTGGTCATTGAGATGGAACGGATTGCCCATGATTGTGAACTTGATCTTATTCTCATGAAACAGTTCCAGAAGCCGCCAGAAATCCGGATGCAGGATCGGATCGCCGCCGGTCAGGTAGAAGTAAGGGGTTCTTCCGTATACTTCGCAGAAATCCAGACAGTTATAAAATGTCTCCTGCATCTGATCCCAGTTCATGGAATCTATTTTTTTACAGTTGTTTCCGGCAAAGATGTAACAATGCTTGCATCTCTGATCGCATTCATCTGTGATATGCCACTGGAACGCAAAGTATGGCTTCATAATCTCCCTCCCTATTTCTCACAGCATATGCTGTGGTGATTTCATGAATCCTCCGGAATCCCGGAGGTTCAGGTCAGCTCTGACAGATTACTTGTCAGCTGCGCCGCAAGCCGCAGGTGCGTCAGCTGCTCCGCATGCCGCGGGTGCTTCTTCAGCAGGCTTGTCTGCTGCTCCGCATGCCGCAGGTGCTTCTGCTGCGCCACAGGCTGCGGGTGCTTCTGCTGCGCCACAGGCTGCGGGTGCTTCTGCTGCGCCACAAGCTGCGGGTGCTTCTGCTGCTCCGCAAGCCGCGGGTGCTTCCTCAGCAGGCTTGTCAGCTGCGCCGCAGGCGGCACCGCATGCTGCAGCCGCTGTTTCATCGGGAGCCCATGCTTTCAGGTTGCTTAATGCCATCGTCTTCTCCTTTCTGTTGCAGGTCTTCTGCTGTGTTCAATATAAATGCGTACTGTCTTTGAAATAAGTACGCACTTTTTTGTGGCTGGGTTACCTTTTTGTTACTGATGGTCGTATTTGTTTGTGAGTGTGTATTTGCGGGAAGGAAGCTCTTTCGCAAAGGATTCGAATTCCGCCCATGCTTCTGTCAGGTAATAGCCAATGACATATTCCCTTTTGTCACCGAACTGGGAGGTCAGCACAGGACTGGCTTCAAAGCATCTTTCGATGATCTCTTTGTCATCAGTGAAATTGACTTTACCGCCAAGACGGACATAGGTCATGGTTTCCTGATCGCAGATGCACAGCTGGGTGTACGGGTTGGCCTGAAGTTCCTTGTAAGATGTATAGAAAACGACCGTATCGAAATAGAGCACTCCGTCTTCTTCAAACTTAAATTCGATCGGTCTGACCTGTGCTTTGCCGTCAAGGCCGACGGTCGCCGCGTACTGCAGCGGATATCTTCCGAATGTTTTTACAACAACGTCGAGACCGTTTTCAAAATCCAGTGACTGGAAGAAGTTCATTGTTTCTGTATAGGTTTCCTTTGACATGTTTTCCTCCTGCTGTTTTTCTGCGCAGCCACTGAACATAAGAAGTGTTCCCATGGCGCAGATTATTTTCTTCAAAGCTTTAACGGACAATCCTGATTCTCCCTTCCTTCCTGGGCTTCATGGAAGGATACGGTCCGTCAATATAGCCGAGAATGACAAAGCATCTTGCGATATAGTCTTGCGGAATATCCCATTCCTTCATGAGCTTTCTGCCGAGTTCTGTGTCGAATGTCTGTTCAGCCCTGCCGATAATCGCCGAAGCGACATTGAGGTCCGCCGCCTCAAGAATCATGTTCTCGGCGCAGCAGAAAGAATCCGGCATGGAATAGATATTGCTTTCTTTGTGGAAGATGACGCAGACAGTCGGAGCGCCATAGAATCCGCTCGGAAGTGTCGGGTCATCGATAATGCTTGGCTGTTCACTGGACACATGGCCCACCTTTGCCAGTTTCATGGCAGCCACATTGATCCTGCCGAGTTCCGCGGAAATTTCTCTGTTCTGCAGTGCGACAATCATAGCCCTCTGCCCGCCGCCGGCACTCGGGGCGTAAATGCCCGCTTCGAGGATTTTGTTCAGTTCCTCATCTGTAATCTGATCCACTTTGTATTTGCATATGTCACTGATGAAATGATCAATGCCGTCAAGGATGTGCCGATCTGGTTCACAAACGCGAAGAACGACTCCATCAATCCGGACCTTGCGACAAACCCGCTCATCGAAAGAATCGTAAAAGCCGGCAATACTGATGTGCACCACTCCGAATTCGAGGATGTCCATGACACATCCGGTCTCTACAAGAATGAGGATGGCAGCGCTTATCAGTACAACGGCCACTGGAGCTGGATCTACTTCGACAACAACGAATGCACCGAAGGCGATCTCAATGAATGGGAATGGCTCGCTTCCAAAGTGAACTGATTATCATATTTACAGATACTGCACAGGAAGGAACTGAAACGGTTCCTTCCTTTTTATAAGTCACTTTTTATGGTGTTAGGCAAATAAAGTGATATTACATCTAATTCAGCATATAATACAGTCAATAAAGGAGCTGACTGATGAAAACAAAAGACGAACTGCCCGACTGCCCGGTCGCCACAACGGTTTCCCTGATCGGCAGTAAATGGAAACTGCTCATCCTGCGCAATCTGCTGGCAAGACCATGGCGCTTTAATGAATTAAGAAAAGACCTTGACGGCATCAGCCAGAAAGTTCTCACCGACTCCCTGCGCTCCATGGAAGAAGACGGCATCATCACCAGAACCGTCTACGCGGAAGTTCCGCCCAGAGTGGAATATGCCCTTTCAGAACTGGGCGAATCGATGCGGCCGATCATTAAATCCATGGAAGAATTCGGAATCAGATACAAAAAAAGCATCGCGTCACAGTGACACGAAGCTCATGTGAACTTTGAAAGAGAATCCCTGCGGTTCTCTTTTTAATCTGCTTCTCCAAAGCACTCTTCAAGCATTTCGCGGATGCTGTAAGAGTGCTGGATGTATATTGAGTATCTGTCCATATCCAGGAACCACTCATGAATCCGTTCCCGCTCTTTCTGACTGCTGTGGGCAATAATTGTTTTCCACTAGGATTTGATCAGACTGATCACCTCATCGTATTCACCGAACGAGCCGTCCATTTCCGACTTGTCCAGCGCGAAGAAGGCATGATCCAGAATGGTGAACGCGCTTCTGTAATCACCTCTTCTGATCAGATCGCCGGCGGTTGATTTCAGTTCTTCTTTGAACTCATCGGCGTAATCATGCCCGTGTTTCCAGTCAATGATCCCGCCGCTGTTCTGATAGTCCTCCGCGATGAACTGAAAAGAATATCCGATCCTGTCGGCTTCTTCCTGCGTGATGGGATCAGTAGTATATTTTTCTTCAAGTTTTTTTCTCAGAGAATCATTTTCAGCCGCGAGCAACCAGCTCTTCCCGCAGCTGATCCTCCGTCATTCCGGCCAGAATATCTTCAAAAGTAATCGTAACCGGATCCGATGCTGTTTCTGTTTCCGCCTTTTCCAGCATGCCGGTAATGGCGAACATCAGGGCCGCCATGTGCTTGCAGCTGCGTCCCCACGTCCCTGCATAAACACAATCGCAGCTCATTTCCGGAACATCCCTGTCCTTCAGTTTTATTTCAACATCGTAATCATCTGTTCCATGGGCAATTACTTTGAAACCTTCCTCAGTCTTTTCTATGTGATCGATCTCATGCCCATAGTAAATACCTTCGCCGCTGTCCAGCCGGCGCTGATCGAACATATACTTCCATGCATATCCCATACAATTCTCCGTCTGAAAGCCTGCCGCCTTCTTTCCTTATCAGAATATCATTCATATACGCAAACAGCTCCCGGCAATCTTAAACAAGACAGTGTTTCCGGCTCTTTACATGCACGCAGTCAGAGTTATAATGAAATTGTAATTGACCGACGGTCAAATAAGGAGGCATATATGCTGAAATCTTTAGTCAAACTCACAGCCGCCGCGGCGGGTGCAGCCGCAATCGCAGCGGTCACATTTATCTCATCCGTCAAGCTTGCCGAAAAAGTTGAAAAGTCCCTGGAAGAGGCAGACAAAGAAAACGAAGAAAAAGCTGTTCCTGAAACGCCCGAAGAAACAAAGGAAGAAACAGCCGAAGAACCTGTTCCGGCAGAAGAACCTGTTCTGGAAGATCCGGCAGAAGAAGAAATGCCGGCCATTGAAGATCCCGCTGAAGAGGAACTGCCTGAAGCAGAGGGAGATGTGACAGAAGAAATCACACTTCCTGCTGAAGAAGAAAATACAGAAGAATAATCCGCGAAGTCAGAAAATCCGCGCCTCTCTCCTGTGTTCAGAGAAGAAGCGCGGATTCTTCTTTTTTTAAAGTCTTGTTCTGGCCACCCGGTGGGCGATGTTCTGCCATAAATGGCCAAGGATCCCGAGGTCTTTCTGCAGCGATTGCGGCAGTGTCGGTACACGGTCATACAGAATGCAGAAATATTCATCCTCTGTGCCGTTGAAACCGAGGATTTCCACTGTATGCGTACGGTTGCTTCCCGAAGCGGAGAGATGGACGTCCGTGACTGCTCCGAGGAACATGCCAGAATGATCACCGGCAGAAGACGCAGAAAGGATTTGATTTTGCGCACAATTATTCTCATAGGTCTGAACCTCTGTGATTACATTATATTTCCTTCCCGCGGATTTCTTTCATGATCATGCATGCAAAAAGAAAAGAATCTCCGCAGTCAGTGCAGAGATTCAGTTTATTCATGTGAACTCACAGCATTTCGTGATATGTGATGACAGCCTTCGCGTCTTTGGGGAACACTTCCCCGCGGCGGAATACCTGTCTGCCGTTGACACTGACCGTAAAGACTGTATTTCTGGCCCTGTCGAATTCATCGATGATATCCTTCATCGGTTCAAAGGAAATATCCGTGAATCCGGCCGCGGTCAGTTCTTCTTCCGCCTCGGCTTTTGTCTTTCCGGCATACCAGCTGTTGGAATGAGCCATCCGGATTGAGGCGGCGCGGGAGGAAGACTCTTTTGTGCCGGGATTGTAATATTTCACTTCGATCAGCGCATCCCTGTCCACCCAGTCGGATTCCTTCCAATCGGGCTGACTGACTGAGACGGAAGTGACTGAACGTTCCCGGTCGAACAGATTCCTGTCTGTTGTGGGAACTGCTTTCACATTTGTGAAGCCGAGTTCCTCCAGCTGTTTTGTGACAGCGGTGACGTCTTTGCCGTTGAAGGATTTCTCGTTCCAGGAAACCGGCAGACTGTCGGGCCGGGCGCCGTTCTGATATTGACGGAAATACTCCTTCGCATGACGGTAGTTTTCGGTCTGCGTCCATTCATAGCATTCCAGGGCTCTGACCGCGTTGATCGGATGGGTGGCCTGACTGAAGCGCATGAATTCAAGCGTCTTGTTGTATTTGGAATCAGAGACAAGCTTTCTGTATTCCTGCGCCTGTTCCATAAACGCTTCAACATTCATCTGGGAAGCGATCTTTTTGTCTCCTCCGGCAAAGCGTATGCACATTTCGATCAGGTGATCCGGCGAGCCATCGCATAGCACAGCTGCCCTGTCGGCGGACAGTTCGCTGCATCTCATCCAGTGGTGGAACGCGGACATGATCGGATAGATGGCAATCGCGCCAAGCGGCACCAGGGTCAGAGCGCCCGATAAGACCCATGTGCCCATGGTTCTGTAAAGGACATGATGGCAGACAATATGGCCGCACTCATGGGCAAGCACTGTCGGTAAAAGTTCTTCCGGCATGATATTGAGAAGACCTGAAGTGATGACGATGAACGGTCTTGTTTCTCCGGAAGTATAGGCGTTGGGCACCACATCCAGTTTCAGAAACAGATCCGGTTTTTCGATGCCGAGTTTCGCGCAGACATCTTTTAACATCTGATCGTATTTGGGGAACTGTTTTTCCGAAATCCGGACATAGGAGGCCATATTCTCGATATACATTGCTTTTTCACTCCAGCTGCTCAGGAAAGCCTTCATCACCTGGGAGAAGCCGGGGATTGCCTGCAGGGCTTCCATGGCGGCCCTGTCGGTTTCATGCACAAACACATTCTGATTCAGTTTCATAGACATTTTCTCCATGTCTACATAATAAACCGGATTATGCATGCGGGCATCAAACCTTAAACTTTGAACAGAGCCTTACCATTTTTCCTCTTCCGTCTGTTCCGCCCTGCTGATCTGTCTGCCGCATTCCTCACAGAGATACGGATAGACATCCGAGATTTTCTCAAGCACCGCTTTGCGGTAAAGAGGATAGGCGAATGAAATGCCTGTTTTCCCTTTGGCGGACCAGAGGAAAGCGTCGTATTTTGTAAGGTTGTGGCGGATGTAGTTGACGGTCCAGCGCTGAACAGTTTTCTCATCGGCGCCATATGCGGTTCTTTCGTACTGATCGGTCATGTCATACCAGGCCTGTTTTGCCCGGATGGCTCTTTCAACAACCTCTTCATAATCCAGTTCCTGCACTTCAATCTCTTCAATCGCTTTGGCCAGGATGACCTTCATCTTCTCATTCTTCGTGCGGACGGCCGCCTGCGCCCTTTTCTGAAACACTTTCCTCTTTTCAAGATGGTCAGTGAATTCCTGTCTTTTCTCCGCCTCAATGACATCCTTCTCTTTCCAGAGATACATGCTCATGCGGCTGTAATGCGGGTTCTGGACTTCTCTTGGCGGCGGCAGGAATTCCTGAATCAGTTTCTCTGACCAGCCCCTTTCCTTCAAGGTGGATTTTGTGATGTATTTTTCTTTTTCGCTCATTCTGAAACCTCCATACCTTTTATTGGCGGGAAATCTCAGAATCCCTCAAAAAAAACCGGAAAGCTTTATCCTGCTGTCCGGTTCAATATTCATCTTGTAAAGCCCCTGTGGCCGTAGACTTTCAGGCTGTTCAGCCTTGTATCGAGATCCGCAAATTCTTCATCGCTCAGTTCAACCAGTGAAGCGTCAAGGTTCTCGATGATCCTTCCTTTGTTTTTGGAGCCGGGAATCGGCACCACATTGGGATATTTCTTTAACATCCACGCCTGCCTGAGGTCATGCGCATCTACCACAATGAAGAAGCTTCGGTTTCCGTCACCCCTTCCGTCAGCTACCGCAATTATCTGAACTCCTTTATGACCGGGGAAACGGATATTGTTTTTTCTCTTAAATACCGGGTGAAGCATATGCCGGATGTGAAGATCCATGATTTTTTCGAAACACACATTTATCTGGTAGTAAGAAGCGATGATCCGCTCGCGGAAAAAAAGATCGTCCGGAAAGAAGATCTCAAAGGACGCACACTCATGGTCGGCGGCGGTTCCCCGCCCCTGTTAAAAAGGATCCAGAATGAAATCATCATGGATCCTGAGATCAGCTATTTCAACAGTGACGATCATGACACATCCCTGACTTATGTGGCGGCGGACCAGGCGGTCGTGCTTTCGCCCGGTTTCCTGAATGATCATCATCCTGATTACCGCTGGATTCCTTTTGACACTGACGTCACCATGCCGTGCGTTCTGTGCACGCATGCCTCCGACAACCGCAGATCGCTGAACAGGTTTCTGGAAGTGCTGCTTGAGTACTACCGGAATCCTGATCTGAAGCTCTGATTTCAGACAAGCCGGTAAATCCCTTTGCCGGTTTTTATAATGACGCCTTCCTCCTGCAGTTCCTTAAGGATCCGCAGCAGCTGCCGCTTTGAACAATGCAGGTAAGAGGCCGCGGAAGCCACGCCCTTCAGTGTTCTGTGATCCGAATGCTCAATATAGTATACGGTACGTTCCCTGAGATCTTCCGGCTCCAGCAGATACGCTGTTGTCTTGTTCAGCTTTTCTGTCACTGACGCCAGCAGGAATGAGAGAAAGACAGGATCTTTTTCAAGGACAGGACGGTATCGTTTCAGATCCACAATAATGCAGTGCGCCTGGGTGCCCGCCTCAACGATATAGGCGGACGGTTTTCCTGTGCTGAATTCCACATCGCCGAGAACTGTAAAGCTTTCCCCTTCCGACAGCAGAGCCATTGTGCCGTTGTCGCGGATGTTATAGACGCGGATCACACCGCCCACAGTAAAAAGAAGAGAGTTTGCGGGGTCGATCAGATTATTGATGATTTCACCTCTGGAAAACTCAAACAGCTCAAATTCAATCTGTTCCGGATCTGTGAACAGGTCTTTGATTCCATACCGCTTCAGATATGATTGTTTTCTTTTTTCACTTTCGCTCTTTTTCATAAATATAGTGACATATGTCACCATATATTATAGCGGAGAATCGTAGAATAAAGCCCGTGAGGTGAATTCCATGAACAGTGAAATTTTCGAAACCATGCCTGTTCCCAAGGCTTATATAAAACTTGCCCTGCCGGTCATGTTAAGCAGCGTGCTCATGCTGGTGTACAACATGGCGGACACTTACTTTATCGCCGCCACCGGAAACACCGACATCGTCGCTGCTGTATCCCTGTGCGCGCCTGTCTTTACATTCCTGATCGCGATCGGCGACATTCTTGGTCTTGGCGGCAGTTCCTTTATCTCCCGTCTGCTTGGTTCGAAAAAGAATGACGACGCCAGAAGAATCTCCGTCTTCTGTCTGTGCGGTTCGATCGTTCTGGGTCTTGTGATCACACTGGTATTGATGATTGCGAAGAATCCGATTCTCAGACTGCTCGGCGCTGATGCGAATACCATAGGATTCGCGTCTGACTATTACACATGGATCGCCCTTGGCGCTTCCGTGATCATCTTCTCTCTGGTGCCGACAAATCTGATATGTAAGAACCCCTGTCAACCCCCAAATTTCAAGAGTTGCGAGATTCGTCCTTAAGGACATATGGAAAAAGCCTTAGACAGTATCAGT
>CACYNH010000029.1 GCA_902775735.1 uncultured Erysipelotrichaceae bacterium
CAATGAGCTGAAGTTTGGCTGTAAGGGAAAATTTGTTGGGGTTCATGGTTCCATCGTAGACGTTTTCACAATTGGATGTAAGCGTTCGAATGTGAAAGATTTGTAAAAGATTGGTGAAAAGAAAGGGGGCCGCATTCCTCCCCACCCAAACCAAAGATTTTGGATGGGGTATCCTGCGGTTGTGAATGAAAAAAGCAGCGATTCTTTACGATTTTGATAAAACCCTGTGTACAAAGGATATGCAGGAATACAGCCTGATTCCGTCCCTGGGCTATGAGTCCCCGGGTGTTTTCTGGGATGAGGTGACGGAACTGTGCGCACGCTACCGGATGGATTCCATCAGCGCCTATCTCTATCACCTGCAGAAGAAATTCGCGGAAGCGGGCAATCCTCTGCGCAAGGACATGTTCTGGAAGCCGGGTCACGAAATTGAACTGTATCCGGGCGTGAAGACATGGTTCAGACGGATCAATGACTACGGCCGCAGACACGGTCTTCTGATCGAGCACTACATTATCTCCTCCGGCATGGCGGAAATCATCGAGAATTCCGAAATCGCCGATGAGTTCAAAAAGATCTACGCCTGCCGCTATTACTATGAGGACGGGATCGCCGTCTGGCCGGCCCAGGTGGTCAACTACACAACCAAGACCCAGTACATTTTCCGCATCAACAAGCAGGTGCTGGATGAGAACGACGACGCATCGCTCAATGAATACGTGGCTCCTTCCAAACGGCCGGTGCCTTTTACAAGAATGGTCTATGTGGCCGACGGCATCACCGATGTGCCATGCATGCGCTTAGTCAAAGAATACGGCGGCCAGTCCATCGCTGTTTACAACAAAGCAAGCGAAAAGGCGGTCAATACTGCGAAGAAACTGATCAAAGACGGCCGGGCCAACTTTATGGTACAGGCGGACTACTCCGAAAACAGCGATATGGAAAAGCTGATGAAGAGGATCATCGATCATATGAGCGCGGACAGCGCCCTGGAAGATATGGAAGGGATTTACAGATGAATCTGGATAAACTTAAAATCGATTTCCGGGATCCGATGGTGATCCTGCTGTGCTGTCTGCTCATTTTCCTGAGCGGCGGCAGCCTGCTTTTCGGAAACGCCCAGGGCCACTTCACGCTGGAACTGGACGCTGCCTTCGGCGGCGACAATCCCGGCTACACAGGCTTCATCGATGAGGCCTCCGTCAATGAAAAGACAGTCAACGCCCTTGAAGACCTCTTAAAACAGGATGAGCGCTTCACCGTTCTGCGCACCCATGAATCCGCCACCGGCGCTGCGGTCAGTGAAACAGCTGAAAAGATCAAAGCTGACGGACCTGACATGGTTTTGAGCATCCATGCCGGCTGGAGCCCCTCGGCGTCCGATTCCGGCACAAGGATCTATACAGATCTGCCGGGCACGCCGGGCAGCCAGGAGGCACAGAAATTCGCTCAGGAAATCCAGAAGGCGTTCAATACTGAAGACTGGAACGCTTCCCTGAATTATCTCTACTACCACCAGGCGCAGGGCAATACATGGACCGTGGACATCCGGGACATGGCGGCTGAACAGCCTGCAGAAGAAAATCCCTCCACATGGACACTGTTTGAAAAAACAGATGTGCCGTGCGTCATCGCGGAACAGTTCTTCATTTCAAACAAGGCGGACATTGAACGCTGGAACAATGACCAGGGCTATCAGCTGATCGCACAGAAGTATTACAGCGCAATCTGCGCGTACCTCGGCATCGGTGAAATGGAATTTGAAGCCGCGGAAGAAGCGGGTGAATAAAAAGCGCGGGAATCCGGAAGGATTCCCTTTCATTTGCGCGCAAGGCTTATTCCTTTGTGAATATTGCGATATACTTACAGTATGAAGAAAAAAATTTACGCAGGAACATACACAGGAACCGGCAGCGAAGGAATCTACACCTTCAGTTTTGAAGACGGCATTCTTTCCGATCCCGCGCTCCTGTGCAAAATCGACAACCCCAAGTACATCAATCTGACGGACGGCGTCATCGCTGCGGCGGCCGACGTCAGGGGAGGCTCGGGAATTGCGCTGGTCAGCCGGGAAGGAGAAATACTCGATACGATCAGTTATGAACGGCGCACTTCCTGTTATATCGGCAGAAACGGAAACCGCCTGTATACCGCCAACTACCATGACGGCACCGTCAGTATGGCTGAAATCAGGGAAGACAATACCCTGAAGTTTATCCGCACTGAACTGATCCGTGAGGGCGCCGGATGCCACCAGGTTCTCTTCCATGAGGACAAGGTTCTGGTTCCGTGCCTGTTCCTTGACAGGGTCATTATTTTCGACGCGGATCTCAACCGCCTTGCCAGCATTCACTTCAACCACGGCACAGGTCCCCGTCACGGCATCTTCTCAAAGGACGGAAGCTATCTCTATCTGGCGTCTGAATTAAGCAATGAGCTCTTTGTGATCAGAACCGACACATGGGAAATCACAGATTCCATCTCAATCCTGCCCAATGGCGAAAAGAACCGCCGCGACACCGCCGCGATCCGCCTCAGCGATGACGAAAAACATCTCTATGTTTCCACAAGAACCATGGACATCATTTCTGTTGTCGCCCTGGAAGACCATAAGCCCGCATTGATCCAGACTGTCTCCTGCGGCGGCAGACATCCCAGAGATTTCACGCTCTGCGAAGGATATCTGCTTTCCGCCAACCGCTTCACCAACGACGTCGTTTCCTTTAAGCTCAATGAGGACGGCACTGTAGGTGAGAAGGTCAGCTCCGTTTCCGTTCCCGAAGCGGTATCGCTCGCTTTTGAATAAGAACTCTTCAATTCATGTCCTGCGCATTCACGCGCGGGGCTTTTCTTTACTGCCGTGAAATGAACTCCATGGTAGAATAATCAGTGGATATGGAAAACAGAAAAACAAAAAAACCAACGCTGATGCCCGCTTTATGGCTGACCGTCGTTTTTCTTGCGGCAGCCCTTTTGATCTGGCTGACGCGGCCTGATACGGTCACGCTTTACTTCCATACATACGGAGAGTTCAGCGATCCGGTGGTTTCCGTTGAGGATGAAACCTCACTTCAGATTCTTTCGGTGGATGAACATGAAGGGTATACAGCCGTCAAAGTCAAAGCGCTCAGGCCGGGCGATGGTCAGGAAGTCTATCTGAGCTCATCGGACGGAGAATACAATTATCTGGGAATTGTGGATGTGGATTCACGTCTCAGGGCGACGGACTGGTCCTCTCTGAATTTCACCAACTGGCAGCTGCTGTATCCGCTGACGCTGCTGTGGATCGCGGCGTGCACGTTCATTTTCTTTAACAGCTGGCGAAGGCAGATGAAATACAGTGTCTTCTCGTATAACACAATCATTTATTTCGGTTTCGGCCTGATGGGACTGGTCATGACCGTCGTCTTGTTCGGGCAGACGCTGCAGGCGTATAAGGACAGCGTCTTAACATCCATGCTCACATATCTTGGAGCGATCTATTCCAGTGTGCATATCTACGCGATTATCTCATTCCCGGTTCTTTTCATCCTGACGCTGGGGCTGGTCATATCAAATATCATGCTGTGGAGAAAAGAAGGCAGAGGCTTTACAAACATGGTGGCCACGATCTTCGGGGTTATTCTGACACTGGGCAATCTGGCTGTCATCATCGCCCCGGGTTTCACTGACGGCTACATTCCCCTTGCCAGAATCCAGATGGCAATTATCAACGCTCTTTCCGCAGTCTTTCTTTATCTTGAGTCAATGTGGCTGGGAACCGTGGCTGCCGGTCTGATCGTTTCCCGGATGAAAGCGGACTGCGACCGGGATTATCTGATTATCCTTGGCTGCGGCATGCGCTCTGACGGAACCCCGACGCCTTTGTTAAGAGGAAGGTGCGATCAGGCGCTGAACTTTTATCACCGCCAGCTCAATACGTCAGGCAGACATGCAAAGTTCATACCGTCCGGAGGACAGGGCAGCGATGAGCCTGTTTCCGAAAGCGAATGCATGAAGAACTATCTCATCTCGCAGGGCATCCGCGAAGATGAGATTATTATGGAAAACCGTTCCACGACAACGATGGAGAACTTTCAGTTCTCAAAAGAACTGATTCCCGAAGCGGACGCGAAGTGCGCGTTCTTCACCACTAAATACCATGTTTTCCGCAGCGGCATCTGGGCAAGGCGGGCCGGTTTCGAAAGGACCGCCATCCAGTCGGAAGGCGCTTCAACCAAATGGTATTTCTGGCCCAACGCTTTTGTCCGTGAATTTGCCGGACTGCTGAGCCAGCACCGTCTCAAGCAGGCACTGATCATCTGCGGCCTGATGATCTTCTACGGCGCCGCAACACTGCTTCTGTTCTACTGAGAATACCGACAGAAAAGAAGGGAACCGGAATGACAAATAAAAGCATTCGTGACAAGTCGCAGTGGGAACTGCTGAGAAACTCATTGAGCGCCAAGGTGCTGCGGACAACCCTGATGGGATCGCTGGTTCTTGGAATCGCGGCGTTAATTATGGCGCTCGTTATGAATTCATATACCCTGATTGAGCAGGGTGTAAGAGTCTCCTGGCATGTGGCCAGCCAGGCATCCAGAACAATCAATGAATCGGAAGTGGATGTCTCCTACATGAAAGACAAGGTCACGGAAATCTACAGCGGCCTCAGCGATGAACAGAGGCCAAAGACCGAAACAGAGGAATACCGGAAGCTTTTCGACCATCTGTTAAGCGATGATATGTTCCATGAAGCGTATTCCATCCTCGACACGTATTACCAGGGCTCAGACGGCATCAGCGATATTTACCTTGCCTTCATTGACGAGGAGCGCAAAGCGCTTGTTTACCTGCTGGATCCTGATATGAGTGATGAGACCGGCTGCTGGCCGGGTGACTGGGAACCGCTCGGCGACCGTGAAATTTCGAAGTTCCTGAACTGGGACGGTGAAGACAGGCTGTATGACATCGGCAATACAGACCGCTATGGCATTATGATCACATCCGCGGTGCCGCTGTATGACATCGACGGAAACCGGGTCTGCTATGTTATGGCGGACGCGAGAATGACGGATATTTTCACCAGGGTCATGCGTTTTGTTGTCCGCTTCGCGCTCGGTCTTGTGGCAGTGACACTGCTGTTCGGGCTGCGGCTCAGCAGACGGATGAAGGACCGGCTGGTAAAGCCGATCAATCAAATCACCGATACCGCCCAGGAATACATGGAAGACCGGAAAAACGGAATCGCTTCAAGGCGCTTCCAGCATCTGGACATCCATACCGGCGATGAGCTGGAAAAGCTCAGCCGCACGATGGCGGAGATGGAACAGGCGATGGCGGATTATGAAACCAACCTGACCATCATTACAGCCGAGAGGGAAAGAATTGTCACGGAACTGTCGCTGGCGGAAAAAATCCAGGCCGGCGTTCTGCCGAAAACATTCCCCGCATTCCCTGACCGCCATGAGTTTGATATTCACGCTGCCATGGATCCGGCCCGCGAAGTCGGCGGCGATTTCTATGATTATTTCCTGATTGACGACGATCATCTGGCACTGACGATTTCGGATGTCTCCGGCAAGGGCGTTCCGGGTGCCCTGTTCATGATGGGCGCCAAGATCATGATCGCCGACTATTACCGGCTCGGCAAATCACCGGCGGATGTTCTGGAAGCGGCCAATGAAGCCATCTGCCAGTCCAACCAGGAAGAGATGTTCATCACCGTCTGGACAGCCATTCTTGAAATCTCAACCGGCAAAGTCATCGCGGCCAACGCCGGCCATGAATATCCTGTCTTACGCCAGCCCGGCGGAAACTTTGAAGTCATGAAGGATAAGCACGGCTTTGTCATCGGCGGCATGGAAGGCATGAAGTATAAAGAATATGAATTCACCATGGAACCGGGCTCGACACTCTTCGTCTACACCGACGGCGTTCCCGAAGCGACCGCCTCAAACGGCGAACTCTTCGGCATGAACCGGATGGTGGAAAGTCTGAACAAAGAGCCCGACGCGGTCACGGAGCAGGTGCTCGCCAATGTGCGCGCGTCCGTGGATGAGTTTGTCGGGGAAGCCGAGCAGTTCGATGATCTCACCATGCTGTGTGTGAAGTATTTCGGTCCTGAGAAAAAGGAAGCCTGAGCGCTCAGAAGAAACAACGATCAGAAAAAAAGAGGATCTGACCTCATGAACAGGCAAACTGTTCGGCGGTCAGATTCTCTTTTCAGTTCATATAATCTTTTTCCAGCATTTCAATCAGCTGAGGCGTTTCCATGCACATGTCAGTATCCTTTGCCGGTCTGTATTCGGGAAGATACTTCGTATAGGCATGATAGTATTTCAGGCATTCGTCCCATTCCGCCCTGACGGCTGCAGTATGGTCAGGCGCGCAGTGCAGCAGGCCGCGGGTCTGGATCTCATTGAACAGCCAGTCGGTGTATTTGTGCTGGCCATACAGGTTGAGGTGGCCGTTGTTGTAGAAATCCTTCTGCATGTCAAGGCCGATTTCCTCCTTGAGCAGTTCGGTGTTGATAAACGGATAGCCGCGCTCTTCGATGATTTCGCCGGCCCGGGAGGCACGCCTGAAATTGGCGTACAGTTTTGACTCCTTATTGGGAATCCGGTGCGGCGTCTGCAGGAACAGGACGTTCAGCTGATTGGCGTCACAGTAATCAAGAAAGTCATTGAGCACCTTTTCATACGGCGCGCTGAGTTCCATGGTTTCCTTTGCGGTATTGAGATCAAGGATATCCCTTGCTCCGGCGCTGACGCAGGTCTGGGCGTCGCCTTTGAAGTATGTGTAGCCGCGCTTTTCAATGTCACGGATTTCTCTGATCTGTTCCGGCACATTGCGCCATCCCTGAGGAAAACCGGAATGGTATTCCCTGAGCGGGAAGAGGTAATTGAGCCAGCGCGGGCTTCCGGTCCGCCTGGCTTCAAGCGCCAGGGAGAGGCGGATGTCATCATAGGGCATATCGTCAACCAGCTGCTGGTCGAAAGGCCTGTGCAGTTCCATGTCCTCGTTGTAGGTGACGTTATTGACGTCGACGACAAGCAGGTCAGGATGCTGGTGGCGGATGGCTTCTTTTGCCATCGGCAGCCACATCGCGGCGGTGATGCCGTCACATGACAGGGGATAGCTCGTATAGCCGGTATTTTCATAATTGTGCAGCGGTGACCATGATCTGACGATGTCGCTCTGGCCCAGAAGCACAATATCGATGGAATCCTGAGGTTCAAGATAGAATCCTTTGGTTCTGAGGTGATTGAAGTCCCATGGCCGCATGACATATGACTGCATGAAGCCGATCACAAGCGAGCAGGCCGCGATCAGGGAAATAACTTTCAAGAATCTCTTCATCTTATTTCCCTCCTAGAACTGCATATAGACAAACGCCGAAGCGTCAAAGCCGGGCCCGTAGCAGCCGAAGCATATAATCAGGATCACAGCTGCGAAAGTGACAGCCCATTCCAGTGTCCAGTGCTTATCATCAATCAGGTCGCGGACACGTTTGCCGGTTCTTTCCTGGATCAGGCTGACAATGAACATGATCAGGATCCCGGCACATGCAAGCAGGACATCCCATCTGTCGATGGGGCTGATTGCCGCAAGCGTGCTCCATGTTTCAGCGCTGAGTGACTGCTCAAAGAATACTTTGCGGATCATGTCCAGCGCCGAATGCATGCCGAAGGCGATATCGAAGACATAGCCGATGATAACAATGAACATTGTCCTTATGATCTGGAACAGGCGGAAGCCGGCTGATTCAGTTCTGATATGAAGGGCTGCGGTCATTTTCTCAAAGAGCGGCTTAAGCAGTTCGGAGAACATGATGATCAGACCGTTCCATAAACCGAATCCGACATATTTCCAGTTGGCACCATGCCAGATGCCGACGACCATGAAGACGACAAGCGAGGAAAGGCTGACCGGGAAAACCTTGGCCACATGCTTTCCGTAATCCGTCTGGCCGAATCTGCTGTTTTTGATCTTTTTGCCGATATTCATGACCGGCTTTGTGACTGCGAAGGGATAGAAGATATATTTCTTCATCCAGGCACCCAGGGTGATATGCCATCTGCGCCAGAAATCGTTGATCGTCGTCGCGAAATAGGGACGGCGGAAGTTTTCGGCCATGTCGATGCCGATGATTTCGCAGATGCCTCTGGAAATATCGATACCGGCGGAGAAGTCGGCGTACAGCTGAACCGTATAGACCAGCAGCGCCGTCAGGATGATCGTGCCGTTGTATTCCGCGTATTTTTCCAGGATCACATTCAGAAGTCCCACGATGCGGTCGGCGATCACAAGTTTCTTGAAGTATCCCCACAGCATCAGCTCCGCGCCTTTTTTCAGGCGGACAAAGTCATAATCATGGGGTTCATAAAGCTGGTGGGCAAGCTGGTCATAGAAGCTGATCGGTCCCTGGATGATCTGCGGGAAGAATGTCACAAACAGTCCCAGTTTCGCCAGGTTTCTTTCCGCTTCCAGCTGACCGTTGTAAATGTCGATGACATAGCCGGTTGCCTGGAAGGTATAGAAGGAAATGCCCAGCGGAATCAGAAGATCAAGAAGCGGAACGGCCTCATGGCCTGCCAGGGAGTTGATCGTGCCGAGGAAGAAGTTTGTGTATTTCAGAAAGGCGAGGATGCCGAAGTTCAAAAGCAGATAGGCCAGCAGGATCCGCCGCTTTTTCTTCTGCAGTATTTCTTTTCTTTTTTTCTTTTCACTTCTGTCGCTGATCTGCTTCAGTTCCTGTTTCATGTTTTTGCTGAAGTCAGTCAGCCATATGCCGAAGCCGTAAGTGGAAAGCAGCGTCACTAAGACATACAGGAAACCTTTGACCGTGGCGCGCAGATAGAAAAATACACTGGCGCAAAGAAGCACTGTCCAGCGGTATTTTTTCGGAAAAACAAAATATAAAAAGATGGAACCTGCCAGGAACAGCAGGAAGGAGAAACTCGTATAAGACATGAGCTGAATACCGTCTCAGTCTTATTCGTTCTGAAGTCTTTCCACCATCTTCAGAAGCGCTTTAGCGCTGTTGAAGTTTTCAGGGATAATCTCTGCGGCGGGAATGGAAATATCGTAGTTTTCGCTGAGCGCCGCGATAATCTGCAGAATCGCGAAGGAGTCGAGAATGCCGTCATCAATCAGTGTTTCGCAGTTTTCAAAGTCGACATCGTCGTTGACGTCCTGAAGAATTTCGAGAAGTTCATCCATAATCATTTACCTTTCCTTTCAATATGACTGCAGTGTGTTCAGTCCGCTTGTTTCAATATAGTCTCTGCCAAGGCGGTATTTTCCTTCCTCATCTCTGAGGACAATCCTCGGCATGGTTCTGCTTAAGAAGAGATGAATGCCTTCGGTGACCGAATAGGCGCCGATGTTTTCAAAGGCCAGAATGTCTCCCTGTTCCAGCGAATCAAAGCTGATTTTGCGGATCAGGATATCGTTGGTTGTGCAAAGGCTTCCGCACAGGCACCAGTCCTGCACATTGCCCAGCTTTTCATTGGCAGCGAAGCGTTCAAGAATGGGATGTTTCATGCCCATCATCGCGCCCAGATAATTGACGTGGTTGATGCCGCCGTCAAGAATGGCGTAGTTTGTGTCAAAGCTGCGCTTGGTATCCATGACCTTTGTCAGGTAATATCCGCATTCTGTGGCGATGAAGCGGCCGGATTCAACGGTGAGTTCCGCCCACTCTGTGACCGCTTTGAGATCGTCCAGCAGTTCTTTGAGGGGAGAGAGCGTGTCGGAGAAGTCGTCGCCTTCAAATAAAGGAACGCCAAGTCCGGGGCCGTATTCCAGTTTTGCAAGAGGCAGGCCACAGGTGCTTCTGAGTTCTTCAAAGAACTCCTTCAGCATGAGCAGTTCCTTACGCTGCTGGTCCAGCTTTTTGCGCTGGGTGCCGACGAAATAGTGCAGGCCTTCGATGTGTGTGCCGGGATAGAGCTCTGGATGGGCAAGGATATAATGAATATCCTCTTTTGACATGCCGAACTGGCTGCCGGCGCTCAGTCTTAACAATACCGGCACATCAGCGTTTTTCTTCACCGCGGTTTCACTGACCAGCTCAAGCTGGTGAATGGATTCGGCGGTAAAGATGCCGGCGCCGTAATCAATCGCTTCAGCGATATCCGCAGGCGTTTTGGAAACGCCGGAATAAACGATGGCTTCAGGTTTTACATGCAGGGATTCACAGATCGTCAGCTCACCGGGACTGCAGACCTCAAGATGGTCAAGCACTTCCTCCATGGCGGGAATCAGGAACGGATTGGCCTTGATCGAATAGCAGAGCCGGAAGCTGCCGTTGACAATCTCCTTCATGGCTCTGACTCTGTTTTTTACGGCTTCAAGATCGAAGACAAAGCATGGGGTTCCATACTGTTCAGCGATGTTTTTCAGTTCATAACTTTTCATCATCGGATTCCTCCGGTTTCCTTAAGAGCGTTCCGGTCGATCTTTCCGTTTTTGTTTAACGGCATCTCCTCCAGCTGAATGGCTTTGTTTGGGATCATGAAGACAGGCAGGAGTTCCTTCATTTCCTCAAGGAGTTCCTTTTTGTCCTTACTGCCGGTATAGAAGAGAACGATCTTCTTTTTCACCGCGTCATACAGACAGCAGGCACGCTCAATGCCTTCCACCTGCTGGGCGCCGCTTTCGATTTCGCCGAGTTCAATTCTGTGGCCAAGATGCTTGATCTGGAAGTCCTTGCGGGAAATATAGACAAGATTTCCGTCTTCCTGATATGCGCAGAGATCGCCTGTGCGGTAGATCATTTCATTCCAGTCAGGGTTGAGCGGGTTCTGAACAAAGACCTCACCGGTCTTTTGCCGGTTGCCATAATACCCCAGGGCAAGACACGAACCGGACACACAGAGTTCGCCGGGGAGACCGGGTTCTGTGACTTCTTTATTCTCATCATCGAGCAGGAATACTTTTTCATTGGGGAAGGCTTTGCCGACAGGGATCTTTTCATCCGGTTCATACATCCTGTCCTCAAGCTCATAGTATGTGCAGTTGCATGTGATCTCGGTGGGACCGTAGAGGTTGACGAACTTCACATGCGGCTGGTATTTCTTCCAGACATTGAACTGTTTGATGGGCATGACCTCACCCGAGAACATGACAATGCGCAGCGTTTCCGGATTGCGGTAGCCAAAGCCGTTCATGATCGAGACAAAGCACATGGCCGATACAGCCCAGACCAGAACGGTCACTTTACTGTCGCAGAGATAATCCATCAGCTTTGTCGGATTGGAGAAATAGGAACGCGGGATCAAAGCGACGCGGGCGCCGGTATAAAGGGCGCTGTAGATGTCCTTGACGGAAACATCAAAGTCAAACGGAGCCTGGTTGCCCATGATATCGTTTTCTGTAATTTCGAAGATTTCCGTAAACGGAACGATAAAGTCGATGACCGAGCGGTGGCAGACTGTCACGCCCTTGGGAACGCCGGTGGAGCCGCTGGTGAAATTGACATAGAGAGGATCAACGTCACGCGCTTTGGCTCTTACAGCTGCCAGCGCTTCTTCATTGATGTCAGCAGTTTCCAGAATCTCTTCAATCTTATAAACAGGCAGGTCCGATAAGGAACAGGCCGCATCGTAGTTTTCTTCATCGCTCAGGATGACCGCCGGCTTCAGGGTATCCAGAATGGAACGGATCCGGTTTTCCGGCTGGCGCAGGTCAATCAGGGAATAGAAGCCGCCGGCGTAAACGGCGCCGAACATGCCGCACACAGCATATGTGCTTTTTTCCAGATAAAAAGAGACAGGAACTTTAACAAAGCCTTTTTCAGTCAGGAAAGAACCGATTTTCTTTGACTGATCCAATGTCTCCTTATAAGTAATATTCCGCTCAGGGTCCGAAAAAGCTATGCGCTCCGGGCACCTCAAGGCTGTTTTTTCAAGCATTTCCAATACGTTAAGAATCATAGAGTATCACCTGTCGCTATGTGGATAAGGTCCACATTTTATCAAGCACTAATTATAGCCCAATTCTGCATTAAATGAGGTATGAACTGATGTGTTTATGCAATTCTTAAGATTTAAAAATGTGCCGTCATTTAAACGGCACATGGTTATTTGTTCTTGACGGAGATGAGACCGATTCCCGCCCCGGCAGCACCGGCGGCAAGGATGAGTCCCAGCACTGCCTTCCAGGGCACCAGTCCGAACAGCCAGACGCGGACGTTCACCATGGCGCCGGGCAGCCAGGGAATGGAAGGAAGCAGACAGCCGGGGGTGTCGCTGTAAGCCAGGATGACCGCGAAGTTAAACGCGAAATGCAGAAGGACAGGGTATCTCAGACGGCCGGTGACACGGTAGAGAGAACCGGTAAAAAGCCCCATGAAGAATGTATAGACGAACTGGCCGACGCTGCGGTGCCAGATTCCGAACGCGATCGAGGCTAAAAGCACTGCGATGACGGCACCGAGATAATCATCCAGATGATTCTGGAAGAGACCGCGGAAGGCGGTTTCCTCAATTAGCGGCGCTAAGCAAAGCCCAATCAGCATCATCGAACTGGAGGAAGCCATTGTCCGGCAGAAGGTTTCGATCGTCTCTACCGCCGACGGCAGCATCGTCTGCATCACAACAAGAATGAGACAGCAGGCAGCGGCGATGATAAAGCCGGCAAGCAGTGAGAAGATCGCGATCAGGAAACCGGCGCCGAGTGCGCCCGGCTTCTTCTTCGTCACGCCCTGGATGAGGGCGATCGGGAAAGCGACCAGAAGACCGGCCGGCGTCAGCCACAGATATACCTGATCACTGATTGAAATCATGGTGTTCACGACATTTTCGCTGAGCACGGTCTTGGCGTAATCGGGCAGGTAGGTGCACACGCAGATTGCCATCAGCACTGTCGCGATCATCAGAATCGTCGCGAAGATTCCGTATACGACCGAAACCGCATGTCCCTGTTTTTTGACTGTGTCCGGGATCATGACGGTGAGGATATAGGACATCAGAAGAAGCGGCGCGAAATGCAGGTAAATGGAAATCGCGGAGAAGTAATTGGGATCAAGCCGCTGGAAGAGCCAGTCCAGATACCAGCAGTTCGTGACCCGGCTGAACGGATCCTTCATATTCCAGTACATCACCGCGAAGACAAGCCAGGCAATCAGCGGTATCAATATCAGCAGTCCTTTTACAATGTTTCCGGCCCCCGACGGTTTTTTCTTGGGAGGCGCCTGTATATTAGTCGACATGTTAATTCACTCCTGAAGTCAGTTTCTTCTGAAATCCCGCCAATGTCAAGCGGTGTTATGCAACAAAAACCGTTCATTGATGACAGCTTCAGCGATTGGGACCGTTTCCGGCTTGATTTCATTCATGAATGGGATGATACTAATCTGCGGCGTTGAAAACGCCCCGGAAAAATTCAGGAGGAAAAACAGAAATGAAGTATCCCAATGCATACAATGGTATAAAGAAAATCCATACAGCAGAACTGTTAAGCCTGCTTGCCGGGATCCTCTGCACTGTGGCTGTGGCATTCGGCGGACTGGCTTCCCAGCAGATCGCGCAGGGCGGCGCTGACAGTCTTACACCGGCTGCTGCCTTCGGAACAATGATTCCGCTTTTCGGAGCAGGCATTATCGGGATCGTCGCATCACTGATGCAGTTCCTCGGTCTCAAAGACGCGGCTGCGGATGAAGAAAACTTCAAAAAGGGCTTCACATTTGCCCTGGCCGGCCTTATCATCGCGGTCGTCCTCAGCATTCTTTCCATGATGAATCTGAGCAATTCGATGATCGATGACTTCGGCAAAATCATCTCCAACTTCGTGCAGATCGTTGTCACACTTTATGTAATCAACGGCATCAGAAGCCTGGCTGAAAAGCTTGGTGAGTCCAGAATCGAAGGCCGCGGCAAAAAGGTATTCAATATCTATGCGGCGTCTGTAATTCTCGCCAGCGTAGTGGAACTGTTAATGACAGTTCTCTCAGGCAGCGCCAGGACGATTGTTGTCGGTATTCTCGGCGCTCTCATGCTGGTTCTGACAGTCGTCGGCTACATTATGTATCTGCGCTATCTCAGTGCCGCAAAGAAGATGCTGGCCTGATCTTAAACAGGATTTATCAGGGGCTTTGACAGCTGAAAGGCTGAAGGCCTCTTTTCTTTTTCCCGTATGATCGATGAAAAGATTCTGTACAATGGAAACAGGACAGATTCTTTCGTATTCATTGAGAATCAATATGTGAGGAGGAATCGATGGCAGTATTCGATGTTTATTCACAGTATTTTGAAGCGGAAATGACCTTTGGCGGCGTGGAGCGCAAAGCGGCTCTGGTGACCCTGACGGCAGAATCGGAGGCAGGCAATATCCGATATACGGCAGGTGTGACATTCTTTCCGCACAAAGATGAAGAGGATTATGAAGTTTCCTATGATGCATACTTTGAGAAAGTGCTTTTTGAGGGAAAAGGAAGAAGATCGAAGAAAAAAGACGAAGCGTTCCTCAATGAAATCAGGGATGTGATCAATGAGCTGACAAAGGACGCAAACGGAAAAATCTTCTGGGACAAGCCGCTCAGGGACGCAAGGTATGAATAACACAGAAGGAGGACTATGGTCTTCCTTTATTGTTTTTCCGGAGAGAAAAAAAAGAGAGATCTGCACAGTCTCTCTTTTGATATGGTGGAGCATACGGGGATCGAACCCGTGACCTCATGATTGCGAACCATGCGCTCTCCCAGCTGAGCTAATACCCCAAACGGAACATAGCTATAATACCACATTCCGGAAAAAAGTGAATCACTTCAATAAAAATTCGAGCTCAGCCTTTCTGCCTGTGAATTTCAGGTTCAGAACCGCTCCGTTGATCATGGTCATGCATGGAATTGTATGGCCGACGTCCGCATGGTAAAGCACCGGAATCTGCGGGAAGGCAAGATGAACGGCGTCTTCATAGGACATGCCGGTTTCGGATGATTCAAACAGGACACGGCCGACGATGACTGCTTTTGTGCCTTCAAACCAGCCGGCATAGCGCATCTGCACAAGAGTGCGGTAGAAAACTTCCGCGGACATGGAGAAGTTGTCAAAGTACCAGATGATTCCTTCATCTTTATACTTTTTCACGAATTTCTTCGCGCCGTCGAACCTGGTGCCGATCAGGTCCTTGAGCACATCAATGCAGCCGCCGATGCAGCGACCGGACACCTCAATGTCACCGGCTGTGGATTTCCATCTGACGGGAGTGTCGAACTCAATCTTTTCGGCCAGGAAACCCGGCGTCTTCATCCATTTGGAAAAGCTTTTCTGCACCGGAACATTGCCGGAGATGATCTCCAGATTTGTTTTCAGGAATTTCGGCAGCGGCTCAATGTCATAGGCGCCGGCGTTGGCGCCATAGAGGGACGCCACGTCGTACAGGGTTGTGTATGGGAATAAGAGTCCGGTCGGATCGGAAGCCCCCATCAGCCACTTGGGATGTTTCTTCAGGTCTTTCCAGTCCACATATTCAAGCATCTCATTGAGGAAATCACCGCCGGCAGCTGCCATGACCATCTTGACTGAGTCATCCGCAAACAGCGAAGTCAGTTCTTTTCCTCTTGTCTCAGCGCCGCCCCCGCGCATGTCATTGAGCCTGACCGAAGGGGTTTCCTTAATCTGCCAGCCTTTTTTCTTTAACACCGCGAGTGAGCGGTCAAAGTCTTCAAGTTTTCTGCCGACGCCCGCGCTTGGCGCGCTGACGCCGATGGTGTCGCCTTTGTTCAGAAATTCAGGATAAATCATAATGTGAATCCTCCGCTTCCATTATATCGGAAAATGAAAAAACACACCTGTTTGTCATAAGGGGGGAAAGACTTTGCGGCGTGTTCTTTGCAAGGGTTTACTACTTTAGATTGGAAGGGGAAATGTAAGCGGCCGGGCTGCTTGCTCAAGGCAGCCCTAAGCAGGGGAACTGTTTGCTTTGCTTACGGTTATATAGTAGATGGACAATGTAAACAGAATGAGAACAGTATGTGAAGATTGTCTGAACAAATATGTGGTCATCTCCCATAATTCACAAAAATGCGATGGTATACTTTCAGTATGACGACAGTATTGATCACAGGCGGTTCGGAGGGAATCGGCCTGGAACTCGCAAAGCTTTATGCCTCAGATGGGGCGCAATTGATTCTGGCAGCCCGGGATCCGGTGCGTCTTTTTGACGCCCGCAATGAACTGCAGAAACTTTATCATGCCAGAGTGGATACCATTTCTTCTGATCTTTCCGTTCCCGGTTCCGCGAAGAAACTTTATGAATCACTCAGCGGGCATGAGGTGGACGTTCTCATCAATAACGCCGGCTGCGGCTATACCGGTTACAGCTGGCAGATTGACGCGGAAGCGGAAGAGAAAATGGTGCAGCTCAATGACGCTTCACTGATGACCTTATGCAAGCTTTTCTTAGCTGATTTTACAGAAAGAAGAAGCGGCACCATTGTCAATGTGGCCTCTACCGGCGCGTTTCAGAGCGGTCCCTATATTGCCGGCTATTACGCCTCCAAGGCATTTGTGCTGAACTACACAAAAGCCATCGCTGAAGAGGCGAAGGAATACGGCGTGCATGTATGCTGCCTCTGCCCCGGACCGGTCGATACCCATTTCTACGCCAAGTCGGGAGGCAGAAAACCGAAGGGCGCCATGAGCGCGGAAAAGACCGCCGCTATTGCCTGGAAGGGAATTCAGAACAATAAAAAAGTCATCATTCCGGGATTCTTCAACCGGCTGGCGATGCTGGTGCCCCAAAGCATCCGCACTGCGTACGTGCGGCGCTCCAAACTGAAAAATATCAGACGCAGAAACAAAAAAGGCTGAGATTCAGCCTTTTCTGTTGAACAGTTCATTCCACCGCATTTTCAGACGGGCTATCAGTCTTGTCTCTTTGGGAACCGTGACGGCGATGCCTTCCTCCAGGAAGATTTCCCCGTCTCTTTCGATCGTGATCACACCGGTCACGCGCTGGTCTTTGAGACCGGCGTCCACCTCATCCGGAAGGGTTGAGGTGATGACTGTTTCCCTGTCGGCGGGCAGATCATAGATGATCGTGTCAGCGCCCTGGATCTGAACCGGAACGTCATGGTCGATATAATGAATGGTCATATTATGGAGAACCTGACCATCTTCAAGGATGGTGATCTTATCGTAGCTGTGCAGTCTGGATAACAGTGATGAAGCGTCGGTGAGATGGCCGTATCCGTACATGTTGTCCTCATCCGCATGGGCGTTGACGCCGACCAGGTGCATATTGTTGATGTCAGCCCACCAGGCAAGGCAGTGGCCTGCCTCATAGGTGAAGCCTGTCTTGGAACCCGAGAGTCCCGGCAGACTTACGCCGAGCGATTCGGCCGGTCCCCATGTTGTGGAGGTCAGCTCAATGCCGGAAGGATAGTAGGTCATCGGATCGGTGGTCCATTCCTTTGTCGAGAAGATCCTGGCAAAGGTGTCATTCTTGATGCAGTCCGCCATCAGGATTGCCATGTCATGGGCGGTGCTGTAGTGATTGTCGTCATGCAGACCGGTGCAGTTGGTGAAGTGGGTGCCGGTCAGACCGAGAGAAGCAGCCTTGTCGTTCATCATACTGATGAAGCCGCTCATTGTGTCGCTGCAGGTGAAGGCAAGGGCATACGCCGCATCGGCGCCCGAAGGCAGGGCGACGCCATAGAGCAGGTCCTCGACACTGACGACATCTTCTTCCGAAAAACCGGCGACCGAAGCGTTGGCGTCGGCCAGTCCCGCCAGCATTTTCGCATTCATCTGAACCTTCCTGTTCAGATCAGGAAGATGTTCAATCGCGACAATGGCAGTGACGATCTTGGTCATTGAGGCCGGATACATCCTTTCACTGCTGTTTTTCTCGCTGAGCACCTGGCCGCTTTCCGTGTCGAAAATATAAATATAATCACTGGCTGTGCCCTGGACAATGCCGGGATCCGGCTCCACTGCCTTTACCGGCTGGCGCAGACCTGTGAACAGCGCGGCCCCGCAGGCAAGCGCTGTGATTTTTCTTTTGATTGTTTTGGCTTCCATGGCTGTATTGTAACCTTTCTGTGCTTTGTGCACAAATTAAGATCAGTCGATTCTGACCCGGGTGATGTCATCGGTTTTTCTGGTGAAATAGAATGAATAGAGAACATTCAGATAATATTCCATGCAGGCGTGGGAGGAGAAGTTGGCGTAGCGCCTGAATTTCTTTTCTTTATCCGGCAGGACCAGCGTCACATCGCTTAATTCGGCCAGTCTGCCGCTGCGCAGGCTGGTAAGGGAGATGGTATGGACATGATTCTTCGAAAGGATTTCCGCGCATTCAAGGGTTGAGCCCGTGATTCCCGAAAACGACAGCAGGATGCCGCAGTCGCCGCTTTGCAGTGTCTGGGCCAGATGGCGCTGTTCGCCATAAACTGGGGAACTCAGGAACTGATTGAAGCCAGCCCGCATCATTCTTGCCTGAAAGGCCAGTCCGGCCAGATACGCGTCGCCGACGCCGAAGATGACAATGCGTCCTGAGCGCATCATGAGTGAACAGGCTTTTTCGAAGTCCTGAGCGGAAGAAGTGATGAGGCTTCTTGCCTCATGGAGCGATTCGGCTGTCAGTTTTTCAAGGCGCACGGCGATCTCGCGGATGCCGTCCTCTTTATGGAACGGATAGTTGGCGTCGATTTCGCTGATCAGCTGCTGCTCCTGTTCCAGCTCGGCCGAGAGGCGGATCTTGAATTCCTGGTAACCGCTTAAGCCGATTCTTTTGCACAGGCGGATCACCGCTGCCGGGGAAGTGTATGTTTCCTTTGCCAGAACCGCCGCGCTTTTGGTCAGCACATTGTTCTTCTCTTTTAAAATGTAGCCGGCGATCACCTTTTCGTTATGGGTGAAGCCGGTCTGATCTTTTAACTGGGGAATGATTTTCATACTTTCATTTTACCGGTTTGAAATAAAATTTCATCAATTTTGAAACGGTTTGATTTGATTTTGAAAGTTCCTGCCAAGATGAACCGTCCGCATTGTTTTCACATGCGGGGTTCGGTATATTTTCATTGGACAAAAGGAGAAAAATATAATGGCAGAAAAGAAGAGTGTCAAAATCGTCACTATCGGCGGCGGCTCCAGCTATACGCCGGAACTGATGGAAGGCTTCATCAAGCGCTACGAGGAACTTCCGGTAAGAGAAATCTGGCTCTGCGATGTCGAGGCGGGAAGAGAAAAACTCGAGATCGTCGGCGCCATGGCACAGAGAATGTGGGACGCCACACCGTATGACGTCAAGGTTCACCTGACCATGGACAGAAGAGAAGCGCTGCCCGGCGCTGACTTTGTCACAACCCAGTTCCGTGTCGGCCTGCTCGACGCGAGAATCAAGGACGAAAGAATCCCGCTGTACTACGGCATGCTGGGTCAGGAGACCAACGGTGCCGGCGGTATGTTCAAGGCGTTCAGAACCATCCCCGTCATCCTAAGCATCATTGAGGACATGAAGGAACTGTGCCCGGACGCCTGGCTGATCAACTTCACCAACCCCTCCGGCATGGTCACCGAAGCTGCTATCAAGTGGGGCGGCTGGAAGAAGACAGTCGGCTTATGCAACGTTCCGGTCGGCGCGCTGCTCAAAGAACCGCCGCAGTTCGGTCTGACTGAAAGAGAGTGCATCCACCAGTTCGCCGGTCTCAACCACTTCCACTACCACAAGGTTTCCGACCAGCACGGCAATGATCTGACCGACAAGCTGATCGACAACATGTATGACCCCAATGTCGATGACGGCACACCAGCCAACATCTTCGAATGCAAGTTCCTCAAGGAACACCTCAAGCAGATCCAGCTGATTCCGTGCGGATACCACCGCTACTACTATATGCACGATGAGATGCTTAAGCATTCCATCGAGGAATTCAACACCATCGGTACCCGTGCCCAGCAGGTTAAGCAGACAGAAGCGGAACTGTTCGAACTCTACAAGGATCCAAACCTCAACTACAAGCCGGAACAGCTCTCCAAGCGCGGCGGTGCCCATTATTCCGACGCGGCCTGCGAGTGCATCTGCTCCATCTACAACGACAAGAGAACCCACATGGTCGTCTCCACCCAGAACAACGGCGCGATCAGCGACCTGCCGTATGACTGCATCGTTGAAATTTCCTCCATCATCACCGGCAGAGGTCCGATGCCTCTGAACTGGGGCAGCTTCCATCCGAGTGAAAGAGGCTATGTCCAGATGATGAAGGCGATGGAAGAGTGCGTCATTGAAGCCGCCATCACCGGCAACTACGGACTCGCCCTGGCCGCCTTTGAAATGAACCCGATGGTTGAACACGGCCATGTCGCCCAGACAGTTCTCGATGAACTGCTGGTTGCCCATGAAAAATACCTGCCGCAGTTTGCGGACAAGATTGCCGAGCTCAAAGCGGCCGGCGTCTATCCGAAGGACGAAGTTGTTCAGGATCTTCTGAAGAACGGCAAATAAGAATCACGAATGAGCCGGGGAGTGAAAATCCCCGGCTTTGAGACAGAAAGAGAAGAGTGAATCATGGCGTTTGAAACCGTAAACGGCATCCTGAAAAAGTATGAAGGCAATGAGGCGCATGTGATCATCCCGGACGGTATTACGGGGATCGGCAACTATGCCTTTTACGGTGCTTCACAGTTAAAGACAATTGCCATTCCCGCTTCCGTCAGGGAAATGGGAGACAATGTGTTTTATGACTGCGAAAGCCTTGAGGAAGTCATCCTGCCGGATTCACTCTTTTATCTTGGCAGCGCTGTTTTTTCAAGATGCGCATCTTTGAGGAAAGTGATCTTCCCTGATTCACTGACCGTTCTTCCCAAAATCACATTCTTCCAGTGTGAAAGCCTGCAGTCGGTGCGCCTGAGCGCGAAGCTGGAAAAGATTTCAAGAGCCGCCTTTGAACAGTGCCATTCACTGAAGGAAATTGTTCTGCCCGAGTCTCTGAAAATCCTGGATGAGAATGTTTTCGATGACTGCATTTCGCTTGAAACCGTGAATCTGCCCTCATCGCTGGAAATGATCGGCGACAATGCCTTCTTCGGCTGCAGCAGCCTGAAAGAGCTGGTTCTTCCGCCGTCTTTGAAATCCATCGGCAAAGGCGCTTTTGAAACAAGGGGAAAGCTGAAGCTGACTGTCCCTGACTCAATCGCCATCCACTCAAAGATGCTCGACAACAACTGGAACATGTACTGGAACTTCGGGGTCAACCGCCGCTACAACGGAAAGAACGAGGACAATTACCAGCTTCATGACTCAAGGATTCTGAACACTGATCTGAAACAGTGGAAGCCGGCGGCGAGAACTGTTCTGGCCATGAATTATCTGGAAACCTTTGAGCGCAGGATTGATTTCTATGACACCTGGATCGCGGAAAATGCAGAAACACTGCTTGAGACAGTGGTGAAGGAGCGCCGCTGCAATGCCCTGAATCAGGCAATGGAGCTCTGCCTGATCAGCCCGGATCAGCTTGAGCCGTATCTTGCAAAAATCACCGACCGTGAGGAAAAGGCAAAGCTGCTTTCGATGAACAGGAAAAACAGACAGAAAAACGATCTGTCTGAAATCGATCTGGATGATCTGTTTTAAAATAGGACACGGCTATGGATGAAGAACTGCTGGCGATCAGCGAAGAGATATTCACATATATCATCAACCGGCTGACGTTTCATCTGCGTTTTATGGATCCTGCCATCAACCGCTTCGCGCGGGTGGGGGATACGATGGAATACAGATGTGACGGCGTGTTTTTTCATTATTCCCCGATCGCTTTGATCAGGACTTTCCGCGCCCGTCCGGAAGAACTGATCCACGGCTACCTCCATGTTGTCCTGCACTCGGTCTTCCAGCATCTTTATTTCGCCAATAACAGGAAGATGTCCTTATGGAATCTGGCGGCTGATATGGCGGTTGAAAATGTCATTCTCGAACTTGGCCTGGACTGCACCAAAACAGAAGCGGATGAAGAAAGAAAAAGACTGATCGGAAAAGTGAAGGAAAAAGTGACCGACTTCACTGCCCAGAGGATCTACCACGCGCTGGAAGAGATGGAAACGGATGAGATCAAACTGATGGGACCTGTCTTCAGCTTTGACAGCCATGAAGTCTGGTATGAGATCCGCGACGCGATCGGCTCTTCCGAATCACTCTATGGCGAAGAGAACAGGGATGATCCGACGAAAGGAGGCCGCAACCGGTTTGAGGGAGCCTCCCATGATTCGGATGAAAAAAGCGACGGCGAACCTTCCGGTCCGTCTGAAGAAGAAATCAGGCTGATCAGAAATGCCTTAAAAGACTGGAAGGAAATCTCGGAAAAGATTGAAACAGATCTGGAAACTTTCCATAAAGAGGAAGGGGAGCAGATGCCCGCCCTTGTGCAGTCGCTTGCCGCGCTGCACAGGGAAAAATACAGATACGGCACTTTCCTGAAGAAGTTCATGCGCCTGGGGGAAAAGATGAAAGTCAGTGAGACCGACTTTGATCCGATCTTCTATACCTATGGTCTGCAGCTGTATCACAACCTTCCCCTGATCGAACCGCTGGAATCGCAGGAGATGCACAACATCCGCGAACTTGTCATCGCCATCGACACTTCCGGATCATGCCAGGGCGACATTGTCCAGTCATTCCTGCAGAAGACATGGAACATCTTCCGGCAGAAGGAAAACTTCTTTACCCATTTCCGGATTCATATCATCCAGTGCGATATGCTGATCAGGGACGTGGCGGAGATCACTTCCATGGCGCAGTTTGACCGCTACATTGAAACGCTTGAAATCAAAGGCCTTGGCGGCACGGATTTCCGGCCGGTCTTCAGCTATATTCAAAACAAAGTGGACCAGGGAGTGTTCCGGAAACTCGGCGGACTTCTCTACTTCACGGACGGCGACGGCATCTATCCGAAACAGCAGCCGCCATGGTTAACGGCTTTCCTTTTCCCGCATAACAGCAAAGACATCACAGTTCCGCCCTGGGCAATCAGGTACTCACTGGAAGGAGACGAATAACATGCATATCAAAGAAGCGAAGAAACAGATCCGCAGCGCGGTGATTGCCTATTCGGCAAAGGACGAAACCGGCAGATTAAGGATTCCCGTGCAGGCCCAGCGCCCGGTCTTTCTGATCGGCGCTCCCGGCATCGGCAAAACCGCCATTGTCGAGCAGATCGCAAAAGAAATGGAGATCGGCTTTGTCTCCTACGCCATGACCCATCACACCAGACAGTCCGCCCTCGGTCTTCCTTATATTGTTGAAAAGGAATACGGCGGAAAGAAATACAGTGTATCCGAATACACGATGAGCGAAATCCTGGCCAGTGTCTATGAAGAGATGGAAAAGACAGGAAAGTCACAGGGCATTCTTTTCCTGGATGAAATCAACTGCGTTTCGGAAACCCTGGCGCCTTCCATGCTGCAGTTCTTACAGTACAAGACATTCGGCCGCCACAGTGTGCCGGAAGGCTGGATTGTGGTCACTGCCGGCAATCCGCCCGCGTACAATGACTCGGTCCGTGAATTCGATATCGCCATGCTGGACCGTCTCAAGAAAATCGAAGTGGAGCCTGACTTTGAAGTCTGGAAGGAATTCGCCGTCACCGAAGGCGTGCACGCGTCCATTCTTTCCTACCTTGCCATCAAGCCGCAGTATTTCTACCGTGTCTCGGTCACCATTGACGGCAAGAGCTTTGTGACAGCCAGAGGCTGGGATGATCTGAGCAGAATGATCAGCATCTATGAAGAAAATGATCTGACTGTGGACCGTGCTTTGATCAGCCAGTATATCCAGGATGAGCAGATCTCTTCCGACTTTGCCAATTACTATGACCTGTTCCGGAAGTACAGATCAGATTATCAGGTCGCCGACATCCTTGAAGGAAGCGCCTCAAAGGAAATTACCGCCAGAGCAGGCGCCGCCGGATTCGACGAGCGTCTTTCCCTGATCTCCTTACTGCTGGATTCCCTGCAGGAGAAGATTTCATCCTTCCTGAATCATGAGGACTGCCTCAAAACAGTCATCTCCGAAATCAGGGCAGTGGAAACGGTAAACGAAGAAACCTTAAAACAAAAGCAGGCGGAATGGAAGGAAAAGACCTTCCTTGAAGACACAAAGGAAAACCTTCTTCTCGCGTCGTCCGTGACAAAGCTTTACGGAAAACTCGTCAAAGAAGCTTCCCGGGATCCGCAGAATGTCAAAAAGGAACTGCAGAGCTGCCTGAGCGCGGTGAAAGCGGAGAATCAGGCGGCAGAGAGTTCCCTTGAGAATGTCTTTGTCTTTATGGAAAATGCTTTCGGAAACGGCCAGGAGCTCGTTATTCTTGTCAGTGAGATGACAATCCGTCCTGATCTTTCCAGATATATTTATCTCCATGGCTGTGAGAAGTATGACGAATACAGCGGCCGGCTGCTGTTTGAAGACAGAAAGAGCGCCTTATCCGAAAGGATTGACGCCCTGAAGCTTCCCGAAGCGGTTGATTTCTAAAGATTTCCCGGGTTATAACAGTAGCCCTTCATCATTCCGTATGAACATTCCCTGTAGTGAAGAGGTTCTCCATGGAACGGCATCACAAGATCTTTCCCCTGATCTTTTCCTTCAAGGATCATATCGGTAAGATCCAGCGTGTCATGGAGATACTGCAGATTCAGCTGTGTGTCCGACTGCCAGCGGTGGCCAGGATAAACTCTGAGTTTTGGATATCTGTCCATTCTGCTGACAAGAGAAGCCAGATGTTCACGGTATTCATGAAGAGGAATACAGCCCGGGATCTGCATCCAGAACTGACCTGAACCGGCGGCGTCTGAAGAATACAGGCGCTGCTGTTTTTCGTCAAAGAAGACGGCGCTTCCCGGGGTATGGCCCGGTAAGAGAATGGTCTCGATCACCTGGCCGCCAAGGTCAAACGTCTGCCCGTCCTTTAATTCAGAGAACCACTCTTCCGGATATTCACCGCCGAAGAGTTCTTTGTAAAGACGGATGTCCTCTTCTGTCATCCAGATCTTCACCCCGGCTTCATGAAACTGTTTCAGCCCTTTGCCGGCATGGTCGGGATGGCCATGGGAAATCACGGCTTCCAGCGGTTTGTCCGTGATTGATCTGACCCGTTCATACAGTTCTTCCGTTTCCTGAAGGGTGTCGATTAACAAAGCGGCCTTTGTGCCGGTGAGAAGATACGCGTCGACGTTAAGATGGGCGCCGTCGGTTTCGTTGAGCTGAAAAAGATTATATTGAATCTGTCCGGTGATCAGTTTTGTCATGTCAATGCCTCCGCTTTCATTCTAGCATCTGAAGGAACGGTCCGAAGAATATGGTAAGATGATGGCGGACTTCAGGGAGAAAAAAGTATATGAAAATCGGTATTATCGGGGCGATGGATGTCGAGATCGCCCACATCCTTTCGCAGATGGAATCAAAGACAGAAACAAAGAAAGCAGGCATGACTTTCTGTGAGGGAATCATCGGCAAAACAGAGACGGTCGTGGTCAGGAGCGGCGTCGGCAAGGTCAACGCGGCTTTGTGCGCGCAGATGCTCATCGACTGTTTCGGCATTACCCACCTGATCAACAGCGGCATCGCCGGCTCTTTGAACAATGCCATCAATATCGGCGATCTGGTCGTCTCCACCGACGCGGTGGAACATGACATGGACGCCACTGTTTTCGGTTATGCCAAAGGCGAAGTGCCGGGCATGGGCGTCAAAAGCTATGAAGCTGACGCGCAGTTGAGAAAAACGATCGTTGAAACGATCAAAGTCACTGCCCCGGAGATTTCTGTTTTTGAAGGCAGAATCGCCACCGGCGACCAGTTCATTTCCTCAAAGGAAACCAAGAACGCCATCCGTGACACATTCCATGCCATGTGCTGTGAAATGGAAGGGGCAGCCATTGCCCACGCGGCTTATCTGAATCAGATTCCGTTTGTCGTCATGCGCTATATTTCAGACAAAGCGGATGAATCGGCGGAAGTCAGTTACCCCGAATTTGAGGCGGCTGCCGCGAAACATTCCGCCGAGCTGATCGTTTCCGTGATCAGGAATATGTAGAAGGATTATGAGGATTGCAGCTGATCTGAGACTCTATGCCGTTTACGCCGCTTCAGCGTTTGTATTGCTGGGGCTGCTGTATGTTTTTTCTGCGGCTTCTTCAAAGAAACCGGAAAAAAAGAAAACAGTCTTAAAGCGGCTTCCGCTTCTTCTCTTCGCTGCTGTCCTGTGGATTTCGCTTCTTTACCTGCCGGTTTACTCACCGCAGCCTGAGCCGGGCGTCTTTTCACCTGATGAGATTGAAGCCTGGACAGACAGCCCGTCGGTGAGTGTCAATGATAACCGGCCTTTCTTCACAGCTGAAGAGCTGAAGGCGGAGCCTTATGTTTCCTTCAGCGAATTGGATTCACTGGGCAGGTGCGGTGCGGCCATGGCAATGGTGGACAAAGCCAATATGCCGAAAGAGGAAAGAGGGGAAATCGAATCCGTCAGGCCAAGCGGCTACCATAACGCGTATTATCCAGACGTGATTGAAGATGGATTTCTCTATAACCGCTGCCATCTGATCGGCTTTCAGCTGTGCGGGGAAAACGCCAATGAAAAGAATCTTATCACCGGCACAAGATATATGAATGTGGAAGGCATGGAGCCGTACGAAAATGAGGCGGCTTCCTATGTCAGAAGAACCGGCAACCATGTGCTGCTGCGGGTGACGCCGGTCTTCAAAGGCAGTGAACTTGTCTGCCGCGGTGTGCTGATGGAAGGGTATTCCGTCGAGGATGAAGGCGCGTCCGTCTGCTTCTGTGTTTTCTGCTGGAATGTGCAGCCGGGCATTGAAATCAGCTATAAAGACGGCACCAGCCATCAGCTGAAATAATCATAGCTTTGTACAATTCATACAAACTGTTCTATAATTTCTGCGTTAAAAGGAGAAAAATAACATGAAAAACTTCAAGGCTCTTATCGCATCCGCAGCACTCATCGCTCTTGCCGGCTGCTCCTCTTCTTCCGCCTCCGCTTATAAAGCAGGCACATACACAGGCACTGCTGAAGGCCACAACGGCGACGTCACTGTTGAAGTCACAGTTTCCGACACAGCTATCACTGATGTCAAGATCACATCCCAGGGCGAAACAGCCGGCATCGCCGACAATGCTCTGAACGACCTGCCCGGTCTGATTGTCAAGGCCAACTCTTTCGAAGTTGACACAATCTCCGGCTGCACGGATACTTCCGAAGCGATCATCAACGCTGTCAAGGCGGCTCTTGATCAGGCAAAGTAATAAGAAAAGATCACTGATAAAGGTGCGGATCATATCACGGTCCGCACCTTTTGTGTGCACGAATGTGCAATCTGTATTATTCCGATTCAAGGATCAGGACGCCTGTTTCGTTAAGAGTGACTGCCTGACCTTTCTCAAAACGCACTCCGCTCAGAAGATCCTGAGCGTTTTCTTTGAGCGTATATGTTTCTTCTTTTTCACTGAAATTGAGAACATAGGTGAGTTTCTTTCCGTACTGATTGAATCCTTTGCGGACAATCAGGGGATAAGATTCTTCACAGAGTTCAATGTCAGCACACTGTGCCGCATTGGAAAGGATTTCCTTCAGGACTGTTTCCGGAACGAGTGTGCCGATGTAGAAGGCAGTGCCTTTGCCATAGCTGTTCTTCGTGATTGCGGCGTATTGTCTCCAGGCTCTGTGGTCATAGCGGTAAAGTTCTTCACAGCCTTCGTTTTCAAGGAATTCCATGAACAGTTCTGCCTGCCCGTCAGTCCCTGCAAGCGTGACATTTTCCGGGAACGTGAAGCCATGATAGTAAGTGCCGAAAACCTCATGGAGGATATGCGGCTTGCGGTCGGTATAGACTTTGACATTCTCGTCGGCATAGGCTGTTTTGAATGTGGAGACCAGCGTGCCGCCTTCCGCCGTCCACTTTTTCAGACGGTTCAGGCATGCCTCATCCACCGCGTAAAGGGCGGGCAGCACAATCAGGCTGTATCGGGAAAGATCCTCATGTTCAGGTGTGATGAAGTCACATTCCAGATTCATTTGATACATCGTGTCATAGACCCGGCGGACAATGTCATTGTAGGAGCTGCCTGCCTGAAACGTGGCGTCCATGTCAATCGGGAATCTGGTCAGAGCGCTGAGCGCGGTATTGGAGACCATAACGGCCGCTTTGTTTTTCTTTTTCAGATTCACGATATGATCCGGGATTCTTTCCAGTTCATGACCGATCGTGCATACATCCCTGTAGACATCGTTTTCCTCAAAATCATGCCCCAGGATTCCCATCCAGTAGGTTTCGGCGGAATTGTGGATGGAATGCCAGTGCCAGTAATTCACGCCGCCGGCACCGGAAGCCAGATGCGCATAGCACTGCAGGCGGAGCTGGCCGGGATACGGATGCCAGTTGGGAAAGCCCTGGGCCTGGGTTTCCAGAACGATGTAGTTATCCTGTTTCAATGACCTTGCGCTATCGCCGCCGAAGGCAATCTCAGCACCGGTCAGATGTGACTGGGTGGGATGGTAGATGTCGCATCCGGTGATGTCCAGGCACTCTGCGGCATGGAAATGATTGACCATCGGCTGAACGCCATACGAGTATCCCCGCCATTCATAGTCGAAGTTGTGGGTAATGAACTGATCAGGGCGTTTATATTCTCTGATGATGGCAGCCTGCCATGCCAGATATTCATCGACCAGGCTTCTCTGGAATTCTTCAAAGGCGCAGGCAAGAGAGCCGTTGATGGTGCCTCTGATGTCCGGGAAGACATCCCAGTCCGTGATCAGGTTGGACCAGTAGTCAAGACCGTATGTTCTGTTCATTTCCTTCAGGGAACCGTGGAACTTTTCTCTGAGGTGCTGAACAAAAGCCTTCTGGATATGTTCATTGCAGGCGTCGTAGTGTTTTGTTTCGTTATCGAGCTGGTAACCGATGACGCACTTTCTCCGGCATGTGATTTCCGCCAGTTTCCGGATGATTCTCTCCGCGGCTTTTCTGAAGTCCGGATTGGAGATGTCCATTAACTGCCTGGCGCCGTAAGGATTGCGGCCGCGGTGGGTATCCGCCATGACTTCCGGATATTTATGAGCCAGCCAGTAAGGAATGGCGTATGTCGGGGTGCCGATGATGACATCGATGCCGTTTTTCTCCATGGCGTCCATGACTTTTGTGATGTGGCTGAAATCATATTCGCCTTCATGAGGCTCTTCCGTGCTCCATGTGCTTTCGGCGATGCGGACGGTATTCAGACCTGCTTTTTTCATCATCTCAATGTCTTTTTCAAGACGTTCGTATGGCATGTACTCATCGTAATAGGCACAGCCGTAAATGATCTTTTTCATAGAGGATTCTCGCTTTCTGAATTCAGAATAGCAGACACAGCCGCGGATTGGCGGAAAACATCAGGAAGTTTGTGGGAAATTGATATGTCAAATTCTTTAACACTGTGCTAACCTAAAGCGTATGGAAAAATACAGAATCTTTGTGATCAATCCGGGCTCAACTTCCACGAAGCTCGCGTTATTTGAGAATGATGAAAAGCAGTTTGAGTGCGATGTCTTCCATGATTCCACAATCCTGAAGACATTTCCGACACTGAACGATCAGGTCGATTACAGAATGGAGGTCATCTTTGATTTCCTGAAAGAGAACGGCATTTCCCTGGAGGGAATCGACGCGATCGCGGCCAGGGGCGGCGGCTGTTATTCGGTCATTGCCGGCACCTATGAAATTTCTGATCTTCTGGTGGACGACGCCAGAGCCAACAAGGCAAATCTCTACCACGCCTCCATGCTGGGAGTGCAGCTGGCAAAGAGAGTGCAGGAAATCTATGGCGGAAAGATGTATATGATCGATCCGACCTGCACGGATGAACTGCAGGATCTCGCCAGGATCACCGGCGTGAAGGGGTGCTACAGACACGCGGCGTCCCATCCGCTGAACCTGAAGGCGACTTCAAGAAAATATGCCGAATCCATCGGAAAGAAATATTCCGATCTTAACCTGATCGCATGCCATATCGACGGCGGGATCTCCGTCACGGCACATAAAAAGGGCATGATGATCGACGCGATTGACGGAGCGGGAGGCGAAGGCCCTTTCACACCGACCAGAATGGGCGGCATGGCCGTCACTGACGTGCTGAGATTCCTCTATGGAAAACCGAAAGAGGAAATCCGCAACCTGTGCTCTGTGACCGGCGGCTTCTCATCATGGTTCGGCACCTCCAATTCCGACTATGTCCATGATCTGGTTGAAAAGGGTGATGAGAAGGCGGTCATGATCTGGAACGCGATGATCTACAGAATCGCCAAATCGATCGGTGAGATGGCAATGGTCCTTCATGGCGATGTCGACGCGATCATCCTGACCGGCGGTTTAATGCGCTTTGATGATATCCGTGCACAGCTGCAGGAATACTGCGGCTGGCTGGCGCCGATCGCGGTTTACGTGGGCGAGTGTGAAATGGAAGCGCTGGCCAAAGGTGTCCTGCGTGTCTTACGCGGGGAGGAAGAAGCGAAAACCTACTCCGGAAAACCTGTCTGGGATGGCTTTGCCTGGGACAAAGAGTGAATCTGAAATGAAAACCGGCGCTGCCGGTTTTTGTAATGGGAAAAGAAAACCCGGATTTCTCCGGGTGCGTATGATCAGTCTTCGCCCTCGAGATAAACTCTCTTCATGACGACGTCATGGAGTGGCTTGTCTCTGAAGTTTGTTCTGACGGAAGCGATTTCGTCGACTGCTTCAATGCCTTCAACGACTTTGCCGAAAGCGGCGTAGCTGCCGTCAAGATGCGGGGCGTCCTTATGCATGATGAAGAACTGGGAGGAAGCGGAATCCGGGTTCGTGGATCTTGCCATGGAGATGACGCCTCTTGTGTGCTTGAGGGGATTGTTCACGCCGTTGGCCGCGAATTCACCCTTGATGGTTTCCTTACTGCCGCCCATGCCGGTGCCGGTCGGGTCGCCGCCCTGGATCATGAAGCCCTTGATGACACGGTGGAAGATCAGGCCGTCATAGAAGCCTTCCTTCACCAGTTTTTTGAAATTCGCAACTGTGATGGGAGCTGCCTTGGGGTCAAGCTCAATTTTCATAATGGCGCCGTTGTCCATTTCGATAATAACCATTTTCTTCTCCTTTTCAGCACCCTTTGCATGACAAAAGGGGCATTCAGCCCCTTCATTATACATTATTTCAGATGCCAGATATCCCAGTTGTAATCGTTGATCGTGCGGTCGCTGGAGAAGAAGCCTGCCTTGGCAGTGTTGACAAGGGACTTTCTCTTCCACCATGCCCGGTTCTCGTAATCGTACATGGCGGTTTCCTTGACGGCGCAGTAGCTTTCGATGTCAAGCAGGGTCATGAACCAGTCTTTGTTGATGAGGTTGTCGCGCAGGGCGCCGAGCATGTTCACATCGCCGATCGCGCTGAGCTCAGGTCCGGTGATGAAGTCGATAATCTCATGGATGGAATGCGAGCGGTTGTAGTAATCGACCGCGTGGTAGCCTCTGGAATTGTAGAGGCCGATGACTTCATCGCTGGTCTTGCCGAAGATGTAGATGTTGTCATTGCCGACAAGATTGCGGATTTCGACATTTGCGCCGTCCGCTGTGCCCAGGGTGATTGCGCCGTTTAACATGAATTTCATGTTGCCGGTGCCGGAAGCCTCCTTGGAAGCCAGGGAGATCTGTTCGGAGATATCGCAGGCCGGCACAAGGATTTCGGCTTTGTGGACGTTGTAGTTGGTGATCATGACAACCTTCATCCATGGCGCGACATCCGGGTCGTTGTTGACAAGTTCCTGCAGGCAGAGAATCAGGTGGATGATGTTCTTGGCCATGATGTAAGCCGGAGCAGCCTTGCCGCCGAAGATGACGGTGACCGGTGTCTGGGGCTTCTGGCCGCGCTTGATCTGCAGGTATTTGTAGATGACCCACAGGGCGTTCATCTGCTGTCTCTTGTATTCATGCATGCGCTTGATCTGGACGTCGAAGATGGAATTGGGATCGACATCGATGCCTTCTCTTTCCTTGATGAGCTTCGCGCATCTGACCTTGTTGTTGTATTTGATCTGAACCAGATGATCCAGAACGTTTTCATCGTTGTAATAGCGGAGCAGTTCCTCAAGATGGGTGGCGTCGGACTTCCAGCCTTCGCCGATGAGCTGGTCGATATATTCGGAAAGCTCATGGTTTGAATGCATGAGGAATCTTCTGAATGTGATGCCGTTTGTCTTGTTGTTGAACTTGGAGGCGTACACATTGTAGAAGGGCTTGAGTTCCTGGTGCTTGAGGATCTCGGTATGCAGGGCGGCGACGCCGTTGATGGAATGCGAGAAATGCATGTCCATTCTCGCCATGTGAACGCGGTTTTCATCGTCGATGATCGCCAGGTCCGGATTGGCGTTGAACGCGCAATAGCCGGCGTAGTCAAGACCGGAGATGATCGGCACCAGATGCGGAACGACCTTCATCAGGTAATCCAGCGGCCACTTTTCAAGAGCTTCCGCCAGGATGGTGTGGTTGGTGTAGCCGCAGACATTGATGACGATGTCGGCTGCCCGCTTCATCGGAACGCCGTCTTCAATGAGAAGGCGGATCAGTTCGGGGATGATCAGGGAAGGGTGGGTGTCGTTGATCTGGATGCAGACATACTGGTCCAGATGACGGATTGAGTGTCCCTTTTCCTTTTCTTCCTTTAAGATCAGCTGGGCCGCGTTGGCAACCATGAAGTACTGCTGATAGATTCTTAACAGCTGGCCGTCCTTGTCGGAATCATCCGGATAAAGGAAGAGGGTCAGGTTCTTTTCGATATCGGTTTTATCGAAGGCGATGCCATCGTGGACAATGCTTTCGTCAATGGTGTCGAGGTCAAATAAATGCAGGGTGTTCTTTCCGCCTTTGTAGCCGATGACGTCCATGTCATACATTCTGGACATGTAAGTTTTGTTTCCCAGACGCACCGGGAACTGCACGCCGGTGTCCTTTAACATGTTTTTGGCGGAGAGCCACTCGTCGGGGATCTCGTACTGCTTGTGATCGCGGAACTGCTGCTTGAACAGACCGAAGTGGTAATTCAGACCGACGCCGTCGCCTTCCATATTCAGAGTGGCGATGGAATCGAGGAAGCAGGCTGCCAGCCTTCCCAGGCCGCCATTGCCCAGTGAAGGTTCCTGTTCCTGTTTTTCAATGTCATCAATGTTTCTGCCATTGGCTTTGAGAAGCCTGTCCATCTCATCATAGATGCCAAGGTTGATCAGGTTCTTTCCGAGCTGTTTTCCGATCAGGAATTCAGCGCTGATATAATAAAGCTTCTTTTTCCCGGAAATCTTCGGGATGGCCTCCGCCCTGTTTCTGACAAGGTCGGTCATCGCTTCATACAGTTCTTTGTCAGAAGCTTCGCCAATCGGTTTTTTCAGATATTCCGTCATTTCATTTTCAAGGGCCATATCTTCTTTTCCTCCTGTGAACCGGCTTTTCGCCAAATTCATTGCAAAAGTATAGCACAAAACAAATGAATTGCCAGTGAATGCGAAAATCGGAAACCATTTCGGAAAACGCGCTGTCTGCGGGAACTGTGTAACGGTGATCCACTGATCATATTCTTCTTAACCGGCATGCATGGATCCTGTCTTCAGACAGAACTGCGGTTCTCAATGGAGTGATTGTGGATTTAATCGCTGAAGTGAAAAGTTAAGTTCCACTCCCAAGCGCGGAGCGAAACAGGTGGAAGTTACAATTACAGAGACAGTGCTGAATTGAAGAAAACAGCACTGTT
>CACYNH010000030.1 GCA_902775735.1 uncultured Erysipelotrichaceae bacterium
GGGTGAACCAGACATGGATTTAAGCAGTTTACAGCTGCTTGAACATATAAAAACGGTAGGTCTTGAATCGATCAAAAATGACGATTTTTGACACTACCTCAAAGACAAAGGGGGTCTGCTATGGCCGGCTATTACGATGAAACTCTTGAGGAGATCAGAAACCTGATGGAAGAAGGCGAATACGAAGAGGCGCTTTACATGATCCGCAAGGAACTTAAGATGCCTTACGTTCCCTCTGACTTTGAAAAATCAATCCGCTCACTTGCCCGTGACATCAAGGCGGCAATGAATGAAAAGAAGGAACCTAAAGAAGCCTCTTTATCATCTCTGCTTGAAGGACTGCGGGGAAACGAGGCGCAGCAGCTGGCAGCGGCGACGCAGTTATCGCAGAGGAATCTTCGCGACTGTGTTGATGAAATCGGATATTTCCTTTCCCATCATCCCTGTCCGGAAGCCGCGGCTTTGATCATGGAGGCGCTTGGCGAACAGGAGATCAGAGAAAAATTCACGCTTGTCACCGATACAATGACCGCCGAATTCTATGGCGACAGCATCGTCCCGGTCGCTCAAAGCACAGGTTTTCTCAAAGCGCTGGAATGCCTGAAGGACTGGCTGGAAAACGACAACCCCTCAATGCTGGAAATGTGCCGGACGGTGCTGATCCGGGAAGTGTATATGTTCCTGCCGCTTTCCTATGAGGAAGAGGAAGGGGAGGATCTGGCCTTACGGGTGGCGCAGCAGGTGTCTTCATTGATGGACGAAGGGCGCACCTACGAGGAAATTCTCACAAAATTGAAAAATTAGCACTTATTTATTGACAGTGCTAAAAAGGATCGGTATTATGTTAGCAGGCTCGAACTTCGAGTGCTAACAAATAAATAAAGATAGTTTTGTGCAGACGAATTTGGTATAATAGACCGGCAAAATATCAGAAGGAGTAAATTCAAGATGGCTAACTGGACATTAAAAGAAAAATCAGTCGGTGATATGACTGTCGTCATCGAAGGTGACGAATGGAAGAAAGCGGTCACCAAGGCTTTCAACAAGCTCGCGAAGAACCTGAGCGTTGACGGCTTCCGCAAAGGCGCGGCTCCCAGAGCCCTGGCAGAAAAGAGAATTTCCGCCGGCCAGCGCTTCATCGAGGCAATCGATGACCACGCAAATGAATGGATGAGAGCAGCTCTCGCTGAACTGGGCCTGACACCGATCAGCCAGCCGCAGCTCGACATCAAGGATGTCAACGCTGACAAAGCTGAACTCGTCTACACATTCACAGTCGCACCGGAAGCGAAACTCGGCGACTACAAGAGCCTGAAGTACGAAGTCGAAGACTACACAGTCACAGATGGGGAAGTTGATGAGGAAATCGGCAGAATGCAGAAGCAGTACGCCGACAATGAAATCAAGGAAGGCGCAGCTGAGGAAGGCGACACAGTCAATATCGATTACGAAGGTCTCAAGGACGGCGCCGCGTTTGACGGCGGCACAGCGGCAGGCTATGACCTCAAGCTCGGCTCCAACAGCTTCATCCCCGGTTTCGAGGAACAGCTGATCGGCGTCACAGCAGGTGAGGAAAAAGAACTGAACCTGACATTCCCGGAAGACTACCACGCCGAAGAACTCAAGGGCGCAGCGGTTGTCTTCAAGGTCAAGGTTAACGAAGTCAAGACTGAAGTCATTCCTGAACTCGACGACGATTTCGCCAAGGAACTCAACATCAAGGAAGTTGAAACTGTTGAGGATCTCAAGAACAATGTCAGAACCCGTCTTGAAACAAGAAAGAAAGCAGACGCGGAAAACAAGGCTGAAAGCGATCTGATGAACGCGCTGATTGACATGACTGAAGCCGACATCCCCGATGTCATGATCGAGGACGAGGTCCAGGGTCAGATCAACCAGCTGGCTAACCAGCTGCAGCAGTACGGCATGAGCCTGACAAGCTATCTGCAGATGATGGGCCAGACAGCCGACCAGCTCAAGGAAAGCTATAAGGAACAGGCCGCAAACACAGTCAAGGCCAGACTCGCTCTTGAAGCGGTCGCCAAGGCTGAGAATATCGTGCCGGATGATGCCGACATCGAAAAGCAGTATCAGGAAATCGCCGATCAGTACGGCATGCCGCTGGAACAGGTCAAGAGCGTGATCGATTCTGAAATGCTGAAGAACGACGTCCGCAACATGAAGGCGCTCGCCCTGCTCAAAGGCGAATAAGCTCTGCATTCAATAAGCTGAAAAATAAGACGCTCTGCGTCTTATTTTCGAAAGAAAAAGAAGAAATAAAGGAGGCAGCCATATGAGTCGCAATGTGACAATACAGGTACCTGCCGTCTGCACCAGGGGCATTATTCTCTTCCCTGGACAGGATGTGATGATTGAGGTCGGACGTTCGAAATCGATCGAGGCCGTCAACACCGCTTCCGGCAGTTATGACGGAATGGTATGGATCGTCTGTCAGAAGGATATCATGGTCGATAATCCCACCGTCGATGATCTCTATACCACCGGCACACTGGCAAAAATCAAAGTCGTCCGCCGCAAGGAAGGTTTCATGCGTGTCACCTTCACCGGCATGAAGAGGGCAAAGCTTGTCGCTCTGCAGGATTCACCGGAAATGATGATGGCGGAAATCGAACCCGTCGAGGAAATCCAGGGCGACGCCCAGGAAGAGATGGCGTTAGTCAAGAAGATTGTCAGTGAATTTGAAAACATCTCAAACGTGTCAAACGTCTTCCCGCCCGACATGCTGCATCAGATGAGCCGCGGCGTTTCGGCCCTGACACTCACTGACCAGTTCGCCCAGTACTTCATGTTTGACCAGCAGACCAAGCAGAAACTCCTGGAGACAAACGACGTCAACGAGAGAATGTACATGATCATCTCTGAACTCGAAAAACAGCAGAAATACTCGCAGATCGAGCAGGTGATCAACGAGAAGGTCAAGGAAAGAATCGACGACGGGCAGAAGGAATACTACCTGCGCGAAAAACTGAAAGCGATCAAGGAAGAGCTCGGCGATGTGTCCAACATCAAGGATGACGCCACCGAGATCCGCGAGACGATCGAAAAGAATCCCTATCCCCAGCACGTTAAGGAAAAAGCCCTTGAAGAGCTGCAGAGATATGAGATGCTGCCGCCGGGAAGCGGCGAGGCGAGTGTGGAAAGAACCTACATCGACTGGCTGCTCAAGGTTCCCTGGTGGCAGTCCACAACCGACAACGAGGACCTCAAGGCAGTCCGCGCCGTTCTTGATGAAGACCACTACGGTCTTGAAAAGGTCAAGGACAGAGTCATGGAATACCTTGCCGTCAAGCAGATGACCGGCAACCTGAATGCGCCGATTCTCTGTCTGGTCGGCCCGCCCGGCGTCGGTAAAACCTCACTGGCAAAATCGATCGCCAGATCACTGGACAGAAAGTTCGTCAAGATGAGCCTTGGCGGCGTCAGGGATGAAGCTGAAATCAGAGGCCACAGAAGAACATATCTCGGATCTCTTCCGGGAAGAGTCATCCAGGGCATGAAGAAGGCAGGCGTCATCAACCCTGTATTCCTGATTGATGAAATCGACAAGATGGGCGCCGACTACAAGGGTGATCCGTCCGACGCGCTTCTGGAAGTCCTTGATCCGGAACAGAACAGCCTGTTCTCCGACCACTATCTGGAAGAACCCTATGATCTTTCCAAGGTTATGTTCATCGCCACCGCCAACTATCTTGAAAACATCCCGGCACCTTTAAGGGACAGACTGGAAATCATCCAGCTGCCTTCCTATACCGAAATCGACAAGCTCCATATCGCCCATGACCATCTGGTTCCCAAGCAGCTCGAAGCCAACGGCCTTAAAGCAGCCCAGTTCAAAATCTCCGATAAAGAGGTTCTTGACCTGATCAGGCATTACACAAGGGAAGCCGGCGTCAGACAGCTCGAAAGAGTCATGGCGTCCCTTTGCCGAAAGACAGTACTTGCCATTCTCAATGACGGCAAGAAATCCGTCACTGTCACAAAGAAGCTTGCGACCAAGTGGCTCGGCAAGGAAATCTTCGATTACGGCACAAAGGAAAAGAAAGACCAGGTCGGCGTTGTCACCGGACTTGCCTATACGGAATTCGGCGGCGATGTGCTGCAGGTTGAAGTCAACCACTTCGAAGGCAAGGGCAGACTTGTCATGACCGGGCAGTTGGGCGATGTCATGAAGGAAAGCGCGGAAATCGCTCTTGACTATGTCAAAGCCCATGCAAAAGACCTCGGCATCGATCCCAAGCTCTTCGACACTCAGGATATTCATATCCACGTGCCTGAGGGAGCTGTTCCCAAGGACGGACCTTCCGCCGGCGTCACAATGACCACAGGTCTTGTTTCGGCACTGGCTGAAAAGCCGGTCAGATCGAATATCGCGATGACCGGTGAAGTCACGCTGCGCGGCAATGTGCTGCCGATCGGCGGTCTGCGTGAAAAGTCACTGGCTGCCCACAGATCCGGCATCCGCAGGATCATCATCCCGAAGAACAACGTCAGGGATCTTGACGATGTTCCTGAGACAGTCAGAAACGAAATCGAGTTCGTGCCGGTGGAAAATGTTTCCCAGGTGCTGAAGGAAGCTCTGGCTTAGTATGCAGTACCATGAGGCGAAGCTGCTTGCGACCGCTGCCGATAAAACCCAGTGGCCAAAAAGCGAACTGCCCGAAATCATCTTCGCCGGCCGCTCCAACGCCGGCAAGAGCACACTGATCAACGGGCTGGTCAACCGCAAAAACCTTGCTTACTCAGGCAAGACTCCGGGCAAGACAAGGCTGCTGAACTTCTTCATTGTCGATAACAAAATTGTCTTCACTGACGCGCCGGGATACGGCTACGCGACAAGCGACGCCAAAAGCGCGCTCGCCTTTGAAAAGCTCATCGATCCATACTTCCGGGAAAGAAAGCAGCTCAAGGGCATGATCCTGGTGGCCGACATCCGCAGAGTGCCGAGCGAGGATGACATCACGATGGCAGACTTTGCGAGAAAATCCCATCTGGCGATCATTGTCGCCTGCACCAAAGCCGACAAGGTATCGAAGAACGCGGCGAACAACAGCATGAAGAAGATTGCCGACACACTGGGGCTGAGTCCCCGGCTGCTGGTGCCTGTCGCCTCTTTGAAAAAAGAGGGAATGGATCAGCTCTGGGAGAAAATCGATCAGCTGGCAGCGCAGTCACAGAAATGAAATCAGGACATCCTTCAGTTCAGTTTAAGTACATGAAGGGTGTCTTTTTTAATAGTTATTTGCAAATCTTGCATCAGAACGGCGGAAAACTATACGTAAAGAAAATCCAGTCTGTTCGGAAAGGGGAGTGCAAAAGCACGCAATAATGAACTTCAATAACTTACGATTTTTCAACCCTCATAATATTCAGTTGTGTTAAAATCGTTTTAAGGCAGCTGGTTGATATATAAACAATTTGTGAGAATTCTGAAGATGAAAAGATTAATGATTTTTATTGTTTCAATTGCTGTTACAGTTTCACTTGCAGTCAATGTTAATGCGTCAGATTCTGCCAGTGTTACCGGTGTCGGCTTTGTTGTCAGTGGTTCTATCAATGAAAATTATCTTTCCGGTTCAATCACCGGACAGTATTCATCCGGGGCGACTGTTTATGTTTATGGACAGTACTATAATGTTGATGCTGAAGTGAGCAATTTCATTTCAAAAAGCGGTTCTCCATATTGTAATTACTACATCCGCAATACTCCGACATATAATAATAAGAGTTCCTGGAAATGGAGAAATGGATATGTGACAGGCGTTCCTAATTCAGGAGGTGCTTCACAAACTACAAGAATGCTTTGGAATTAATCATTATACTAATATGTTAATCAACCGGCTGCCTTCGACTTGAACAGGCGGAGACGAAATGAAACATTATTTATTATGTACACTGATTCTGATTATCTGTTGCTCGGCTTGCAGCAGCTCTTTTCCCGAGTACACTCTTGATTCAGAGTATATTGGTTATAAGGATACGACCTCATCCGAAATCACCGGAATTGGAAATGAATGCTATTTCGCTGACACAAATAGCTTTCTTTATTATATGAATAACAGTTTCCGGCCTTTGAAACTTACTTCATTGCTGTATGTTGATGATAAGCCTGCGGGACAGACCTCAGCAAACACATTCAGCCGGTACAGTGATCTCTGGCAGGATGATTTATATTTTTACGGTGATCGGCTTTATTATATGTCCTGTACATTAACGGTCGAACAGGATCTGAGGTATTATCTGAATTCACTGAATAAAAAGGGCGAGGACAGGAAACGATTAATGGAGATTCCATATGTTCCTGTATCGTATATATTGCAAAAAGGGAAACTGGTCATCATCGAGGAAGGCGATTCTTCACGCATTCACATATACAATCAGTCATGTAAAGAAATCAAAGTAATAGAAACTGATGCGCAGTTTGCAAAAATGTATGTCTGTAATGAAAAAATATACATGACTGGTTTTGAAGATCAGAGCAGATGCACATATGTCCTTAATCTGGATGATCTGAGCATTTCATCGCTTGAAAATCATGAAATCTTCATAATGGCTGATGAAAAGCGGTATCTGTGCAGAACTCTGGACAGATCATTCGACCAGGTTGAGTCTCCTGAAGATGTTACCCATACCTATACCATTTATGATCTCATCACAAATCAATCTTTGTTTTCAATCACAGATGAAATAATCAGCTTTTTTGATGACAGTTATGTTTATACTACAGTTTTAAAAGAAGAAAAAACTATTTACCGCATCTATGATTACGATAAAAACCTGATCAGGGAAATAATACCTTCCGATTTCATCGAAGCAGATTCTGCCACAAATGTTCTGATGATGAATAAGGATTTTGATCAGATTTTACGCATAGTTCATAATGAAATCATTACAAGATTCTATAATGGGTACAATTATTCGTGGGTGAAATGCTCTGTAGATGATGGAATGTGCGAAGTATTTCTTGAGGAAGAATTCTATGAATAAACTGGAAATCCTTCACGTTTCCAAGCAATACGGCAAAGTGAAAGGACTTGATGATATCAGCATCACTCTTTCAGATGGAATATATGGCCTGCTTGGGCCAAACGGAGCCGGCAAAACCTCACTGATCAAAGTGATTTCAGGACTCACTGAATATACAGAAGGCAGTATTCTTTATAACGGTAAAGACATTTGTCTTCTGGAAGCTGAATATCGGAACCTGCTTGGTTATATGCCGCAGCAACAGAAGATTGACAGCCAGTATACTGTCTATTCCTTTCTGCGCTATATCGCCGTTTTGAAAGGAATCAGAAAACCTGACGACAGAATCAGCCATCTTCTTGATCGCCTGCACCTGCATGAGTATAAGAGCCGTCCTCTTTCCAGTCTTTCCGGAGGCATGATTCAAAGAGTGCTGATCGCTCAGTCACTTCTGAACAATCCCAAAATTCTGCTGCTGGATGAACCAACAGCAGGCCTGGACCCGGTGGAAAGAAGAAATCTGCGTGAGGTTATATCTTCAATCAGCAGAAACAGGATAGTTCTTCTGGCAACACATATGATGTCTGATGTGGAGTTTATTTCAGACCGGATCCTGCTCATGAAAAGCGGGAAAATTCTGACCGATTCCACCCAGCAGGAACTCCTCAGCCGGACCAGGGTTTATATTTCAGATAAACCGTATGAAGAGCTTTTGAAAAAGGACAACACAATCCGCCTTGTGAATATTGCATATTTCAACGGTGTTCCGAGAGTACGGTTTATCTCAGAAAACGAATATCCCGATCAGGTACCTACAACAATGGATGATGTTTATCTGGACTGGATGGATGATTCATGTATACAGAATTAAAAAAAGTACTTGATAAGAATATTATTCAGCTGTCTGCTGTCCTGATCATTTTTTTATCGGCATTACAGTGTCTTTATACCGTTCGTTCAGATCATTATCATGCCTGCAGCAATGATATAGTCAGGCTTAATGAAGACTATAAAAACGGAGCTCTGACGGAGAATTATGATATCAATTCATACCTGCAGTATATGGAAAGTGATGATTTTTACATTGCCGGTGTAATTGAAGAAAAAGTGAAGTTTTTCAGGAATGCCGAGAATAAAGAAATCAATATCAGGCAAAAGCTTTCATCTTCTCTGTTCAGCGATGAAGATGATCAGAGAAAACTGAAAAGAGACCTGAAATATGTACAATACAACCGCAGCCTTCATGTGGTGTTCACAAATGATCTTCTGTTAACATCCTATTTTTACCTGGATCCCTTCTATTGTGGTTTTATTCTTATGGCTGGGCTGGTTTCTCTTCGTTACTTATTTATCTCTGATTACGAATCTGATCTTATAAAGCTTTATAAAACTGCAGGCAAAGAACCGGCAGAGCTGTGTATTGATAAAATATCTGCTCTTGCTGTAACGGTTATTTTGCTTTGCAGCGTAAAGCTGCTGTCCCAGCTTCTGCTTTTGAAACTGACCGCTTTTCCATTAAACCTCCCACTTCAGATGGTAAGCGGATTTTCAGAATATTACGGTATGCAGGATGTTTTTCAATACCTGCTGATCTGCTGGGCAAACGGAATTCTTACGGTAATGCTGATTTTGATCGTCTTTTTGATTATCTATCTTCTTACAAAGAACCTTGCTTTATCAGCCATGATATGCGGAATCGCTATGGTTGCTGAATTTCTCATGAACAGAATGATCAGTTCAGCTTCAGGCTTTGCTTATCTGAAAAACTATAATGTAATTCATCTGCTGGAAACTGCAGGAAATACAAACGGAACCAATTCGTTTATTTCCATATTCATGACATTAAGCTGCCTGACCTTTGTATACATTTGTTTCCTGCTGATTATGATTGGTATTTATACTTATTCAAAAGACTCAATTAAAATACAGATCCCTGTGAACTTTCGCTTTTCTTCTCTGATTCAATGCATCTGGGCAGATATATTCATTGAAAGAAAATTCATTCTCATTTTGGTTCTGCTTGGAATGTATATTATTACAGACATCCGTTCATATCACCGGACTGAAACTGCTTTTGATCGTTCAGTTGAACAGATGCGCGAAAAGTATTACGGCGAGATTAATGAAAATAAACTGGCTGCGCTGGAAGAAAAAAAAGCAGAGTATGAAGCACTTAAGGATGAACAGGCTTCTATGCAGGATAGGTTTATCCGGAATGCATTATCAGAGCAGGAACAGGCCAGGTTTGATGAAATATCGATGCTTGTTAAAGACAGCGAGGCCTTCGAAGCTGTTTATGGGGAGATTCGCACAATAGTGGATAACCATGGTACATATTATCTGAATGCAGAGGGAATCCGGCTTTTGCTGCAAACAGATTCACAATGGTACAGAACCCTGATTTTTCTCCTGATTCTGATGCCCAGTTTGCTTTTTGCAGGTATGGCAGGCCGGAATTTATATCACTCTTCTTTTACGGATTTTATATTTACATCCAGTAAACTCAAAAGCTTTCTGAAGACAAGTATTACTTATGTATTCATCAATTCATTCATTATGAGTATTTTGGTATATGGCGGCAGGGTGCTGAAATTCAATGATTACAATCCGTTTTCATCTGCAGATGGTCCTGTCAATCTGTTTTTAAATGTTGACAGCGCGTTTACCTTAAAGACGTATTTATTCATTTATATTACAGCAGTATTTCTGGTTGTTTCTTTATTCTCGCTGGTGACCGTATTCTTTTCACGGTATTACCATATGATACAGTCAATTCTTATGACCTCGGCAATTGCATTTTTTGTGTATGTACTTCCGTTCGGGATTATGAAGGCTCTTACTCCTGATCGTGAATGCTGCACATTACTCTTTATCATGATTCCTGTAAGCTGTGTTCTGATCGTTATCATTTATTACAGACTTCTTCACGACAAGGAAACAGGCCGGCGCGTAAAATGATTTCTGCCTTGTACTGTTTGAATAGTATTTCAAATATGTTCATGAGAATACTCGTTATTTCAGCACTGAACATAAAGGCTCTGGGAACGGACTCAGAGCCTTTATATAAAGTATTCTTTTTGAATGATCCCGGAATTGCGTATTCAGAAGGAAAGGTGTCTGATTCGTACTCATGCAGCTGAATGATCGAACCTTAATTTCAGATCTATTTTCACCTGACTCTCACCCGCAAAGAATAGGAATGGGTTTGCGGATATGATACAATTGATCAGAATCGGAGGATTCTATGAAAGTTTTAATCGCGGCCGGTGGCACCGGCGGCCATATTGTTCCGGCCGTCTCGCTGGCAGATATACTGATGAAAGAAAAACCGGAAACACAGATCATGTTCTTCGGCTCCAGCAACCGTATGGAAGCCACTGTCATTCCGGAAGCGGGCTACCGTTTTTACGGAACGGAAATGAGCGGCATGAACGCAGGGATTTCCGCCAAACTGAAGTCCGCTGTCTCTCTGGTGAAAGCGCAGAGGGGATGCACGCAGCTGTTAAAGAACTTCAGGCCCGACATCGTCGTGGCTTTCGGCAATTATATTTCGGTCCCGATCGTAAACGCCGCAAAGAAGCAGCACATCCCGGTGATCCTGCATGAGCAGAATTCCTTTGCCGGCAAGGCCAACCGCTTTCTGGCGTCAAAGGCCGACAGAATTGTCTGCTGCTACGACAGCAATCTTGAGCAGATGCCGAAGGACAAGTGTCTGGTCTATGGCAATCCGGCGGCGACGAAAGCGAAGGAAGCGCAGTTTGACCGCCAGGAAGTCATTGATATGGGACTGGATCCTGATCAGCCCTTTGTGGTTTTCATGATGGGCTCGCTTGGCAGCTCATCGGTCTCTGAAATCATTGATGAAGCCTGCGGGCTGTTTGATGAAGGTTTCCAGATCATCATCGCGGCCGGCAAAGACAATGACTATCATTTTAAGACACCTTCAGAAGGAAGGGTAAGGATTGTTCCGTTTGTCAACGGACGTTCCATGTTAAAAGGATGCTCGCTTGCCGTGACAAGGGCAGGGGCGACAACGATGGCGGAAATCGGGGCGCTTGGAACAGCGGCTGTGCTGATCCCTTCCCCCAATGTCGCCAACAACCACCAGGTCTATAACGCCAGGGAACTGGCCGATGAAGGCGGGGCGGTCATGATTGAAGAAAAGGATCTCAGCGCCCGTGTGCTGGCCGATACGGTCAACCGCCTGATGAAAGATGAAGAAGAAAGAAGAAAACTCAGCGGAAACGCCGTCAAAGCCGGAAAGGCGGACGCGGCGTACCGCATGATTGATGTGATGGAGGAACTGTGCCATGGATGAATTATATAAAGAACTGAGCCGCTACGCGTCGGTTGACATGGATCAGCCTCTTTCAAAGATGACAACACTCAGGATCGGCGGAAGAGCGAAATATGTCGTCTGGCCGGAAAACGAAGTGGCGCTTGATTCGATCATGCGTCTGATCAATGAAAAAAACATCCCGTTCAAAGTTATCGGCAAGGGCAGCGACCTGCTGTGCTCGGATGATGATTTTGAAGGCGCCGTGATCCGTCTTGACCGCCATTTCCACCACAGCTATTTCGACCAGAATGTTTTAACGGTTCAGGCCGGTGCCTCGATTATCGCCCTGGCTGTGCAGGCAATGAAGAACGGTCTTTCCGGTCTTGAATTTGCCAGCGGCATTCCCGGCACGGTCGGCGGCGCTGTCTTTATGAACGCCGGCGCCTATAAGTCATCGGTGGCGGAGATCATCGATGAAGTGCAGGTATTGCGCAATGGCAGCCTGGAATGGATGAAGGCTGAGGAATGTGAGTTCGGCTACCGCTCCAGCATTTTCCAGAAACACCCGGAATGGATCATCGTCGCGGCAAGGTTTGTTCTGACCCCTGGCGATTCACGGGCGATTTCTGATCTGATGGAGGACAGAAGAAAAAGAAGAATGGCCTCGCAGCCGCTTGATTATCCCAGCTGCGGCAGCGTCTTCCGCAATCCGGAAGGCCTGAACGCATGGCAGCTGATCGATGGAATCGGCTATCGTGGCAGAAGAATCGGGGACGCCATGGTTTCCGACAAACACTGCAATTTTATACTCAACATGGGCAGCGCCACCGCTGAAGACTATCTTGAGCTTGTGAAGGAAATCCAGGACAAGGTATCTGAGAAGTACGGCGTTCAGCTGCATACAGAAATGGAGATGTTCAATTGGAAGCGGACCGCGTAAGTCATGAGGAAGATGTGATTGATGATGTTCCGGTCGGCGTGCAGAAGCTGTTTGACGAAAGGCATTACCGTGCCATCAACCGCAATGTGCGCAAATCGCAGCCGGCGCTCTTCAAAGCGGCAGTCCTGTGCGGGATCATCCTGCTCAGCGCTGTCTATTTCATCATGCCTAATTCGCGGGTTTCTTCCGTTTCCGTTTCCGGCAGCTCGGTACTGAGCGCCGAATACATCAAAGATCTCGCCGATGTGGACAGTCACAGTCTCTATTTCCTTTCCTTCCCGTTTCTTGTCGAAAGGCGGATTGAAAAGGATCCGCTGATCGAAAATGCGGAAGTGAGTCTGGAAAAGGACAACACCCTTAAGATTGAGGTGACGGAAAAGAAGATCCTCGGCTACCGGTATGACGAGGAGCCGGTGATTCTGTTGACGGACGGGACTTCGGTGCCGTTAAAAAGCGAATATCTCGATCTGATTTCCAAAGTGCCGTTTGTGATCGGTTTTCTGAGTGAAAACCAGACGGCGAAGCTCTGCCGGTGCTTCAAAGACGTCGATGAGGCGATCATCCGCGACATTTCCGAAATCTCCCAGTATTCCCTGAGCTATGACGCGGAGGCGATCCGTGTGCTGATGCGCTCGGGCGGCTACTTCATGGGCAACTATTACAACATTGAAGTGCTCAACCGCTACTGGGATATCTACAACCACCAGAAGGACAAATCGCAGTGCATCTTCGCCGATGATTCCAAAACCAGCGCCTTCTCCAAGGTATGCCCCTGGAATGAAGAGCAGGTCGACAAGGAATACTGGAAAGATGAAGACGGCAATATCATCACCAACACCTATGGCGACAAGGTTGAAAAGCATTATTATCTTGATGAGGAAGGCGAATTCGCCCTGGACGGGGCGGGAAGAAAGATCCCGGTTCCGATTTCACTGCAGGGCTTTGAAGTTCCTGATGAAAAGTTCCTGGAACATTACGCCGAAGGCTTCTATTCGACCGGCGAACTTGTCATTCCTTCATGGTATGATGATGAAGACACACAGGAAACAGAAGCAGCAGAGGACACCGAAGGCTGAAATGCCAAAGAGTCTGTATGTTTTGCTATAATACAGCTAAGGAGCACATGATTATATGACAGTAGAAAAAACAACAAATTACGGTACCATCAATGTTTCCGAGGAAGCGATCGCTTCACTGGCCGGCAGCCTGATCACGGAATGCTACGGCGTTGTCGGCATGGCCTCCAAGCAGGTTCTCAGGGACGGCTGGACTGAGCTTTTAAAGAAAGAGAACTATTCCCGCGGCGTCGTCGTGCGCAAGGGCGAAGCCGGACTTGAAATCGATCTGTACATCATCGTCAGCTTCGGCGTCAGGATCTCCGAAGTTGTGCAGGAAGCGCAGAAGAAGGTCAAGTATGTTCTTGAAAAGAGTCTTAACATGCCGGTTGCCTCTGTCAATGTCTTTGTGCAGAGCGTAAGGGCTGTCCAGTAAGGCGGGGGTATTGTCATGGAAAGAATTGACGGAAAAATACTGATCACAATGCTGGAGAGCGGCTCCAGCAATCTGAATAACCACAAGAAGGACGTCGACGCGCTCAACGTTTTCCCGGTTCCCGACGGAGACACCGGCACAAACATGTCCCTGACTTTCACCAACGGCATCAATGAAGTCAGAAAGAACGGCAGCGATTCTCTTCCTGTCGTCGCCAAGACACTCTCACGCGGCCTGTTAATGGGCGCAAGAGGAAACTCCGGCGTGATCCTTTCCCAGATTTTCCGCGGCTTCAACCAGTCCGTGCAGGGCAAGGATGAACTGACCGTCGCCGATTTCTCGGAAGCGATGCTCAACGGTTCCAGACTTGCCTATAAGGCAGTCATGAGACCGGTCGAAGGAACCATCCTGACCGTCATCCGTGAAAGCTCCGACGCGGCGGCAGCCTTTGTCGAAGCAAATCCGGAAGCGACTATTGAAGAATATATGACATGCCTGATGCAGGAAGCTGAAAAGTCACTGGCCGGCACGCCTGAACTGCTTCCTGTTCTCAAGGAAGCCCATGTCGTCGACTCCGGCGGCAGCGGCCTGGTGAAGATCTTCGAAGGCTTCAAGGCGGCACTCGACGGAAAGCCTTTCGTCGAAAGCGCCTCGTCCGCTCCGGCAGTGAAGGAAGTCAAGAGCGAAAAGGCAAGCGGCTACCGCACCGAATACATTCTTGAAATGAACGACGCCGGCATGAAGAGCTTCAATGAGGAAAGAATCCGCAAGAACCTCGACCGTCTGGGAAACAAGATCACTCTGCTTGTCGAAGACAGAATCATCAAGCTGCGCATGAATACCATGATGCCGGGTGAAATCCTCACCATGGGCCAGCGCTACGGTGAATTCAAGAAGGTCCAGATTGAAAACATCCAGGATGAACTCAAGCCTTCCATCATCATTGAGGAAAAGCCGAAAGAAGCGGAAGAGAAGGAATACGGCATCATCGCCACCGCGGCAGGTGCCGGCATTGAAAAGCTCTTCACCGAATACAGAACCGACATCGTTGTCTCCGGCGGCCAGACCATGAACCCGTCCACCAACGATTTCGTCAGCGCGATCTCAAAGATCAACGCCAGACATATCTATATCCTGCCGAACAACTCCAACATCATCATGGCCGCCAAGCAGGCTGCCGATGTGACATCCGGCAAGGACATCATCGTTCTTGAGACAAAGTCCATTCCCCAGGGCTTAAGCGCATGTATCTCCTTCAACCCGGACGCTTCCGTTGAGGAAAATACCGAACTCATGAAGGATGCCATCGCCAACGTTAAAACCGGCCAGATCACCTATGCGATCAAAGACACGACAGTCGATGGCCGTGAGATTCACGAAGGCGACTACATGGGCCTGTTCGAAAAGGATATCGTCATCACTTCCACCGACAAGCTCGAAGCCGCAAAGCAGCTCATCGACAAGATGATGGATGAAGATTCCGAAATCGTCACCCTGATCCGCGGCAAGGACGCAAGCGAAGAGGAATGCGCTGAACTGGAAGAATACATCAGCGACAATTATGAGGCGGATGTTGATGTGCAGAACGGCGGCCAGCCGGTCTACAGCTTCATCATCGGCGTCGAATAATCCCAATCAGCCAACCGCAGGAAACTGCGGTTTTTCTATACTTCCAGTATATTGACCGCCGGTCAGAAATGTGTATATTGGAGAAGGAGGGGGTGGTGAAATGAAAGACTTCAGAACCCGTTTCTTAAAAGCCTGGCCGGCTGCGGTGAAAGTCATGCTGTGTGTGATGGCACTGTTTGCAGGGCTGTATCTCCGTCAGCTGACCGCAAAAAAGGAAACAGCGTACACCAAGCAAACGCACTCAGCCCATACACAGAGCCATGAGCTTTACCTCACAGTCAATGAACCGGAAGTACCGGAAGAAACAGTGAGTGTTCCCTCTGAAACGACTGATCTCAGCAGCCTCTGGAACAATGCCATCGACGCCGGCGCCGGAGCGCTGCAGGACATCACCGGAACGGTTCTCGAAAGTGAATTCGGAAAGACCGTCTTTGATGAAAAAGAGAGGGAGGATCTTCAGAATCTCACCGATCTTGCCACACAGTTAATTGATCTGCTCAAAACCGATGACATGCAGGAATAGGCTTCCTGCATTTTTTCTTCTTTTGAAGCTCTGAAAGTGGCAGGCGGTTTAAAACCCTGTCATAATAAGAACAGAAATAACAGGAGGAAAATAATACTATGAGTTTCCCGAAGAACTTTTTATGGGGCGGCGCGGTCGCCGCGAACCAGCTGGAAGGCGCCTGGCTGGAAGACGGCAAGCAGCCCAATGTCACGGACATCATGGTCGGCATCGGCTCCCGCCATCCCGGTATTGCCTGGAATGAGGAGACCGGCAAATATGAAATGAAGCTGGATCCTGAACTGAAGTATCTCAGCCATGAAGGCATTGATTTCTACCACCGCTACAAGGAAGATCTTAAGCTGATGGCAGGCATGGGCTTCAACTGCTTCAGAACCTCGATTGCCTGGGGCAGAATCTTCCCCAACGGCGATGAGGAAGAGCCCAATGAAGCGGGTCTGAAATTCTATGACGATCTGTTTGATGAAATGAAAAAAGACGGCATGGAGCCGGTCATCACGCTTTCCCATTACGAAACGCCTCTGCACCTTTTAACCGAATACGGCGGCTGGGCTAACCCGAAACTGATCGGTTACTGGCGCAATTATGTCACTACTGTCTTCAACCGCTACAAGGGCAAAGTGAAATACTGGCTGACCTTCAATGAAGTCAACGCCATGCTCAGGAACCCGTTTGTGGCAGGTTCGGTTCTGACCATCGACAACCCTAAGGATCCTTCCGATCCGATCGGCTCGACAACAGAAAAGGATATCTGGCAGGGCTATTACAACATTCTTGTAGCCAATGCCGAAACCGTCAAGCTCGGCCACGAAATCTCCCCTGACTATCAGATTGGCTGCATGTTGACCTGCTCTGGTGTCGCGACTTATCCGTACAACTGCAATCCGCTCAATGTCCTGGGCGCTTTGCATACACAGAGAATGGCCGTATTCTTCATGGGCGACCCGTTCTGCCTCGGTGAGATTCCCGGCTATGTGAAGAGAATCTGGAATGAGAATCCTGACCTGACTCCCGAAATGAGCGAGGAAGGCCTGCAGTTAATCAGAGAGAATACAGTCGACTTCTTCTCCTTCAGCTACTACCGTTCCGCCGCGTTTGACACAGACGCCGAAATGACCTCCAACACCGGCGGCATCAAAGGCAAGGAGAATCCTTTCCTCAAGGAATCCTCACCCAAGCCCTGGAGCTGGGCAGTCGATCCCGAAGGCATCCGCTATACACTCAACACCCTCTATGACCGCTACAGAAAACCGCTCTTCATCGTTGAAAACGGCATCGGCCTGGATGAAGCGCCGGATGAAAACGGAAAGATCGACGACCCGTTCCGCGTGAGATATCTGGAAGCTCATCTGAAGCAGGTTCATGAAGCGATCCTGGACGGCGTGCCGGTCATGGGCTACTTATGGTGGGGACCGATCGATGTCGTTTCCGCCGGCACCGGTGAAATGAAGAAGCGCTACGGCTTTGTCTATGTCGATCGACACAACGACGGAAGCGGAACACTGCAGCGCTCCCTCAAGAATTCCTATGACAGATACAAGGAAATCATCGCCTCCAACGGCGAAATCCTTCTGGAGAAATAAAAGAATATGAAACAGCTTGGCATTTCCGTTTATCCGGAACATACAACAAAAGAAAAAGCCTACGCCTATATGCGCAGGGCAGGGGAACTGGGATTTAAAAGAGTCTTCACATGTTTCCTGTCAGTAACAGAATCAAAGGAAGACACAATTAAGAATTTCAAGGAATTCTGCGATGTCGCCCATGAAGCGGGACTGACTGTCTCCGCCGATACCAACCCCACTGTTTTCGCTAAACTGGGAGCGACTCCCTATGACCTTTCCGTCTTCCATGAAATCGGTCTGGATATCGTCCGTCTTGACGGCCATTTCGGGGAAACCGAAGACATCGCGATCACCCATAATCCCTATGGAATCAAGATTGAATACAACGCATCCGGCACCATCGCCATCGACAACCTGATCAGATGCGGCGCTGATGCCGAAAACATGTGCTTCTGCTCCAACTTCTTCCCCCAGAGACACACCGGCATGGGGTTGGACAGATATATTGAGCTGACAAAGAGATACCATGACGCCAACATGCGTGTGGCCAGCTTTGTCTCCTCACAGGAAAAGAACACATTCGGTCCCTGGCCTGTCTATGACGGTCTGCCGACCATTGAAATGCACAGAGATCTTCCCATCGATCTGCAGTTAAGACATCTCAATGCGATGAATCTTTGCCAGGATATCCTGATCGGCAACTGCTTCGCTTCCGATGAGGAACTGCAGCTTCTCGCCAATACGGATCTGACCAAGATCAATATGCGAATTGATCTGGAAGAGGGAATCTCAGAAACAGAAAAGGAAATCATCTTCTGGGACAAACACCAGAGCCGCGATGACTGCAATGATCTGATCGTGCGTTCCTCCTGGCCAAGAGTTGAATTCAAAGGCAGATCAATTCCTGTCCGCGAAAGAAAAGAGAAGGTTTGTCACCGTGGCGACGTCGTCATTGTCAACGACAACCTGGAACACTACAGAGGAGAAATCTGGGTGCTGCTCAAAGACCTTGAGCTTTCCGATGAATACAACCTCGTCGGCCGTGTGCCCGAAGAAGAACAGATCCTTCTCGACTGGATCAGACCGAGATACTTATACGGCTTCATTCAGTAAAAGCTGCAATATCATACTTTCTGCCTGCAAAGATTAAGAACCGCGGTCACTAATGTCCGTCGGTTCTTTTCTGTCTGGCCTGGATGGTACGATTTTTTATTAAGCAGACCTGGAATAATTGACATTATCTATTATTATTATTATTATTATTATTATTATTATGGTTAAAGGAGGCAACCAAATGCTTATCAGGAAAATGTTTACCGTTTTCAGTGCATTCATGATTGCGCTGCTTACACTCTCACCGTTCTCCGGTGTATATGCGGAAGAAGCGGAGACAGAAGAAAACCCAGTTGTTGAAATTACAGAACATGGCATTGAGATCACAAAATCATGCGCAGAAGCGATTGACGCAAAACTCAAACTGTTTATGCGTGATGAAGATATAGTCAACGATGACATGATATTTGTCAATTTCACAGAAGATGTAGATTGTACCATATACAATGATATTGAATATGTTAAGTATATGCAGGTATACCATATCGTTAATCCTTGGACGTGTTTTGCCGGAGTCCATTTTGACGCATCACTGAATCTTCGTGAAAAGTGCGCAATTGTGGCGGAAGATGAACGTATCAGTTATATGTATCCCAATTTATATTTCACTCTATGTGATTACGGAGACTGGAAGCCTATAACAGTCAGTGGTTTTAAAGATGATCTGGTTAATGGATATTATCACGATGCGCTGGTCTGGGCTGCTGAAAATGAGATTGCGAAAGGTTATACCGGTAATGTTTTCGGTATCGGAAAGGCGTGCTCAAGAAAAGATTTCCTGATTTTCTTATGGCGGACAATGGGCAGACCGGAATCAAATAATACAGCAAAGAAGTTCAATGATATGAGTGCCTGGAGTGAGACCACTGACACATATAAAGCTGTTTCCTGGGCAGTGACAAACGGAATCACGAGAGGTTACTCTGACGGTGGATTCCATCCGGATGAAGCGATCAAAAGAAAAGATGCTGTCATCATGATATACCGGGCACTTTCCCCGGACGCGGCTTCGGAGATGAAATTCAATGATGTATATGCTTACATATATCATGAAAATACAGACACCTACCGGGCTATCGCCTGGGCAGGAACCGCCGGAATCGCAAAAGGCTATCATGACGGCAGATTCTGTCCGCTTGAAATCTGCAGCAGAGAGGAATGCATCACTTTCGTGTACCGTATGTATTCATTAATCCATCCGGCAATAGAATTTCAGCCGGAATAGCCGTTTTAGCCGCTGATTACAATCCTGATATTATTCACTGAAAATCTGAAATTGTTTATATGGATGCCGCTCTTCAGAATGGAATCCTTTTTTCTGTGAACTGTGCAGATAGGCAGACGATGGATTTTACATCATTGAATCAGATGGGAAAAACTGTTCTCTTTCCAAAGTGCATACCGTCACTGACGCACAGAATATCTATGGCATCATGGGTGTATCGTCAAATCACGTCTCCATGATGAATGTGAAAAAAGGTCCTGTTTTTCTGACTTTCACGGACAATGGCATTGAAGAGGAAAGGCCCGATTCTGCGTATCCTGTGGAAGATGCTGTATTCTGCGTGATCAGGAAGTGATTGAGATTTTTCGAAATGTACTGAAACATGAAATCAACCCCTCAGCATGCATAAAATAACATCGTCACATTGACGGTGTTTTTTCTCTTTCAGCCGTACGTCTTTCTCTGCTAAACTGTAAGTAAGCACAAGGAGAAAATATAATGTACAGACTGATAGCCAGCGATCTGGATGAAACTTTAATCAAGGCCGACCGTACGGTCTGCGAAGAAAACATTGAAGCGATCAAAAAATTCATGGATATGGGCGGATACTTTGTCTGCGCCACAGGAAGGCCGTTCTTTACCGCATTCGGAACATTAAAGGAACTGGGGCAGTATGAAAAAGAAGGGCAGTATGTCATTTCCTTCAACGGCGGAGCGATCACCGAAAACAAGGGAAACAGGCTCCTTCACTATGAGGGCATCACTTTTGAACAGGCCAGCGAACTCTATAAAAGAGGCCTCAAATATGATGTCTGCATGCACGTCTATACACTCGACACCGTCTATACCTACAACATGAACCCAGGCGAAGTCGAATACCTCGACAACAGACAGGAGTTCACCGAAATCTTCACCGACAACATCGACTTCCTCAAAGACACCGAAATCGTCAAGTGCCTCTATGAGAATACCGATCATGAATATCTGCGCTCCATCGCCGCCGAACTCACGGATATCACCGATGACATGGATGTTTCCAATTCCTCCAACCGCTATCTTGAATTCAACAAAAAAGGCGTGAATAAGGGTGCCGGTCTGCTCAGGCTCGCCGACCTGCTCGGCATTGATCACAAGGACACCATCGCCATCGGCGACAACTACAATGACCTCGCGATGATCAAGGCAGCAGGCCTTGGCGTCGGCGTTGCCAATACCATCGAGTCGATGAAGCCGGAATGCGATGTCATCACGGAGCGCGACTGCGATCATGGCGCGGTGGCTGAAGTCATCGAAAAATACGTCTTCAACGCAAAGGACTGAACAAAAGAAAGCCGGGTCGGAAATAAACCGATCCGGTTTTAAAACTGTTACAGTGAGAGCCCGAGGAACATTCCTCCTTCATCTTCGGCCAGGATTTCAAATCCGAAGTGGCGGTAGAAGCCGAAGGCTCTTTCGTTTTTTCTTGCCACGCCAAGGCAGACGCCTTTCACATGGTTTTGTTTCAGATGTTCAATGAGTGTGTTCATCAATAGAGAGCCGCCGTGTTTTCCGGTATACTCTTCGAGAATGTCGATATGCAGATGGGCGGGATAAGAAGGTTCCGCCAGTTTATATTCTTCAATTTGCCCGTGCACCATCTGATCATAGGGGGAACCGAGCTTTTCGATTTCCTCAATATAGGGCTTCATGTTCTGAGCCCATTCAGATGCGCTTTCAGCGCACAGGACATAGCCGGCCGGCCTGTCTTCCTCATCCAGCAGGACAAACGCGGTTTCGTGATCAAGATATTCATCGCAATACATTAACAGGGAAAACTTTCCGTGTCTCTGATCTGTCCTTGCCTTTAAAGAGGCAGTGGCCATGTGAATATCCTGAAGCGCTTTTTTATAATCTTCTTTATACGGAACAACTCTCATCTTATTCTCCCAGACGCATTCTGCGGATGGTCGGGAAGAGAGCCTTATCAAGGGCCGGAACAATAATCGCCGCGGCGATGGCTTCACCGATGCCGTTGGTTGTGATGACGCCAAGGATCAGACCGGCGACGGCCGTCTGCGAAACATTGAGCGCCTGGGCGTACTGCGGGGCGAAGAACAGCCAGATCATGCCCATGACAAGCAGGGTGTGGATGATGGTGTTGACAGCAGCCGTGATCGCGCAGTTGAGAATATCGTTCATTCCTTTTTTCCTGAGGATTCTGAACATCTTCGCGCTCAGCCAGCCAAGAAGGATTCTCGGACCGAAGACGATAATCAGAGAAGCGAAGTTGCCGGAAATTCCGCCGACTGTGATAAAGGGCGAAAACAGGAATGAAGTAAGGCCCGGCACAAATGTCGCTCTCAGCATTGATGTAAGGCCGAACACAAAGCCGGCCAGGGCGCCATAGGCGGGCCCTAAGAAGATGCCGCAGAGAATGACCGGTATATGCATGGTTGTCAGATTGATCGCTCCTAAAGGAATATAGCCGATCTGGGTGACGGTCATGACAACCTGAATGGCGATAAAGAAGGCAGCCAGCGTCATCTGGCGGGTCTGATTGTATCTGTTCATGAAACAGTACCTCCCGTTTACGGCGCAAATTATAGCACCTGAAAAGCCATTGAACAGGTATAGATCAAAGATTTAAACTCCAAATACCAATCTTAATGTTAGGATTATTCTATGAAAACGGTTACCTGTGCCGCGGCTGTGATTCTGCGGCAGAATACAATCTACGCCGCAAAAAGAGGACACGGCACCCACATCGGCTGGGAGTTCCCCGGCGGCAAACTTGAACCTCACGAAACCAGCAAAGAGGCGATCATCCGGGAAATCAGAGAGGAGCTCGGCGCTCTGATTGAGCCGGTAAAGATGATCCATACCATCGAACACGACTACGATGACTTTCATCTCAGCATGGATGTGTGGCTGTGCAGACTTAAAGAAGGCGAACCGCACTCCAATGAACATACCGAAGAAAGGTGGCTGGCAAAAGATCAATTATATGAAGTTGGCTGGCTGGCCGCTGACCTGACGGTCATCCCGGTCATTGAAAAGCTTCTTTAAAAGAAGCGGAAAGGATTTTTTCATGATTCATATGTTCAACCGCGCGCTGCTGTTTCAGGACTCCGATTCCAAGGCATGCGCCGACGTCTGGTCAACACTCAAAAAGAACCATATCGAGTATGAGATGAAAACCATCTCCAACCACACTTCATTCGGCCGCAACCTGCATTATAAACAGTCAATGTCGATCGGAGGCGGAGGAATGGGAGGCACGCCGTTCGGCGATACGATGAATTACGTATATGCCATCTATGTGAAGAAGAGCGATATGGCCCTGGCGAAAAAGGTCTGCGGCCTCTGAGCCGAAATAAAGCAGATTACCAATAATCCGAAAATTGATTCCGGAGGATGACATGGATAAAATATACAGACGAATACTTTCCGCAATGACGGCGTCGGTTCTGACGCTGCCGCTTTTAAGCGCCGGAACAGTTCAGGCGGAATACGGTGATGATGACATTCCCGTAATTCCCTATGAGCCGGGAACAGGCACTCCCATCGATATCGAAAATAAAAGCACCTGGCATGTATTGGAAGAGAGGCCCATTGAAGAGCAGATCCATGGCGATTACATCCGTCAGTTAAGAGAAGGACTGAGCACCAGGGATGAAACCATCTCCATGTCCATCTCAAGAACAGAAGATTATAAAGAGGCTTATCAGTATATCTGGAACAATGCGGTGACAGTCCATACCGGAAGACCGAAAGAGGGGGATTACATCCGCTGGCAGGTGGATACCGCTGAAGTGACCTCAGATGACCACTATATGACCGGAATCCTGAATCTGGATTTCAAACCGGTTTATCTGAGTGATGCGGATCAGGAAGCCGCCGTGGATGAAGCGGCTGCCGCGCTGATTGACGATCTTGGCATCGCTTATAAAAACGACTATCAGAAGATCAGCAGAATCTTCAGCTGGATGACAGTCAATATCAAATACGCCGATACAGCAGCCGGCAATCAGACCGCATATGCCGCTCTTGTTGATAAAAAAACGGACAGCAGGGGATTTGCGCTTGCGTTTTACCGGCTGATGCTGGAAATGGGCGTGGACTCAAGAATCATCCGCGGAAAAACAGACAAGCACAGCGACTGGTTCTGGAATATCGTGAAGCTTGGCGATTCCTGGTATTACATCGACGCCGCAAGAGCGGTTTATTCCGGTATCTTTGAACAGTGGTTCCTGATGGGAGCTTCTGATTTTGCGAACCATACAGCCGCTTCCGAATATACATCGCTTTCCTTTAAAACCATTTACCCGCTTGCCGGTGAGCACTTCACGCCTTCTGCGGAAGATGAGAATGAAACAGATATTCTGCGCGCTTATTTTGAGGTTAATGAGGTGAAGGTGGATGAAAATGACACTCTGCCTTTGAATGCCTATGTGATTTCCCGCAATGGGGACCAGCGGGAGATTGTCTGGTCTTCTTCGGATCCTTCTGTCGTGACTGTTGACGGTTACGGCGTGATCACCGGTGTCAGTGAAGGAAGCGCATGGATTTATGCGGTGCCGAAGGCCGGCGGAAAAGCAGACCGCTGTAAAGTCACGGTTGAAAAGGTTTATCCTGACTCAGGCATGGTATATGCCGTCTTTGCCGCAACCGATCAGGAAAGGAACTGGGGCGATCTTGTCTTCCTGCGCTCAAAATTCAACTATGAGACAGGATACTATGGTTCCATTCAGGATATTACGGGCAATGTCTGGTACGGACGAGTGCTTGCCAGAGGCGCGGCGATTGAAGGCGCCCGCTGCAATTACAACAGCACTTCCCGTCCATGGAGAAATATCGGTTACGCGATTCTGCGCTCCTATGCCGCGGAAAACCAGATCATCCATCCTCAGAACATCAACGGCTGGTTTGTCACAATGGACAATCTGGGTGAATTCTACGGCGCCGGCTTTGATCTGAGCCGCTGCACTGCCTCATCGCAGGTGTTCGGCTACGACAAGAATCTCAGAACAGTGAACCTGAACGGCATGTATACAAAAGGCATGGAATCACTGGCTGCCTGGTTCTATTCATGCAATGTTCTCAATGAACTCGATCTGAGTCCGCTGGACACATCTTCTATCAAATCCATCGCTCAGATCTGCTGCCTCTGCACAAGACTGCGGAAACTCAATCTCGGCACATTCGACGCTTCTTCCCTGGAGACCACAAACCGCGCCTTCCTGGGCACCGCCCTTGAAGAAGTGGTTCTCGGACCGAAGTTTACCGTCTGGACAGACGACGCATACTTCACGAAAGGCGACTGGACAAACGGCACAATTACAAAAACAGAAACAGAGCTTTATGCAGAATATCCTTCCCACGCCGCAGAATGGGCCGGCACATGGACGCTGGCGCACAGATATGTGGATGTGAAGGAAGTCAGACTCAGCGACAGAACACTGACCGTGCCTGCCGGCTATTCAAAACAGCTCACCGCGACTGTTCTTCCCGAAGACGCCGATGACAAAACACTGGTCTGGGCTTCTGAAGATGAAACCATCGCTGCAGTCGATCAGACCGGAAAAGTGACCGGTGTCAAAGCAGGCACAGTCAAAATCACCGCCACCGCGAACAACGGCATCATGTCCTCCTGTGACGTGACTGTCACCAATGACATTCCGGTGGAATCCGTCACAGTCAAAGGCAGTACCAAAACTCTCAAGCCTCTCGACAGCATTCAGCTTGAAGCGGTTGTTCTGCCGGCAAACGCCACAAACAAGGCAGTCACCTGGTCTTCTTCCGATCCTTCCGTTGCGACAGTGAATCAGAACGGCGTGGTCACTGCCGTCAAAGCCGGCTCAGTCACCATCACAGTCACAACGAAGGACGGCGGTTATTCCGCTTCATGGCCCATTACAGTCGAAGAAGTCGTTTATACACCCGAGAGTCTTGATCTGAATTATTACAGCGCCGCTGTCGCGACACAAAGCACATTTGAACTGCGGGCAGCCGTAAGACCGATCCTGGCGGATCAGAGCGTCACATGGTCATCCTCAGATGAAAGCGTGGCGACGGTTGATCAGGACGGCACCGTGCATGTGCACCGCTATGGCATCGCGGGCATTACAGCTGTGTCCGACGTCAATCCTTCACTGTCCAAAACATGCTGGATCTATGGCAGATTCTACGATGTTAATGACAATTCAAAGTATTACTATAACCATGTCTACTGGGCAGCGGACAACGGAATCACCCAGGGCTATGACCGTGTCTATTTCGGACCGCAGCTAACCTGCACAAGAAGAGAATTCTCGATTTTCCTGTACAGAATGATGGGCAGGTCCTCCGTCAGCGGAACACTTCCTTTCCCTGACACAAATAAATACAGCAAAACTTCAGACAGCTATAAGGCGATGCTGTGGTGCTATAACAAAGGAATCGTCAAAGGCTACAGCGACGGCACCTTCAGGCCTGACAATTCCATCAACCGCAAAGACGCGATGATCATGCTGTACAGATTAAAAGGGAAACCCAATGTGTCAGGTTCAATGAAGTTCAATGATGTCGCCGCTCTTGGATACGCTTCAAATACCGATACCTATAAAGCGATCATCTGGGGCACACAGCAGGGCATCACCAACGGATACAATGACGGCACATTCAAACCGTTCGCCGACTGCCTGAGAGAGCATATTGTCACGTTCATCCACCGCTGCGACGACAAATTCAACTGAAAAAAGTCCTGAGTCCCTGTCATATTCAGTGACTCAGCTTAACAATCTCATACAAACCCCTTTGGCATTGCTGTAAAGCTGTGCACAGGGGACTTCAGAGTAATAACTGCAGGGAGACATTCATGGAAAAATTATTCTTGAGCATCTTCATCTTATTCGGTTTATTACTCAATCTCACTTCATGTCAGAAAAACGGTCAGAGCAGCCAGACGCCGGAAGAGTCCGCTGTTCCGGAGGAAATGGCAGAGACCGCTTAAGAAACAAAGAACATCGCCACCATTGTTTACGAGGCAGTTTTCCTGGACAGTGAGGAAATCGCAGCACTTTTCGAGGAAGTCCGCGGCGATGCCCATATGAAAAATTCTCGGCGGATTCCCATGTGACGACAACATTCTTTCCTGAAAAAGACGCAAGAGAGCTTTACGGCAAGGAAGTCACAGTGAAAATCACCGGATACAAAGCCGGCGATGTGACGTCGGATGAAGGAGACACGGTGCAGGCCGAAGGCTTTAAAGCTGAACTTGTTTCCGATGATCCGGAAGTGCAGGCATATTTTGAAAACAGCACGATCGTATTCCACATTACCGGTTCTTATTCCTATCAGCCCAAGTACACCGGCTATCTTGATTTCTCCGATGCACAGCCGCTGGATTATACGGTCAAAGGAACACTGGGAGCCTATCTGACTAACAAGGAGATCACTTTCTCGGCTGATGATGTTGACAAAGAATACTGAGATCTGAAAATCGTCTCTTTCTGATCAGCTTTACCATGAGGATGCCTGCGGGCATCCTTTTGTTACGCACTTTGTAACAGAGGCATTCAGACAGTGATGCTATAATAATTCCGTTATGGATCTTAAAGATAAGCAGTTTAAATTAACTCCGAAAAGACTCGAGGCTCTTGAGCGCCTGCACATCACAACGGCCGAAGAGCTTCTTTCCTATTACCCGTTCCGCTATGAGGTTTTAAGCGCTCCTGATTTTTCTTTATGGAAAGAAAAAGACAAGGTTACCTTTGAGGCGGAAGTTGTCAGTGCCGTCAGATCATGGCGCCATGGCAAAATGACGACAAGCTCCTTTGACGTCATGGCTTATGACCATGTGTTCAAGGTCACCATCTTCAACCGGCCATGGGCAAGAAACCTTTCCATGAACCAGACCATCACCATTAACGGCATTTACAACGGCAAAAATAAAATAACGGCAATGAGCTATGACACAAAGCCGATCGCTGAACATGACGCCGTCACGCCTGTCTACAGCACCGCCGAAGGAATCAAACAGAAAACCATACGGGCATGTATCGAAAGAGTGTATGAGACGCTGGAGAACGAAATCTATGATATTGTGCCCCAGGAGTTTATCACTGCCTACCGGCTTTTAAGAAAGCGGGAAGCGTTAAGAAGGATTCACTTTCCCCAGTCCATGAACGATGTGCGCTCAGCCGTCAGAACACTCAAGTATGAAGAATTCCTGCGCTTTTTCACATCGATTGAGATGATGAAGAATGAGGACAGCCACGCCTCCTTAAGATCGCCAAGGCTCTTTGACGCTAAGAAAGTGAATCAGGCAATTCAGAACATACCGTTTCCTCTGACAAAAGACCAGGACCTTGCTTTGAACGAGATTCTTCATGACCTTGGCTCCACTTCTCCGATGTACCGGCTGGTGCAGGGGGATGTGGGCTGCGGGAAAACCGCGGTCGCTGCTCTTGGCGTGTATGCGGCAGTCACCTCCGGCTGTCAGGCGGCACTTTTAGCACCGACGGAAATCCTTGCCCGCCAGCATCTTGAATCCCTGAAATCATTGCTCAAAGGAACCGACGTGAAGATCGACGCGCTCTATTCCGGACTTTCCGCCCCGGAAAAAAGAAGAGTGCTTGAAGAAACGGAAAAGGGCGAAATCGATATCCTTGTCGGCACCCATTCTTTGATCCAGGAGGCGGTTGTCTTCAAAGACCTTGGCATGGTCGTTGCCGATGAACAGCAGCGCTTCGGGGTTGAGCAGAGAAAAGCATTGAGAATGAAGGGAAAGGGAACCGACTTCCTTCTCATGAGCGCCACCCCGATCCCGAGAACCCTTGCCTCAACGCTGTATGGCGATATGGATGTTTCGACGATCGAAACCATGCCTGCAGGCAGAAAAACCCCAAAAACTGTTTACATTGAAGAAAACAGCTTCCGCACTATCCTGAATGAAGTGAAAGAGCTTCTTTCTTCCGGAAGGCAGCTCTATATCATCTGCGCCGCGGTGGAATACAACGAGGAGTATGACGCCCGCAATGTCTATGACACGGCGGAAAACATCCGCAAGCTCTTCCCGATGTACCATGTCGGCATCCTGCATGGCAGAATGAGTTCAGAGGAAAAGCAGGAAGCGATGGAAAGTTTCTATAACAATGAAACGCAGATCCTTGTCTCAACTACAGTCGTTGAAGTCGGCATGAATGTCGTCAACGCCACCGGCATGATCGTCTATGACGCCGACCGCTTCGGCTTATCGCAGCTCCATCAGCTCAGAGGCCGCATCCAGCGCGGCAGCGAGCAGGGGAAATGCTGGCTGTTAAGCGGATCGCATGAAGACAAGGTCAGAGAGCGTCTGAACGTTCTTGTGAAGACAAATAACGGTTTTGAAATCAGCTATGAAGATTTACGTCTGCGGGGACCGGGTGATATACTTGGTACAAGACAAAGCGGTGTGCCGGACTTTATTCTCGGCAACCTGATTTCCGATACCGGCATCATCAACACCGCCAGAAACGACGCGAAAAAAATCATCTCCTTCCCGGACAATCCGGACTACATTCCGCTGCTTGAAACGGTCCGGGAAGCCAGCAGAAACAGCGCATCCTACGCTGATTAGGAGGTCATATGGACATTATTGAGTGGCTGGGGGAAAGAGGAATCGAAGTCAATGATCCTGATCTGATTCATCAGGCTTTCATCCATTCCTCCTATGCCAATGAACATAAAAAAATGCGTGACAATGAACGGCTTGAATTCATGGGCGACGCGGTACTGCAGCTGTGGAGCTCGGAAGCGATCTACCCGATGAATCTTTCCGAAGGAAAAATGACGTCATTAAGACAGCAGCTGGTCTGCGAAAAAGCCCTGGCTTCCTATGTCAGGGAACTGAAGCTGAATCAGTTTCTCAAACTGGGAGCCGGTGAAGAAAAGACCGGCGGCAGAAACAGGGACGCCGTCATCGCCGACATGTTTGAAGCGCTGCTCGGTGCTCTGTATCTGGATCAGGGCATGGACGCGGTCAGCGTCATTCTTGACGCGGTGATCCTGCCAAGACTCGTCAATCCGGAAGAATCGGAAAGCTTCCATGACTACAAGACAAGACTGCAGGAACTCGTGCAGGCCGACACAAGAAGAACCGTGCATTATGAACTGGTCTCGGAAACCGGTCCCTCCAACGCCCCGCATTTCGTCATGAACGCGGTCGTGGACGGATTAATCATGGGAACCGGCGAAGCGGGTTCAAAGAAACAGGCGGAACAGAACGCGGCAAAGGACGCGCTCTCGAAAATAGCAAAATAAGCAGAAGGAAGGTACATTATCATGAAACTCAGCGAACTGATTCAGGAAATCCGCGACGGAAAGCACAACAGCATGCTCAATGAGCTCTATGGCGAAGACGATCTCGCCTTTGAGCAGGAGCGTTACATCAGCGTCATCCAGAAGACAATCGATCTCTTCGGCGATCAGGAAGGCTGCGTTTATTCAGCGCCCGGCAGAACCGAAGTCGGCGGCAACCACACAGACCACCAGCTGGGCAGAGTCCTGGCCGCTTCCATCAATCTCGACACCATCGCCGCAGTCATCAAAACCGACGACAACAAAGTGCGTCTGGCCTCCAGAGGCTTCGAGATCAAACCGGTCGATCTTTCCGACCTTTCCATTAACGCGGCCGAAAAGAACACCACCGAATCCCTGATCCGCGGCGTGGCGGCAGGCTTAAAGGAAAGAGGCTGGGAAGTCGGCGGCTTTATGGCCTACAGTGAATCAGACGTCATTGCCGGGGGCGGCATGTCCTCTTCCGCTGCCTTTGAAGTGCTGCTCGGCACAATCGAAAGCGGCCTTTATAATGACGGCAAAGTCTCCGCTGAAGACATCGCGAAGGTCGGCCAGTATGCCGAAAATATCTACTTCATGAAGGCTTCCGGCTTAATGGACCAGATGGCAAGCTCCGTCGGTTCCTTCACCGCCATTGATTTCTATGAAAAAGAAAACCCGCTCATTGAAAAGGTTGAATTCAACCCGGCGGATTATAACATTGACCTGATCCTGACGGACGTCAGAGCCAGCCACGCGGATCTTTCCGATGAATACAGCGCCATCCCGACAGAAATGAAGGGCGTCGCCAAGGTCCTTGGCCAGGATGTCCTTTCCCGCTGCACAATGGCGGACCTGCTGGCAAATGTTGAAAAGGTCAGGGAAGCCCAGGGCGACAGAGCCTTCTTAAGAGCCTACCATTTCCTCAACGAAACACAGAGGGCAAAGGAAGAAGCCATCGCTTTAAGAGAAAAGAATATCGAACGTTTCCTGCAGCTCGTCAATGAGAGCGGACGCTCCTCATGGATGTATCTGCAGAACATCTGCCCGCCCGGCGCGAAGAAGGAACAGCAGGTCGCAATCGGCCTGGCTCTTTCCGACTGTGTGCTGCAGGGTGAAGGCGCCTACAGAGTCCATGGCGGCGGCTTTGCCGGCACGATCCAGGCGTTTGTCCCCAAGGCAAAAACAGAAGAATATATCAGAACAATGGAAAGTGCCTTCGGCGAAGGATGCTGCTATATCCTGAGAATCCGCGGATACGGCGGCGTCAAAGTCATGTAATGAGGAATTCCTATGATTAAAAATGATCTGATCCTGCTTGGCAAGGCAGGGGATCTTGAAGTCTCCCTGATCCCCCGCATGATGAACCGCCACGGTCTTATCGCCGGCGCCTCCGGTACCGGTAAAACAGTCACACTTAAAGTCATCGCCGAATCCCTTTCCGAACTCGGCGTTCCGACCTTCATCGCCGACGTCAAGGGCGACCTGACCGGTATGCTGGTAAAGGGAAACCAGGAAGGCATCCAGGGCAGACTGGATTCCATGGGCATTACCGATTTCGAAGTTCAGAAATATCCCGTCCAGTTCTTTGATTTATACCGCAAGGCCGGTCATCCGGTCAGAGCTGTCATCCAGGACATGGATCCGCTGCTGTTATGCCGCATCCTTGATCTGACAGACGCACAGACCGGCGTTCTCAATATCATCTTCCGCGTCGCAAAAGACATGGAACTTGACATCATCGATCTCAAGGATCTGCAGGCAATGACCGCCTATGTCGGCGAGCACGCTTCCGACCTGACATTAAAATACGGCAATGTCTCCAAACAGTCCGTCGGCGGCATCCAGAGAAAGCTGCTCGAGCTTGAAAACCAGCAGGGCGACCTGATGTTCGGCATGCCCGAGCTCAATATCTATGACTGGCTGCAGAGAGACGGCGGGCTCGGCGTCATGAACATGATGGAATGCGAAGAGCTCTTCCAGCATCCGATGCTGTATTCGACATTCCTGTTATGGCTGCTTGACACCCTTTACCAGACCCTTCCGGAAGTCGGCGATCTCGACAAGCCGAAGATTGTCTTCTTCTTTGATGAAGCGCATCTCTTATTCTCGCAATCCTCCAGGGCACTCCAGGAAAAGATCGTACAGATCGTCAAGCTGATCCGCTCCAAGGGTGTCGGCGTCTTCTTCGTCACCCAGTCCCCGGCGGATATCCCCAATGAGGTTCTCGCCCAGCTTTCCAACCGGATCCAGCACTCCTTAAGAGCCTATACTCCGGCGGAAATCAAAGCGACAAAGCAGGCGGCGGAAAGCTTCCGCGACAATCCTGACATCAATGAAGCAGAGCTGATCACAAACATGAAGACAGGATACGCCCTGGTCTCCGTGCTTGATGAAGACGGCGCACCTTCCGTTGTCCAGCATACAAAGATCCTTCCGCCCAAGAGCTCGATGGACATCGCTCCTGAATCCTTAAGGGAACAGGCATGGAAGTCCGATCTGCTCTATGGCAAGTATGAGAAGGACATCGACCCGGACAGCGCTTATGAAGATCTTGAAAGCGTCAGACAGGCCGAAGCAGCCGAAGCGGAAGCGGAAAAGCAGAGAATCGCCGATGAAAAACAGGCGGCCAAAGAAGCTGCCGCTGCTGAAAAGGCAGCCCAGAAGGAAGCCGAACGGGAAGCCAGGGAAAAGGACCGTCTCAAAAAGAAACTCTGGAACAAAGCGGAAAATGAAATCATGAATTTCGGCATCCGCTCCGCCAAAAAGTTCCTCAAAAACTTCCTGAAATAACACCTGAAGCGGCATCTGATCAAATGCCGCTTTTTCATGCATTAACAGTGTCATAATTAAAAAAGACACTTATAATGAAACCATGATCAGAATCACGGAAGAAACAGAAACAGCCGAAATCGAAAAGATCAACGAAGTCTTAAAGAAGGCCGGGATCCGGATCGTGAAGGATTCTTCTTTATGTGTGGAAATCGACATGCCAGTATACCGGAATATGGTCAGCCGCAAGGCAGGCAGGCCATACAAGCCGCTGAAGCAGAACGGGTTTCTCGCCCATGTGACGAAGAAGGAAATCATAGAGAGGATGAACAGTGAAACGGCGGAAGAAATCGCCTCCTCGCTGGGTATTTCAAGAAGAACACTGTTCAGGCGCTTAAAAGAAACCGAAGAGGATGACGATGAACTGCTTTAATATCCCCGCTGCGGGCAATGTCATTTCAGTGTGAGGAAATCAGGTATATGATGGACATGGAGGAACTGTATGTTCGGATTCAGGAAAAAAGACATCAACGCGAAGGTTGATGAATGCAAAACCACATTCGGCGCCATCCTGCTCGACGTCAGGGAAAAGGATGAATTTGAAGCCGGGCACATTCCCGGCGCGATCAATGTGCCGCTTTCAAAAATCTCAGAATTCAAAGCCAACACCAAAGCGCCGCTGTATGTCTACTGTCTGCGCGGCTCACGGGCAAGACAGGCGGTGTCATATCTGAAAAAGAACGGATACAAGGACGCCATGGCAATCGGCGGCATCGCGTCATGGAAAGGAAAAACCGTCAGATAGGGGAGAAAGTGTATGTTCTTCAGAAAGAAAAAGAAAGAAGTCAAAGTATGGGACAGGAACGCCAAAAAGCCTGTCATCGGCTTTCCGATCACAGGTTTGAGGAAGTGATGCTGGTGAGGGATGATGATGATCTCAGGGAATTCAAAGAGATGTACGGCATTGAGGAAGATCCTGAAATCATCTATTGATCAGAATAATTGGATATGAAAAAGAAGAGAGCGGGCGCTCTCTTCTTTGATATGGTGTGCGCGGTGAGCGCACGATCTAACGGGTGAAAGTCCCGAACCTGCCCGGCAGTGGGAAAGGTACAGCTGATGGTAAGGGTGTCAGTGGTAACGC
>CACYNH010000031.1 GCA_902775735.1 uncultured Erysipelotrichaceae bacterium
ACATAAGTCTCCATCACTTTATAGGCTTTCACATCGTCCGTTCCGGGATGGTGGAGGAGCATCATGTCGATGTAGCCGATATCCAGCTTTTCCAGCGCCATATCAATTGCAGCTTCCGGATCATTAAAATGACTTGGATATATCTTTGTGATCACGAAGATTTCTTCCCGGGGAATGCCGTACTCCTCCATGGCCTGGCGGACGCCCTCCCCGACGGCTTCCTCATTGTGATACATATAGGCCGTATCGATGAGCCTGCCGCCGTTTTTGAGCAGCGTTTTCACCGAATTCACGCAAGACTCGTGATCCAGTGCATATGTGCCGAGTCCCATGATCGGCATTGTATATCCACTGTTCAGTAGAACCATGCGAGTTTCAAAGTCAAACTTTCCGGCGGTCGGCGTAGATTCCATTCTCTCCTTCTCGTGAGAGATTTCCGGCTCCGTCAAATCCAGAGAAGCCGTACCGTGGCTGGCTGTCTCTGTCTGAACCTCGGAAGCCTGCCTGTCTGCAGTCTGACTATTCGCCGTTTGCCGGGGATTCGCCGCCCGACAGGCGGCAGCGCAGACCAGGAACAGAATAAGTGTCAGAGTAACGGACAGGATCTTTTTCCTGTTCATAGTCTTCCTCTTGTATCCGTCTTATTTCAGATATTCTGTAAAGAAGTTCTCCAACTTATCAAACGGGATCGCATCCTTTCCGCCGCCATCATACAGATCCGTGTGGGAAGCACCCGGAATAATCAGAAGTTCTTTGTTGTCTGTATACTTGCTGCCGTTCACCATATCTGCATAGGCGTCCTTGCCGAAGTAACAGGAGTGTGCCGCATCTCCGTGCATCACAAGCACTGCGGAGCGGATCTCATTGGTGTATTTCAGGATCGGCTGGTTCAGAAAGGACTCGCAGCCGATAACGTTCCAGCCGCCGTTGGAGTTTAAGGATCTTGCATGATATCCACGGCTTGTCTTGTAGTAATCATAGTAGTCCTTCACGAAGTACGGCGCATCCTCCGGGAGCGGATCGACTACGCCGCCGCCGAGCTTGTATTCACCGGCCTGAAGATCCGCCAGTCTCTGTGCGCACATGGCCGCTCTCTTCTGGTAACGGGCTTCCTCGCTGTCTTCACTGTCAAAGTATCCTTTCGCGTTGACCCGGGTCATATCGTACATGGTGGAGGCAACGGTTGCCTTGATGCGGGTATCCAGGGCCGCCGTATTCAGCGCCATACCGCCCCAGCCGCAGATACCGATGATGCCGATGCGCTCCGGATCGACCTTGCCGCAAAGGGACAGGAAATCGACCGCTGCCATAAAGTCTTCGGTGTTGATGTCCGGAGAAGCCATGTAACGGACATTACCGCCGCTTTCACCGGTGAAGGAAGGATCAAATGCGACCGTGAGGAATCCTCTCTCTGCCATGGTCTGCGCATAAAGACCGCTGCACTGTTCCTTGACAGCGCCGAAAGGTCCGCAGACTGCGATGGCGGGAAGCTTTCCCTCGGCATTCTTCGGCACATACATATCCGCCGCCAGGGTAATGCCATAGCGGTTCACAAACGTCACTTTGCAGTGATCCACTTTATCACTCTTCGGGAAGGTCTTATCCCAGTCCTGTGTCAGTTTCAGTTCTTCCTTCTTCATCATGTCCTTGTCCTCGCTTTCTTTCTTTCATCTGTTTTTCCTGATGCCGGATCAGGAAGTCCATGCGGTCTACCCTGCGCTGGCTTTCGTGCATCTCATCGATCAGCACGCAGCGCAGTACTTTCATCCGGCACAGCACTTCGTCGCAGCTGCCGGCTTCATAGAGAATACCGATCCTCTTCGCTGTTTCCTTGCTGCATCCGGCCTCGGAAAGTCCCTGTATCAGCTGTTCCTTCATGCTCATCGCTGCAGGATCCTTTCTGAATTCTTTATACGCTGCCAGATACTTTTCTTCCCTTCCGGCAAGGTTATCATTACAGCTTGCAAAGCAATGCGCTAATGCCTATAATTCATTTCGTGATATTCTATTTCGGAATATCATGAAACAAACATAAGAGGAGCTTTTCCGATGGAGATCCGTAATTTGCGTTATTTCCTGGCAGTCGCCAGAGAAGAAAACATGACCAGAGCGGCTGAGATCCTGCACGTCACACAGCCGACCCTTTCCAAGGCTTTGAAATCCCTGGAAGATGAACTCGGAAAAAAGCTGTTTATCCGTCATAGTTTCAGCATCCAGCTGACAGAAGAGGGGGTACTGCTCCGGAACCGGGCGGAAGACCTCATCAGCATGGCAGATAAGATCGAGCGGGAATTCGTTTCACTCGATGACATCAGCGGCGGAGAACTGTATCTGGGCCTGGCGGAGTCTTACCAAATCCGTTATCTGGCCCGGGTGATCAGGGATTTTAAGACCCGGTACCCGAACCTGCATTACCACATCACCAGCGGCGATACCGAACAGGTCGCGGACAAGCTGGATAAGGGACTTCTGGATTTCCTGGTGCTGGCGGAGCTTCCGGACAGCCGGAGATATGAGTATCTGGCATTTCCGGAAAAGGATGTATGGGGGCTGGTGATCCCGGAAACTGATCCTCTGTCAGAAAAGGACGTGATCCGGGCGGAGACCCTGAAAGGCATGCCTTTATTCTGTTCCGAACAGGCCTGGAACGGGGATATTAAAAAGTGGGCAGGGAGTTCTTTTTCGAAAATGAAGCTGGAGGGGTCTTTCAGGCTTTCCTATAACGGATCCGTTTTTGCACGGGAAGGACTCGGATATCTGCTGACATTCCGCAATTTAATCGATACCTCAAAGGAGAGCGGACTTGTGTTCCGTCCTTTGGAACCGCCGCTTGAGACCACGCTCTATATTACATGGAACCGCTATCAGGCCTTTACACCGATCGCGGAACGCTTTCTGAAGCAGCTGAAAGAATCCTTCTTCAACGCCGGATAACAGATACTTTCCGCCATATCCGGAGACTTATAAAGGTATCGCAGCCCGACAGAGAAAAGGCAGATGAATAAGTATAGACTTACTCACCTGCCCAGAGAAAAAAAGTCATTCTTTCCTCATTGAAGGCTATAATGAATGTAACGAAGAGGCTATTAAGATCATGAGAACAGAATGGTATAAGAACGCGGTTGTTTATCAGGTGTACCCGTTCAGTTTCAAAGACGCCGATAACGACGGCTGGGGCGACATCGCGGGAATCCGGGAAAAGCTGGATTACATCAAAGATCTCGGCGTCACCGCAGTCTGGTTTTCCCCGCTTTACAAATCACCGGACTATGACTATGGCTATGATGTGAGCGATTATAAATCCATCGATCCAAAATTCGGCACGATGGAGGATTTTGAACAGTTGCTCAATGAATGCCATGAAAAGGGACTCAGGGTCATCATGGATATGGTCATCAATCATACCTCAACCAGCCATCCATGGTTCAAAGCAGCGCTTTCCTCGCCGGATTCTCCTTACCGGGATTATTACATCATCCGCAAGGGCAGACAGGAGAAGGGGAAACTCATCCCGCCGACCAACTGGGAATCCTCCTTCACCGGCAGCGCCTGGGAAAGGATCGAAGGTACGGATGAATACTATCTCCACCTGTTTGCCAAAGAACAGGCGGATCTCAACTGGGAAAACGAAAAGGTCAGGGAAGAGATTATAAACATTCTGAATTTCTGGCTGGAAAAAGGCGTGGACGGCTTCCGTTTCGATGTCTTCAACATGTTCTCCAAGGTATATCCGCTGCGCGATGACTTCGATAAAGATTCCTTTCAGAGAGGTGCCGCGTGCTATGTCGACGGTCCCCGCATGCATGAGTTCCTCAAAGAAATGTATGAGAAGGCATTCGCAAAGTTTGACACCTTCACTGTCGGCGAATCCTTCCATCCTTCCGATGAAAACGCAAGGGAATATGTGCGTGAAGGCAATCATGAGCTTGACGCGATCTTCAGCTTCGCCCATCTGGATTCCGACAACATCGCCGGCAAGAAATTCTTCTATAAACCCTTTGACCTGCCGCAGTTCAAATCAGGCCTTCTGCAGCCGCAGATTGACAATTACCGCGAAGGCTGGAACACACTCGTCATCGAAAATCACGACAACGCCAGAAGCGTGAGCCGCTTCTCCATCAATACAAAGAAATACCGCTGCGAAGCCGCGACAATGCTGGCGGCGGTGACGTACATGGGATTCGGCACGCCGTTTATCTACCAGGGCCAGGAAATCGGCATGGTGAACTGCCCGTTCAGATCGATGGATGAAATGAAAGATCCGGTTTCCCATTTCGTCTATAACCTGATGGTCAGCTACGGCATGCCCAAAGCTGCCGCGTTCCGCTTCATCCGCTACGGCGCCCGCGATCACGCCAGAGTGCCGATGGCCTGGGATGACAGCGTCAACGGCGGGTTCAATGAAGGGTATGAACCGTGGCAGTGCGTCCATCCGGCATATAAAGACATCAATGTCAAAAAGGATCTCGAAAGCGAAAAATCCATTTACCGTTTCTACCGGAAACTTCTTCAGCTGAGGAAAAACAGCGAAGCAGCGATGAAAGGGGAAGTGCAGGAATTCGATCATCATAACCGTCAGATCATCGCCTACAGCCGCACATGGAAACAGGAAAAACTGTTTGTCTTAGCCAATTTCTCCTCCCGCAAGGCGGTATACACACTTCCTGAATGGCTGAAGGATTTCGATATCATCCTCAACAACTATTCTTCCTTTGAAGGAACCGGCACAAAACTGAGCCTGCAGCCTTACCAGGCGGTCGTGCTCGAAGTGAAATAAAACCATCACAATTCCGTTAAAAACCCCGCAGGATCACGCTTGACCGCCTGCGGGGTTTGTCTTCAGTCATTCAACACAGCGCTTAAGCTGTTTTCTTTCTGTTTCTGCGGTATGTATTGACCAGCCGGTTCATATCCTTTTTCGTCAGGATCATAAAGACAAAGCTGATCATGGATAATGACATGGTCATTCTTCTTAAAGGCGTATCCTCAAACAGAACGATATAGCTGCCCGGTTCCGCCATGACCAATTGGACAAGACCGTTATCTGATCTGCGCAGGGGCATCTGCTTCATCGTGCCATCTGTTTTATAAACCGCCCAGCCTTTATACCAAGTTAACGGCAGGATCAGATCATCAGTGGGAATCTCTTCCGCTTTGAATGACATGTAGAGATATGTTCTTGTATACGGGATGCCTGCCTCATTTCCGTTTTCATCAAGAATCTCTCTGCTCTGTTCACGGTAATCCGGATGCGGCCATGGCAGATAATCCCCGGCCGCCAGTTCCACCCTCACATAATCAGCCGAATAGCAGGGATCGCACAGTTTCCCGTCCAGCACATCCTGCCAGGACTGCGAATCCGCAAGCCCGAATGTTCTGCTGCGGGCCGGGTAGACATGCCACACACATTCAGCCGACAGGATCAGCACCAGACCGTAAATAAGAACTTTGTTTCTTAAAAGGTCCGCACACACAATGCCGGCCGGAATGCTCAATAACACAATGCCGATCGTGTTTAAGCGCCAGGGGAACTGCAGAATCCTTAACGGCGTCAGATAATCCCATGGCACGAACGAAGACGGTAACAGGATCATCACATAGCCGGTGATCAGGCAGACAGTGACAAACCTGTTCTTTTCCTTCGCGAAGAAGAAGTAAAGAAGGGGCACAAACTGCAGGAAATAACCCACATTCACAAGCATCGTATCGCCTGCCTCTTTCCAGTTGCCGGCGGTCGCAAAGACTGTTTTATTGGCGAAATACTGCCATAAATCAATTGAGTAGGCGGATAAATCAGATCCGCTGGCAAAATAGTCGACAATCAGTGTCTGCGATTTTAACTGCTCAATCATTGGCAGGGTATAGAAGGCGGTGATCAGAAAGGCGAAGCCCACGCCTTTGAACAGCGCATAGAAGGTTTTCCTGTTCAGCCTTTTCACAAAGACGACGGAAAGAAAGGCGGTCAGAAGAGATCCGAGCGCGAAGGTCAGATTATGGCACAGTGCCAGAGAGCCGATGGAAAGCGCCAGCTTGAACCATCCGTCTTCTCTGCCTTCAATTAAAATCTGGTACAGCCCATCCAGAACTGCCGGCAGAACCGCCAGGGCGAAGACTTCGCCAAGGGCGCCGCGGATATAGATGTCGGCGATGTGGTAGTTGGAAAAAAGATAGGCGGCCCCGCTGATCAGGGCTGCTTCCTTCTTTCCGGAAATCCTCATCACAAGATTCATCATTGTCCGGCAGGAGATGTATGCCGCAATGATCACGGTCAGCCTGTAACAAAGCCCGAGCGGCAGTCCGCAGAGATGAAGCAGGGCAGGCGGGATCAGGAAGAAATCAGAGTAGAAAAGCGGGCTGGCATAGCCGAAACCGAAGTTTTCTTCCGGATAGTGGGCGGGCAGGAACTGTCCGTTCCGGATGGATTTTGACAATTGTTCAATCCTGGACAGATGAAAGAATGTGTCATGCTCAACCGGCGTGAACCTTCTGGTGATATAGGGAAACATGATCACCAGGGTCAGGATCAGTGAGGTGACAATGAAATATCTGTTTTTTCTTAAGTACTCTTTTATCCGAAATGCCATGTGCCCAGCAGCTCCAGCGCGTTGATATAATCCCGGGACGTGCCGAATCCGGCCGTCGCGGGCAGATAGATGACAAAGACAAGAACATAGAGCGCCATGACAAGAATCACCGCTGTTTTCGCCTTCGGCGTTTTCTTCATGATCCTGTCAATGACATAGACGATTGCCATGATGGCAAACAGGCTGGTCGGATAGAAATGGTAGCTGAAGACACAGCGGTCCACCAGCAGCCACGGTCCAAGCGCGGTGAGCCAGCCGGCGAAGATGATCCAGGCGTTCTGTTTCTTTTCCCTGATCATGTCATAAATGACAAAGAGAATGGCACCTAAGCCCATCAGGCATAAAAGCGGATTGGAGAAGCAGCTGATCGTATGATACCAGCCCATTGCGTCGGTTGACTGATGGTACCAGATCGGCCGCACATCCAGCACCCACATCCACCATACCGACTGGTAAGGATGGGTTGCGGTCACGCTTTTGTGATAGCGGTAAATATACAGGATCTGCCTGCCGACATTTTTGATCGACCAGGGATTTGCACCCCAGACTTTGTCGGGCAGATAGGAAAGACAGTAGATGCCAAGGGGAATGATGATAAAGAAGAGAACACAGCAGGCAAGAGTGATGACGGTATTCTTCACAAACAGGGAGCGGATATTCTTCGCTTCCTCAATCTGCACGCCAAGATAATTGTCCTGATTCTTCAGAACCTTTCCCGCTTTTCTGTATTCGTAAAATCTTCTGAACAGCGACGCAAACAATAACATCGCAAGTCCCACCGCGCTGTAGCATCCCGTCCACTTGGTCGCGATCGCAATTCCCATTAACACCCCGCATATAAACAGAATCTTCAATTGTTTTCTTAACGGCGTGTCATAGAAACTTGTCTGCACATAGCGGATCATATACAGAAACATCCAGAGGATGAAGAAGACGGAAAACGGCTCCAGGGTTCCGATCCTTGACGTTGTCAGGTGCATGAAATCAGCCGCCAGCAGCACCGCCCCGCAGGCGCAGGCGAATGTCTTGCGGAACATCTGCTTGAGGATCACATACAGCAGAGGGATCATCAATACACCCGTCAGAGCCCCGGGCAGCCGCCATGCGAAAGGGTTCAGACCCAGGATCTTAATGGAAAGAGCCATGAGGTTGGTGCCGAAAAGAGGATGGACGGTGGCGTACATTCTCTGTCCTTCCGCAATCTCCCAGGCATTGCGGGGATGGTAGACTTCATCAAAATAGCCTTCCTCGTAATATGTAGGATACATCGGCACGATTTCCTGCTCATCAATGATGAAGGAGGCAGGGTATCTTTCATCCTCCTCATTCACCGAAACAAGCGAAAGGGGCACAAAGCCGGAATGATCCGCTTTCCTTAAAGCAAATTCGGTCATTGTGTCATCTTTGGAGGAAGAGGTGAGACGGATATATCTGTAATTGTTTTCCGTTTCAAAGATCTTCCATTCAAAGATGCCTTTGCCTTCCAGCGTGGCAAGCGCCTGCCAGGAATCCATATCTTCAGATCCTTCGACTTCAATGTCATGGAAGCCGAGCTGGTAATTGTCCGGATTGGAATTGTTGTCGCCTTCATTATAGAGGGCATAGATGGCGTCAAAAGCCTCACCGCTTTGAGTTTCCAGAATGATCTGTGTATGGTCCGAGGCAGGCTGCCAGGTGGTGACCGGAAACTTCATACTGCCTAAGCGCCAGAAGGAGACAATGGCGTACATGAGCGTGATCACGCTCATCAGATAAAAGTCTTTCTTTGTTAAGGAAGGGGAAGGAACGGAAGTTCTCACAAATGAGAGGGAACTCTTTTTTCTTTTCGGTTTCTGAATGTTTCTTTCTTTCAGGAAATGAAACACAAGGGATATCAGAACAAAGCACACTCCGCAGACCAGCAGGATGGGCAGCAGTTCGGAATCCCTGAATAATGTATAGCTCAGATTTCTCATGCATTCATTATATTAAAAATCAGCGGAAACCGCAGTGTCCGCTGAAGAGAGTGTTCTAAAGATTTTCAAAGAGAGTATTGACTGCTTCACTGATCAAACGGCCGGTGTTTGATTCAGAAACGCCGATGATCTTTGAGCCGCAGTGCTGGAAGGGAATGAGGATCCTGTCCGCGTCCGCCTGTCCGACCGCTTTCGCCATGGCCGGGGTGACTTCACCAAGCATTGAATCGGCAATCGCGATGCCGATCGGCCCGATGATCACATCCGCCTTGCGGCAGCCGACAATCACAGCGTTTTCGCCGGTCGCGCAAAGATCGGCGCCTGCCTTCAACATCGCCTGGGTGGCGCTGGCGTTGGTGCCCACCGCGTGAACCGTCAGATCCGCTTTCCTGCTTTTGATTTCACTGACCAGCTGGCGGCCGATGCCGCCGCCCTGGGCGTCGATGACCAGAATATACATAAGGCAAGTCCTCCTGCGTATGAAGGAATTCTATCATGAAATACGTATATCCAAAATATCAGAAAAGTTTAGCACTCGGGTTGACAGAGTGACAGCAAATGACTAGAATAATCGTTGTTAGCAAACACTCAAAGCGAGTGCTAAAAAGGAGGCATTCAATGTTAAGACCGTTACATGATTATGTAGTACTTGAAAAAGTCAAGGAAGAAGAAAAAACACAGAGCGGAATTATCCTGACCCAGAAGGCAAAGGATGAACCCAGCCACGGCACAGTCATCGCCGTCGGTCCGGGCAAAACAGAGGACGGAAAGCTTGTCCCCGTTGACCTGAAGGAAGGACAGAGGGTCATTTACAAGAAATACTCCGGAACAGAAGTCAAGGATGAAGGCAAGGACTATCTTCTGATCAAGGCGGAAGATATTCTGGCAATTGTTGAATAAGAAAGAAGGAAATACATATGGCAAAGGAAATCAGATATTCCAAGGACGCAAGAGAAAAGATGCTGAAGGGCGTCAACACACTGGCTGACGCTGTCAAGGTCACACTCGGCCCCAAGGGCAGAAACGTTGTTCTGGAAAAGAGCTATGGTTCACCGGTCATCACCAATGACGGTGTCACAATCGCGAAGGAAATCGAACTGGAAGACAAGTTCGAAAACATGGGCGCCAAGCTGGTCTATGAAGCTGCCAACAACACAAACGAGCTGGCAGGCGACGGCACAACAACAGCGACAATCCTGACCCAGGCCATGATCACAACCGGCCTCAAGGCAGTCGACAAGGGCGCCAACCCCGTTCTGATGCGTGAAGGCATCGAAAAGGCGGCTTCCGCTGTCGCAAAGCAGCTGCTTTCCCTGTCCCACCAGGTCACAACCAATGACGATGTCAGAAACATCGCAACAATCTCCTCGGGTTCCGAGGAAATCGGCTCCATTATCGCCGAGGCGATGGAAAAGGTCGGCAACGACGGCGTCATCAATGTTGATGAGTCCCGTTCCTTCGAGACTACCCTCGAAATGACCGAAGGCATGCAGTATGACAAGGGCTATGTTTCACCTTACATGGTTTCCGACCGTGAAAAGATGGAAGTCTCCCTGGACAATCCGTTCATCATGGTTACTGACCAGAAGATCAACACCATCCAGGACATCCTGCCGGTGCTTGAGGAAGTCGTCAAGGCAAACAAACCGTTACTGATCATCGCCGATGATTATGACAACGAAGTCATGAGCACTCTCATCATCAACAAACTCAGAGGCACATTCAATGTCGTCGCCACAAAGGCTCCGGGCTTCGGTGACAACGCCAAGAACCAGCTCGGCGACATCGCCGCCATGACAGGCGCTTCCTTCTTTGCCAAGGACCTCAACGCCAACCTGGCTGACATGACTGTCGCAGATCTCGGTTCCGCGAAAAAGGTTGTTGTCTCCAAGGACAAGACAACCATCATCGACGGCGCCGGCGACAAGGCTGCGGTTGCCGCAAGAGTTCTTGAAATCAAGAGCGCGATCGAAAACACAAAGTCCGACTATGACAAGAAGAAGCTGCAGGAGCGCTTAGGCAAGCTCTCCAACGGCGTCGCCCTGATCAAAGTCGGTGCCACAACCGAAACAGAACTCAAGGACAAGAAGCTCAGAATTGAGGACGCCCTCAACGCCACAAAGGCGGCGGTTGAGGAAGGCGTCGTCACCGGCGGCGGTCTGGCACTCGTTCAGGCTTACACAGCTGTCAAGGACACTGTCAAGTCCGACATCACTGATGTGCAGCGCGGCATCAACGTTGTTCTTGAAGCGCTCAAGGAACCGATCATGCAGATTGCCGAGAACGCCGGCTATGACGGAAACGAAATCCTCGAAAAGCAGCTGGCAGCTGAAGAAAACGTCGGCTTCAACGCGAAGACAGGCGAGTGGGTTGACATGTATGCCGCAGGCATCATCGACCCCTGCAAGGTCACAAGAAGCGCTCTGCTGAACGCCTCCAGCATCTCCGGTCTGTTCATCACAACCGAAGCCGCAGTTGCTGAGATTCCTCATGAGGAACCCGCTGCTCCGGCAATGCCTCAGTATTAATTCACTGAAATGATCACGGGACACTTCCGCAAAGGAGGTGTCCTTTTTCTGTTCTGTAGGTATATGCAGGATTCTGTATAATGAAAAAAACATGATCATAACGACCATGTCATTTCCATTCAAATTCCAGCCGACTGCCATCCTGAGGAGGATTCTTTAACAGTTCCTCCATCCACGGTCCGTAGTTTTTATCCCACAGCACTGACTGCATGAGCTCATAATCCTCATGATGCAGAATGTCTTCCGCCTCCTGCGCAAGCGTTCCCTGCTCCGATGCTGAGAAGAACCTTCTTACAAGAGAGATGACTTTGTCCGTGTCTTCTTCCGTAAGATTTTTTTCAGCGCACAGTTTTTCAAACGCGCTCATAAAGGAGGACGACTGTCTTTCAGTCAGATCAGCAGCCTGCTCATATAAGCCTTCTTCCCCGTATTTCTTCAGATCAACCAGTTCTGTATGATAGCTGAAGCCTTCCTCATTCATTGTAAAGATACCGAATGTTCCTGCCTGCAGCGGCATGCCGTTGAGCACTTCATACATGTCATCCTTATGCCAGACCGCCTGATTGTGCTGATGGCCGCTCATACAGATCTGAACGTTATGGTCTTCGAGTATTTTATATAAGCCTTCATTGCCGACCAGATAGCCGCTGTACATTTCTGATACCTGACCGCAGACAATGTTGTGGTGGGAAAGAAAGAGCACACGGCTTTTTCTTTTCTCCGCCTCATCCAGCTGTTTCCTCAACCATTCCATTGTTTTATCGCTGAAGTATCCGGCGGAATCTTCAGGATGGGAATCATCCATCGCAAGGATCGTCACGCCATTGTTCACTGTTGAGCAGGAGAAGGAATCCGGATCCTTTTCCTTTATGGAAAGAACCGGCAGGAAATACGCTTCATATGCCCTGATACTGGAATCATTCTGGCCATAGTCATGATTGCCTGCGGTCATGATGACCTCAATACCCGCGTCTTTGACTTTCTTCAGTTTTGAAGCGAGTTCCTTCACATCTTCAGGCTTTCCGTTGTTGGTGTTGTCGCCGGTCATAATAAACGCGTCCGGCTTTAAAGCGATGACCTGTTCAAGAAGCGCGTCGGTGAACTCCGGGACAATCGGCTCCAGAGGGACGATGCTGTTGAAGGCGGAAGGGGAAGCGGTATAGTGAAGGTCGCTGGTCACAACAGCGGTGAAACCCGCCTTTTCATATTCTGTTTTTCCTTCTTCCGTCACAGCGCATCCCGCAAGCAGGAAGGCGAAACAGAGTGCCGTCAGTTTCCGCATGGCAACATTCTACCCAATTTGCAGAAGAACCGCCATGAATTCACACATTGGTATCATTGACGCAAAAGATTATAATAAGAGAGCCTGAGGTAAATATTGCATGAATGTATATGACTGGGATAATACGATCTACCGGGGTGATTCCACCTTCGGTTTTGTGAAATGGCTTTATGTCCACTATCCGAAAACACTGCTTTCCATTCCGCGGACCGCGCTGTTCGGTTTTCTCTATGGAGTGAGGGCGGTGAAGAAGCTGACCTTCAAAGAGAATCTCTACCATATGTTCCGCTATGTGGATGATATGGACAAAGCCGTGGAGGAATATACATCCACCCATATGGACCATGTCAAGGACTGGTATAAAGAAGCGCAGAGGGAGGATGACATTGTCATTTCCGCTTCCCCGGAATTCCTGATCCGCTCTTTCTGCGAAAAAACCGGAATCAAAGCCTCCATGGCTTCCGTTGTGGATGAAAAGACCGGAAAGTACAGCGGTCTTAACTGCCATGGCGAAGAGAAGGTCAGACGCTTCCGTGAAGTTTACGGAAACGCTGAAATTGAAAGCTTCTATTCCGATTCGCTCAGCGACAGTCCGTTAGCTGAAATATCAGACAAAGCATTTATGGTCAAAGGGGACAGATTAAGCCCCTGGCCCGACAAGGAGTAGCCCATGAGTTTATTGAAACATTATGATGCCGTCATTATCGGCGGCGGCATCGGCGGTCTGATGTGCGCATACCGCTTAAGTGAAAAAAGACCCGATTTAAAAGTCCTGATTCTGGAAAGAGGCAAGGACCTGGAAAACAGAAAGTGCCCGATCCTGACCGGAGCGGTCACAAAGTGCGTGAAGTGTAAAACCTGCGCGATCATGGAAGGCATGGCCGGCGCCGGCGCCTTCTCCGACGGCAAGTACAATATCACCACCGAATACGGCGGCTGGCTGCCGCGGGTCATGAACGAGAAAAAGGTCATGGACTATATCCTGCAGGCTGACGCGATTCTTATGGAACACGGCGCCCAGAAGGAAGTCTATGAACCCGACAACGAGCTCAAGACCCTCTGCCTCCAGCATGATCTGCACATGCAGCAGGGAAGAGTCAAGCATCTTGGAACAGACGCCAACTACCACACCATGCTGAGGCTGATTGATACCCTCAAACAGCGGGTGGAGATCGAAACCGAAGCGATCGTGACGGATGTTGATAAAAAGAACCTTGAAGTCATCTATACAAAAAACGGAAGCGAACAGAGGGTCAGCGGGGAAAAAGTCATCTTCGCCGTCGGCCGCATCGGCAACCGCATGTTTGAAAAATGGTGCGATGATAACGGCATCAGACGCCACAACAACCAGGTGGACATCGGCGTCAGAGTCGAGCTGCCCTATGAAGTCTGGAAACATTTCTCCTCAAGAATCTATGAGCCCAAGATCATCAACAGAAGCGCCCACTACGGCGACCGGGTCAGGATGTTCTGCTTCAATGAAAGAGGCCACGTCGTCACCGAAAACAGCGACGGCGTCTTAACAGTCAACGGACATTCCTACAAAGAGGAAGAGAAGAAGTCAAAGAATTCCAACTTCGCTCTGTTATGTTCCACCAACTTCACCGAACCGTTCGACGCTCCGGTCGAATACGCCCGTGATATCGCCGCGCTTGCCAACAAGATTTCCGGCGGCTATGTCCTGGTGCAGAGACTGGGCGATCTGATGCTGGGCAAAAGAACAACCGAACACAGACTGCTTGCCGGAACCGTCAGACCGACTTTGGACGCTGTTCCCGGCGATCTTTCCCTGTGCATGCCCAAGAGACAGCTCGACGGCATTGTCGAAACACTGCAGAGACTTGATTCCGTCGCTCCCGGCACGGCCAACTATGATACGCTGCTCTATGGCGTTGAGTGCAAATACTACAGCGCCAGACCCGACGTCACTGACTTTGAACTCAACGACGCGAAGAATATCTATGCTCTGGGAGACGGGGCAGGTTTCACCCGCAGCCTTTCCCAGGCGGCGGCCAACGGCCTGATCGTTGCGGACATTCTTCTGAACAGAGCGGAACAATAATTCCCGGATTCAGACATACCTGAAGAGAAGGCGCAGAAATGCGCCTTCTTTTTGCCTTAACTGCCACAGTTTTAAACTTTCTCACAATCCAGGGCAGTTTTGTGTGCCTGTGCATTTCAGCTATAATCAGAGTAAGAAAAAAAGAGGAATGATCATGAAAACATTATTTCAGAACGGACTGATTATCGACGGCAGCGGTAATGCGCCTTACAGGGGCGATGTGCTGATTGAAGATGACCGGATTATTTCAGTCGGCAAACCTGTCAAAGAACCCGCAGACCGCGTGATTGACATCGCCGGATACCAGATCTGTCCCGGCCTGATCGACGCCCACTCGCACAACGATTTTTTCATTGACCGTGAAGACGCGGAAAAGTTCTTCAAACCTTTTCTTGAGCAGGGCATCACGACCCAGATCACCGGCAACTGCAGTTTTTCTCCCTTTGGCATGAAGGCGGACACGCCTTACCGTGACAAGATCGGCGGCGGTCTGTTTGACTGCCGTTATCCCGGCTCCTTTGCGGATTTCAAAAAGCGGGCAGAGGGAAACCTCTATGTGAATATCGCGCCGTTAATCGGCAACGGCTCAATCCGTGCCGGCATGACCGGCTATGACACAGCCGCATACACAAAGGAACAGATTGAGGAAGAGATGAGCTATGTGCGTGAAGCGATGGAAGGAGGCGCTTTCGGCGGTTCGTTCGGTTTCATGTATGAGCCTAACCGCTATTCACAGAAGGACGAGCTGGTCGCTTTCGCAAAAGAGATCGCGAAGTACGGCGGCATCGTGACCATCCATCCAAGAGCCTGCTCAGTCGTTTCCGCCGATTATCCTCTCATCACAAAGAAATCCCATCTGGAGATGGGACTGGATGAAGCCATTGATCTGATGAAGGAAAGCGGATGCCGGCTGGAATACAGCCATCTCATCTTCACCGGCGAAAGAAGCTGGAAGCTTCTGGATAAGATGCTGGACACATTCCATAAGACAAAAGAAGAAGGCTATGAAATTGCTTTCGACAATTATGCCTTCCACTATGGCGCTTCAGTGATCACCGTCGTCTTCCCTGAATGGTACGCCGCTTTATCAAAGGAGGAAGCCGCCAAACCCGTCAACCGTTTCAAACTGTCACTGACAATCCTGATGTACCGGAAAGTTCTCGGGATAGACTGGCAGGACATGGTGGTTGCCTATATCAGCGATGACCATCCTGAATACGAAGGCCATAACGTCCTGGAACTGGCTGAGAAAGAAGGGGTTGAGCCGATCGACATGTATCTGAAACTGGTTGAGCTTTCCGGGCGTGCCGGCAGTATCTACCTCGGCAAATATTACAACGATGAAATCGTCAGACGGCTCATGGAGGATGAGATGTCTGTCTTTATGACTGACGCCTGGGTGGAGGACAAGGGCCTTCAGAACATCGCTGCCTTTCAGACATTCCCCCAGTTCTTTGTTCTGGCGAAAAAGTACGGCATGCTTAAGGAGCGGATTGTGCGCAAGATGACCGGCGCCACGGCAGACCGTTATCAGATCAGTGAAAGAGGCTATCTCAAAGAAGGATACAAAGCTGATATTACTGTTATCGACTTCGATCACATGAAAGTCAATGAGGATGTCCCCGACGCAAAACCCGAGGGCATCGTCCATGTCTATGTCAACGGCCATGCAGTCGTGGAAAACGGGAAATACCTTGGCTCAAAAGCCGGTGAAGTGCTTCTCAAAAGCAGATAACTATTCCATAACCGGTACAGCGGTTGGGATGAAGGAGGCTGATCCGGATGTGATTCTGAAAAGAATTATTTTAAGAAACTCTGTGTCTGAATCCGGATCAACTGTGCTGTACTATTGAAGCGATGAAAGAACATGCATTAACTGTCACGGATGACACTCCCATCACCATTTATTACTATTACGATTTCACCGATACGGATCTTTTCTGCGCGCTTCTGAAGAAGCGGTTTTGTGAAACGGGCCATGAACGGCAGCTCCGCTTTGTTGAATGGAACTGCTATAAGGAAGAGCCCGGCAGGGACGGCGATCTTTTTATCTATGACGCGGTCGCGATGAGCGCGCTTGTCGATAAAGGATATCTGCACCGTCTGCCGGAAGTTATCCGGACAGATGACATGTTGCAGTGGACCATCGACCGCAGCAAAGTCCAAAGAAACACATACGGCATTCCGCTGATGATCTGCGCAAATGCGCTGATCTGCCGCCGCCGGGATGATCTGAACATCCGCAATCTCATGGATCTGCATGAGCCGGCTGCCATCCCGCTGAAGACGATGCTGATGTATTATTACCTGCAGGCTTTCTGCAACTTCCAGGATCAAAGCGGCAGAAGTCTTCAGATGCTGCTGCATCTGTGTGATCTGATGGGAGAGCAGGTGAATCTGGAAGAAACGGACTTTGCGGGCTATGACGGGATCAGGAAATTCAATGAAGGAGAATGCCGTTATTTTATCGGGTTCACCGAAAGCCTGCGCCTGTTCAAGCCGGATGATTATGTTGTGCGCTTCGCCAATTTCTCCGATTATGAAGAAGATCAGATGCCGTTATTCATGGCTGACTTTGCGTCCATGGGCAACAATGTGGCGGAAGAAAAAATGCTCGACTGTCTTGATCTGCTGGAGATTATGAGTGACGCGGACTTTATCTATGAATTATGTACCGCAGACGGAGAGCTGCAGTATATGCTGCCGGCATGCAGGAGCGTCTATCCCCGTCTTGCAAAGCTGGATCCGCTTTATGACTCGCTTTATGAAATGGCAGGCAATGAGGAAAACGGCGTTTTCCGGTATGGCGTGACATTCTATGAGGAATTCTATGCCAGAAGCGCTGAACTGCTTGAAGTGCTGAAACAGAAGCGGAAAGAAAAACTCTTCTGAAGAAGAAATGCACTGAACTTCAGAAGAGTCCCGTGTGAATCAGTGAATCCATTTGAGTACAATGGAGTCATGAACTTTTGAAATATTCTGAATCTGTTCACTGAAGTCCGTGGATTGCCTGATGGAATCCAGGGCTTCTTTGTCGTCGATGTAATCAAGAGAGATTTCAACGCTGCAGGGCTGATTGCAGCTGAGAAGAATCATGATGCATTCATCCGGATTGTGACCGATGCAGGACAGATTAATATCTTCCCCGTCCGGCCTGCTGAATCTGACTGTGCTGTACATCGAAACAAGATCTTTTCTTTCTCCTTTATACCGTGCAAGGACAATCATGTCGGCGTGCATCATGTCGTTGTACAGAGGAGAAGTATAAACCGTATATTCAAAATCATTCTGCTCAGATGTTTCCATGAGATAGCCGGCAGACTCCGGATCTCTGTACAGCCCGCCAAGAGCCCGCTCCCCGAGTTCCTCAAAGCTTTCGCCGGTATAGGTTTCCGCCAGGAAGCGGTCCGCCTGGTAATGAGAGTAAGCCTGAACTTTTTTTGCCCGGGCGATTGTGATGATGTTGAAGATGACCAGCAGCGCGATCAGTGAAATGACATTCATACGGGAAGGATCCACCAGCCTGAGTGCTTTTTTTCCTTCCAGGCTGCTGTTGATGTTTCTGTTGTAGATTCTGCGGTAGATGACAATGATTGCCAGCCACAGCAGGATCAGTGAGAGGGGCACAACCATATATCCGTTCTGTAACATATCAACTTCCTCCTTATATTCCGAATTCCTGCCGGAATATGTCATAGTAGCTTCTTGTGACGTCGGCAATTGAGCCGTCGCTCATCGTAAGGATGAATTTGCGGGTGAAGGCGGCGGTGATCCGCTTCACATGTTTTTTCGCGATGATTACTGAATTGGAAACACGCAGAAACAGGGCGGGATCCAGCGTTTTTTCCAGCTGCACCAGACGGTCCGATGAATTGTAAACACCTTCGGCTGTATGCACCAGCACATCATGGCCCAGGCTTTCGATATAAATCACGGAGGAAACCGGGATGTGCGTCTGTTCCCTGTCTTTTCTCACGCTCAGCCAGCCGGAGTACTGTCCCCGCATATTCAGGACATACTCAGCGCGGTCGCTGACTTCAATTCCGTGTTCTTCAAGTTCTTTTTTCACCTGCTCATACTGAGCTTCGGGAATGCTGAGCTGTATCTTCATCATTACCTCCGTTTTCATTTTAGCTGATCCGGTTCATAAAAAAAGCAGTCCGGAACAGACTGCATAAAACGGTGAACAGATTGCATCAGAAAAGGGGAACGCGCGGTTCCCCTTTGATGTGAATGGTTTTTAAGATCAGAGGCTGTCGTACATTTCCATGTACTGTTTGGCTGCCTTGTCCCATGAGAAGTCCTGTTCCATGTCTCTTCTTACCAGGGCGTCCCATGCCTCACGCTGGGTGAAGTAGATTTCCTTGGACTGGTTGATGCAGTCAAGCAGGATCCACGGATAGTATTCCTCAAAGGAGAAGCCTGTGCCTGTTCCTTCATACTTGTTATAAGCTTCGACTGTGTCTTTGAGACCGCCTGTTTCTCTGACGATCGGAACAGCGCCATAGCGCATGGACATGAGCTGTGTCAGTCCGCACGGTTCGAATCTGGACGGTACCAGCATCGCGTCAGCTGCCGCGTAGATCTTTCTGGATCTTTCATCGGAGTACATAATGGAAGCGGAAACGTTGCCGCGGTGTCTGTCCTCAAAGTAGCGGAAGCCGTTTTCATATTCCGGAACACCGGTGCCCAGAAGCACGAACTGGGTGTTGCCGTCGATGATCTGGTCAATGATCGGCAGTAAGAGGTCAAGACCCTTCTGGTCAGTGAGTCTGGAGATCAGACCGATCATCATCTTGTCCGGGTTGACGTCAAGGCCGAGCTCTTCCTGCAGGGCAGCCTTGTTGGCGGCTTTGCCTTCTTTGACTGTGTCGACATTGTAGTTCTTGAAGATCTTCTTGTCGGTTTCCGGATTGTAGATGTCATAGTCGATGCCGTTGACGATACCGAGCAGCTTGTATGCGTGGTAGGAGGTGACGCCTTCAAGGTTTTCACCGTATTCGGCTGTCTTGATTTCCTCGGCATAGGAGTTGGAAACGGTTGTGATTCTGTCGGAGAAGATCATTCCGCCCTTGAGCATGTTGGCGTCGCCGTGCTGGGTGAGCTTGTCATATGTGAAGACATAATCCGGCAGACCGGAGAGATACTGGATTCTCTCGATTGTGTGGATTCCCTGGAAGCGCAGGTTGTGGATTGTCATGATGACCTTGGAGGTCTGGCCGACTTCGGTATTGGCGAACAGTGTTCTCAGATATACCGGCACAAGGCCTGCCTGCCAGTCATTGCAGTGAATGACGTCAGGGATGAAGCCGATGACAGGCAGCGCTGCCAGAACCGCCTTGTCGAAATAGATGAACTTTTCAAGGTCAGCGGACATGTCGCTGTACGGGTTGCCCCATGAGAAGAGTTCCTCATTGTCGATGAAGTAGTAGGTGACGCCGTCAAGTTCATACTTCTTGATGCCGACATACCATTCCCTGCCGTTGTTGCCGACCTGCATATAGAAGCTGTTGACATACTCAAACCGGCTTCTGTATTCTTCCTTGATGCAGCCATAGAGAGGCATGATGACTCTGGCGTCAACGCCTTCCTTGACGAGAGCTCTCGGCAGTGCGTACATGACATCGCCAAGGCCGCCGGTCTTGGCAAACGGGTAAGCTTCAGAGCCTACAAACATGATTTTTTTCATTGTCTTTTATCTCCTGGATTTTCAATCCCTCAGTTAACTAAAGTATCTCACAAACGTGAAGAAAATAACAGGGAATCAGACGTGTAAATCATACGATTGGGTATATAATAGTTGTGTAAATTTACGGAGGATCATTATTATGAGAACAATTCTTGTGGAAGTTTCCGCACGTCACATTCATCTCAGCCGCGCCGATATGGATGTCCTTTTCGGCGAAGGATCCGAACTTCATCCCATCAAGGATCTGAGCCAGCCCGGTCAGTTCGCTTCAGAGGAAAAAGTTACACTGAAGGGCCCGAAGGGCACAGCCGGCGTCAGAGTCCTCGGGCCGCTGCGCAAAGAAACCCAGGTTGAACTGTCACTGACAGATGCCCGCTCCCTCGGCGTAAAAGCACAGATCAGAGAATCCGGCGACCTCGAAGGCACAACCGGCGGACTCACAATCGTCGGCCCGAAGGGTGAGATCGCAATCGACCGCGGCGTCATCGCTGCCAAGCGTCATATCCATATGACACCGGAAGACGCAGCTGAATTCGGCGTCAACAACGGCGACATCGTCGCAGTCAAGATCGAGACAAACGGCCGTTCCGTCGTCTTCGCTGACACAGTCATCCGTGTTTCCCCGAACTACCGCCTGGCTATGCACATCGACACCGATGAAGCCAACGCTGCCGCAATCGCAGGCGAAGCACAGGGCACACTCGTTGCTTTCTGAGAGTAAACACACAAAGGCTCCCGATGAATCAAAGGGAGCTTTTTTTCTGCTGTGTCCGCACCAAAACACTGCGTAAGGAGCGGGCCGTCATGTTATAATTTCACAAAAGAAAGCTTTTAAAAAACAATATACGGACAGGAGGAAATGAGGATGGCTTCTTTCACAATGAAAAACGAAGAAGTAAGTGTCGTCATTGATGAACACGCTTCTGAAATTCACAGTTTCAAAGATAACGCGAGCGGACTTGAATACATGTGGCAGGGAGATCCGGCGTTCTGGAGCGGCCGCAACCCGACGCTGTTCCCGATGGTCGGCAGCACCTGGGACAAGATTCTGCACATCGACGGCAAAGAATACAAAACAGGCAACCACGGCTTCTGCAGAAGAAGCGAGTTCACCTGCGTTGAGCATACCGACAATGCGGTAGTCATGGAGCTCAGAGACAATGAGATGACAAGAGGCGAGTATCCTTTTGCCTTCACGATGCGGATCCGCTATGAGCTGGAAGGCAGAAAGCTCACAATCACCTACACAATCAAGAATGAAAATGACAGAACCATGCCGTTCAACTTCGGCCTGCATCCTGCCTTCAACTGCCCGGTGGAACCGGAAAAGTCCTTCGATGACTATCACATCCAGTTCTCCAACCATGAAACATTTGAATGGCTGAACACAAAGGTCGACAACTCCACTGAGCTTGCGCTCGACAGGGAAGCCCTGGCGGCGACTGTTATCATTACCGATCCGGCTTCCTCATGGGCTGCCCTGACTGATGGAAACCATGGCGTCAGAGTCAGCTGTGTGGGCTACAAGTGGCTGGCCTTCTGGTCACCCAACGCACCGTTTGTGTGCATCGAGCCGTGGCACAGCCATACCGACTTCACGGAAGTGAAGGTTCCTTTCGAGGAAAGAGAAGGCACCCAGTTCCTGGAAGCCGGAAAGACATTCACCACAGCCTATACCATTGAGGTATTCTGAGTTTTAAAAAGGAGGCAGAAGACGCATGTTCAATATTGTGATTGCCGATGATTACGATCTGGTCTCCAGAGAAGCGTTCAAGATCATGCGTAACACGGTTGCCAAAGAAAATCCGGTACTCGGACTGGCAACCGGTTCAAGCCCGATCGGCCTGTACAAGAAAATGATCGCGGACCACAACAGCAACGGCACTTCCTATAAAAATGTCATCACCTTCAATCTCGATGAGTATATCGGCATTGAAAGAAACCATGAACAGAGCTATTACACCTTCATGCACGAAAACCTCTTCGATTCCATCGACATTCCCGAAACTTCCATCCACATTCCCCATGGCGACTGCGGGGACATGGAAGCCGAATGCGCAAGGTATGAGGAGGAATTAAAGAAGGTTGTGATCGACCTGCAGGTTCTCGGCATCGGAACCGACGGCCATATCGGCTTCAACGAGCCCGGCACACCGTTTGATTCCCTGACCCACATCACTCCTCTTGAAGAGCAGACAAGAAAAGACAACGCCCGCTTCTTTGAGGATGACATCTCCCGGGTTCCCACCCATGCCATCACAATGGGTTTAGCCAGCATCATGCGGGCAAAGAAGATTATCGTCATCGCCACCGGCGCCAACAAGGCCAACGCGGTCTACGGCATGGTCAAGGGTCCCAAAACCCCGGACTGTCCCGCCAGCATCCTGCAGGACCATGATGATGTCACCGTCATTCTTGATCATGAGGCGGCTTCCAGAATCGCCTGATGAGCATCTGATTTCATAAATAAACTGAGTCGTGGCATAATAAAGCACGGAGGTAAGAAACTATGTATATCGTAAAAAATGAAGAAGATTTTGATCAGATCCTTAAAGATAACGAAGCAGTCTTCGTGGACTTCTACGCTGACTGGTGCGGTCCCTGCAAAATGGTAGGTCCGATTGTTGAGGAACTCTCCACAGAGCGCACAGACATCAAATTCGTCAAGGTCAACGTCGATGATATTCCCGAGGTTGCCGAAAGATTCGGAATCATGTCCATCCCGACAATGATTTTCTTCAGAAACGGCGAAGTCGCAGCTCAGACCCTCGGCTTCCAGCCCAAGGAACAGATCGCAAAGCTGCTCGGCTGATCGCACATCACACAGAAGGCGTGACGCATGTCATGCCTTCTTTTTTGTCCGCCGGTTTAATTATTGTAAACAAAAAGTTTATTTTGGTATTGCATTCCATGCATGTTTCTGTATAATGGTCTTGGTTTGATAAACGCGAATATTTTGTTTAGTGTTATTAAACTTTATAAAGGAGGTTCAGGGATGTTTGACTACGGACGCAGAATCAGGCAGCTGCGGGTCAAGAACGGGCTCACACTTGAGGAGCTGGCTTCCCGCACAGAGCTGACCAAGGGATTCCTTTCCCAGCTGGAAAGAAATCTGACATCACCTTCGCTGCAGACTCTTGAGGATGTGGCGGAAGCTCTCGGCGTAAATATGTCGCAGTTCTTCGCAGAAGAGGAGGACGAAAAGATTGTCTTCACCCAGGATGATGTATTCGTGGATGAGCAGGATGAATATACGATCAACTGGATCGTTCCAAACGCCCAGAAGAACATCATGGAACCGATCATCATCGAGCTGAAACCCGGCAATGACTCAAAGGAGATCGCACCGCACGAAGGGGAAGAGTTAGGCTATGTCCTTTCAGGAAAAATCATGCTTGTCAGGGAAACCGGCAGGCAGGAAATCCCGGTTAAGAAGGGGGAAACCTTCTACATCCGGGGCAATGAAACCCATTGCCTGCGCAACAGCTCAACCAAAACGGCACGTGTACTGTGGATCAGTACACCTCCAATTTTCTGATTAAACTTTTCAGGGGGTAAAAATGAAAAAGCTGATCGAAGTAAAGAATGTTGTCAAAACCTTTGACAAGCAGGTTGTTCTCAAGGGCATCTCACTGGATATCTACGAGAACGAATTCGTCACACTGCTCGGCCCGTCGGGCTGCGGCAAAACAACACTGCTGCGGATCATCGCCGGCTTCCTTGACGCGACTGAAGGTCATGTCATTATGGACGGCGTTGATATCGCCGCTGTTCCCGCTTATAAAAGAGATGTCAATACCGTCTTCCAGCACTATGCGCTTTTCCCGCATCTGGACGTCTATGACAACATCGCCTTCGGCCTGAAGATCAAGAAGATGCCCGGCGATATCATCAACCAGAAGGTCATGAGAATGATTTCCCTGGTCGGTCTGGAAGGCTTCGAGAACAGAGATGTCACAAGTCTTTCCGGCGGTCAGCAGCAGCGTGTCGCCATCGCCAGAGCCCTGGTCAATGAGCCCCGCGTCCTTCTGCTCGATGAATCCCTTTCCGCTCTTGACAAGAACCTGAGAAAGGAAATGCAGCTGGAACTCAAGGAAATCCAGAGAGAAGTCGGCATCACCTTCATTTTCGTCACCCACGACCAGGAAGAAGCCCTGACCATGAGCGACAAGATCGTTATCATGAAGGACGGCGAAATCGAACAGATCGGCACCCCTGTGCAGGTATATAACGAACCCGTCAATGAATACTGCGCCAAGTTCATCGGCGACTCCAATATCATCGACGGCATTATGAAGAAGGACAACCTCGTCAGCTTCGATGATGTCGACTATGAATGCGTCGACTACGGCTTTGAGGAAAATGAGCCGGTTGACATCGTCATCCGTCCCGAGGACGTTGACATTGTCCCGAGAAACAAGGGCCTGCTCAACGGCGAAGTCAAGTCCGTTCTCTTCAAGGGCGTCCATTATGAAGTGATCGTCGAAACAAGCTCCGGTACTTCCAAGACCGTCACCATGCACGTGACAAAGAGCCATGACGTCGTCAATGAGGCGGCTCATGAAAAGATTTCCGCGTCTTCCTTCTATATGGATATCGACGACGTCGAAAATCTTTCCGACGGCGAAGTCATTGCCCGTGCCAACGCCCAGGCGTGGACCGACGATGATCAGGATGTTTCCCTGACAAAGATCGAATACGACGTCAAACCGGAAACCGGCACATATCCGTGCCGCTTCGCGACCGACGCCGGAACCGAAATCACAATCAATATCACTGTTGTCAAGCCCCAGGCGGTTGAAGACGCTGCCCACGAAGAGGGCATCCAGGCCTTCGATTTCTACCGCACAGCCGATGAAATCAAGGAATCCATCGCTCTTGACACCGACCTGATCAGATGGGCTGACGCCTATGCCTGGAACATGGAAGATGATTCCAGAGTTGAAATCTGGGACGTCAAGTATGACTTCGATGACGAGAACATCACCGAAGGCGACTATCCTGTCACATTCTGCACCCAGGGCCGTGAAATCAAGGTTGAGACAACAGACAGAATCGAGGAAGGCGAAAGAATCGGCCTCAAGTGGAATCCTGAAGATATTCATGTCATGAGAAAGATGGGGTAAAAAGCTATGAAGAATTTCTCTAAGCTCGTTTATCCGTATCTGATCTGGATGGTCGTCATGATCATCGTGCCGATGGCCATGATCGTTCTCTACGCAATCACTGTCCAGGGCAACGATGTCCTGACATTCCAGTTCACATTCGACAACTTCCTGCGCTTCTTCAATGACGAGATCTTCCCGTCGGTCTTATGGAGATCGCTGAAGATGGCCTTCATCACAACCGTTATCTGCATCGCCATCGGCTATCCGGCTGCCTATTTCATGGCAAAAATGAAGCCCAACAGCGCCGCCATGTGCGTGCTGCTGGTCACACTGCCGATGTGGATCAACATGCTGGTAAGAACCTACGCCTGGAGAGGAATCCTTTCCAGAACAGGTCTTTCCGCCGAAGCCCGCGTCTATATCGGTATGGTGTACAACTTCCTGCCGTTTATGATCCTGCAGATCTATACAGCGCTTTCGAAAATCGATCCTTCGCTGATTATTGCGGCGGGCGACCTTGGCGCGGACGCGAAGCAGACATTCATGAGAGTCACACTGCCGCTTTCGCTCTCCGGTGTTGTCAGCGGTATCACCCTGGTCTTCCTGCCTGCGGTTTCCTCATTCTTCATCCCGAAACTCCTGGGCGGCGGCCAGTACGTGCTCATCGGTAACCTGATCGAAAACTACTTCGTTTCGACCGGCGACTGGAACTTCGGTTCCGCGATCTCGCTGATCATGGCGATCATCATCCTGATCTCCATGTACGTCACAAGAAAGCTCGATACCGACACAAAGGAGGCTGACTGATGGAAAAGAAACCAAGTGTATTCCAGAAGATCTACATGGCACTGATCATGGCGTTCTTCTACCTCCCGATCGTCTATGTCGTCTTCTTCAGTTTCAACCGTTCCAAGTCGCTGACCAAGTTCACCGGCTTCTCCTTAAAGTGGTATGAGGCGATGTTTGAAAACCGGCAGATCATGGAAGCGATCGGCTACACAGTCTTATGCGCTGTCATCGCCACCGTCGTTTCCACCATCGTCGGCACCATCACAGCGATCGGCCTTTCCAAAAGCAGAAAGGTTGTCCGTGAGTTTGTCAACCAGGTAAATAACTTACCGATGCTGAACCCGGAAATCGTCACCGCGATCGGCTTCATGCTGTTCTTCACATCCCTCAGAATCCAGACCGGCTTCACCACCATGGTTTTAGCCCATATCGCTTTCTGTATTCCCTATGTCATTCTTTCCGTCCTGCCAAGACTCAGACGGCTGGATCCCAATATCGCCGAAGCGGCGCTCGATCTTGGCTGCACCCCCTGGCAGGCCATGTGGAAGGTGATCATTCCCCAGATCAAAGAGGGAATCATCGCCGGCGCCCTGGTTGCGTTCTCCATGTCCTTCGATGACTTCGTCATTTCCATGTTCACGACCGGGCCGGGCGTCTCGAACATCTCGATTTATGTCTACGGCGCCGTCAAGCGTGTCAACCCGACAATCAACGCGCTCAGCGCGATCATCGTCTATGTCGTCACCATTATTCTGATTCTCGTCAATGTCGTGCCGATGATCAGAGACAGAAGGAGGGCAAAGAATGCGGAAAAAGAAACTGCTTAACATCTTCCTGGCCACTGCTGTCGCCCTTGGCACAGCCGGCTGCGGCGGGGATGATGAGGATGAAGTTGTCCAGGTCATGGACGCCCAGAAGGAATTCGGCTGCAGCGTCATCAACATCTACAACGCCGGCGAATATATCGACGAGGATGTCGTTCCCAACTTTGAGACGATGTACAACGCCCACATCAACTACGACACCTTCGAGTCCAACGAAATGCTTTACACAAAGCTTCTCGGCGGCAACGCCTATGACGTTCTGGTTCCTTCCGATTATATGATCGAACAGCTGCTCGATGAAAAGATGCTGCAGCCGGTTAATAAAGAACAGCTCACCAACCTTGAAAACCTCGATCCCAACGTTGTCGAAATGCAGAAGGCGTTCGATCCGGACCTGGAATACGCGGTTCCGTATTTCTGGGGAAGCGTCGGCCTTGTCTACAACCGCACCACCGTTGATGAGGATGTCATCAAGGAAAAGGGATGGGACATCCTGCTTGACACAGATTACAAGGGAAGAATCTTCTTCTATGACTCCCAGCGCGACGCCTTCATGATCGCCTTCAAGGCGCTTGGCTATTCAATGAATACCGACAACACCCAGGAGATCAACGAGGCTTATCAGTGGCTCAGACAGATGAACAACACCATGGAGCCTTCCTATGTCACCGATGAAGTCATCGACGGCATGATCAACGGCGAAATGGATATCGCTGTCATGTACTCCGGCGACGCCGCCTATGTTCTCTATGAAAACATGGACATGGCATGGATCGAACCGGACCAGGGCACAAACCTCTGGGTCGACGCGATGGTCATTCCCAAGAGCAGCACCTGCCCGGGACTTGCCAATGAGTTCATCAACTACATCATTGACAATGACGTCCAGACAGCCAACTCCGAATATGTCGGCTACACCTCCGTCAACACCGAAGTTGAGGAGGAAGTTGCCGGACCGGACGGCGACTACTTCGAAATCAGCGCCTATACCCCGCGTACAGGCTATGAAAAGGATGAGGTCTTCCATTATAACGAAGAGCTCAAAAAGCAGCTCTCCGACCTTTACAACAAGGTCAAGATCTCCGTCGGCCAGACTTCCGATGACAGTGAAACCGAGGTTTCACCTCTCAGAAAAGCGCTGCCGTGGATTATCCTGGCCGCTGCCGCCGCCGGCATTCTCTTCGGGCTCTGGTATCACAAGAAGAGAAAGTACCGCTACAGAACCCGTTAATCCTTACTCCAACAGTCTGCGGAAAAATCTGCAGGCTGTTTTCTGTTTTCCGGGTGTGAAGAGGGATGTGTTTACGGATCTGGCACAATTCAGGCAATTTTCCTTTAAGAAAACGCTTGCATATTGGTTATGAGCTGACTACAATATAGCTAGTTAACCGGTTTACCAAAGAGTAAACCAGAGGAGAAAAGGTAAATATGTTTGAGAAAATGAATGAGCAGCTTTCTTCCTACGGTGTCGTTCCTGTCGTTGTCCTCAATGACGTCAAAGACGCCAAGCCTCTTGCAAAGGCACTGGTGAACGGCGGTCTGGCAGTCGCGGAAGTCACATTCCGTACTGACGCTGCTGAAGAATCCATCCGCATCATGAGCACAGAATATCCTGAAATGCTGGTAGGGGCAGGCACAGTCCTGACAACAGAGCAGGTCGACAGAGCCGTTAACGCCGGCGCGAAGTTCATCGTTTCCCCGGGCTTCGATCCCGAGATCGTTGACTACTGCATCTCTAAGAACATTCCTGTTTACCCGGGCACAATCACTCCCTCTGAAGTTGCCCAGGCAGTCAAGAGAGGCCTGACCGTCTGCAAGTTCTTCCCGGCTGAACAGTTCGGCGGCGTCAGCACAATCAAGGCGCTGGCAGCACCGTACACAATGGTGAAGTTCATGCCGACAGGCGGCGTCAACCTCAAGAATTTAAGAGACTACCTCAGCTGCGACAAGATCGCGGCATGCGGCGGCACATGGATGGTCAAGGGCGACATGATCAAGGCCGGCCAGTTTGATGAAATCGAAAAGATCACAGCGGAAGCTGCGCAGATCGTAAAGGAGATCAGAGGTTAATTATGGATATGAATTTAAAGCCGGAAGGCACTTATACATTTGACGCGGTCAGCCTTGGCGAAATCATGCTGAGACTTGATCCGGGAGAAGGCAGAATCCGCACAGCCCGCTCCTTCAGAGCGTGGGAAGGCGGCGGCGAATACAACGTCGTGCGCGGCCTGAGAAAATGCTTCGGCTTAAAGACAGCCGTCATTACAGCGTTCGCAGACAATGAAGTCGGCAGACTCATGGAAGACTTCATCTGCCAGGGCGGCGTCGATACATCCCTCATCAAATGGATGAAGACAGACGGAATCGGCAGAATCTGCAGAAACGGCATCAACTTCACAGAGCGCGGCTTCGGCATCAGAGGCGCGGTCGGCTGCTCCGACAGAGCCAACACAGCGATCTCCAAGGCAACAGCCAGGGACTTCGACTTTGAATATATCTTCGGCACACTGGGCGTCCGCTGGCTGCACACAGGCGGTATCTATGCCGCTCTTTCCGAAGAAGCTTCCGAAACAGTCATCGAAGCGATCAAGACAGCCAAGAAGTACGGCACAATCGTTTCCTATGACCTCAACTACCGTCCTTCCATGTGGAGCGCCATCGGCGGCAAGGAAAAGGCACAGCAGGTCAACAAGGAAATCGCCAAGTATGTCGATGTCATGATCGGCAACGAGGAAGACTTCACAGCCTGCCTGGGCTTTGAGATCGAAGGCAACGACGAAAACCTCAAGGAACTCAACCTCGACGGCTATAAGAAGATGCTCAACGAAGCTGTCAAGACATATCCCAACTGGAAGGCAGTCGCAACAACACTGCGCACCGTCAAGACAGCCACAGTCAACGACTGGAAGGCAATGGTTTACGCCGATGGCGAAATCTACATGTCCAAGAGCTATGACGGCCTTGAGATCCTCGACAGAGTCGGCGGCGGCGATTCCTTCGCTTCCGGTCTGGTCTATGGCCTGATGACAACAGGCGATCCTGAAACAGCTGTCAACTATGGCGCGGCACACGGTGCACTTGCTATGACAACACCCGGCGACACATCCATGGCTTCGAAGAAGGAAGTCGAAGCGATCATGGGCGGCGCAGGCGCGCGCGTACAGCGTTAATTCACCCCTTTCAGAACCCGGTCAGATTTCCGGGTTCTTTTTGTGTTTTCAGGCATGTGTTCCGAAATAAATAATTGGTGAAAAACGATTCATTATGAGGCAGGCTGATATGTTGGATGTGAAGGAACTTTTAAAGGAATATTCCGCGGTTGAGAAGGAATTCTTTGAGATCGATGAAGAGAAGGGGATCGCCCATGTGAAGCTGCATTTTGAAAGCGCGTCTGACCTGTTTGAGGAAAACTGTCTGTCAAAAACACCGCGCTTCAATGCGGACAGCGATGACTGGTTCCAGCGGATCTTCGCCCTGATTCCTCCAAAATACAGAATCTCTCTGGAAATCATGCCCGATGATATGCAGGGCTGTACACCGGAAGAACTCCATGACATTTTCGTGAAGAATATCCTGCTGACAGCCGGCACAATCACCAGAAACATCGATGACAGGATCCGCAGAGCTGCCGGTCTGATTCTGGCAGGCCTGATCACATTTGCGGCCATGATTCTTGCCGGCCGTTTATGGGCTGAGGAAACACTCATGCATGACGTCTTCTTCTACGCCCTCGATATCATCACAACTGTCCTGTTCTGGGAGGCGGCCGGCATTCTGTTTGTTGAAAACACAGGCCATTTCCGCTCGGCAAAAGCCTATCTGAAGCACTTTGAAAAAATCAGCTTTATGCAAACGGACAGAGACACCTCAGACTGACATCCGGATAAACATACAAACGAAAAACTGAATCCTTCAGTGCCGCGGCACACCGGGATTCAGTTTTGTTTTGCGATATAAGAATATTGAGATCAGTTTTCTTCCGCTTTACAAAGAGCGGTGGACTGTCTTTCCCGCAGCTCGGAGCGCAGAACCTGAACCTTTTCAATTTCATTGTCCCCGTGGATCGCGTCCATGAGAATCCCGGCTGCCGTATAGCCTTCCTCATAAGCAGGCTGGCTGATTGTGGTGATGGAAGGGACAACATAATCGCACCATGTTTCATGATCATAGCCGATCAGGCCGATTTCAGGGATCCGTGAGCGGTAAGGCGTCAGGACTGTCCATGTCAGCTGCAGGAGGGTGCTGTTGAGGGTGAAGATGCAGACATTGCGGTATCTGTCCAGAAGCGGATACAGCTGTTGGGTCAGCAGTTCCTCTTTCGCGTCTGTCGGCAGGATGATGCGGTCATATCCGATTCCGGTTTCCTCCAGAAGATCGGTGCATCCGGTTGAGCGCTCGATTCTGGTCTGCAGGACATAGGGATTGTTTGAGATGATGATGAAATGCTCATAGCCTTTCTGAATCAGCTTCTCTGTCGCATTGCGCACGGACTGGTAGTTGTCGGTTTTGACATACATCTGATCTTCGCCGGCCGGCACGGAATCGAAAAAGACGATCGGCTTGTCTATGGTCAGGGTTTTGCGGATGCTGTTGAAATTGACGGTTGGCTGGATCAGGAAGCCGTCAACGCCCAGCGCCAGCATCGATTTGATGTAGGACATTTCCCGCTCCGGCTCAAACTCGGAGGAAGCGGTGATCGTCAGCCAGCCGTTTTCGTTGGCGTAATCTTCGATGCCTTTGACGATCCGGTTGGCGAAGGGCTTGGTGATATTGCCGATGATGACGCCGAAAAGATGGGGACTCTTGTCGTTGAGGGACCTGGCGGCGACACTGGGGCTGTAGCCGGTCTCTTCAATCGCGTCCTGAATCCGCTGGTATGTTTCGGCGGACATCTTGTTTGACTTTCCGTTCAAAAAAAAGGAAACAGTCGCTTTGGAAACGCCTGCAATTTCCGCAATATCCTTGATAGTCACCTTGCGAGCCATACATATAATCTACCATTTTCCACTGTCTTCTTCAATGAATACAGGGACGCCGCGCTCATGAACATTCATGCATTGAGTCTGTTTTTTCCATGTATCCGCCGTTCCTGCCGTCTTTGAAGGGGAGAAAAACCGGAATTCCGCGTCTATTGCAATTTGGCGATTCGTGTTCGGTTTCTTCGGTCGATTTAAAATGAGATATCCCGTTTTGAGATATCCCGTTTAGGAATTTTGTTACATTTTCGTGATAAGGTGCTGCAGATCAGCGCCTTTTTTGAC
>CACYNH010000032.1 GCA_902775735.1 uncultured Erysipelotrichaceae bacterium
GTGAACCAGACATGGATTTAAGCAGTTTACAGCTGCTTGAACATATAAAAACGGTAGGTCTTGAATCGATCAAAAATGACGATTTTTGACACTACCCAGTAAAAACAGAGGTGGGCATATGGAACAGCTGACGCAGGAATTCAGAGATCATATACTGAGCCATACCTCCGCTCAGTATACGGTCACGGAAGCCGGCAGCCGGATCTTTCTGACAACGGCATACGCTGAAGCGTGCATCCGGTTTCATGAAATGAATATTGTCGAATTCCAGATCACCAGAAAAGCGGATGAGGCGGTCGTTTTTTACCTCCATTTTCAGCTGAATGACGAAAGCCATGCGTTATACCTTCTTGAACAGCTGAAAGAGTGTCTTGTCTCAACCGGACCGGTGAATAAAAAAAGAATTCTGCTCTGCTGTTCCAGTGCCCTGACCACAAGCTTTTTTGCCCAGAAACTCAATCAGACCGCGGAACTGCTGAATCTGCCGTTCACGTTCCACGCGGTTTCCTCAAACCTGGCCGCCGATACGGGAAATGTCTGTGACATGATCCTTCTGGCGCCGCAGATCGCATACCTGAAGAAAGAACTCAGCAGACTGTTTCCAGGCAGGCCGGTTCTGGAAATCCCCGCGATTCTCTTCGGCAGCTATGACGTCCAGGGAATCATTGACCTCATCAGCCGGAACCTTTCGGATACCGGCGTTTCACCGTCTGATGAAACCGCCCATGTCCTGAACAGTTCGCGCAAAATCATGGCGGTCACAACCAGAATTGACAGCCGTTTCAAAATTTCATGGCGGATCTTTCATCACGGGAAAATCATCCGCTCGGAAACAGTTGTCAAAGACAGGATCGACTATCATGACTTTGAGGATATACTCGATACCGTTTCCGTTCTGGAAGACAATCTGGACACGGTGGTCATTTCCATCCCCGGCGTCGTCCATGACGGGACCGTGATCCTCGACCGCAGCGGCCTCCATGAATATGACATGAAAGGCCGTCTGTCGCAGAAATATCCGTACCACTTCATCATCACAAACAACGCCAACGCGACGGCACTGGGTCTGTGGCACCTGCAGAATGACTACCATACGGTCATCTACCACTCCCAGCTGCGTGAAGCTGACCGGGCCGGTCAGGGCATTGTCATCGACGGGCATGTCGTCACCGGAAAAAAAGGGATCGCCGGCGAAGTGAATTATCTGCCGGGCGGAACCGATCCTTCTCTTTCCATGACAGAACGCGCCGAAAAATCGATTGCCAGGGCCGTGATTTCCGACATTGCCATCGTCGGACCCGACGCTGTCTATATCCGCTGCGAACTGATCCGCGATACGGAAAAGATCCGTTCCCTCATCCGGGAAAAGGTCACTGATGAGTACATACCGGACCTCATCATCCTGGATCACGCAACGGAATATATGTACTACGGCGCCCAGATGATGGCAACCGCAAGAGATCACTGAACATACTCTTAAATCTTGCAGGAAGGGTCATCCCCTTCCTGTTTTCTTATGAGAAAAAAAAGACGGAACCGAAGTTCCGCCGCAGTCAATAATAATATTTTCTCAGGAAGTACGCCGGCGTGCAGCTCCAGGCATGGCAGAAACTGTGGACCGCAATGCCGCCATAGGGAGAAGCCGAAGGATCTTCAGGATTGTAGAGTTCCCAGAAAGTATCCGATCCGTTTTCCAGCATGCCGCCCCAGTAGTCATGCATCTTTGCGTACGCCTTTTCTTTTTCGCCGCAGTCGATGAGCGCCTGGATGTAATGGTGATACGCATAGGGACTGTTCATCCCGACGGCGTCTGATTCTTTCTCAAGGATCTCAAGGATTTCCCTGCCCTTTTCAGCATCCACGGCTTTTGCCAGGATCATCCAGACCTGCGACATCCAGGAAACCTGCCTGCTTTCACCGCTGACAAAGAGACCTTTTCTCTCATCAAACAGACTCAGCGCGGCTTTCTTTTTTCTTCCTATGTCCGCTTCGATTGAAAGCGTGTTATGGCCGAGTTCCTTTTCAATGAAGACAAGATCATTCATTGCGTACAGCCATACCGCCTGCCCGGAAGCCTGCTTGTCGAGTGTGAAGTTCCAGTCAATGAAGATGTTTCCCGCCTTCTTCACATCAATCAGATCATTTTCATCAAAGCATTCAGAGAGCAGTTCATACTGCTTCATGCATACCGGCTCCAGGTCTTCCAGGGTTTTCCTGTCCTGTGTCTCTCTGTAATAATCCCGGAGGGTATCGATGAAGAACAGTGTGTAGTCGAACATTGTCTGATAATCACATTCGACTTCCGGCCTGACAAACAGGTTGTTGGCCAGCCTGCCCTTTTCCAGTGTCGTGCCGGCAAAGAGATACAGGCATCTTGCGACAAGGTCATTCCTGCGGAAGGTTTCATAATTGGCCAGTGCCTGTAAGCGCAGATCGCCAAGCCATAATCTTCTGTCCCTTTTCGGCCCGTCCTCAAAGACGTCCTGCATGCAGGAATGAAGCGTGCGGACCGCCGCTTTGTCAAGCTTCGCGTCCTCTTCACTCATCTTAACTGCTTTGAGTGAGGATTCATCAGCACTGGAAACCGTGCAGGCTTTCAGCTGTTTTACAATGACGGAATAGTTTGAGGAAGTGCTGAGGATTCTGATTTTCACATAGCGGAAAGCGTATCTTCTTTCCAGCTTCACTGTGCATGGCAGATCATCGGCGTGAATGATTTCCCGCTGGATCCAGCTTCTGGAAATCCAGCCGTGATAGGCATCGAGGTCCTGGTCAAGTTCCTCCCCGATCTCGGCAAACTGAACGGCGAACATGAGCGGCGCGTCAGGATGATTCCCCTGTGTACCGAAATCGATGGAAAGATATCCGACATAGTGATTGCCGAAGTCAAAGACGATTTCATCACCGTCTTCAAGAACACGGTCACTGCCGGCGATGGTGATTTCTTCTTCAATGAGCACAGGCTTCAGTTCCTCCGCCCGTGCCAGAAATTCTTTATTGATCATAAAGCGATCCTTTCTTCACCGCTTCAGCAGCTGTTTCAGCTTTCCCTCATTGTTGAGATAGATTAAGAAGCTGACCATCAGCACAGCCGAGATGATCTGCTGGGCCGAGGATGAGACGTTGAGTCTGACATAAGTCAGGGAGATGAGCGCGGAGCTGATGGCGCCGAGCAGATATCCGAGTTTGTCGTTGGTGAAACGGCCGATGAAGCCGCCGATGAACATCGGCAGGAACGCCATGAACATTGGGGAAATCGATCCGAAGTTGAGCGCCATGGTGATAGCGCCGTTGCTGGTGGCGGAGATGAATCCCTGCGCCCCCATCAGGATGCCGGCGATCACATAGCAGAGCACCGCGTTGGGCACTTCCTTAATGCCGGTGTTGACCGCCACCTTCTGGCCCGACAGCAATGCCTTGTATTCATAGCCGAACTTTGTATGGTCATAGACAATAACCATGAGCGCAAGGCTTGACGCGATGACCAGCAGGTAGTTGGGGATTGTTCCGAATCCTAAGAGCGAGGCGTTGTTGGCGAAGGAGACGCCGTGCCCGCCGGTCAGTGTGAAGGCAAAGCCTTCATAGAACAGCGCCACTGCCAGGGAGACGATGATCGGCGGCAGCTTGACGCTGACGTAGACCAGTCCCGAAATCAGTCCCAGCAAAGCGCCGAAGAGGACGGAAAGAGCCAGCATCCATACAGCTGAAAGATTCAGTTTTGTGGCGATCATTGAGCTGATCACTGATGAAAGCAGCGCCACCGAGCCGATGGAGAAGTCGAACCTTCCCGAATTCAGATTGATGGACAGCGCGAATGTCACCAGGACCACATTGGCCGCGGCCCGGATAAAGGTGATCCAGCTGAGCTGTGAATCAAACAGCAGGATGCCCTTCGTTCCGCTGATCAAAAGGCAGACGGCCAGGACGAGGACCGGGATTGCCAGAGTCCCTGCCAGCTTCTTTCCGATTTTCATAAGTTACCTCCGGCTGAGCTTTTCAGCCAATCATTGTTATTTCTGGATTTCTTCGAATGAATAAGCGGCGACGAACTTCGCGAAGTCGTCATAGGAAGCGCCGATCAGTGTGTCGAGCTTTTCCTTTGTGTAAGCCGGGTTTGTTGTGGAGGAGTCCACTTCAAAGTATTTCTTTGCCATTTCAGCGTCGGTGGCGATCCAGTAGCCCTGGGAGAGAGCCAGTGCGTTTCCTTCCGCTGTTCTGACCGGCTTGCCATAGACTGCGGAGAGTGTGGCGGCGAAGATCGGGCCGATGGAAGCGGAGAACTTGCCTGCCAGATAGTTGAGTGTGCCGGATTCCATCAGGGCGACGGAGTCAGCTGTGTAGCAGTCGATATCGCCAAGCATCTTGCCTTCCGGCTTGAAGCCCGCAAACGCAGTCTGGCCTGAGCCTACCGCTAAGAGAACATCGACATTGGGATCGTTGGCGACAGCCGCCAGCTTGCCGAACCAGGCGTCATCAAAGTCATAGCCTGAAACCACACCGTTGACTTCCACAGAACCGATTTTGCCGGTGGAGACATTGCCGCCGTCAGCCATGATTTTGCCGACGATGTCATAGCCCGTGGCGCCGCTGTAATCGCCCTTGCCTGCTTCGCACATTGCGGCTAACATGCCGGCTGCGCGGTAGATGTGCATTTCTGTGAAGTATACGGAAGCGCCGGTGAACATGCCGAACTTTGTGTAGCCCTGATCCAGGAAATGCTTTGCCATGTCATAGCCGGCCTGGTATTCAGCCGCAAGATCCGGTCCGATGGCGCCGACATAGTGGCTGTAGGACTTGAACTGTTCATACTGGTCATCGGTGAGTGTGCCGGTCGCGACCGCGTAGTAAACGCCTTCCTGCTCGCACTTTTCAATCTGGGCGGGTCTGTCGGAAGAAGCGAAGGAGATGATCGCCTGGCAGTTGTTGGCGATGAAGTTGTCGATCGCGCTCTGCTCGGCAGCGGCGTCGGTCAGTTCATCGGAATACATGAATTCAACATTGTAGACGGACTGGATGTACTTTTCGTAGTAGGAGCGGAAAGACAGTGCTTCAGCGCTGGTTGTATCGGAAACCAGAACGCCGATCTTGACTGTCTTCTGGGTCGGATCAGCGTCAGCTGAACCGCCGCCGGAAGAACATGCGGTAAGAGTAAGCATCATGACGAATGACAGACACAGTACAAAGAATTTTCTGAATGATTTCATATTCCCTCCTTATTCCTGATGTGTTTGTGTTTTTATCTCGGCAGAATTGTTTTTCTGCTGCTGAACATGGAGACATAGACGACTGCCAGGAAGATGACCGCCTTGATCATCTGGCTGATTCCCGAGTCAAGATTGAGCATTAACATGATCTGGGAGAGCAGCGTCATGGACAGCGCGCCGACGATGGCCGCGTGGATTTTGGAACGGGCGCCGCCGGAAACCGGCATTCCGCCGAAGACGATGGAGATGATGACGTCCATACCGACGCTTGAAGCTGTGTTTCTGGAAAGTGTCGGGGCATAGGTGATTGTCAGGAACGCTCCTAAGCCGACGCCAAGACCGGCCATCATGAAGCCGATAATCGAAAGCTTTTTGGCGTTCAGTCCGCTCAGCTTTGCGCACAGAGGATTTCCGCCGGTGAACTTCTGCTGTCTGCCGAGCTTCATATAGTTGAATGTCAGAACGCACAGTGCCGTGAAGGCTGCCATGACAAGCAGCTTGAACCAGACGGTGTTCAGTTTCATGACCGCCATGGCGGGCACCTGGATGACATCGCCGGTTCCGTTGACCCTGATCAATACAAGCGATAAGGCGTTAAGCAGCGACAGCATCGCGATGGTTGTGACGAAGACCGGCAGGTTGAAGACTGAAGCCAGCACCGAGCTGGTCAATGAGATCAGCACTGCGCAGCCCACGCACACCAGTAACATCACCACGACGCTCTGTGTGGCGTTATAGGCCATCGCCCCGACCAGGGCGCTGACGCACATCGAGGCGCCAAGGGAGATATCGAAGGCTCCCAGCGTATAGATATAAATGGCGCCGGTGGCCACGATCATCGTGATGATCGACTGGTTGACGATATTCTTGAAGCTGTAGGGAATGTTGACATTTTTCGCGGCGGCGATCGCCAGGAAGATTCCCAGCAGGATGACAAGGCCGGCCACGGGTGCCGCTTCCATGAGCTTCGCGCTTATGTTTTTACTTTTGTTTTTCATGAGACAGGCACCTCTTAAATCATGTATTCGATGACATCCGCTTCAGAGAGCTCGCGGCTGCGCTTCAGTTCTTTCTGCAGGCGGCCGTCCTTCATGATCAGCAGCCTGTCGCTCATGCCGATCAGCTCAGCCATCTCCTCCGAGATCAGGATGATGGATTTTCCTTCCTGCTTCATCCGGTACATCAGCTGGTACATGGACTGCTTGACGCCGATGTCGACGCCTCTTGTCGGGCAGTCGAGGATCAGGATCTGCGAATCCCTTCCCATCCACTTGCCGAAGGCGACTTTCTGCTTGTTGCCGCCGGAGAGCGTGCTGACATATTGCGAGGAATCATTGCATTTGATGCTGAGGGATGCCACCTGTTCATCGACATATCTGTTTTCGTTTTTCCGGAAGATGAAGTGCTTCTTCACGGCGATCCTGTCCAGACCGGCGATGGCGATGTTGTCTTTGATGGAGGCTTCCAGAACCAGTGATTCCGTGTCTCTGTCCTTGGCGACATAGCCGATTCCTTCCTTCATCGCTGCAGCTTCATTTTCATAGGTATGATCATGGACCTTTATGGTTCCGCTCTCCGCTTTTTCCGCCGCGAAGAGCACCTTGCCCAGCGTATGCATGCCGCAGTGGGACAGTCCGCCGATGCCCAGGATCTCCCCTTTTCTGACTTCCATCGAGAAGTCGATCAATTGATCAGTCAGGTTCAGATGCTCAGCTGTGAGTACTGTCTCTGATTCTGTTTCCTCTTCATAATCGTCGCGGTAGTAGCTTCCCGAGAGCTCCCTGCCGATCATCGCCGCCTTGATGGCGCCTTCCTCAAATTCATCTGAATTGAAAGTGCGGATGATCTTCCCGTCTCTTAAGACGGTTAAACGGTCGCATCTGTTCATGATTTCATCAAGGTCATGGGAGATGAAGATGACGGTTTTGCCTGCGTTCTTCATTTCCTCCATGATCCGGTAGATGATATCCCTTCCCTTCTGGGAAAGAGCGGTTGTGGTTTCATCGACGACCAGCACATCCGGATTCTTTTCCATGACCCTGGCGATTTCCACCAGCTTGCGGTCCTGGAAGTCCAGCGCTCCTGCCGGAAGAGCGGCATTGATGTGATCAGCGCCGATCCTGTCGAGCGCGTTCTGTGCCTTTTCGATCATCTTCTTCCTGTTCACAAACAGGCCGTTTGTGAATTCGGCGGTTTCGCCAAGGAAGATATTTTCCGCAGCCGAAATCCCCGGCACGGTTCCGTTTTCCTGCACAATCATGCCGACGCCTTTGGCAAGCGCGTCATTCATGGAAAGAGGATTCCATGGCTGTCCCTTAAACAGCATTGTGCCTTCATCGCACTTCTGCATTCCCGCATAGATGGATGTCGCGGTCGACTTGCCGGATCCGTTTTCCCCGATCAGCCCGAGCACTTCACCGCTGCAGGCACTCAGGCTCACATCATCCAGGGCGACGGTCGGCCCGAAGCGTTTTGACATGTTTTTGATTTCCACGATGTCTGGCATAAATCACCTCATCAGCTTTATTCAATTTCATTTTAGTGATCCGCAGACAGGTTAATAATTGTCAAATGATACCGCTTACATTGATTTTTTCTGCTTAATTTATTATATTTTTTATATAAAAATGACTTTTATTAATATTCGGTGGAGGTTTGAAACCATGAATGAACAGGAACTGCTGCACAGTCTGTATGAACTGAATGAAACCGAGCTTTTCTACCGGGGATACCAGGAAAGCCGCAAAGATCCGGACGCTTTTCAGGAATGGATGAACAGCCTGGATATCGAAGCCTGCCTTGAAAAGCATCTGATTATTCCCGAACTGCCGCAGACGATGCCGCCTTCAATGCAGGACTCTTTCTTCTATTCCGACTCCGACGCCGGCATGGTCATCCAGAAGCACAACTGCTATTCCCCTGCCTTTGACCATTTCCACACCTACTTCGAAGCCTTCTATGTCTATGAAGGCACCTGTGAACATGAAACAGGCGGAGAACAGCGGACACTGCAGATGGGGGATTTCTGCATTATCCCGCCCGGGGTTTCCCACCGGATCTCCGTGCAGAACCAGAGTATTGTCATTGTCATGATCCTCTCTTCCCAGGTCATCGAAAACACGTTCCGCAACCCGACCTATTACAAAGACAACACCTTATCGAGATTCTTCCTTAAGAACCTGCATTATTCCGGCAGCGATGAAAGTCTGCTGTTCCATACCGGCAATGATGAGGAATTAAAAAACATCCTGATTCAGATGATGCTCGAAAGCATCAACAAGTATCAGGAATATGACGCGATTCTTTCCGCTTACTTCTCGTTATTCTTCGGCAAACTGCTCAGATATTACGAAAAAACCGTCAGCACGCCCGGAGAAAACAGGCGGCAGAATTCAGAAGCCTATGAAATCACCGCCTACATCCAGGAGCACCATACCGACATCACGCTTTCCAAAATCGCGGAAAGATGGCACTACACGCCGGAATACACATCCCGCTATATCCGCGAAACAACAGGAAGAACCTTCTCAGATATCCTGATTGAGGCAAGAATGAAACACGCGGTTTCCCTGCTCAAATCGACCAGCCTGCCGGTGTCGGAAATTGCCTACCAGGTCGGCTATGTCAATACCGAAAACTTCATCCGGACCTTCCGCAAAAGATACCAGACAACCCCGACCGGCTACCGGAAGGAAAATATCAAGAGCTACGTTCTTTAAGACACCGGAAAAACGCGGAAAGCACTATGCCTTCCGCGCTGTCATTTTATTCAATTGTCAGTCTGTTATCCCTGAATGTGAGAATCATGTTTCCTGATGAGGGATCTTCAATCAGACTGATCAGTTTTTCTGAAAGACCAAGTGCCTTTGCCTTTCTGATCACCTGATCCTTTGTCATGGGCTTCTTTGAGGAGCCTGACGGCTGATCGCAGAAGACCGTTTCACTGCCCTGAGTCTCCTTCACTGTCACCCTTGCCATATCATCTGAATACGAACTGAGCGGAACGATCCTGATTTTCGCGATCAGGTCTTTTTCTTCTTCTGAAAGCTCAATTCTTTCTGATAAGGGCTGGTAGAGATTCACCGGATCCAGCAATGCTCTTGCCGCAATGTAGGCAAGAGACACAAATCCTTCATACATAGTGGAAGGATATGGATTCTTTCCCAATAACGCGACTCTGTCCGAAACTTCCAGTGTCACTTCCTCAATGTCTCTGTGCGGTTTTAACTGTGACAGGCATTCAAGAACGCCGAATGAGATAAACCCATAGGGATACGGCTTGCAGGAGACTTCGCGTGAGGTGAGTGTCTCCCCAAGACCCTTCAGAGCTTCTTCATAAGCAGGATGATCTGTCACCAGGTTCACCATGCCCATCTTTCCTTCAAAGGAAGATGCGCTGCAGGTGAAGCCAAGGGACGCAAGCCTTGCGGCCTCATAGCCTTTTTCAGCGGCGATGGCAGGCATCCAGCTGCCGGCCATAGCGCCATGGGTTCCCCTGTTTCCTGAGATATACGAAGCTGCCAGTGCCAGAGCGTTTTCTGTCTGTATTCTGTCCAGCTTCAATAACCTTGCGCAGCCGGCCGCCGCTCCGATTACACCGCACACCGAAGTGGTATACCAGCCTTTTGAACCGTTTGTAAACAGGAGGACTCCCGTTCTGCACTCCGCTTCCATACCGATCATGAGAGCTTCCAGAAATTCATCCAATGTGACTTTCTGTGTTCTTGCGATTCCAAGCAAAGCGGAAGCCACAGGTCCGCATGGATGGGCGGTTGTGGCAAAATGGATATCATCATATGCCTGGATAGCGGAGGAGAAACAGTCGGTCCTGACGCAGCCAGCCGCAGAGAGCTTTTCATCTCTGCCCAGCGGCTGAAAGGCGCCGGGGTTTTCACATTCCGCGTACTTTGCGGCAATGGAAACGGCGTTTTCCTTTGCGCCGCTGGATGTGACTGCCAGGTAATTCAGCAGGTAATATCTGTATTCTTCAGGAACTGTTTCTGCCTGAAAATCACAGACAAAGGAATCAAGTTTTCTGAAGAAACTCTTTTCTTCCATTACAGCTTTACCGGATAAATCGCCGCAAGACCGCCGTCCACCAGGATTTCGACACCGTTGACATAGGAGGATTCATCGGAGCCAAGGAAGACTGCGGCGTTGGCAATGTCTGAGACATGGCCTACCCTTCCCGCAGGAATGAGTGTGGCTCTGTAGGCTCTGCGCTCCATTTCCTCTTCCTCGCTTCTGCCCAGTTCCTTGCCGGCCGCATCGGTGGGAATGATGCCCGGAGCGATCGCGTTGACGCGGATCTTTCTGTCTCTGAGTTCATTGGTCCATGTGTGGATGAATGACTTTTCAGCTGACTTGGCGGCGATATAGAGGGAGAAATCCTTTAAGCCAAGGGAGGCGGTGACGGAAGTGTTGAGGATGATTGTGGAGCCTTCCTTCATGAGCGGCAGGCATGCCTGGACTGTGAAATAGCTGCCAAGCACGTTTGTGTGCATGACTCTGTCGAATTCTTTTTCGGTGACGTCAGTCAGAGAGACATAGTTGCCGACGCCGGCGTTGCATATCACAATATCCGCCTGACCGCGCTCTTCTCTGATTTTTTCAGCGACCCTTAACATGTCTTCTTTGTTTCCCACATCCGCGGACATATAGCCGCAATTCGGGCCGATGGCCGCGCAGGCTTCCTGCAGTTTGTTTTCACGTCTTCCTGTGATGTAGACATAGGCGCCTTCTTTTGTGTACTGTTTTGCGATCTCAAGGCCGATGCCTGTGCCGCCGCCTGTGATTAATGCTGTTTTTCCTTCAAGTCTCATGATTTTCCTCATTCTCTAATGGTCGAAGCCCGGATCATCGGGCTACGATGCGGTTATGACTGTCTGATTATTCCTGCGGCTGAAGCGGACCGTAGAAATAAGAGGATGTGGAGCCGCCGTCGATGAGGATGGTGGAGCCGGTGATGAACGCGCCTCTTTCGCTCATGAGCAGTTCAGCGACATTGGCCACTTCATCGGCTGTGCCGGGTCTGCCGGCCGGGCACTTCGCGAACATGTTCTTATAGAAGTCTCCTCTGGGACCGTTGAATTCATCGATGGCGAGCGGCGTGACGATGATGCCGGGAGCGATGTCGTTGATTCTCGCTCCTCTTTCGCCCCATCTGACCGCCTCATACATGACTCTCTTTTCATTGCAGCGTTTGGCCAGCTGGTAGGCGTGCAGGGAATCCCTGACATTTTCCGGCTGCAGGATATCAAGCTTGAGCAGATCTTCCGTCGGGGCTGTGGCCAGGTATCTGTCCTGCTCCGCTGTTAAGGCAGGCATTCTCCAGCCGGACTGGGAGGAGATGGTGACGCCTGTGCCGCCTTCGGCGATGACTTTGCCGACTTCTTCAAGAAGGACCGCTGTTCCGTACAGATCAACTTTCAGGACTGCTTCAACCGGCGCCTGGCTCGGGGAAACGCCCGCTGCGTTGACAAGCATTTTAATAGGTCCGAATTCCTGCGCCTTGTTAATAAGATTGACGATGGAATCACGGGAAGAAAGATCCATTTCCATGGCATAAGTGTCGAAGCCAGCTTCCGTCATGATTTTCGCGATCGCTTCGGCGTTGGCCGGATTCTTGTCACCGATAACGATTTTTTTGCCGAAACCCACACGTCTTGCGATGGCCATGCCGATCTGGCCGGCACCTGTAAGAATCAATACATCTTTCATTTTCTGTTCTCTCCTTTTCTGTTACTTTTCAATTGTGACTGTTAACGGTTCCCCTGCCTTTTTCAGGATTTCAGAGAATTCCGGATCAACTGCTGTCCCAAGATAAGTGATTGTCCAGGGTGAAATGTCGGCTGCCCGGTAGTTGAGGCAGAAGACATTCCAGCCGGCGTAGTAGTAGATGCCGTTTTCGGCTGTCTTTGAAATCTGTCTGCTGTCATTGACAGGTTTTACCGGAAGTTCACTGACGAATTCGACATCGCCGTTGCGTCTGAATTCCATGGTCATGGGCAGCTGCTTTTCGATGTCTTTGAGGGTTGTGCTGTCTTCTGTGTCAACGGCATATGCCTTATTGTTCAGAATGATTTTCATGTTCAGTATGTGGAAGCGACGGACTTTGTCATCTTCCAGACTCCTTCCTTTTTTACAAATTCGCAATCAAGGCGAAGCGGCCAGACATGTTTCCCGCCGCCGTAGACGGCTGCCTCCACTCTTGTATCGCCTCTGAGCGCTGCTGTATCGCCATGGATGTTCACGGTTTCCCTTTCATGTCTGCACCAGTAGTAGTTCAGGGTGCCGTCAAGAACCGCGTCGAAGTATTCCTGCCGGTTCATGCGGACGCCGGTCATGTGCACAAGCACATAGCTTTCATCCAGATACTTCTTTAGATATTCTGTGTCTTTGCGGATTTCACCGTCATACATTGCCTCATAGCAGGCAATGATCTGTTCTCTGTCACTCTGCGGCATTTTTTCTTTCCTCTTACAGTTTTATGGTAATCAGCCAAACGAAGTTGAACAATTTCACTTTCAGAACGGTTGGATAAGTTTTTCTGATGAATGCGCTGAGACAGTAGACAACAGGAAGTCATGGTATAATGCCGTACAGAAACAGGAGATTTATACAATGAATAAAGAATGGTCACTTGAGAAACTGTACAAGAGTTACGATGATCCTAAATTCGCCGCCGATGAAGCGGAACTGGATCAGCTGATCAGAGAGTCCGCCGCCCTTGCGGAAGATCTTTCCGGAGAGCCGAAGGATGTTCTGAGAAAGATGATTGAAATCAGCCAGAAGCTTGAGGCAAAAGCGCATACACTGTTCTCTTTTGCCGGTCTGAGCCAGGCGGTCAATACAAATGACGCCAGAGCGGCTGCGATTCAGGGAAGGCTGTCGCGCAAACTGAGCGCTCTGGCTGCTCCGAAGACAGCGATGACACAGTATATCGCAAAGATCGATGACCTGCAGGCGGTGATCGATTCCGATGAACTTCTCAAAGAACATGAATTCTATTTAAACAACATCAAAGAAAGCGCGAAGTATACTCTTTCTCCGGAAGTGGAAAACGCGATCAGTCTCTATGAGATTTCCGGCTCTTCCGCCTGGAGCGATCTGCAGAGCTATCTGACCGCGACTGTACCGGTGGAATATGAAGGCGGCACGACCACCCTTTCCGACATCAGAAACAAAGCCTATGATCCCGATCCCGCAGTCAGAAAGAGCGCTTATGAAGCGGAGCTGAAAGCCTATGACAGAATCAAGGATGGCATTGCCTTCTCACTCAACTCCATCAAAATGGAAGTGCTCTCGCACTGTCAGTTAAGAGGCTATGAATCGCCTCTTGATGAAACACTGAAACAGGCGCACATGAAGAGAGAAACTCTCGACGCCCTGCTTGGGGCGATGGATGAATATCTGCCGAAGTTCTGGGAATATATGAAAGCCAAGGCAAAGCTGCTGGGCTATGAAAACGGTCTTCCCTTCTATGAGATGTTCGCTCCGCTGGAAGGCAATGACAAAAAATATACAACCGAACAGGCAAGGGGTTTCCTGGTGGAACTGTTCTCCACCTTTGACCAGGAAGAAACCGACATGATCGCAAGAGCGTTCGATGAATCCTGGATTGACTTCTATCCCCATGAAGGAAAAGTCGGCGGCGCCTTCTGCGCGGAAATGCCGACCATCAAGGAAAGCAGAATCCTGACCAACTATGACGGGACACTCGGCGATATCGTCACCCTGGCCCACGAACTCGGTCACGCCTTCCACAACCACTGCTTAAGAGACAACTCCATCCTCAACCTGGACGTCTCGATGCCGGTCGCTGAAACCGCCTCCACATTCAATGAAGTGGTCGCGATGAACGCGGCGATCAAAGCGGAAACAGATCCCATTGCCAGACGCGCATTGATTGAAAGCCAGCTGTCCGACGCCAACCAGATCATCTGCGATATCTATTCCAGATATCTCTTTGAAACGGCTGTCTTTGAAAACAGGGAAAAGGAATTCATGTTCGCTGACCAGCTGTGTGAGATCATGCTGGAAGCGCAGAAGAAAGCCTATGGCGACGGTCTTGACCACAGCTGCCTGCATCCTTACATGTGGGCCTGCAAGTCCCATTACTACAGCGGAAACCTGAGCTTCTACAACTTCCCGTACGCTTTCGGCGGTCTGTTCTCGAGAGGCCTTTACGCGAAGTATCTGGAAGAAGGTCCTTCCTTCGTGCCGCTTTACAAGAAACTGCTCAAAGCGACCGGAACCACCACGGTCGAAGGCGCTGCGGCAGTTGCCGGCATTGACCTGACTGACAAAAACTTCTGGAGAGCTTCCTTACAGATCCTCGCCGATGAAATCGATGAGTTCATTGAACTCTGCAAATAAGCCCTAATACAATGACAGGCCCCGGAATTTTCCGGAGCCTGTTTTCTTATCTTTTCTTTTTGCCTGCTTTGCCGATCACGGCTTTATACGGCATGACCATGCCTTCGGTCATCCTTCCGCCGATCTTCTTTCTGAGCTTCTGGTTTCTCATCATTCCCCCGACCAGGTACATCGCGGCTGTTTTTGCCTTGTGTTTCTGCGGGAAGGAATCATAGAATCCGTTTTTCTTATAGAATTCATGATCCGCTTTCATGAGTCCCTGCATCTGGTAAATCAGATCACGGAAGATGGTAAGACCTCCCACGCCCCAGAAACTCTTGGGCGGCTGGTATTGATGCAGCACAGCGTAGCCGAGTCTGGCGGCCATCTGATCCGTTTCATGATCCGGATCATTTTCAGAACATGCGACGCCGGCCAGGAAATTGCCGCCGACTTCCGCCCTTGCCTCAATGACATTGAGCAGGTTTCTTTCTTCGCTTAATTCACCATCGATGAGATAGGCGACCGGTTTGCCCATGGTCACGGTCCTGTGACCGTTGCAGAACTGGCGGTCATCGTAAAGCTTGAATCTGTATCCCATCGAATGGTCTTTGATTTCAAAGGCATAGACAGTCGCGTCGGCGGTCTGGATGTTTTCCCTTAAGAAGGAGTCAAAGCCATCCTTGTAAATGCACCTGCCGTCCGCGGCGCAGTTAAAGCAGCCAAGGCAGCCTCCGGCAAACGGGAATTCCCTGAGATTGACAGTCTTTGTGTGCATCGGCACTTTCTTTTCAAAGCGCTCAATCATGGATTTCAGACGCACAGAGTTTTCATCATAATCTGCCACAATCACACAGGTGCCTGTCTTATGGACCGCTTCTTCGTTCGCAGCGGAAGCTGCTTTGAGCTCTTTATGTGTTTCTCTGACTGCCGGCGGTTCGTAACAGCCGTTCTCCATATTCCATATGACATAGTGGAAGAAGGCTTCGGCTTCCTTCTGCCCCTTCTCTTTCATGAGATCTTCCATGTCAGCGGAAAGGCCCTTGATGTATTTCAGTCCCATGTCATCGCAGTTGTCCTCAATGAACTGATGGGCGGTGGTGTCATAGAAATGCTTGGAGGTGGTCAGCTGGGTGGCGTACTTTCCTTTGAGGATCTCTCCGTGTTCCTTCATGAGTTCGATGAATCTGTGCAGCTGGGAAGGCACAAGGAATGTGTAGACCGGATAGCAGAAAAGAATCAGGTCCGCTTTTTTCAAAGCTTCTTCACAGACTGAAAAATCCTTTTCATACTGTCTGATTCTCTGGGAAACATCGAGTGTCTGAAATGAGATGTGGGGGAACAGTTTTTCAATATATAAAACCGTCTGCAGGGTAATGCTGTCTTTGCCAGATGGCGAGCCGTTTAAAACCAGTACGTTCATATCAGTCTCCTGTTTTGTCGGTGGATTATTATTTTTAGATGAATGATTCATCTATATTGTAACGGCTGACATGGCTGTATGGCAAAGAAAAACAGGATTTCCGGACTATGGAAACCCTGCATGTGAATGACTCTGTTACTGATTTTCAGCAGAATGACGGCTATTTCAGACCATCCATCTTCTTGTATATATCATCGCGTGAACCGGCAGGAAGCGTGGAAATCACGACAATCCGGCCATTAATCAAAGCATATACAATTCTGTATCCGCCAAGCCGTATCCGATAATAGTCGTTCCTTTTTCCTTTGATTTTCTTCACGTCCACCTGTTCAGTGTGATCGCCGGTCAGCAGCTTTCTGACAGCCTGCTCATACTGTTTGCGAACATTTTCATGATCCTTCAGGAATTTGTCAGCTGCTTTAGTACACTGTATCTCATAGTATTTTTCCTTTTCCACGGCAATTCCCCGCTTACAGTTTGAACTTTCTTACAGAGCTGGTGGTCAGATCATCATCGGACAGTCCTTCAATCTCGTTCAGTGTTTCTGCACTTTCTTCATCAGAGGCTTCTTTAACATTCACGCTCAGCCGGTAAAAAGGATCTTTATGCAGTTTTTCAAGGTATTCGTGAACTGCTTCTGTAATGATTTCTGTCATTGTGGTGTTATACACGGACGCGGCTTCTCTGACCTCATAAATATCAGTTTCGTCCATTTTAAAATTCAACGCTCCTTTAGCCATGTTTCCACCTCCATCAATTGAATTGCACTATTGCAATGATTATATTTCAGGTATTACGTATATTACAGTAATGATCAAAACAGGAGAACTCAGGTCGCACATTTTCCGGCTGCTGACGTGCAGGATTTGCACATTCCTCTTAAAAATGTGCATCTCTATGTCTGAGAACGAAAACAGGCTCATTTCCGAACCTGTCTTTTGAAAGAGGAGATTATTTCAGAGATTACTCAGCCATTAAGATTTCGGCTTGTTTCAGAAAATAATAAGTTAAGCGGATAATCTCCTGCCGGTATCCGGATAAGCAGCACCATTTCCTGAAAGAAGCAGACAATCACATCAGCACAACAAAAAACAGGTATACGAAAATACCTGTCAGACCAGAAATGTATTAGGAATATCAAAGAGCGCTCCAATCTGTTTACACATAGCCCAGCAGTTCAAGAAACGGCGGATGACATCTGCCCATCATCAGTTCTGCCGGGCTTTTTACTGTTCTGCCCTTGATACTCCGCCGGTATTTCCGGGTATTGATATAGAGCTGTATCAATTCGCAAAATGGTCCTGAAAGCACATGCTTTGCATTGATGTATGGCCGGATCTTCTGGTTTGTATTCTCAACAAGACTTGAGGCTCTGACAGTCCCTTCAATCAGTATGCGGATATCATCTCTGACAATTTCATAAAGATCTTCTTTCCCTTCTTCGTAAAGCGTTATGAATATCGCTTCTTCAAGTTCGTAATAGACATCCGTATTCTTTCTGTATCCGCACAAACGATAGATATCATTCACAACACTGACCGGAATGTTGTAGTCTTCCGCCAGTTCCATAAGGTCCGACTCCAGTCTCCTGATAAATCCAAGTGCCGCATCTTTTTCTATCCGCTCACTCAACCGGTGCAGTGCTTTCCGCAATGCGTTATACCGTTTCCACTTCCGTGTCATATAGGATCTTCTGACTGCGGCGGGGTCTTTTGAAGTGCCGCGGCATTCTTCTTTGACTGTTTCGTTCAGTGAGGGGATCATCCTGAGCATCTCATCAATACTCTGGCGCACACATTCAAGAATCAGACTGTGTGAATAGCCGCAGAAACCAAAACAGGAACGGATCATTCCGTAACATAATTCAACCCTGTCGTATACCGGCAATACTTCCTGCAGTTCCTTCTGCACCTCCTCAAGCTTTTTCACCGACTTTTTATGAATCCTCTGACCGCTGACGCTGATCAGAAGCTGTTCTTCTTCTGTGATCAGGGACATTCTGCTCACCATTCTCATTCAAAGATGCAGGCCTTCCGGATTATTTGTGCAGTTGGTCCGGATTTCAAATGCACATCGTTCGGATTCTACAGTTCATTTTTCTTCCTCCTGTTTCTGATTTCGCACAGCTGCTGTCTGAGTATGAATTGCTCTGCATGGTCTCACGGTCTGCGCGTCTGAAAGCTTCCGCTTTCATTCTGATGATTCTATGCCGGCAGATGATCAAAAAATAACGGCAGCAATCCGTAAATACCCTTCCGGCTCAGTGAATGTCATGTAAGAACCGGTAAGCAGAAACTAATATAAAATATAAATGAATTGTTCAACTTTGGCGCCCATATGTCCAAATTTTTAAGAACCCTTCTTTCGTTCTGTCCTTTTGCGGTGAAAACAGACGCAAAGATGAAAAGACTGTGAAAACACTGGAAACTCCGCTTTCCGTCATTATAATGGGGCCCATGACAATTTTCCTGAGCGCAGATCCAAAAAAAGAATACAGAGAAGAAGGCTGGCAGATTCCTCACTTCGGTGGGAAAAGCCTGGGGCCGCTTTCCTTATTTGAATATGAAGAGGAGTTCACCGGACTTGACCGGCTGCTGGTGAAATATGCCCGCAATGAGTTCCAGAATACCCTGTTCCGCATGATTGACGAAAGGCACTTGAAGGACTCACAGGTATACAGGCTGGCTGACGTCTACAGAAGATACTTCTCAAAAATCAGAAACGGAATGATTCCGAAGAAGAATACCGTAATCGCTCTTGCACTCGCGATGCGGCTGAGCATGGAGGAAACAGAAGAACTGCTTTACTCCGCAGGCTATGTTCTGACGGACTTCCGCCACACCGATATTGTCATCAGATACTGCATCCGCAGAAGGATTTACAGACTGGACGATGTCAATGAACTGCTGGAAAACTATGGTCTTGCGAAGCTCAGATGAAAATGTCGCCGTAAATACGACCATTTTGAATTCAATATTATATAAACTGCAGTTACGGAGGTAATGATCATGAGTTTTGTTGAGTCAATCATCCATTTAGTCACTGTCGAAGAACCTGACGATGAAGAAGAAAAAGAAGAAACAGTGCAGGCAAAGGAAGCCGAAAAGGCCAACGGACCGCGGACCGCTTTAATTCCCTGCCACATTTCCCTGTTTTCCCCCTGTGTCTTTGAAGATGTCTCGAAGATTTCGGAGTTTCTCAAAACGCCCGGCACCGCCGCGGTGATCAGCGCCGCCCGCATGAGCAAAGAGGAAGCGCAGAGGCTGGTCGATTTTATGCACGGAGCGATGTATATGACCTCAGGAAAGATCGTAAAGATCGGCAGCGACGAGTATCTCTGCGCCCACAGCGCAGGAATGATCAATGAGAAACTGCGGGCATGATGTGATCAGATTAAGAAAAAAAGTCCTGACGGACTTTTTCAGGCTATGGAGCGGCGTACGGGAATCGGACCCGCGTATCAAGCTTGGGAAGCTGGCATTCTACCATTGAATCAACGCCGCGTTGCACAGATGATTATACAACTGATTGCCGGAATAGACCAGTGCAAGAAAATCATAAGGTCGTGATATAATCCCGGCATATGGGTAATGAAGGATTTACCGTTACAGAAGCGATCAGGATCTGTGAATGGTATGAGAAAAACAAAAGAAGTTTCCCCTGGCGCGATACAGGCAATCCTTATGATGTGTGGCTGAGTGAGATCATGCTGCAGCAGACAAGGATTGAGGTGGTCAGAAGAAGATTCCTGCAGTTCAAAGAGGAACTGCCTGATGTTCAGGCTGTATCGCAGTGTGAGGATGACCGGCTGATGCGTTTATGGGAAGGCATGGGCTATTACTCAAGAGCGCGCAATCTAAAAAAATGCGCACAGGCATTGATGAAGGATTATAACGGGGAATTTCCCCGTGATGAGACATTGTTAAAGAAACTTCCCGGAATAGGTCCCTATACAGCCGGAGCGATCGCCTCGATCTGCTTCGATCTTGCGGTGCCGGCGGTGGATGGCAATGTCCTGCGGGTGGTGCACAGACTTCTCGCCATTCCTGACGATGTCCGGGATCCTTCTTCCGTGAAAAATGTTCAGAATATGCTGAGGCCTGTTCTTGCGGATGAAAAGATCAAAGCCGGAACACTGAGCCAGGCGCTCATGGAGCTGGGCGAAGTGATCTGCCTTCCTAACGGTTCCCCTCTTTGTGAGCAGTGTCCATGGCGTGATTCATGCAGAGCGCATCTGGAAAACCTGACGGACAGGATTCCGTTCAGATCAGCGAACAAAAAACGCACCGTTCAGGAAAGAACGGTTCTGATCATCCGCGACGGAAGCCGGTTCCTGATGAACAAACGGGGCGAAAGCGGTCTTCTGGCAGGTCTCTATGAGTTTTACGGCATTGAAGCGTTTCTTGATGAGAAGAAGGCACTTGAAGAAGTCAGAATGCTTGGCTTAAGTCCTTTGCGGATCAGGGCACTGCCGGATTCAAAGCACATCTTCACCCACCGGGAATGGCACATGAAAGCCTTTGAGATCATGGTGGAGGACGCTTCCGGCTTCCATGGCGATTCGCTGTTTCTGGTCACAAAAAAGGAACTGGAGTCGCTCGCAGTTCCTTCCGCTTTCAGAGTTTACACAGACTGGTACGCGCTGCGCGGGGAATCATTCTGATTCCGTGGCCGCTGCCGGTTTTTTCTTTGCCCGGAACACGCGTTTTTCTGTTTTTCCCTTTTCTGTTTTTTCTTCCGGTTTTACCGGCTGTTTCTTCTTCGGCGAAGCTTTCCTTGCCGGTTTTTTCACCTGCTTCTTCGCCGCTGTCTTTTTCTTCGGGGATTTCTTCTCTTCTTTTTTCTCCGCCGGTTTTTCTTCTTCCTGCACACGGCTGAGCGTTGCCCCGTCCTGTTTCCAGGCGTTTTCGTTTTCGCCGCCTCTGTGCATGAGGAACTGTGCCGCGGTATTGAGATCTTCAAAGACACAGCCCTGGGTGAACTGGACACGGCCGTTTTCAAGGGAATGGAAGTAGCCTCTTTCATCCAGATCGAGATAGAGCTTGCGCATCTTCTTCATTTCCCGCGGGCTGTATTCCTTCATGATCGAACCGGAGAGCACTTCAATCTTTCCGTCATCCAGCTTCATCGCCCTGGCGTTGACGGTAGGCGCATTGAGGGAATAGGTCGGTCTGTCTTCTTCCGCAAGCACGGCAGGCTTTTCCTTGATCGCGTTGGCGCCGTTATAGGGATAAATGCGGATGATCAGGTCGGTGAGCTCATCGCAGCGTTTCAGAATATCATCCTTGGTCCACTTTCTCTTTTTGAGGATCTCCGTATTCATGCGGATATGGAGCGTCTTCTGGAGAATCTTCTTCTTATAATTGAAATCCTCGTTGCCCATCTTCGAGTTGTCATAGACAGCGCAGAGAGTGAGGTTGCCGATGAGGTTGGCATAGAAGGTATATTCATCCTCATCCTTTGTGCCGGAGTTTTTCACCCACCACTCATTTGGATTCTGGGGCATGATGTGCTCAATGTTCAGATCTGACGTATCAACTGCGGCGGTGGCGTTGAACATTTCAATTCTTTCCAGCACCGGCCGGATGCACATCAATGAATAGGCGTTAAGTTCCTTCATCTGGGTGCGCAGCTGATCATCGGTCGGCATTGCCAGCGACTTGCCGCGGTTGTAGGTGATGAGGTTGACCTTCGTCAGGGTCAGGATATCCTGTTTCCGGTTTCTGGAATGGGCGCTCATGACGGTTCTTAAGAGGGTCGGGAAATATCTGCTCAGTGAGGAGGAGTCATTTCCGCATAACGCCCTTCTTGTGAGATAGGAATCAATCAGCCTGATTTCAGCGACCATCATGTTTTCGGAAATCTTTCCTTCATCGAAGAGATGATACATTTCCATTAAGAACGGCGCCGGCATGACGGAATCGGATCTTCTGAAATCCGCCAGAGCCTTTTCGATGGCCTGGTTCTCGCTCGGACCGATGTAGATATCATGGTAGTAGCGGCAGTAGCGGTTGATTTCGCGGAGCTTGACTTCGGAATCTTCCTGCCAGCTGTTCCAGTAAGCTTTGAAGCCTTCGTAAACATCCCTTCTGTTAAGAAGCTCATAGGTCTTGACCGCAAGGTAGAAGCGGAAGAACTCTTCAAGCTTTCTGGATTCGGGATAGGCTTCCTCCAGCGGCTGCCAGTACATTTCGTACAATCTTTCCTGCACTTCATCCGTATGGTTCATCAGGACATAGTTCCTGATCAGATCGGCTGAAGTGAGCGGCGCGCCGGTGGAGTTGATCGATTCAAAGATCTGCTGGGCGTTGTCGGTTTCCGAAAGCGGGAACTCAAGAATGTCCAGTCTGGTCAGGGAATCGAGGATTTCCATAAGCGTGTGTCTCTTTGCCAGCTCGCGTATTCTCTTAATGATGAAGTCATAATTGCGGTAGACGCCGGATTCCTTTTCCTTGCGGGAAAGGTCATTGACGCTTCCGTAGACAAGTCTTGCGTAGACGTCATCGGCGGCGACCGCAGGCTTTAAGCGCAGGCTTCCCCCTTCACTGGCGTGACGGTTGTAAAGGAAGTAGTCGTCAATCAGACCGGCCGTGGATTTCTCTTTTCTTTCTTCCGCCACTCTTTTAAGCGCAAGCAGGAAGATAAAGGTGGTGGTCAGTCTCTGCTGTCCGTCAACGATCTGCAGCTGACGGAACATGGCGGAGATTTTGGAATCAAGGTAAATGATGATTCCGAGAAAATGGGTGGTGGTTCTGTTTTCAATCAGATCTTCCAGATCACTCATAAAACGCGCGGTCTCCTTCTGCGGATTCCACGTGTAGGTTCTCTGGTAGACCGGGATGACGAACTGCGATCCCATTGTTGTCTTTATAAAGTCAGAAATGTTAATCCTGACAGGCTGTCTCAGCATAAATCAATCCTTTCGGTATTCCGGGATATTATAGCATACATGCAAAGTTCCCACATTACGGCAGCATGCCCAGCAGCCGCACCATCCTGTAGACAAGCAGTGTCCATGTCTCCCTCCATAAGAAAGGCAGCTGGGTGGACAGGGTGATATAGCGGGTTGTGGCAGTCGGGGAACTGTAAGCTTCGATGCCGTTGTCCTTTGCCATTTCCATCGCCCTTTTCATATGCAGGGGATCACTGACAATGATGGCTGTCTCAAAACCGTGTTCATCCATGATCTCCCGGGAATACTTCATATTCTCATAGGTGACGGAGGAATCCTCCTCAAGCAGAATCGCCCACTCGGGGATCCCGATTTCCACCGCATACTGCGCCGCGATCCAGGCGTCCGACACATGATTGCCTTCGGCGACCCCGCCGGTCAGGATGACTGTGTCGGCATAGCCTTCATTGAACAATTGGGCCGCGTGGTTGATGCGCTCGGCAAAAACGGGAGTCACGCCGCTTTCATAGGCAGCCGCTCCCAAAACAATAATGACATCCGCTTCCTGTCTCTCGTCCCTGTTGCCATAGGCCCATATATCGGCTCCGGTGGCGATGATCAATACAATGATCAGCGCGAGAATGGTCCGGATCAGCGGAAATTTCTTCTTTTTCTTATTCACAGGCACTGCACAATCATACCATTATATGGTTGATAAATATTTGAAACTTTCGTGAATTGGAGCGGTTCACACACATCAGATGTGCCGGATCCGGCAATTAAAGAAATTAGAAACTTTTTTAAAAAAAGTGTTGCAACACCCCCTCCCCCGTGCTAGTATATGTAGGCACCTGGCGCGTTGGTGAAGCGGCTTAACACACCGCCCTTTCACGGCGGCATTCACGGGTTCGAATCCCGTACGCGTCACTTTTTTTGTAGGGGTATCGTACAATGGTAGTACATCGGTCTCCAAAACCGCTGATGGGAGTTCGATTCTCTCTACCCCTGCCATGAAGACATCCGGAAATCCGGATGTTTTTTTGTGCCTTTCCGGTCAAAAAAGCAGCCGGAGCTGCTTTGAACCATTACTGCTGAGTGTTGTAAATAAGTGAAACTGCTTTTTTATTGCGTCCGATCAGAAGCACCGCCGCAATGGCTGTGATCATTCCGAAACACAGTACAACTGTTCTTACAGGGAAAATGTCGCCAAGGGCACCGGCTGTGATTTCTCCCGCCAGAGCACCCACAGTATTGAGCATGTTGAAGGCACCGTTGAACCTGCCCTTCATGTCATCCGGCACGTAAGCCTGGGTGGCGGAAATGCGGATGGTATAGCTGGTGATGCCCATGATGCCGGTGCATCCCATGATGACTGCCATCACAGGAACAGGGAAATACAGCAATGCCCCTTCAAAGACGGAAGTCACGATATATACAGTCAGAGCGATGGTGTATTTGTATTTCACCGGAATCTCAAACTTGTAGTGCAGGCATCCGGCAAGCGCCCTGCCGGCTGTCGCCATGCCGTAGACAATCATGTAGATATATTCGCCGTTTGGATATGTCCCTTTGAAATACGGTAACATCAATACACTTACACAGCCGCCGAAAAGAGCGGAAACAGTGAAGTAGGCAGCGATCGAAAACAATCCTTTGTCAGCTTTGAGATATTCAATTCCTTTTCTGATATCGACGAAGATCTGCTTGCGCATGTCATCGGTATCGCGCTCTTCTTTTCTTGTTTCGATATATTCTTCCTTCGCTCTGATCTGTGTTTCCATTGAAGCGGCGATGAAGAAGCAGACGGCGTTGACCGCCAGCAATGGCGCGATGCCGACCAGGTTATAGAAATAGGTCGCCACCGGAATCATGACCGCCGAGAAGGTTTCAAGCACCGATGAAATGGAATAGGCTTTCTGGTAATACCCCTTTGTAATCAGCATCGGATAGAAGCTCTGAAACGCCACCATGTAGATGCTGTTGATGGAGCCGACGATAAAGACTCCTGCCGCCAGAAACGGAAACGAAAACCAGCCTTTCGCTAACAGGAAGGAAGCCAGGGCATATATGCCGGCGCTCAGGAAATCGAGCGTATAGATCGTCTTCTTTCTTGAAAAGCGGTCCATCCATGCCCCGAACAAAACCGGCATGATGATCTGCGGCAGTGTAAAGAGAACGATGTAGATGCTGTAAAGAAGCGTTGAGCCGGTATAGTCAAGAATCAGAAGAGACAGCGCAAAACCGGACATCGCGTTTCCGAACATGGAAATCACGCTGCCCAGAGTGATGATTGTAAAGTCACGGGTCCATAGACCCTTATTCTTACTGCCCATACTGCTCTCCGCTATCCATTATAGCTTTCATTACTGAAAGCCTTTTATAAAGTGATCCGAAAAGGACAAAGTCCGCCGCGATCCAGGCAGCCACCTCAGCCCAGATCATCGCCGGCCAGCCGATGAAGCGGGAAACGATCACCGCCATGCTCATTCTCGCAATGCACTCCGCTCCTCCCGACAGCATCGGCGTCAGCGTATCGCCAAGCCCCTGCAGAACGGATCTGACGATATGAAGCCCATAGAGAACGGGCAGCGTTTCCGCCATCAGGAAAAGAAATTCTGTGCCTGTTTCAAGAGCTTCCGCCGCCATAGTCCCTTCTTCTTTGAGGAAGAAGCCGATCACATCCCTTCCGCACGCCAGCATCGCAAGCCCGATCGCAAGAGCTGAAAGCACGCCGATGATGAGTGAATCACGGATGCCCGCAAAGACACGTTTATATTCCTTAGCCCCATAGTTCTGCCCAGTGTAGGTCACCATCGCAAAGCCATAGGCCAGCGCCGCCAGCTCCAGAGCGCCGTAGAGTTTTGAAGCGGCCGTATAGCCGGCAATGGAGGAAAGCTCGAATGTGTTGACCCGCGACTGCACGACGATGCCGCCGGCGGAAAGGATCAGATTCTGAATCATCATCGGCCAGCTCAGCTTCAGCAGTTCACTGTCCAGTCCCTTTGAAGGTTTAAAATCCGCTTTTTCCAGTCGGATGAAATCAATTCCCTTCATGGCAAAAAGACACCAGAACCCCGCCAGCAATTGCGCGATGACCGTCGCCGCCGCAGCCCCGGCCACTCCGGCGCCAAGAATCACAACAAGAAAATAATCAAGCCCGACATTGATCAGAGCAGAAATCACCATCGCGAATAAAGGCGATCTGGAATCCCCAAGCGCCCTTAAGACAGACGAGCCGTAATTCAACAGCATCATCGCCGGCATGCCGGCAAACAGAATCCGCAGGTATTCTTCCGCCATCGGCCTGACTTCCAGAGGCGTGTTCTGGAAGATCATGACCGGCCGGATCATAAGCAGAGACGCAATAGTCAGCACAGCCGTCATCGCAATGGAAAGGACAATGGATCTGGCGTAAGACCTTCGCACGCCCTTCTGATCCCCTGCCCCGAAGCGCTGGGCAATGAGAATCGAGAAGCCCTGGGCTGCCGCCTGGACAGCGGAAATCATCATATAGGAAAACCAGTCCGTCGATCCAAGCGCCGCCAGCGCTTTTACGCCGAGGGTGCGGGAGACGATCAGTGTATCGGTAATAATGTAGACCTGCTGGAAAACATTGCCGAGCATTAACGGCACAGCAAAGAAAAAGATCAGCTTTGCCGGATTTCCTTCAGTCATGCGGTGTGTGCGTTCATTCATGAAAACGATTGTATCATACGCCCCCGCAGGTGAAATCATGTTTGTTTTGAAGTACAATAGTGTTGCATAAGGAGGAAAAACATGGAACAGGGATCCCTTTTTGACGACAGAGCCGCGACCGGTCCTCTGGCCGATAGGATGCGTCCGGAAACACTGGATGATTATGCCGGGCAGAAACATCTTCTGGCACCGGACAGAATACTCAGACGCATGATTGACCGCGATGAAGTGCAGTCAATGATTTTCTGGGGCCCGCCCGGCGTGGGAAAAACAACCCTCGCGCGGATCATCGCCCGCTGCACAAAATCCCACTTCATCGTCTTTTCCGCTGTCACCAGCGGCATTAAAGAAATCCGTGAAGTCATGAACAAAGCGGAGACCGCCCGTTCCATGGGTGAAAAGACCATTGTCTTTGTCGATGAGATCCACCGCTTCAACAAAGCCCAGCAGGACGCCTTCCTTCCCTACGTGGAAAGAGGCTCGATCATCCTGATCGGGGCGACGACGGAAAATCCCTCCTTTGAAATCAACAACGCTCTTCTCTCCCGCTGCAAAGTCTTCACGCTCAATCCGCTCGACACGGAAGACATACTCGCTCTTCTGAAAAGAGCCCTCACAGACCCGAGAGGATTCGGAAACTGGGAGATTTCCATTGAGGAGGATCTGCTCAGTCTGATCGCCAACTATGCCAACGGCGACGCGAGAACCGCTCTGAACACTCTGGAGCTGGCCGTCATGAACGGTGCCGGCGACGCGGTCCATTCAACCGTCACAAGAGAGGTCATTGACCAGTGCATCCAGGGCAAAGCTCTTCTTTATGACAAAAAAGGTGAAGAACATTACAACCTGATCTCCGCCCTGCATAAATCCATGAGAAACTCAGACGCCGACGCGGCGGTCTACTGGCTGGCAAGAATGCTGGAAGCCGGTGAGGACCCGCTCTATATCGCAAGACGCGTCCTGCGCTTTGCGTCTGAAGACGTCGGAATGGCCGACTCCCGTGCCCTGCAGATCTGCACAGCCGCTTTCCAGGCCTGCCAGTACATCGGCATGCCGGAGTGCTCGGTTCATTTAACCCATGCGGTTGTCTTCTGTTCCCTGGCTCCCAAATCCAATTCTCTGGAAGCCGCCTACATGGCCGCTGCCGAAGACGCCAGAAACATGCTTGATGAGCCGGTGCCGCTTCAGATCCGCAACGCGCCGACAAGGCTCATGGAAGAGCTTGGCTACGGGAAGGATTACATGTACGCTCATGACTACGAGGGCCACATCACCGCCATGCAGTGTCTGCCCGACAGTCTCAAAGACAAACACTATTACAATCCAAGCGACCATGGCGTCGAAAAGCGTGTAAAGGAACACAAAGACCAGATCGAAGCCTGGAAGAAAGCGCAGCGTGCAAAGGAAGCCGCCGCCAAAGCAAAGAAACAGTGAAAAGAACCGGCAGGACCAGATGGCCCTGCCGCTTTTTCATGTCTGCTCAGATTTTTTCAAGAAGAGCGTTTCTGTGTTCAATGGCTGTTTTGAGCTCCGTTTCCTCGCTCATGTGCCATTCTTCTTTAAGAAGAGTGATGATTCTGTCATATGTTTGCGCCGCTTTGCGGTAATCGCCCATGATCCTGTAAATATCCGAGATTGCCATCAGGGGATCCATAAATCTGGGTCTTTTGTCATCAAGTTCAAAAGCGCGTTCGTAATAAGCGATTGCTGTGGGGTAATCGGCCTTGAAAGCGTAATACTGCGCTGCTTCAAAAAGAGCGTCATGACTCTCGGGATACTCCTTCAGCACACTCTCAATAATCCTGTCCGCTTCCGGTTCATTGAACCGGGCCAGAGCGATATAAGCGGGATAGATAGCCTTCATGAGGGGATTGCCGTCCTGAAGTTTATTGAGATGTTCAAGCGCTTCTTCCGCTTCATCCGCCCTTCTGTCCGCGAGCAGGTTATCGATCAGGTACAGATACGGAAGAGCGGTATCGGGATTGGCTTCTGTGATTTCCTTCCAGAAGTCAACGGCAGCGGCGTGATTGGAAATGTTCCAGTCCCAGGCCGCGTGGCCTGCCGACTTCATTAAGATCCACTGGCTGTTCTTTTCAGCAGGTGATCTGCGGATGTCTTCCATGGCAAAGCGACCGGCTTTGCGGGCGTAGAAATCCATTCTGTGCCAATACAGATAAGCAATCAGTTCCACCGCTCTTTTTCCATACTGCTCATCATCCAGCTGCGACCTGAGGAATTCCTCATATTCCAGAAAAATGTCCTGGGGCAGATCCTCTTCGGTATCCAGCCTATTTTCAATTCTGCTGAGACGCTGTTCTGTGCTCAGATCAAACAGGTCGTCAATTGTGACACCGAAGATTTCCGCAAGCACCGGAAGCGATGTGATATCCGGCATCGCCGCCCCGTTTTCCCATTTGGAAACAGACTGGGGAGAGAGCCCCATCCTGTCCGCCAGCATCTCCTGCGTCAGCCCCGCTTTGAAGCGCAGCTGTCTGATTTTCTTTCCCAGTTCCATAGAAACCTCCGTTTTCTTTTCACGTCTTCAGTGTAGAACGGTGAGGTTCACTGTTCAATGACGCGGATTTCAAGTTCGTTCACCCGGCGGTTGAAAGAAATGCAAAAAATAAAAGCACCCGTTTCCGGATGCTTTTACATGGAGCGAGTGAGCGGAATTGAACCGCCGTGTCCACCTTGGCAAGGTGGCGTTCTACCATTGAACTACACTCGCATCAATGGCGGTCCTGACGAGATTCGAACTCGCGATCTTCTCCGTGACAGGGAGACGAGATAAACCACTACTCCACAGGACCAAGATATGGCGAGGAAAGAGGGATTTGAACCCTCGCGCCGGTTTCCCGACCTATGCCCTTAGCAGGGGCACCTCTTCGGCCTCTTGAGTATTTCCTCATCTGCCAAAAATGCGGAGGGCGGAAGAGATCTTCCGCCGCCCGCAAATACATGAGGAGGCTCTCAGTCTGCTGCTGTAATCTCAACCTGCCATGCCTCGTATTCCCACCACTGCACAACAGGAATTGTCAGACCGCCGTTTTTAAGCGCGGCGCCGCTGATCTTTTCGATCACCTTCAAAGGCCTGTCATCCGCCTCCGGCAGAACGAACACAGCATTGTAAAGTCTTCTGTCATCGAGACCCGGCACATTGAAATGCACAGGCGCTGAATTGGCCGTAATCTCTCTGGAAACGGCCGTGATCAAAGCACTGTTTTTATCCGGGGCGACAAAGCTCCAGATGACGCATGGATCCTTCGGGGATGTCAGGCGGTAATAATCGCCTCTCTGGATCAGCTCATAGTATTTATGGAAGCGTTGGATCTGTCTGCGGATCTGTTCTTTTTCCGCGTCTGTGAGCTTTGTGATATCCAGCTCATAGCCGAATGTGCCGCTCATCGCGACCGCGCCCCTTGTCGCAAAGGGCGTCACCCTGCCGGTCTGATGGTTCGGCACAGCCGAAACATGGGCGCCGACGGTTGAAACAGGATAGCCGAAGGAAGTGCCGTACTGGATGTTCAGGCGGTTGATGGCGTCGGTATTGTCGCTGCACCAGATCTGCGGCGTGTAATACATCATGCCGGCGTCGAATCTGCCGCCTCCCCCGCTGCATCCCTCAAAGAGAACATGCGGGAAGGTATTCTCCAGTTCTTCGAGAATCCGGTAGAGGCCAAGCATGAAGCGGTGTGCAAATTCCCCCTGTTTATCCGCAGATAAAGAAGCGCTGTATTTCTCGCAGATGCTGCGGTTCATGTCCCATTTGACATAGCTGATCGGCGCATTGGAAAGAACATCGCTCATCCTGTCAATGATGTAATCCTGCACATCGGTTCTGGAAATATCCAGAACAAGCTGGTTGCGGGAAAGCACAGGATCGCGGCCGGGGACTGCCACTGCCCACTCAGGATGTGAGCGGTAAAGATCGCTGTCCTCCGAGATGCTTTCCGGTTCAAACCAGATGCCGAATTTCATGCCTCTTTTATTGATTTCTTCCCCGAGCTCCTTTAATGAGCAGCCCAGTTTTTTCTCATTGGGATACCAGTCGCCAAGACCGGAATAGTCGTCTTCCCTCTTGCCGAACCAGCCGTCATCCATGACCAGCATTTCAATTCCGAGCTTTGAAGATTCTTCGGCGATGGAGATCAGTTTCTGCGCGTCAAAGCTGAAATAGGTCGCTTCCCAGTTGTTGATCAGTACCGGACGCTGTTTGTATTTCCACTCACCGCGGCAGACATTGTCACGGATGATCTTATGCATGTTCCGGCTGAGTTTTCCGAAGCCTTCACTGCTGCAGGAAAGGATCACTTCCGGCGCCTGGAAAGACATCCCGGGTTCCAGCTTCCAGCTGAAATTGGCCGGATGGATGCCGAGAACCAGTCTTGTCTGGCTGACCTGGTCTTTTTCAATTTCCATCAGGAACTCGCCGCTGTAAACGAAGGAGAATGCGAAGCAGAGTCCGCTGTTTTCGTCCGTGTTCTTTTCGGCGAGGATGGAGAACGGATTGTAATGATGGCTGCTGTTGCCGCGGGTGCTGCCGATGGACTGGACGCCATGGTGCAGAGGCACCCTCTGCAGATTGCGCTCCTGGGCATGGCAGCCGTAGAATGTCAGCCAGTCATAATCACCGAACTGCCAGTCAAGACACAGGCTCGCCGCTTTTTCAAGCTGAATGGCTTCACTGCCATTATTGATGAATCTCACCGAGCGGGTAATGATATCTGACTTTTCAAAAACCGAATACTGCAGTTCTGCTTCAAGTGCGGAATACGGATCCTTCATAGTGATCACAAGGCTTTCCGCTTCCCCGTTTTCATCATAAACATGGGGCAGTCCCTCAAGGGAATACTTCCCCTTTTCAGTGCGGGTTCCAGCGACCCTGAGGGTGCAGGAGCGGCCGCCGTTACTGTCAAGGACGCTGAGACCGCTGATCCGGTAGTCGCCGCTGCCGGCGCATGAATACTCCTGCGGAAGAACGTCCAGGGAGTATGAGCGGATTTCCTCGCGGCCGACTGTCAGATTGCCGGAAAAGCCCCTTTCACGGCATGAAATGGTTTCGGACATATCGCTGCCGTAAATCTTAGCGCCATAGTAGGTGTGCAGAAGTACACCGTATTCATCGGTTTTCATCTGATATTCGGTGTTACAGGTCGCCAGGGTGATAAGTCCTGTGTCGTTTTGGATTGTGATTGCCATATTAGTCTCCTGCCTGTGTATTTCTGATTCAGACTGTTACGGAAAGAATGGTTTTGCCGTTCTTTTCCGGAAGTGTGAGTGTATAAACGCAGCCGTTTCTTTCCAGAAGATCCGTTACGTCCTTGTTATTGGCGGTCACGGAAATCACTTCTTTCCGTGATATGAAACCTGTACTGCCGCATGAATGAAGAACGAAGTCTGTCCTTCTGCCTGTTGTGAACTGTTCTTCCACCGCAATAAAGCCGGCGTATTTGTCTGTGAGTCCCAGGCATGTGATCTCCCCTTCCGGCAGAACTGTATAAAATGCACAGCCCTGCGGATCAATAGCGGACCTGAAGATTCCTCCCTGATCTGTTTCAATCACTTCCTTCCGGAAATAATCGAAGAGAATGTATTCACCTTTGCCTGCAAGTTCCGGTATCTCCTGCGCGGAGAGACTGAACTCCTGTTTTTCATCAGTGAGATTGAAGACGGCAATTCCGCCTGCCATTGATCCGGCATACCTGCCGGCGTTCTGCAGTTTCAGCACACCCGATTTCACCGGATCACTGAAAATACAGTCAGCAGACGGTTTTGCGGACCGGCTCATCATGAGCAGTTCCCCGTCAGGACAGCAGAGGGATTTAAGTATTTCGGGATCCGTATCACCGACCCGGTCGCTGAAATAGACAGGACCGCCGCTGATGGCACGGATCAAAGCATGCCTCTTCGCGTCAGGATGTTTTGTCCAGAACATATCCCAGTCGCAGCAGTAAAGTTCGTTGTGATAAAGAGAGTTATAAGCATTCTGCAGCAAATGCTCGGCAAACCCGTTTTCACGGGAAGGCACGAAGTCGTCGCTGTTTCTTGAAACTGCCAGGGAAGGTCTTGCCAGGATGTTTTCCATTGCCATGCCCATGCAGTTGATGAGAGCACTGCCGAATACAGACGACGCTTTTTCCAGGCCGGCGCTGACGCCTCTGGCCGCTTCGGGGACAGGAACTGTGTTTTTATAGAGATCTGAGAGTGAACTCTGGCCGTCCACTTTTGTAAAGTCAATGCCATCCGCCTTCAGCTGCTCATACCATCTGCCATAAAAGCCTTCCGCATTGTCGGGATCCGGCAGAACAAAGCCGGCGGGTGTTATGAGCAGATCATTTTCCGCTGCTTTAAAAGCATTGCTCTGCGGCGTGATGCCGTCCCAGTAGCCGGGCAGCGCATGCCAGACGCCGAACCATTTCACCATGGAGTCTCTGCGGATGTCTTCCGTCATCTGCCTGAAGCCATGAGGGAATTTTGCGGGATCAGGTTCAAACGCGTCCATGGTCCTGTCCGTCACCTGCTGCCAGCCGTCGTCCACCAGCATCCATCTGACCGGAACGCTCTTTTCCTGAAATTCCTTTGCCTTGGCTCGGATTCCTTCTTCATTCACTTCACGGTAGAAGGCGTCCCAGCTGCACCAGCCAAGATACGTTAACATTTCCGGAAGCTTTCTTTCCGTCCGCGGCGCAAGCCCCTTTTCCTTTTCCAGATACGCGAATACCTTACGGACCGCTTCCTCAACGGAATCCCCTTCGCCACAAAGGAAGACGGTTTCATCAAAATCACAGGGGATTTCTGTGCCGGCATTCATCTCAAGACAGATTTCCGTTTCACTGCCCTTCGACAGCATCGTCACAAAGTGATTGGAAACCATTGGAAAAAGGCAGGCAAAGCAGCCGCTGAACTTCGCGAAAACGATACGTGTCTTCTGCGGGATTTCATCATAGCCGTTTAAAAACGCGGGTCTTGTCCACCATGGGTTCAGCATATACATGGCGGTGAGAGCCTCCGGACTCTTATTGAGTGGGAATTTCATCATGATGGGCATCTGTGCCCGGAGGGGCCGTCCTTCACTGCCGGAATCTTCATTAAACCGAAGACACAGCGAAACCAGCTCAACTCCTTCTGACTTCACCTGTCTCACCTTTGCGCAAAGACCGCTGTCCGTCTCTGTGCAGCCGTTGATTTCAGTTCTGAACTTTTCTGTATGATCATCGGCGAAGAATACTTCGCACTCTGCGTATTGTTTCATCATCGTGTTGCCTCTGGGTTAAGAGAGTCATTCCCATTTTGCGAAAAGTGAGCAGACGCCGGTGCGGTGATAATACTCAATGAGTTTCTCAAGGTCTTCACGGGTGACCCTCAGATATTCCGCCTGATGGTCCAGACAGAAATATGTCACTGCCGCCCGGCTGAACAGTTTGCGGTACAGAGCGATTTCATCCGAGGAAAGCTTCGCCCCGCACTTTCTGCATCTGTTTTCGATCATTTTGTTTTTGTGAGCGCGCACCGGTAAATCCGGCAACCGTGGGCAGCAACTGTTTCTTTTAAGAATTCTTTCTTCATGCCTGCGTCTGTTCTGTTCAGACAGTCATAAAGCCGCAGACTGTATTCACTGGAAAGAGGAAGACCGAGATCCCAGAAATCAACCGCGACAGTGGCAGGAACATCGCCGAAGTTGAAGAGTCCCAGCGCGGTTTCACCGCCGCTCAGAAACTTGACCAGCACAAACGCTTCCGGACCGTTGGATGTGCATCTGACACGGAACGGGGCGCGGTATTCGGGATCCTGGTTGATTGCGATCAGATCTTCGTTGAGAAGAAGGTCTTTTGTTGTCTGATTGATTCTGCGCACATCGCAGCCGATCATCAGCGGCGAATTCATCATTGCCCATAAGGCGAAGTGTGTCCGGTACTCCTCATCACTGCAGCCGCCTGCGGAGATGTATTCATTGCCGCCTTTGCCGTACATGCCCGCCACCAGCATATCCATGTCATTGTGGCAGCCCGGTCCTGAATAAGCCATTTTATCCAGCTGGGAAAGAGCGATATCGCGGATGGAGAACCATGAGTCATTGATATCTTCGGTGGAGCGGAACAGATGGGCGCCGGAAGTGCGGATCCATTCATGGACATTTTCTGTTCCCCACTGGCAGGCGGAGAAGACGATGTCCCTTCCTGAATTGGCAAGCGCCAGATGCATTCTTCTGTACAGTGTTTCATCATCCATGTGCTGGACTTTGAAGCAGTTGTCATATTTGAGATAGTCAACGCCCCACTCCGCGAACTGTCTGGCATCTTCAAACTCATGTTCAAAGCTGCCCGGATAGCCGGCGCATGTCCTGGTGCCGCAGCAGCTGTACATACCGAATTTGAATCCCCTGGCATGAACCGCGTCTGCCACGGCTTTCATGCCATGGGGAAACTTGACGGGATCCGGAACAAGCCTGCCGTTTTCATCACGGTCCATCTCACTCCAGCAGTCATCAATGACGATATATTCATAGCCTTTTTCAAGAAATCCTTCTTTTTTCAGAACATCCACTGTTTCCAGGATCAGTTCCTCATTGATGTTTTCGGTGAATGTGTTCCATGAGTTCCAGCCCATCGGCGGAAGCTGACACAAAGCCTTGTTTTTCATTCTGAATTCCTCTCACTTGTTTTCTTTTTTTCCTGAAATTTCTGCTGCAGTTTCTTTTCGATTCCGAAGATCTCGTCCAGCTGCGGGTAAATGATCTGGTAGATCAGAAGCAGAGGCAGCCACAGGCTGGTCACCAGCATGATGATGAGGGACGCCGGAAACATCCGGATGATCACAAGCAGGTAAAGCATCATGATTCCGACCGCCGCGAGTGATTTGAAGATGTGCCGGTAATAAAGGATCAGGCTGTTCTTGAGACGCTGTGCGAAAGTCAGGTCCAGAAGTACATGCTGGGCAAGTCCCCAGAAAAAGACGCCCATGAAGACTGTCACGCTGACCATCCAGCAAAGGGCCAGTCCGATTCCTCCCAGCTGGGGAAGATGAAGGATGATGAAGATCTCCATCGTGAAGATCAGACCGGAAACCATTCCCGGCACAAGCGTGCTTTTCCAGTTGTGCGCAAGTGCTGCTTTATAGCGGTGGAAGCCATCCGCCGGAGCGTCACGCAGGCTTCTGAGAATGACATCCGCCATTCCATAGAAACACGGTGCCGCGATCAGCCCGCCAATCAGGCCGGCAAGTATCGCAAACAGGACACTGTGCAGGGCAATGGCATAACCGCCCAGAAAGATCAGAGGCAGCGAAGTCACGAAACTTGCAAACCCCGCCATCATGAAAGGATTGAAATCTCTCGAAAGCACTTCGAAGATCCGGCTCATTCCTCTCAGCTTCGGCATTCCGTCGGGAATCCCGGGACCCTCAGAGTTGTAATCAGGGAATAAAGGCATACCGTTTCCTCCTGCAAATCCTGTTTATTTTCTTCGTTTGTTCTGAAAAGAAGAATCCTCTTTCCTCTCAGACGGCCGCACGTAAGGGAAAAAAGAGGATTCGTTCTTTTATTATCCTTTCACGCTTCCCAGGGTAAGGCCCTTGGTGAAATAGCGCTGCAGGAACGGATAGACCATCATGATCGGCAGAGCGCCGAGGAACAGCTGGGCCGCGCGTCCGGTACGGGCGTTCATCTTGGACAGGATGTCCTGGATGTTGCCGGATGTGTCGGACTGCAGGAGCTTTTCGAAATCGACGAGGAGGGTCTGCAGATAGGTCTGAAGAGGATAGTTGATCGGCTGGCTCATGTAGATCATTCCGGCGAACCAGTCATTCCAGTGGCCGACCATGCAGAACAGGCCGACTGTGGCAAGGGACGGACCCAGGAGCGGGAAAATAACGCTCCACAGTGTTCTGAACGGGGAAGCGCCGTCAATCCAGGCTGCTTCTTCCAGTTCATGCGGAAGTCCGCGGATGAAGTTCATGAGGATAATCATGTTGTAGACAGGCAGCGCGCCCGGCAGGATCAAAGCCCAGATGGTGTCTTTAAGACCCAGGCCGGAAACGAGCAGGTAAGTCGGGATCATACCGCCGCCGATCAGCATCGTCAGAACGAAGAAGCCGGAAAGAATTCCGCGGAAAGGCAGATCTTCCTTGGCAAGCGGATAAGCGGTCAGGACCATCAGGACGATGTTCAGCAGTGTTCCGAGAATAACACGTTCAACGGAAATGCCCATCGCCCGCAGGAATCTGCCGCCGGTGATGACATATTCGTAGGAAGCCGCGGTGAATTCGACAGGCCAGAAGCCGACTCTGCCGGCTGCCACCGCCGCGCTTGATGAGAATGAGACTGCCAGCAGATGGATAAACGGCAGCACACAGGTAATGCAGATAATGCCCAGACCGATTGTCAGGATAATATCAAATACGGAAATTCCTTTTTTCTTCTGCATATACCCACCTCATTACAGAATGCGGTATCCGGCGAGCTTGTCAGCCAGTCTGTAGGAGACGACGACCATGATCGCGGATACGAGGGATTTGAACAGGCCGACCGCCGCACCGACGGAATACTGCGCCTGCTGGATACCGAGACGGTATACATAAGTGTCAATGACATCGCCGGTTTCCCATACGGCCGGACTGTACAGGTTGTAGATCTGATCGAAGCCGGCGTTCAGCACGCTTCCCAGGGAGAGGACAGTCATCAGGATAATAGTCGGCATCAGCAGCGGAATGGTGACATTCTTGATCTGCTGCCAGCGGGTGGCGCCGTCCAGCATTGCCGATTCATAAAGGCTCGGATCAATGCCGGTCAGAGCAGCCAGATAAACGATTGTGCCGTAGCCGAAGCCTTTCCAGACATCGGATACAATCATGGTCCAGGGGAACACTTTCGCGTTGCCCAGGAAGTCGACGGTGCCGAAGCCGAGCTTTGTAAGAATCACGTTAATGGCGCCGGTGCTGGCCAGGATGTCCATCAGAACGCCGGCCATGATGATCCATGAAAGGAAGTTGGGGATATAGATGAGGGTCTGGTAGAACCTCTTGAGCCTGTCTGACTTCATTTCATTCAGCAGAATCGCGATCGTGACCGGTACGACAATGCCGAGAGCCAGCTTCCAGACGGAGATATAAAGTGTATTGGTGATCGTGCGGGTGAATGTGGGCTGGGAGAACAGATAACGGAAGTTATCCAACCCCACCCAGGGTGAACTGAAACCCATACCGACATTGTACTTCTCAAAGGCGATGATGACGCCGTAGAGAGGAATATAACTGAAGATGAACGTCAGGATCACGCCCGGAATCAGCATCACATAATACTGCCAATAGCTTGATAAGCTCTTTTTTTTCTTCATATTTATTGAAAGCTCCTGTTCCTGAATACCGGTACGGCCGGAATGGTCCGGCCGGTACCGTTTATTGTTACAGCTTATCCGCCGTATGTTTCGTTGATTTCTTCAGTTGCCTTGGCGCCGCCGGCAGTCTTCCACTGCTCGACGAGCTCATCGAAGTAGTCGATCGGTTTTTCGCCGATGATGATCTTTGTAAAGCCTTCAACCAGGATGTCTTTGAGTGTGCTTCCGGCAGCCTGCAGGGTCGGTGTGTCCGGTCCCCACTTGGCGTCCTGAACATACTGCTCCTCATCGACATACTTCTTGGCGATACCGTAAGCGGAGCGGTCGTTGCCCTGCTGCAGGAAGTCGCCGACGCCGTTGGGATCCTGGTTAGTCACCCAGTTGACGCAGCTTTCATACTTGGAGAGGTTTGTGCCGAGGTCGCTTGTGTCGACTTCTTCGCCTGCCTGCCATTTATCGAACGCGCCCTTGACCTGCAGATACTGGTTATAGTCGTTCATCGGGTTGATGATGCGTGTGCCGCGGACACAGTTCGGATAATTGAAGCTGTGCAGTGAGGACAGGTATTCGTTGGATTCCTTGCCGACAGCGTCATTGACTGTGTAGACATAGAAGTTGACAATCTTCATGATCGCTTCGGGATTCGGGCAGTCCTTGCGGATGACAACGTAGCCGTTGTTGTTGAATGTGACGCTGCCCATGATCGGGGAGCCGTCCTGTGTCGGAATCTCATACGGGTAGAAGATGGCGTCCGCGCCCTGGTTCTTGATCAGGTCGGGAAGCGGGTTGTAGCCGAACCACTGGGCGAACGGGATGACGCCGCATTCGCCGTTGATCATGCCCTGCATCATCTTGTCCCAGTTCAGGGTTGTGAAGTTCGGGTTGATGATTCCTTCTTTGTACCATTCCGCGTACTGTGCGAGAGCTTCCTTCATTTCCGGCTGGATTGTGCCGTACTCGATTGTGCCGTCGTCTTTCCTGACCCAGATATCGGGATGAGCGCCCCAGCTCAGAGCGACTCTGAACAGGTTTTCGAGTGTCTGGCATTCAGGCAGCGCGTATCCGCCGTACTTTTCAGCGAATGTAGTGGCGATCTTGATGACATCGTCCATTGTCTTGGGCTCTTCGAAGCCGCATTCCTTCATCCAGTCCTGACGGATCCAGATGTACTGGAACTGGTCGATGATACCGTAGCTCATCTGCGGCATGCCGTAGAGTTTGCCGTCGAATTCACCGGTTTTCCATGTGTCGGCGTAGTCTTTGCGGTATCCCTTGAGAACATCGGAAGCGTAGCTGTCGAAGACTTCGTCCAGCGGCATGATCAGACCTGCTTCATACAGGGTGGTCAGACGGGCGGAGTCTACGTAGAAGACATCGGCGATATCCTTATCGGCAATCGCCAGGTTCAGCTTTGTGCTGTAGTCATTGGAAATCCACTTGTTGACAAGATTGATATTGAAGCGTTCCTTGTAGGCGCGGTACCAGGGGTTGTTGCCATAGTCATCGTCGCCCTGGAATTCGGTGCCGCTGTTTTCCTCACCCATTGTGGTGACTGTCACTTCTTCCTCATAGGGTGCCCAGATGTCTGCGGGCGGTTCAACGCGGCCGGACACATCGGCTGTGGGTGTGGAAGGTTTGGACATGCAGCCTGTCAGGCAGGCGGCTGCCACAAGCAGTGTCATAGAAGTACGGATGCTCTTTTGCATTTCATTTCTCCTCTTATTTCTTCGAATTGTTTGGTAAATATGTGTTCTTTTTGCCGGCGGCTCACTGGCATCCGGCAGCCTCTTTCAGAAATAGCCGTGCACTGCATTTCATCATTGATCAAGCGCTGCCTTTTGTCAGTTTTATAGTAGCAATTCTAAACATTTGATCATATTTATAAATGGGATATCTTATATCCCAATTCTGCTGTTTTTTCTTCTTATTTACAAATTATGTCACATTATGGTATATACAGAATTGTACCGAAGATTTTGACGGGAGGATTTATGCCGCAGCAGCAGACTGTTATTTCCATGGATGACAGAAAGTATAAATTTCATGTCGTCCAGGATGAGCTTTTTATTGATCTGAATCTTTACCAGTTCGGATATGAGAAATGTGAACCCCTGCATCTGTGGGGACCGGCAGTCAGAAATCATTTTCTTTTCCACTACATCATCCGCGGGAAAGGAAGGCTGGATACCAATAACCACACTTACTATCTTCAGCCGGGTCAGGGGTTTCTGCTGTGTCCGGGTCAGATCTCCACTTACTACGCGGACGAGGAAGATCCCTGGTTTTATACCTGGGTGGAATTTGACGGCCTGAAGGCGCGTGAATGTATGACGCTGGCCGGTTTAAGTGAAACGCAGCCCGTCTATACCCCTGTCCATCAGGATAACAATATGATTGCGGAGTATATGATCCGCCTGGCAGACAGCTCAGGCGCATCCATCATGCGGCTGATCGGACTGGGGATGCTGCTGATGGATGAAATCGTCGAAACCAGCTCAACCAGAGTTGTCCAGGAAAGAAAAAAGCTCCGCGACTTCTATATGAAAGAAGCGCTGAACTTCATTGAGGGAAACTACCAGAGGGATATCTCCATTGAGGAGATTGCCGACCGCAGCGGTCTGAACCGCAGTTACTTCAGCCGCCTGTTCAAGGAGATGTTCGGAGAGTCGCCCCAGTCATTCCTGATCAAGTACAGGATGAACAAAGCCTCGGAACTTCTTAAGCACAGTAGAATCTCCATCGCCGATGTCGGCCAGCGGGTAGGATATGAAAACCAGCTGCATTTCTCAAGGGCGTTCAGGAATGTTTTCGGAATCTCGCCACGGAAATACCGCGACCGCAACATGATTCATCCACAGTAACAGGAGACATGATGACAGAAAAGAAAATCGATTTTGAAACATGGGAAAGAAAAGATCTCTTCAATCATTTCTCACACACCTCCAGTCCCTTCTGGTCTTTGACCTATGAAGAAGACGTGACGGAAGTATACACATTCGCCAAAGCAAACAGAATCTCCTTTTACGGAGCGATGATCTGGACTGTTTCCAGGGCGCTCAATTATGTGAAGGCGTTTCATTCACAACCGCAGGATCCCCCATCCAAAATCTTTGATTTGGGTGGGGAGGAATGCGGCTTTCTTTTCACCAATATTTTACAAATCTTTCACATTCGAACGCTTACATCCAATTGTGAAAACGTCTACGATGGAACCATGAACCCCAACAAATTTTCCCTTACAGCCAAGCTTCAGCTCATTG
>CACYNH010000033.1 GCA_902775735.1 uncultured Erysipelotrichaceae bacterium
GTTTCTTTCTCCTTTGAAACCATTTTCACAAAATGCAATAAAACGGGATACCTCAACTTAAATCTCAAGCCATTCGGGATATGTCGATTTAACTCGGCACGTGTTCGGTTTCTTCTTGCAAATGTTTTCAACCGTGTATATAATGATTTGGCAAGTGGGGGTTACATGGTGCCATAGCCAAGTGGTAAGGCAACAGACTGCAACTCTGTGATCGCCGGTTCGACCCCGGCTGGCACCTCCACTTTATTTTTTTGGGGAAGTGGCGGAATCGGCAGACGCAACGGACTTAAAATCCGTTGGTGGCAACACCGTGTGGGTTCAAGTCCCATCTTCCCCACCACTTAACCTGAAGCCCGGAGAGATCCGGGCTTTTACTTTTTCACAGCTTTGTCACTGTCATTCGCCAGTTTCCATGCATATAATGAAATCAGCAGAACAGGAGAAAAAGATAATGAAATTCCCGAAAACGTTTTTATGGGGCGGCGCGACAGCCGCCAACCAGTATGAAGGCGGCTATCTGGAAGGGGGAAAGGGTCTCAGCACCTCTGACGCGATGACCAACGGCTCCCACACCGTCCCGAGAAGGATCACCTGGAAGGATACCGAAGGCAATATTCATGAACAGCCTTCCGGATTCGGATTCACGATGAACCTGCCGGAAGGGGCGGAAGTTGTGACGGCGGAAGGCTACTATTATCCCAGCCATACCGCCACGGATTTCTACGGCCACTGGAAAGAGGACATTGCCTTAATGGGCGAAATGGGCTTCCGCTGTTTCCGTCTGTCCATCAACTGGGCAAGAATGTTCCCGAAAGGCGATGAATCAGAACCCAACGAAGCGGGCGTGCAGTTCTACAGCGACGTCTTTGACGAGTGTAAGAAATACGGCATTGAACCGCTTGTCACTCTTTCCCATTACGAAACGCCGCTGTATCTGGCCAATCATTACGACGGCTGGGTCAGCCGCGACCTGATTGATTTCTATGTCAATTACGCCAGAACATGTTTTGAAAGATTCAGGGGAAAGGTGAAGTATTACCTGACATTCAACGAAATCAACGCCATCGGCATGATGCCCTACATGGGCGGCGGCGTTCTCCATGACACACCTCTTAACCGTGCCCAGGCAGCCCACCATCAGTTCATGGCGTCGGCTCTGACTGTGAAAGCTGCCCATGAAATGGATCCTGACCTTCAGATCGGCATGATGCTGGCGTACCAGCCGGTCTATGGCTATTCCTGCGATCCCGCCGATCAGCTGATGGCACTGAAATTCATGGATGACACCTGCTTCTATTCCGATGTGCAGATGCTCGGCAGATATCCAAACTACAAGCTTGAGGAATACAAACGGGAAGGCATTGAAGTGAAGATGGAAGCGGATGATCTGGAAATCCTCAGGACATATCCGTGCGACTTCCTTTCCTTCAGCTGCTACGGCAGCTCCACCGTTTCCGCGAAGAAGGAAGGCGTCAAAGGCGGCGGCAACATGTTTGCCTACGCGGTGAAGAATCCTTATCTTGAAACAAACGCGTGGGACTGGGCGACCGATCCGGATGTGCTGAGAATTGCCCTCAACCAGCTGTTCAACCGCTACCACAAGCCGTTATTTGTCGTTGAAAACGGCATCGGCTGGGCTGACGTCAAAGAAGAGGACGGCAGTGTTCATGACAGTTACAGAATCGACTACCTCAGAGCCAACATCAGATCAATGCGCGACGCCGTCAATCTCGACGGGATTCCGTTAATGGGCTACACCATGTGGGGCTGCATCGACCTGGTTTCCGCCGGCACCGGTGAAATGAGAAAGCGCTATGGCTTTGTGTATGTCGACAGGGATGATGAAGGGAACGGAACCCTGGCAAGAAGCCGTAAGGATTCCTTCTTCTGGTATAAAAAATGCATCGAAAGCGATGGGGAGGATTTGGATTAAATGGCATTTAACAAAGAACAGGTACAGGCAGTTGTGGATGAAGTGAAGCAGCTGCTCCGCAAAGGAAGTGTCGCCAGAGTGGTCGTCCGCAATAAAGAGGACAGGGAGCTCTTCAGCTTTTCCGCAAACGCCGGCGTCATCGGATCGCTTCTGGCTGTGCGCTTAGCGCCCTTAGCGTCACTTGCGGCAGTCTTGCTGACCGCCAACGCGGGCACCAAAGTCGAAGTGATCAAAACCGACGGCACCGTCATTGATCTCAGCGGAGCGGTCGTCGAAACTGTCTCAAGAGCGGCAGTGAGCGCTTCCGATTTCCTGGAGCGCTTCACCAAAAACGATCAGGATTAAAAAAGGGGCGGAACCGTTCAGGGTTCCGCTCCCGTCTTATTCAGTGAACAGTGAACTGAGATCGCTCAGGCCATAGATCTTTTCCAGGAAGGTCAGAGCGTAGGTGAAACCGGCAGTAAAGCCGTTCTTCTCCGCTTCAGCTGTTAGTTCGGTGAGCAGATCGTCCATCTTCTCCCATTCCTGCGCATCGGGATTGAGCTTTCTGTTGAGTTCATTGAGTTCCTTCAGGAGTTTCATTTCCGCTTCAGAGCGGCGCATATAGCCTGCCGGAAGCTGTTCAGTATAGATTTTTTCGACGGATTCAATCAGGTCCATATGTCACCTCACATGGCTGAATCGTAACAGATCCGGTTGAGCATTTCAACAAAGTGCTTGCAATGGCATCATAAGGAAATTCTATGTATAATCCTTATGAGGACTGTCAATGAATATACTGATTACAAACGACGACGGCATTGATTCCATGGGTCTTATGACCCTGGCCGATGCCCTGAAAGATGATTATGACATTTATATCGCTGCGCCCAGAAGCCAGCGCAGCGCCTTCTCCCACAGCGTCACCTACTTCTATCAGGAAAACGAATGCGAAGAGCGTTTCATTCCCGGCGTGAAAAAGGCGTACGCCATCGACGCCACACCGGCGGATTGCGCCTACTATGGAATCTGCGGACTGTTTGAAGTGAAGATGGACCTGGTGATTTCCGGCATTAACTACGGCCGCAACATGGCTTCCGATGTTGTCTATTCCGGAACCGTGGCGGCGGCAGGAGAAGCGATGATCCTGGGAACCCCGGGCATGGCGGTTTCCCTGTGCTCGTATGAGGGAGGCGACTTTCACCCCGCGGCAGAGGCCGTGAAACAGCTCATCCCGCTCTTTATGGCTTCCCCCAACCGCAAACACTACATTCTCAACATCAATGTCCCCAAAGGGGAGATCAACGGCATGCGGGTCACCGACCTGCACGATCATGTCGATTATAAGCGGCCGATCCTGAAAAAGGAGAAAGGCGGAAAAACAGTGCTGGTGCTGGATGGCGACGAGATGGTCGAAGCCACAAGCACAAAGGAAAGAATCAGCGATGTGGAGGCGGTGGAAAGAGGATTTATCGCCTTAACGCCGCTGTACTATGATATGTGCGCTTCCATGTATTTCGATGAAATGTCAGATATGGAAGTGACGAAAGAATAAGCTATGCCATTTGAATTACGGATTCACCAGAAAGGTATTTTCAGATACAAGCTGCAGCAGGAGGATATCACCGGCGGCGTTTTGAAAGCGGGCATGCATGACCGCTTTCTGCGCTTTTTTGATATGATTCCTGACGAAGGCTTCATGATTGTCTATCATCCCGACACCATCGGCACCGGCATCCGCATGCTGTGGAAACAGGATATGCGGGACCAGGTCAGAATCGAAGTGCCGGGATTAACCACCCGCAAAGACATTCAGATCATGGGCGAATGCGCGCTGCGGATCATGAAGCGCTGGCACGCAAGGACCTTTGAGTTTGAGGGAAGAGAGTATGCGCGGGAAGAACTTGAAGGCGTTCTTGAGGTCATCCGGCAGAAGACGTCGGAAAACAGGCGGAACGCCAAAGTCAACTATTCCGACGGCATGCGTCTTGTCCATGGCGCCATGTGGCCTTTGACCTTCACGACGGAAAGACTGCGGGGTCTCAGTGATGAAGACTTTACGGAGCTTCTTCACAGGCTTCAGATCATGGACTTCTACTGGTGCTCCTGCCATGTTTATATTTCCGATGATGAAAAGGGCTACCAGGGCGTCTTTACGATCACCGCCGGAGTGGACACCATCATCCCCAGGGAACCCGTGCCGCCCTTCGGCATGAGCGATCCCGCCACCGGCGATGAGATTGTCTGCGATCACTACTACGCAAAGCTGGTCACCCAGCATTCCAGAAGAACATTCCTGCAGACAGATTACCGGGCGTTCCTGGACCTGATCCACGCCCGCAGTCTGATGGCATATGATGATTCCCACTATATCCTGCCGGCCGCAATGGAAGACACTCTTCTTGCCCTGGCGGAAGCTGACGGAAAGGAGATGCGCCCGTGACACTGATTGTAAACGGACTGATTCATGACGCGGTCCATAAGGACCCGTATCATGCCGATCTTCTCATTGAAGGCGGAAAGATCAAAGGCATCGGTCATGATTTTTCTGTCGATGAAGAGATTTATGACGCGGCAGGAAAAGGCATCTATCCGGGCTTTGTCGACGCCCACACCCATATCGGTGTTGCCGGCACCGGCATCGGCTTTGAAGGCAGCGACTACAACGAAATGAGCGACTGCCTCACTCCGCAGTTAAGAGCCATCGACAGCGTCAATCCGTTTGACGCCTCCTTTGAAAAAGCCAGAAAAGCAGGCGTGACGTCCATCGCCACCGGACCCGGCAGCGCCAATGTGGTCGGCGGCACCTGGGCGGCTTTCAAGACGCAGGGTATCAGCGCTGATCAGATGCTCATAAAGGATCCATCGCGATGAAGTGTGCGTTCGGGGAAAATCCCAAAGCGGTCTATAAAGAAAAAGGCAACCGGGCCAGAATGTCCACGGCTGCCCACTTAAGGGAAATCCTCTTCAAAACAAAACAGTACATGGCGAAAAAAGAAGCCGCGAACGGCGATGTGACCAAAGAGCCGGCCTTTGATTTCAAACTGGAGTCAATGATCCCGGTTCTGAAAAAGCAGATCCCGCTCAAAGCCCACGCCCATCAGGCCAACGATATCCTGACCGCCATCCGCATCGCGAAGGAATTCGATGTTCTGTTGACTCTTGAACATGTCACCGAAGGCCACTTGATCGCAGATATCCTGGCTCAGGAAAACATTCCACTGGCAGTCGGACCGACAATGATGGCGGCTTCCAAAGTGGAAGTGCGGAACAAATCATGGGAAACAGCCGGCGTCTTAAGCAATAAGGGCTGCACGGTTTCCATCATCAGCGACCATCCGTTCTCGATGGTTTCCTATCTGCCTGTCTATGCCGGCTATTGCGTCAAAGCGGGCATGGATCCCTTTGAGGCGCTCAAAGCCATCACCATCCATCCGGCGAAGCACATCCTGTGCCAAGAGCGGATCGGTTCGATTGAAAAGGGGAAGGACGCGGATCTTGTGATTTATGAAGGCGATCTTTTTTCAAGCCTTTCCCGCATCACGGACGTCTTTATTGACGGCATCCGCATTCAATGAAGGGAGAGAACATGAAGAAGACCTATAAAATCGTCGTGGCGGATATCGACCGGACACTGCGCGACAACAACACCCAGTTCGGCGACATCAACCGCAAAGCCATGATTGAGCTCCATAACCGCGGCGTCCTTTTGGGCTTAGCCTCGGGCAGACCCTTATGGCAAAGGCTCATGGATCACTATAAAGAATGGGATCTCGGTTTCCAGTTCGATTTCATCATCGGCCTCAACGGCGGCGAGATCTACGACCACCGCAAACAGGAAACCATCAGCCTCAATCCATTACAGCCGGAAACGATCAAACATATTATTCTTGGCATGGAGCCCTCCAACTGCAATCCCTTCATCTACCGTCCCGGCTACATGCTGGCAAGATGGGATGATGAACTGTTAAGAGCCAGCGCCAAACGGAACAACAACGATTCCCTGATCGTCAAGTCCCTCGATGAATTCTGGGAGGAGCCTGTCGGCAAGATCATGTACAGAACCCACTCCGCCGAAGAGATGGATGAAATGGTTGTGCCGCTGGCAAAGTCGATCGAAAACGAAACTTTCTTCTCCTTCAAGACAAGAGTCGATCTTCTTGAATTCCAGGACAGAAGAAACTCCAAGGGCAACGCTGTTCTTGAATACTGCAAAGCCAACAATATCGACATGGCAGATGTCATGGCGTTCGGCGACGCGGAAAACGATCTGGAAATGATGAAGATGGCCGGCTATTCCGTATGCCTGTGCAACGGGATGAAGGAAAACAAGGAAATCGCTGACGCGGTTACCGAATATCCTGCCGGGGAAGATGGATTCGGCCGCTGGCTGTTTGACCACTATCTCTGATTCCTGAAAAAACAGACAGGGGACAGCAGTCCCATAACCTGAATGTGTTTTTGAACGGCCGCCGTCAGCCTCATGGTTAAGCGGCCGTTTTTCACTCAGTCCCATGCCGCAGGTCATCCTGCCGCGGCACTGTACCGGACACTTTCTTCCTATGACCTTGACGCAGAATCAATGCTCAATGAATACGGCAATGCCATGGGCAAATCCTTTGGCCGTTTCATCCATGACCTGACAAGCATCCCCAAAGCGGACCGCCTTGTCTGGAACAGCGTTGACAAAATCATGAAGTTCATGAGCAGTGAGAAACTGGGCTACAAGAGAAGACTTGTGTCCGATCCGCCCGGGATGTATGGCGTGGATATCCTTTCCTGCCCATACCATGAACTTGCCAGAGAGCTCAATGAGGAAAAGGCGGTTCTCTGCATCTGCCATATGGACAAAGAATATTCAAAAGGGTTTCACCACATCCGCTATGAGCGCCACTCCGCCGTTTCCGAAGGTGCGGAAGCCTGCGCTTACCGGCTGACATTTGATCCTGAGAAAGAGTAGGGAATCACCATATGCGTTTTATCACTATGGGTTCTTCAGAGAACCCTTCGATTCTTTTCATCCACGGTCTGTCCGCGTCAGCGGAAAGCTGCTATGGCGAAGCCGGCAGGCTCATGAGCGGAAAATGGCATGTCATCCTGTGTGAACTGGACGGCCATTATCCCGGCAGTCCTGTTTTCACCGGCATCGACAATGCCTGCAGGCAGATTGAAACCTGGCTCACTGTTCAGAGTCTCACAAAGATCCATGGCCTTGTTGGTCTGTCCTTAGGCGGAACGATTGCCGTATCACTTCTTGCCCGGGGAAACATTCAGCCTGAGAAAACCGTTCTGGACGCCCCGTTTATCGTCGATATGGGAATTCTCAAAGGCTTCTATACAAAAATGTTCCCGCTTGGCGTCATGAGGATCAGGGACGGGAAATATGTCCCCGGCTTTATCTTTGACATGTTAATGGGGAAGGGCAACCGCAGTATCATCGAAATGCTGTATCCGGGCATCAGTGAAGAAACATGCCGGAACGCCTGCCGGGATGTTTACTCCTATCGTCTTTCGGACAGCCTGAAAAACACTTCTTCCTCTGTTCAGTTCTGGCGGGGTTCAAGGGAGCCGTATCCGGCAAAAGGAGCAGCCCTGTTAAAACAGTACATACCGGCCATGGAGGAAATCGTTTTCCCTGGCATGGGGCATTGCCAGTTTCTCCATGAACAGCCGGAAAGATATGCGCAGCTGCTTGAAGAATACATGGAATCCTGATCAGACACAAAATGAAAAGAACGGATACGGTCTTTACAAGGAACAGCATCTTCTCAAAGACATCCATGAGGGAAAAGATCCTTTTGAACTCTTCGGATTCAAAGAGAAACTCACGGAATAATTCACAGCTGCCTGCAGGTGCGCAGGCAGTTTTTCTTACTGACTCAATTCTGAAAGAATTGTGAAAGGTTAAAAAAATCACTGTCATCCCTGTGTGAAAAGGAGTAGGGTTATAGTCACTTCACCAAAGAAAGGATCTGCCTATGAGAGTTCTTGTGATCCCTGACGTTCACCTGAAACCTGAAATGTTCGAAAGAGCCTCAGAGCTGATGAAAGAACATAAACCGGATACCGCGGTCTGTCTTATGGACATTGCGGACGACTGGAAACAGCAGCTCAACTTTGACCTTTACGAAAAAACCTACGACGCCGCGATCGCCTTTGAAAAAGAATACCCGCAGACTCTGTGGTGCTGGGGGAATCACGATCTCTGCTATATGTGGGATCAGAGAGAATCCGGCTATTCCATTCCTGCCGCCTGGGTGGTCAGGGAAAAGGTCAAACAGCTGGAAAAGGCTCTGCCTGACGTGTCAAAGCTTGCGTATATCCACCGCATTGATGACGTGCTGTTCATGCATGGCGGACTCGGGGAAGAGTTCGTGCGCACATGGATCGGTGATTATGAAACGAAAGACATCGATGAGATCATCGGTGAAATCAATGAGATGGGCTGCGATCAGATGTGGACAGACAATTCACCGATCTGGCTGCGGCCTCAGGATGGCCGCGATAAGATCTTTATGAAGAACCGCTATTTGCAGGTGGTCGGCCATACGCCTGTAAGGATGCTGTACAGGAAAGGCAATGTAATTTCCACCGACGTCTTTTCCACCTACAGCGACGGCCGCCATATCGGCAGCTGCATCTATCTCATCATCAATACAGAAACACACGCAACTGAATCTGTGTGGTAGGGGAAGTCCTTCCGGGGATTTCCTCTTTTTTCATTTCCTGTGCTTTCAACCGCAGTTAGTGTAAAATAACTGAAGAGGATGAATACCATGAAACAATTCTTTAACAGTACAAATACCGAAGGTTACCGGAAGCTTCTTTCCGAAAGGTTTCCGCAGATTGATCAGGACCGCCTTTTTGAAGAGGCGGAAAAAATCTTAACGAGAATCAAAGCTGAACATGCCGGTCTTTCCTCTCTTGAACGCCTGCATACCGACAATAAAATTTTTCCCTGCATCGCTTTGTACAAAGCGCTTCAGGATGTGATGGCAAAAGAGGAAGCCCTGCGCATCATGGGCGACGCCACACTGATCAAAGCGTCGGCGTCAGGTGACATGTTCAGAAAGAAACTGCGCACCCGAAGAGCCAGCGGCATGTTTGTGACGATGTTTTCGAAGATCGCGGACATCATTTTCGGTGAGAAGGCCGGCTTTGAGGTAAAGCACTACAAAACAGAGAAATACGACGCCCGCTTTGACATGCTGGCGTGCCCGTATCACAGATGGTTTACAGAATACGGCTGCGGGGAACTCTGTCAGTTTGCCTGCAAATCGGATGAATACGCCTACGGGAATCTTGATCACATTGTTTTTGAAAGAAGTGAAACACTGGGCACCGGCGGCAGCCGCTGCGATTTCCATGTGTATCTGAAAAAAGAACAGGAAAAACCTTTGACCGTCCATGAATTCGGAAAAGAAAACGAAAAGACCATCGTGCTCTTCCATCCGCTTGCGGTCAGATGGGATATATTCGACAGGGTGATCCCTGAACTGGAAAAGGATTATCACCTGATCATTCCGGCAATTCCCGGCCATGATCCGGATCAGCCCGAAAGTGAATTCACAAGCGTGGAAACCATCGTTACTCAGATAACACAGTGGTTAATCGAAAACGGCCATGAGAAAGTCACCTGCCTCTATGGCTGTTCAATGGGCGGCTCGCTTGTGATCCGGATGATTTCGGAAGGAATCATCCAGCCGAAATGCGCGGTCATCGACGCCGGCATCACCCCTTATGAGCTGCCAAAGCCTCTGACTTACGCCATCGGCGCAAAAGACTGGACGATGATCGAAACCGGAAAACTGCTCAGCCTGAAAGCCCTCCGTTCCGTCATGGATCCGGATCTGATTAGTGAGGAAGACGCCGCCTATCTCTCTGAAACTCTTAAGCACATGAGCGCAAAGACTGCCTGGAACGGTTTCTATTCGTGCAACAACTATTCCATGCCCGGGAGAATCTCCCAGCCGTCTTATCCGGCTGTCTACTGGTATGGCGAAAAGGAAAAGAAAGCGAGAAAGAAGGATCTGCGCTTTGTGAAGAAGATATTCCCTTCGGTGACTTTCAGAGAACAGAAGGGGCAGGACCATGCCGAATCCTTCACATATCATCCTGAAATGTTTGTCAAAGACCTGAAGGCTTTTATCGAAAAAGCGGAAAGTGAGAAACAGTCATGAAATTCTATGAATGCGGAACAAAAGAAAAGCCTGTGCTTCTTCTGATCCCGGGAACCGTCTGCCATCATTCCATGTTTGACCATGTCATTCCTTATCTTGAAAATGATTTCCTGATCATCAAGGTCAGCTTCGACGGCTTTGATGAAACCGAAAATACAGAATATCCCTCCATGCGTGAGGAAGTCATTCAGATCGAAAACTATATCCGTGATCATTTCGAAGGCAGGATTGCCTGTGCCTACGGCTGTTCGCTGGGCGGATCATTTGTGGCGGACATTGCCGCAAGGGAAAGAATCCATATGGATCATGCCATCATCGGCAGCTCCGACATGGACACTTCGTCCGCTTTTGGCGCAAAGCTTAAAGCGAAGATCGTCACACCTTTATTATGGAAAATCGTCAATGAAGGCCTTCCTTCATGGATGGCAAAAATCAATGAAAAGAAAATGCAGAAGCATCCCGAAAGCAGGGAATACAGGGAAAAGTTCACTTCTCTTTTCACAACCGACATCCTGCATGGCCATGTCACAAAGCGCAGTGTGTACAACCAGTTTTACTATGATCTGATCACACCGAAACAGGAACAGATCGACGTCAAAGACACCGTCATCCATGTGTTCTATGCGGAGAAGATGGGAAAGCAGTATGAAGAGCGCTACCGGAAATACTTTAAGAACCCCGATATCCGCCGTCACCCTTATGAACATGAGGAACTTCTGGTCTGCCATCCGGAAGAGTTGGCCGAAGAAGTCAGAACCTGCTGCAGTCTCTGAGTACCGCCGTTCATGACGGAAACATACTGCAGCAGTCAATGCGGTACAGAGTCCTTTGTGATGCTGTGCCGCTTTTTACTCTGCGCAGTGTATACTGTTTGAAAAAGGAGGAGAATCCCATGCGTGAACTCTGCTTTGAAAAGAAGGGCGGCAGAATCTACGGCCGTCTTCATACACCGGAAGGCAGCGGACCGTTTCCCTGTGTGATTATCTGCCATGGCTTCGGCGCTTCCCTGGAAGATCATGAATTCTATGCCGAATGCATGGAGAAAGAAGGAATCGCAGGCTATTGTTTTGACTTCATCGGCGGCGGGCCTGAAGTGAAAAGCAGCGGGACAATGATGGAAATGTCAGTGCTGACGGAAACGGAAGATCTTCTTTATGTCATTGACAGGATCCGTGAACTGCCTGAGATTGATGAAAACAATCTTTTCCTGATGGGCGGCTCCCAGGGCGGTTTTGTCATCACCGAAGCTGCGCACAGAAGGCCTGATCAGATCCGCGGTCTGATTCCTCTGTATCCTGCCTATGTCATCTATGATCATGTCAGAAGCAGGGCTGCAGATCCGGATCACATCCCCGAAACACTCTCGGTTCTCGGAATGGATGTCTCTTCTCTATACGCAAAGGACGCGTTCTCATTCAATATCTATGATCATATGGATTATGAAGGACCGGTCATGATCATCCATGGTACTGGCGATACTCTTGTCCCGATGTCCTATTCCGAAAAGGCACTGAAGATTTTCAAAGACGCGCAGCTGATCCGGATCCCGGAAGCCGGCCATGGCTTCTATAATGAGGATGAAAAGAGAGTCGCACAGCTTGCAATTGAGTTTGTGAAGGAAAAGAAACTGGAGGCATGATGAGGCTGAAGTTTTTAACGGTGCCGCTGACCGCGGGAATCATGGCGCTGAGCTTAACGCCGGAAATGATCATGCGTATCATGCTTGGCAGAAATGAATCCGGCCAGCGCATCCGCGAAAGAGGGATGGCAAAGCTTGAAAACAGAAAAAAAGACCCGAAGGATATCATGTATCCCGCCGCTGTCTGCAGCGCATCAAAGCAGGCGGAAAACGAAGCCTTCAAAGCGGAACATCCGGAAGAAACGATCTCCGTGATTTCCTATGACGGCTTAAGGCTTGCCGGTTTTGTCCGCAGACGGAAAGACTCCCGCCGCTGGCTGATCGCTTTCCATGGCTACCGGGCGGATCATACCGAAATCACAAGACTGCACTTTGCCAGAGAATTCTTCAATATGGGATATAACGTCCTGGCGCCTGATCAGAGAGCCTGCGGGGAAAGTGAAGGAAACCTCATCGGCATGGGCTGGCTTGAGCGCTATGACGTGATGACATGGGTCACATATATCACCGAAAAGGATCCGGAAGCTGAAATCGTTCTCTTCGGCGATTCCATGGGCGCCTCCACGGTTCTTGCGGCTGCAGGGCTGTACCAGCCGCCTCAGGTGAAGGCAATCATCGCCGACTCCGGCTACGCTTCCGTGGAAGCCATGGCCGCAAAGACGGCGGTGAACATGTTACATCTTCCGGCAAAGCCAGCCATCGCTTTATGCGATATCGCATCGAAAAGACTGGCCGGCTTCAGACTTACCGAAGCCGATATTTCCAAAGAACTGGAAAGGACGAAGGTGCCTGTTCTGATTTTCCATGGCAAAGAAGATTCCATCGTTCCTTATTCAAACTTTGAAGTGCTTTCCAAAGTACAGACGCACAGTATCCTTGAAGCGGTCAGCTTTGAAAAATGCGACCATGTCTGCGGGAGCCTTACAGAACCGGAGCGCTACTGGCAGACAGTCAGAATCTTTCTTGAAAAAGCATTTGTATCAACATCAGCAGATCAGAAATGATCTGTTTTTTCTGCATGTATGTTCACAGTACAGTGAATCTGCTATCATCGAATTATGCAGAAAAGAAAAATGCGTTCTGTTCTGATCCTCTGTGCACTCGTGCTTGTCATAGTCACAGCCCTGCTGCTTTTTCCGTATCAGCGCACCAGTGACCAAAGAAAACCGGATCTTTATACCGGTGAAACCGTCAGATATGTTTCTGAACATGATGAGGATGGCGATGGCGTTGACGATCAGACTGACATACTGAACAGCGCCCTTGAATATCTTGCGTCTCATCCAAAATACAAAAGCATCTACTATGCCGGCGGCTATCCCGATGACAATCACGGCGTATGCACCGATGTGATCGCTTTCGGTCTTCTTGGAGCCGGCTATGATCTTTCCGTCCTTGTCGATGAAGACAGAAGAGAGAATCCGGATCTTTACGCTGATGAGGTGATCGATTCCAATATCGACTTCAGAAGGGTCAGAAACCTGATCATCTTCTTTGAAGGCAATGCCGAAAAATGCACGGATGATCTCAATGACATCAATGAATGGCAGGGCGGGGATATCGTCATCTATAAAAACCACATCGGACTGGTTTCTGACCGCAGAAACGCAAAAGGGATCCCGTATCTGATCCACCATATCAGTCCGTTTCAGAGATATTACGAAGAGGATGTTTTAGAAAAAAGAAATGACCTGGTCGGCCACTACCGTTTCCCCGGCTGATCAGAGAAAGGATTTTCCATGCTTTACCACGCATATAACGGCTCAGTTCCTGTAAAAGATTCCAATATGGATTATGTCCGCTTCGGCAGCGGTCCAAAGACACTGATCCTTTTGCCGGGCCTGTCCGACGGCCTTGCCACAGTGAAAGGAAAAGCTCTTTTACTGGCGCCGCCGTACCGTTTATTCTTCAAAGACTTTACCGTTTACATGTTCAGCCGCAGGAATGATCTGCCTTCACGTATCACAATTGAACAGATGGCCGATGATCAGGCGGAAGCTCTTGAAAAGCTGGGGATTGAACAATGCGATGTGCTTGGCGTTTCCCAGGGCGGCATGGTGACGATGGCGCTTGCGGTGAATCATCCGGACCTCGTCAGAAAGCTTGTTCTGGCGGTGACCGCGCCGAACGCCAATGAAACAGTCACACGGAGGATCACAGACTGGCTGGCAATGGCTGAAAAGAAAGACCATAAGGCACTGATGATTGATACAGCCGAAAACAGTTACTCTATGGACAAACTGAAAAGCTATCGTAAAATGTATCCGCTGCTTGGAAGAATCGGCAGGCCTGAGAACTATGACCGCTTCACAGCAAACGCCCGGGCGATCATGAATTTTGACATGCGTGAGCGGCTTCATGAGATTGCCTGTCCCACCCTGATCATCGCCGGGGAAGAGGACCGGATTGTCGGCGCTGAGGCGTCTTATGACATGAATGAAGAAATCCCGGATTCAAGACTGCATGTTTATGAACGTTTGGGACATGGCGCCTATGAAGAGGCGAAGGATTTCAACCAGAGAGTCTTCGGCTTCCTTGTGGAAAGAGAAAACGCATGATCACGATTGTCAAAGCAGACAGAAACGATATTCCTCTTCTGGCTGAAATGCGGCTTTCGTATCTTTCGGAAGATCCCGGATTTAAAAGCGAAGAAGAAAAGAGAGCCATTGAACAGAGACTGCCGCTCTATTTTGAAAAGCATCTGAACAAGGACCTGTTCGCCTGGCTTGCCATGGATGGAGAGACAGCGGTTTCCGGCGTCTTTCTGCTGGTGAGCGAAAAACCGGCAAGCCCTTCATTTCCAAATGGACTTACCGGCACAGTGCTCAACGTTTATACAAAAGAACCATACCGCCATCACGGCTTTGCCCGCAGGCTGATGCAGGAACTGCTTAAAAAGGCAGAGACGCTGAAACTGAGCTGTGTGGAGCTCAAAGCCACAAAGGATGGCATTCATCTATACGAAACACTCGGCTTCAAAGATGCTTCATCAGAGTATCTGCTGATGAAACGGAAGCCTTCAGAGAATTAAACGGGAGGAATCTCTATGGACGCAATTGAAACCATTATGAAAAGGCACAGCTACAGGGGCAGATACAGAGATGTTCCGGTTCCAAGGGAAGACCTGATCACGATCATGAAGGCCGGCCTCGCCGCTCCTTCCGGCTGCAACAAACAGACCGTCTCCCTGATCGCGGTGGATGATCCTGCCGTTCTGCAGAGACTGCACAGCGTCATTGATCCCGATGTGGCGGAAACAGCGCCGGCTGCCATCTGTGTTCTTTCCCGGAAGATCATCGCTTACCGCGACAGATGCTTTGCGGTCCAGGACTATGGCGCCGCAATCGAAAATATCCTTCTGGCCATTACGGCCCTTGGCTATCAGAGCTGCTGGTATGAAGGGCATATTACCGATGAAGATCAGATCAATGTCAGAATGGCAAAGATCCTCGGCGTTCCGGCTGATTATGAGCTTGTCTGTTTCCTGCCTGTTGGCATCGGGGAAGAAGAACCCAAGGCACCGGTGAAGAAAACATTCATGGAGCGGGCCTTTTTCAATTCATTCGGGGAAGCAGGGGAGGAAACAGTCCCGCCGAAGAACATCACCCAGACCTTGAATGATTCTCTTGGCCATTATTTCAATATTGAGGACGGGGACGGCGCAAGCAGACTGCCGATGGTTTCCCGCCTGTTCCATAACGCGATCACCGTCTCCCGCAGCCTGCATCTGGATACGGATGTCGTGACGGCGATCCTGTTCATCCAGGAGATGGCCGAAACAGAAGGAGGCATTTCTTCAGCCTGCCCCATTTTATGGGACCTGCTTGATGATATTTCCCCGGCCAAAACAGCAGCGATTCATGACGCGGTCAACCGCTTTGTTTTAAACAGAGCCGTGACCCCGGAAGAAAAGCTCGTACAGTCTTTCGCAAAGGCAGGCGCCTATGCGGCTTCTCTTGATTCAGAAGCAGAAAGGCGCGCATGGTTAACGGACTTCAAAGACAGTATGATCGCGCTAAGCCGTGAAGCCGGCAGCCTTGTCTGTCCGGACATTCCGGTCATTGAACAAGCAGAAGAATCTTCAGACAATGAAGAGATCCAGGCGGAGGGATCCGGTGTCTGTTAAGGTGATCATCGCCGGAAAGCACTTTTCTGAACTGATTGAGAAGTACCTCCCTGAATATAAAGAAGAAGTATTGATTACAGAAAAGCCGGAAAAGATCGGGGATGAGATTCTATCTGAAGCGGAAATCTTCTGCGGTCCCTTAACGCCCGCGCTTCTTCAGAGAATGCCGAATCTCCGTTTTGTTCAGCTTTACAGCGCCGGGGCAAACGGCTATGGCTTCCTGCCGGAAAGAATCACACTTGCCAACGCGTACGGCGCCTATGGGGATTCCATTGCCGAGCACATGTTGACGGTGACGCTGATGGCGATGAAGCGGATGCCGGAGTATCTCGACATGCAGAAGGAGGAGGGATGGGATCTGCTCCATGACATCCAGCGCTTTGAAGGCTCGAAGGTTCTTTCCGTCGGCATGGGCGCGATCGGCACCGCTTTTGCCAGAAGGGCATATGCCCTCGGGGCACAGTGCTGTGGCGTCAGAAGAAGCGTCCATGACAAACCGGATTTCATTGAAAAACTTGTCACATCAGAACAGATGGATGAGGTGCTTCCTGAAATGGATGTCGTCGCCTTAAGCCTGCCGGGCACTGCTGAAGTCAAAGGCATGTTCGACGAAAAAAGGCTGCGCCTGATGAAGAAAAGCGCGATCCTGGTCAATGTCGGCCGCGGCAATTCGGTGGTGACGGAAGATCTCATCAGAGTCATGAATGAAGGTCATTTAAAGGCAGCCTGCCTTGACGTCATGGATCCCGAACCTCTTCCCAAGGGACATCCATTATGGAAGACGCCAAGAGTTTACATCACACCGCATATGTGCGGGGGCTACCGGGCCGGGGTCAACTATGAGCGGGTCATGGAAACAGCGTTGAACAATGTCCGCCTTGTGCTTTCGGGAAAGCCGCCGGTTCATACAGTGGACAGGACACTGGGGTATTGATGAATTCTGCGGAAGTGCTAAAATCACCACTATGAATCTGAACAGGAGGAACACACATGAGAAGAATGAAGGCATGGATGCTGTTTGCGCTGGCTGCTTTAGGTCTCTTTGTCACGACCGTGATCTTATGGCGGGGACAGCCGACCGCCGGCATGACGAAAACAAAAGCGACAGTCGTTGATATTGAAGATTCTGAATTCATTGATGAAGACTCTCTGACAACACATGATTATACCTATTACATCGACTATACAGCAGAAGGAAAAGACTTCAGCCATGTCAAACTGATTTTTTCCGAAGGCGAATACAAAGTCGGCGATCAGGTCACCATCTATTATGATCCGTCCGATCCGGCCGACTACAGAGTCGACGCCGGCGGGGCGATGCTGTATACGGCAATTGCCGGGGGAATCTCCCTGGTGCTTGCGGTCTTCATGTTCATCCGCGGAAAGTAAGCAGGTCAGCGATGATCTGTTTTTTCTTTTCTCTGAAGAACACTGAAAACATGATTCAGCACAGAGGAAAGAGCCGTTTTTGTTCAAATGGAACAATTCTTAAGCGAGTGTCTGCGCACTCAGTGTTTTTACGTGTTTCACGTGTGAAACAATTATTGTATAATTCTTTGGTGTGCTGAATGTTAAAGTGAACTTTTTTTCAGCACAGGACGCCTGAACAGACTGAAGGCGTGGAATGGAGTAAACCGTTATGCGGAAAATGATTCTTGCATGTCTGTGTTTTCTGACATGCTTATTCGGCGGGTGCGCGAAAGAGGAGACATACTCTGTGGATTATCAGGGCATGAAGGATTCCTATACCGGCGCGAAGGACAGCTATAAAGCGGGAGAAAATGTCACATTGTATTATCAGGACATCGCTCCTTCGGTGGGCTACTCCTTTTATCTGGACTCCGAGCCGCTGGCATACACGTGGGATGGCGCAAAGGGATTTGTGCTGAACTTCACCATGCCTGCCCATAATGTCACACTGACATGCAGGGCGGTCAGCGGGGAAGAGATGAGCGAAGGCACCGCTGATCTGATTCCGGATCATGTCACAATCGGCTGCAGCAGCCTGACCAACGACGGCACCGGCTTTTCCGGCCGCTATTACCGCGTATATGAAAGTGACGGCGAAACGCTCATGGAAGTGGAGACGGTCGGCGAAGGCGCAGAGATTTACACTGTTTCCTCAAAGATCTTCAGCGACTGCCATGATCTGATTGATGAGAATAAAATTGACACCTGGATGACCGCTTATGAGGAAAAAGAATACCGCAAAGCAGGCGGCTATGAATACTTCAGCATTGAATATGATGAAGGCGACACAAGCGTCTATGCCGATGTTTCAAGAATGCCGGAAGACGGTCTGAAAATCTTCTCCTCCTTCGTGGATATTCTTGAAAACTACAGGAAGAAGGGCACAGTCAGAGAATAACGATTGTCTCTTTTAAACAAAGAAACCAAAAAATCCGATACAATCAGAGGGAAGGCGCCGCCTTTCCTCTTTTCAAAACAGGAGTCAACGCTATGGAAATCGTGAAACTGACAAAACAGGATTATAACGCCTTGTATGAGCTGTGGCACTCCTGCAAAGGCATGGGGCTTAACAGCCTGGATGACACCGAAGAGGGCATCAGCCGGTTCCTGGAAAGAAATCCGGATACCTGCTTCGGCGCAAAAGAAGGAAAGAAGCTTGCCGGTGCGATTCTCTGCGGCAGCGACGGACGCAGGGGATATATCTACCATACCGCCGTTCATCCTGACTTTCGCCATCATGGCATCGGAAGCGCTCTTGTAGAGCATGTCATGGATGCGTTAAGAGAACTCGGCATCCACAAAACAGCCCTGGTCGTTTTCGCCCGCAATCAGGAAGGCAACGCCTTCTGGGAAAAGATGGGATTCAAAACAAGAGAAGACATTGTGTACCGGGATTGTGTCCTGGATGAAATGATCCGCTATGATACCTGAAACACTTCAGGAGACTGTTATGGAAGAAAAAGATATCCTTTCGTTTTTTGAAGATCACCTGAGCGCCCTGCCTCTCTATGAGGCGTTTGAAAAAGAGCTCTTCAGACGATACCCGCAGTGCGAAAGAAGAATCCAGAAGACACAGATCAGCTTTTATAACACTCATATGTTTGCCTGTGTTTCTTTTGCGAAAGTTAAGCGGAAAGCCGAAATGCCCGATCCTTATATCGTCATTACTCTGGGTCTTCCGTATTCCCTGAATACCGGAAGGGCGGCAATGAAAAGTGAACCGTATCCGGGAAGATGGACGACCCATATAGTGACCGGTTCTGTTGATGAACTGGATGAAGAATTATATTCCCTTGTTGAGGAAGCATATACTTTTGCAATCAGAAAAAGAAGGAAACCAGCATGAAAGAAAAAGATCTGCCCTTTGACCGCTCAAAGCACGCGGTCTATACGAAAAGCGCGAAGAAGTGCGTCTACCGTCTTTTAAGAAAGTGCTATGGAAAAATCGAAACAGAACAGCTCTGGGAGAAGATCCAGCTGAAGTATTGTGAATATCTCAGAGATGAACCGGCGATGGGCGGCTGTAAGCTGACCGTTTCCATCTATGATCCGATCCTGATTTTCGCCTGGCACGAAACAGCGCCCCTCAAGCCGGACAGGGAGGAAATCCAGCAGGAGATCTATGACTGCTTCATGGGCACCTTCACAAAGCTGGGCAAGGTATTCAATCTCAACCGCAGAACGGACAACCGCCTTGCGGCGAAGATCTTCAAAGCAGCCAATGACCTGCGGGAAGAAGAGATCAAAAAGTATCCCGGTTCATTCCGTATGGGATCCTGTGATTATGACAGGGAGAACGGAATCATCCGCTATTCCTTCACCCAGTGCCCCAACGCCGAATTCGCAAAGCGCCATCATCTTGAACATGTGCTTCCCCTGATGTGCAACTGCGACCATATGGCCATGGCGAAACTGCACGCAGCTCTCATCAGGGAAGGCACCTGTGTGACTTCAGACTGCTGCGATTACTGCATCATCGGCGATCAGAATGAGCTGGCTTCAGAGTACACGCTTGCCGAAGATGAAAACGGACTCTGGCTCAGTGTGAAGAAAGAAAACTGAAAAGACGCGGCTGTCTTAAAAGCTGGATGGTTCCATGATATGATTCATTCAGCGAAAAAAGTTACGGTACACGGAGAAAGACAATGAAGAAAATTATAGAAATGCTGAAGAAGATCCCGAAGTGGGGATGGGTGATGGGCGTGGTGTATTTCGCCGCGCAGTATGGAATCTACCGCCTTGCCAACTGGCTTTCGGTTGTCCTTGGAACGGTGAGCTGGGCGATTGAGCCGAAGATTCCTTTTATTGACAATCTGTTTCCTGTCATTCCGGTTTTCGCTGTGCCTTATCTTTATTCCTATATCTTCTGGCTCATGGCGCCGGCTGTGGTCTCCATCACAAAGAAAAGGCATTTCATCAATTACATCTATGGTCTGACTCTTGCCTACGCGATCGGTTTCCTGATCTTCCTCTTTTTACCGACCTACATGGACAGGGTCGCGGAAGGGCTGACTGAATATATGAACAGACCGGGCATTTTCTACGGGATGCTCAACAGCATCTACGCGGCTGACGGGATGGAAAGAGCGTTCAACCTGTTTCCTTCCTATCACTGCCTGATCAGCGCCTACTGTTATTTAGGCGTGCGCAATCAGCCGGAAATTCCGAAGTCGTTCCGTGTTTATTCGTTCATCATGTTTGCCCTGATTGTCTTATCGACACTCTTCACCAAACAGCATTACATCCTCGACTGCATCGGCGGCATCGCGATCGCTTACGGCTGCGATGCCTTAATGAATAAGCTCGACCCGGGAAAGAAATACGAAGCAGAGGGTCAGTAAGGAGTCATCATGAGCAGCAGCGTTACCGACGCCTACATCGCCAGCCAGGCTGCGGAAATTCAGCCGGTCCTGAAACTTGTCAGAGACACCATCCGTGAGGCGCTTCCCGATTGTGAAGAGGTCATCTCATGGCAGATGCCGACCTGGCGTAAAAAAACCAACATCATCCATTTCGCCGCAATGAAAAACCATCTTGGTCTGTATCCGGGACCTGAGGCGGTTGAACATTTTGCGGATGAGCTGAAGAAAAGGGGACTTTCACACTCAAAAGGGACAATCCGCTTCCCCTACAGCAGTGTTGACACTGAACTGATCAGGGATATCGCGCTTTATGCGCGAAACAGTTTGAGTTAACAGGAACATGGGCTGCAATGGTCCGGTTCAGGAGGTATTCTGATATGAACAATGAAAACAAAAGTTTTCTGAACAGAATCTTCGGCGGCGTGAATATGAGCTGGCCGTTCGTAATCATCTATGCAGTCGCGGCCGCTGTTATGACAGCTTTGTTTCTGATCGTTCCCGCCCTGGCACAAACATCCCTGCAGAGGGTTGGCGAAACCCTGGAGGCGTGGTTCCTGTTTGCCATCTTCATTATGGCCAACTGCAAATCCCCGCTTGAATCCGCGCTCAAGACATTTGTCTTCTTCCTGATTTCCCAGCCTCTGATCTATCTGTTCCAGGTGCCGTTCTCCTCGATGGGCTGGGGCCTCTTCAGTTTTTATAAATACTGGGCAATCCTGACAGTGGCGACACTGCCGATGGCATATGTGGGCTGGTATATCACCAAAAGAAACTGGCTCAGCGCTCTGATCTTACTGCCGGTGATCGCTTTCCTTGCCGGGACCGGGATGCAGGGATTCAAGGAAGCTGCCAACAATTACCCGCACCATCTCGGCGTCGGCATCTTCTGCCTGGCTTCGATTCTTCTGTATATTGCGGCTTTCTTCCCGGACCTCAAATCAAAGCTGCTCGGGATTCTCGTCGCTGCTGCGGCCGCTGCGTTCATTTACATCAGAACACCGCAGGTTACTGTGCAGACAACCCAGCCGCTTGAGGGAATTCCCGTGCTTTCCGATGACGCCTATGCCGGATCGGAAAACCCTGAGATTGCCAATCCCCAGGTGTGGAGTGAGGATGGAGTCAGCTATGTCTACATCTTCTCCCGGAAATACGGAGACACAGTGATCACGGTCACCGACGGTGAGAGTGAATACCGCTTCAATGTGAGAGTATATAACGATCACGGCACGGCGATGATTGTAATCACAAAAGCCGATTAAGCATTACGCAGCTGATGGCTGTCTGCACAGGCAGACAGCTTTTCTTTCGCCTGTGTCCGGGTTGAATACGGATTTCCTGACATGGAAATTCACACAGTGTGATATGCTAAAGGGTACCAATAATATTTCAGAAATCAGATTCATGATTTATTCTGTGTTCCATGGAGGAAACCCATAATGAGTGAAAACAGCCTGAAAAAGGATGAAGAAAATACAGAAAAAAACATAACCGGGACATCATGGGTGACCGCCAAAGCGGTCATCGGCGCCCTGCTGGTGCTGGTTTTATCCTGCCTCAGCTGTCTTGGCCTTTCCCGCTATGTCAGAAACCGGACAGCTGAAGAGCTTGCCGAAAGCGAAAGGGAGAAGGCTCTTTCGGCGGCCGAGGCGATGGCGGAAGTCCTGCATGATGAAGAGCAGCAGCGTGAGATTTACTATACCCATCTGCGCCGCTCGGCAGACCTGATGACCGACATGTTAATGCGGTTTGTCGACGAGGATGTCTATGACGGTCCGGAAACTTTTTCCGACAGCCTTGTCATACGGATTGAAAACGGCCGGGTCCAATGGCCCGTCGGATTCCGCGACGGGGATATTGAACTGCCCGGAAACTTTCCGGAAGGAATTGAAGGCGATCTGTTTTTCGCCAATGTCAATGACGGCGATGAAACCAGAGGGGCTGCGGTGATCGTCAGACAGCTGTGCACAGATACATGGTATCTGGAATATACCTTTACCGATGAAGAAACCGAATTCCTGCGGGTCAATGTCAGCGCCGAAGAGCAGTTTGAAGCGATTGAAGGCGTCAGCGGCGGCTGGGCAGTGATTGTTGATCCGGATTCACCGGGAAGGGTTCGCTGGAACTCCTTTGATTTCCCGCAGGACACCATTGAGGAAGTTCTTGAAGCCGCAAAGGACGGCGATGCGATGACCGGTGAGGACGGATCTCTGTTCCATGCGGTCAGAACCGATCTTGAGAACGGGCAGACTGTACTGGTCATGATGCCGCGCGAAGCGCAGCCGCTCGGCGGGGCAGGCGACGCTGTGACGGTCAGCCTGCTGATCTTCCTGATCCTTACTGCACTCTATGTTTTCCTGATTGCCACGGAACGTATGGTTTTCTTCCATACCCTCACCAAGCCGCAGGCGGCCCGCTACAATCCCGGTGCCATGCGCAGAAGAACGGCGGCTGCCGGAGGTGTCTGTATGATCCTGCTGTTTGCGGCGGCTCTTATGATCCATGCGGCAGGCGGACTTTACAGCCAGTCGCGGGAAGCGTATGAAGGCCTTTCCTCATACAGCGACGGCATTGACCTGCTGTCTGAGAGGACAGCAGAATCCAGCAGAGAAGAGCAGGAGTGGGTCGAGTTCTACGGCCAGAGGATCGGAGTCATGCTGGGAAGGTATCCGGAACTGTTAAGCGATGTCCGGCTGGCGATGATGAATGAATCGATCGGCACTGAATATATCATGGTCTTTGATGAAGAGGGCAATGAGATTGCCTGCAGCTCCGATTATATCGGCTACAGCCTCGGCACAAAGGCAGACGAGCCGCTGTATGTGTTCAGAAAAATCACCCATGGCCTAAAGACACTGACGCTTGAAGCAGGTGAAGATTTCATCCTTGGCAAAGACACTGTTCTGACCGGCGCCCGGTTTGAAAGAGAAGAGGGCTATGGCGTTGTGCTGATCAGCTCCGACGCAGCAGCAATCAGCGTCATCGATCCAAAGAAAACGGAAGAACGGCTGATGTGCGCCGCGGCAGGCGATACCAGTCTGATCTTCAGCCTGAATGAGGAAAAAACAGCGATCCAGTCATCTTCTGCGTTCTATTATGACGGCGCCGATATCATGACAGCGGGTCTTGATGAACAGGTTCTGAAGGAAACGGAGATGTGCCGGTTCAGCCTGTTCGGACTTGATTGCTACGGTTCCTCCAAAGTGATCCAGAACCGTCTTCACTACTATGCGGTGAGCCGCACGGATCATCTCAAAGCCGCGCTTCCGTTCGCGCTTCTGAGCACACTGTGCGCTCTGGTCAGCTTCGCGGTTCTTGCGGTCTATATGCTGTGGGGGTATTCGCAGAAAAAGTTCGAGACGCTCGCACAGATCGGCTCAGAGGCAGTCAGGGGCTCCAGCATTGATGTCATCACGCCCGACGGGCGCATCAAGAGAACAAGGGATCCGTCGAAAAGATGGTCCCTGTCCGCTTCCTCATGGAAGGATTTGCTGCCGGAAAACAAGACGGCGGCTGTGCTGCAGGTGATTCTTGCGGTATATCTCGGCGTGCTGATGTACATTCTCTGGTCAACGGCGGACCGTGTCGATTCCCTTCTTACCTACCTGATGGGAGGTACCTGGGACAGAAACTTCAACCTGTTCGCGGCGGAAGCGAGCATCCTGCTGATCTGCGCGGTGGCGCTCGGATTAATGCTGGTGAAGATCCTGATCCGCCTGTTATGCACATGGCTTGATACCAAGGGTGAAACAATCCTTCGTCTGTTCTATAACCTGCTGGAGTATGTCGCGGTCTTTACAACGCTGTTTGTGTGCTTCCGCAATTTCGGCATCGATACAAGCGCGCTTCTGACCACCATGGGCCTGTTATCCCTGGCGGTTTCCATCGGCGCCAGAGACCTTGTGGCGGATGTGATCGCCGGCATCACGATCGTCTTTGAAGGCGACTACCAGGTCGGCGACATCGTCGAAATCGACGGCTACCGCGGCCGGGTCCAGGAGATCGGCGTGCGCTCCACCAAGATCATGGGCATGGGCGACAACATCAAGATCGTCAACAACCGTGACGTCAGAAACGTCATCAACACAACCAGATTCAATTCCTGGTACGCGATGAACCTGAACATCTCCGCTTCCTTCGAGATCAACAGGCTTGAGGAGATCCTTGATAAAGAACTGCCGGAAATCCGCAAGAGGTTGAAGAAGGTCATTTCCGGTCCGGTCTACAAGGGCGTCGAGTCCATCGGCAAGGATTCCTTCAAAATCACAATCCTCACCGAATGCCGGGAGGAAGACTTCCGCTGGGTTCAGCGGCAGGTCAACCGCGAAATCCGTCTTCTCTTCGACAGGGAAGGCATCCCGATTATCTGATTCAAAAACAATACCCGGAGGCGCAGGTCTTCCGGGTATTTATTTGACCGGCAAGAAGACCCCGTCCATAGTTTTAAAACTTGGGCGGGGATGAATTGGTGTGCGCGGTGAGCGCACGATCTAACGGGTGAAAGT
>CACYNH010000034.1 GCA_902775735.1 uncultured Erysipelotrichaceae bacterium
ATCATCCAGATACATTCCGGATGTCCGGGAAGTGAAAGCTTTCCGGGCACACAGAAGCCCCATCCATATTGCTTAGCAATTGGGTGGTGGTAACTTCACCTGGCCTGAGTCCTTATGCGTTTTCTGTACTGGGCGGGCGTCACGTCTCCGGATTCCCGGAAGCACTGGATGAAATAGTTCGGGGTATTGAAGGAAAGAGATTCGGAAATCTCACTGACAGGAAGAGATGTTGTTTCAAGAAGAATTCTGGCCCGCGCGATTTTCGCATTCCGGATATAGCTGCTTAATGAAACGCCTGTTTCTTTCCTGTATTTTCCGGTCAGGTAATATTCCGTATAGCCGACCAGGCGGGCAAGATCCCTGGCGTGAAGCTTCTGATCCACGTTGAGTCCGATGTAATCGCAGCGCTTCTGGACCGCGTGGGAAGAGTTCGCGCATTATCTTCCTTATTTAGAATGAGATGATTTCCCCGGCGTCCAGAACTATACAAGAACAGAGTATGGTCCTGAAGGACAGCTGCCGGCGCCGAAAGACGCGGAGCTCACCCAGATGGACTATGAATTCAATCCGGAAGCCCTTGGGGATGTCATCCGCAGAGTCCATGAATCATTCAAAGGGAATCTGATCGTAACCGAAAACGGAGCGGCCGTCAGCGATGACACAAGAAGGGTTGAGTTTATCCACAGAGCCCTCAAAGGCGTTGAAAACTGCATTGCGGACGGAATTCCGGTGCCTGGCTGCTGCTATTGGAGCTTAATGGATAATTTTGAATGGCAGAAAGGCTATGCCATGACGTTCGGACTGATTGAAGCCGACCGTTAAACAATGGAAAGAAAACCCAAGCCGAGTCTTTATGCGCTTGGGAAAATCAGGGAAAACTGATCAGTGCTCCTCTTCCGCAGAAGAGCGCAGTCAGAGCAGAAGGCCGTTTGCATGAATGGCCTTTTTCCTTTTCGGGAATGATATGAAAACGCCTCTGTAAAATTTAGCACACGAGGCTTGACAGTGCTAAATGGCAGGGGTATAGTATTAGCAGGCATTGATACAGAGTGCTAAAAAGGAGGTGTACGATGCTGACGCCGAGAAGGATTGAAATATTCAAAGCAATCGTCGACGAGTTTATCAAAACAGCCGAACCTGTCGGTTCCAAAACGCTTCAGCAGAAGTACAAGCTTCAATACTCAAGCGCGACAATCAGAAATGATATGCAGGCGCTTGAGGAAATGGGATATCTTGAAAAAACCCATACATCAAGCGGAAGGGTGCCAAGCACACTGGGCTACAAGTTCTACTGTGAGAATCTGCTGAGCAATTCGGCGATCGACAGCAGGATGGAAGTGGCGATCCGGGACGCGTTTGACGCATCCAACATGAATATCGAGGAGGCGATCCACCTCAGCTGCAATATTCTCTCGGAAATGACGAATATGACCAGCGGCGCGATCGGTCCCGATTCCAGAACGCAGAAGCTTGAACACATCAAGCTCTTCCAGCTCGATGAAAGGAACGCCGTGTGCGTGTTTATCACAAACACCGGCCATACGGAAACAAAAACCTTCCATTTCGATGAAGACATTCCCTACGCGGATATCGAAGCCTGCACCGACATTCTCAACGGCAGATTAAGAGGAACACCGATTACCGATCTGCCGCAGAAAATGGAATATATCCGTCCGGATCTCAGTGCTGTCGTCAAGCGCCATGATCTGCTGTTTACGGCATTCATCAAAGCGTTCGTCCGCTTTGCCAGCGAAAACGTATACTTCTCCGGCAAGGACAGAATGCTTTACCAGCCTGAGTTTGAAGACATCAACAAGCTCAAGCAGCTGATGACAATGATCGATGACACGAGCGTCTGGAAACGGATTGACCAGGGTGAAAACGCGCTCGCCGTGACCACCAAGCGCGGCGCCCAGCTGACATGGATCAACGATCTGGCTGTGGTCAGATCAAAGTTCAAAGTCAGGGGCAATGAATCAGGTGAGCTCATGGTCGTCGGTCCCAGCCGGATGAACTATGACAAGGTAATCAGCATGCTTGATTACGCGGCGAGAATGATTGAAAAAATGTACAGCAGCGGAGGTGATGACTGGGATGAGCGAAGAAAACAAAAATGAGACGGAACTGGAAAGTGAAGTTGTTGAAGGAACATTGATTGACGGTGAATCACCTGAAACTGAGACAGATACAGATCCGCGTGATCAGCAGATTAAAGATCTCGAAGCGCAGGTCGCAAAGCTCACAGGCGATGTGGCGAAGCTGAAGAACGAATACGCAAGAGCGTACGCCGATACGGAAAACACAAGAAGGCGTCTGCAGAACGAATTCGAGTCCCTCAGCAAATACCACATCCAGAAGTTCGCGCTGGAAGTTCTTCCGGTGCTGGACAACTGTGAAAGGGCGCTGGCCCAGGAAACAAGCGATGAAGCTTACCGCAAGGGTGTGGAGATGATCTACAACCAGCTCAAGGGCGCTCTGGAAAGAGAAGGCGTCAGTGAGATTGAGGCGGAAGGAAAGCCGTTTGACGGCAACTGGCATCAGGCGCTCATGAGTGAGCACGTCGAGGGAACAGAACCGGGCATTGTCATCCAGGTTCTGCAGAAAGGCTACAAGTTAAAGGACCGCATTCTTCGTGCGGCCATGGTAAAGGTGAGCGAATAAGCTCGGGAGGATAAGATTATGAGCAAGATTATCGGTATTGACTTAGGTACAACAAACAGCTGCGCGGCTGTTATGGAAGGCGGCGAAGCCAAAGTTATCACAAACCCGGAAGGAAACAGAACAACTCCGTCCGTCGTCGCATTCAAAAACGGCGAAAGAATCGTCGGCGATGCTGCGAAGAGACAGCTCGTCACAAACAAGGACACAGTCTACTCCATCAAGAGACTCATGGGTACCGACCAGAAGGTCACTGTTGAAGGCAAACAGTACACACCGCAGGAAATCTCCGCAATGATCCTCTCCTATATCAAGAGCTATGCGGAAGCTTACCTTGGTGAGCCGGTCACAGAAGCAGTCATCACTGTCCCTGCATACTTCAATGACGCCCAGCGTCAGGCGACAAAGGACGCCGGCAGAATCGCCGGTCTCGATGTCAAGAGAATCATCAACGAACCGACCGCTTCCGCTCTGGCTTACGGTCTTGACAAGGACACATCCAGAGAGCAGAAGGTTCTGGTTTACGACCTTGGCGGCGGCACATTCGACGTCTCCATCCTCGATATCGCCGACGGCACATTCGAGGTTCTCTCCACTGCAGGTGACACACACCTGGGCGGCGATGACTTCGACAACAAGATCATCGACTGGCTGGCAGCCAACTTCAAACGTGAAAACAACATCGACCTCAAGGCTGACAAGATGGCTCTGCAGAGACTGAAGGAAGCAGCTGAAAAGGCAAAGAAGGATCTGTCCGGTATGGTCCAGACACAGATCTCCCTGCCGTTTATCTCAGCCGGCGCGTCCGGACCTCTCCACCTGGAAGCTACACTGACAAGAGCGGCCTTTGATGAAATGACAAAGGACCTTGTTGAAAGAACAATGGTTCCGGTCAGAACAGCCCTGCGCGATGCGAAGCTGTCCGCAGGCGACCTCGACCAGGTTATGCTGGTCGGCGGTTCCACAAGAATCCCGGCTGTTCAGGAAGCAGTCAGAAGAGAACTCGGAAAAGAGCCCAACAAGTCCATCAACCCTGACGAATGCGTCGCACTCGGCGCGGCAATCCAGGGCGGCGTCCTCAAGGGCGATGTCAACGATGTCCTGCTGCTTGACGTCACACCGCTTTCCCTCGGTATTGAGACACTGGGCGGCGTCATGACAGTCCTGATTCCGAGAAACACAACAATCCCGACATCCAAGTCGCAGATCTTCTCCACCGCGGCTGACAACCAGCCGGCAGTCGACATCCATGTCCTGCAGGGTGAAAGACCGATGGCCAACGACAACAAGACACTGGGCAACTTCCAGCTTGACGGCATCGCGCCGGCAAGAAGAGGCGTTCCGCAGATCGAAGTCACATTCGACATCGACGTCAACGGTATCGTCAATGTCTCCGCAGTCGACAAGGCGACCAACAAGAAGCAGTCCATCACCATCACAAACTCCTCCGGACTTTCCGAGGATGAAATCGACCGCATGGTGAAGGAAGCGGAAGCCCACAAGGCGGAAGACGACAAGCGCAAGGCTGACATTGAGACAAAGAACAGAGCCGAGGCTTACATCAACCAGATCGATGAAACCCTCAAGGCCGACACACCCAATGTCTCACAGCAGCAGAAGGACGAAGTCAAGAAGCTCAGAGACGAGCTCCAGGAATGCATCGACAAGAATGACATGGATTCCCTGAAGACAAAACTCGACGCGCTTGAAAAGGCAGCCCAGGATATGGCCCAGGCTATGTACCAGCAGCAGGGCGCACCGAACCCGAACCAGGGCTTCGGCGGCCAGAATGCGGGCGGACAGTCCTATGGCGGAAACAGCGGCACAAATAACGATGACGACATCATCGACGCTGAATTCTCCGACAAGAACTGACAGATGATTATGACAGGATGCGGGATTTGTGGAACGGATTCCGCATTCTGTGATTTAGATAAGAAAGGACAGGCAGTGATATGGCTGAAAAAAGAGATTATTATGAGGTACTCGGTATCTCCAAGGGTGCGAGCGAAGATGAAATAAAGAAAGCCTATCGCTCTCTGGCCAAGAAGTACCATCCTGATATCAACAAGGCACCCGATGCCGAGGCCAGGTTCAAGGAAATCAACGAAGCCTATGAGGTTCTTTCCGACCCGAACAAGAAGGCCACCTATGACCAGTTCGGATTTGCCGGAATGGACGGCTCCGGCTCCCAGGCCGGCGGCTTCGGCGGCTTCTCCCAGGGCTTCGGCAATATGGACGATCTCAACGATATCTTCTCCAGCTTCTTCGGCGGCATGGGCGGTATGGGCGGCATGGGCGGCTCCTCCCGTTCAAGACAGAGAAGCGGTCCCCAGCGCGGCAATGACCGGCTGATGCGGATGAAGATCTCTTTCATGGACGCATGTTTCGGAAAAACAGAGTCCATCAATATCGACCTGGATGAAACATGTTCCGCCTGCGGCGGATCCGGCGCGGCAAGTCCCTCCGATGTGGAGACCTGTTCCACATGCCGTGGCTCAGGCACCGTGATCACCCAGCAGAGAACCGCTTTCGGCGTCTTCCAGACCCAGAGCGTATGTCCTGACTGCAAAGGCACCGGCAAAAAGATCAGAAGGATCTGCCCGCACTGCAAGGGCAGCGGCTACAACCGCAGAAGAGTCGACAAGGAAATCAAGATTCCGGCCGGCATCGCGGACGGACAGCAGCTGCGTGTGCAGGGCCTTGGCGAAAGAGGCCTCAACGGCGGCCCCAACGGCGATCTCTATATTGAAATCAACGTCGAACCGCACAAGCAGTTTGAAAGGGACGGCAGGAACATCTACCTGGAAATCCCGATCTCCGCGGTCGACGCTACCATCGGCACAACCATCGACGTACCGACCATCCATGGCGATGTTTCCATGAAGATCCCGGCCGGTACCCAGAATGGCAGACAGTTCCGTCTCAAAGGCAAGGGCATCAACGAAACCCGCACCGGCAGACAGGGCGATCAGATCTGCGTTGTCACGATCAAGGTTGACGAGGATCTTTCCCGGAAGGAGAAGGAACTGTACAGACAGCTTCAGGAACTTCAGGGCACCAGATCAGGTGAAAGCATCTGGACAAGATTCAAGAAGAGCTTCTCCTGATTGATGGGCTCCTTTGAAAGGAGGCCTATATGAACATTGAACAGATGACAGAAACGCTGCAGGCCATCATCATGAGCGCGCTCACGATGGCGCAGAGTAATAAGAACGCGGAGCTTTCCGCAGAGCATATCCTGGCTGCGATGATTGAAGACTCGGGACTGGATGGCATCTGGGAAAGACTGCAGCTTGACAAGGAAGAACTGCTGGCACTTGTCAGACAGTTCATGAACCGTCTTCCATCCGTCTCTTCGGCAGGTGATCCGGTATTGTCGCGCTATGTTTCCGAAGGTTATTCAAACGCTTTGAATGACATGAAGAAACAGGGCGATTCCTATATGAGTACCGCTTCACTGCTGGCGGGACTTCTGGAAACGGACGCGCCGGTTGTCAGGGAACTGAAAAGACGTTTCTCCCTGAACTCCGGCAGAGTGAAAAAAGCTGAGGAAGAAAGGAGAGGCGGTATGACAATGGATGAAAAGACAAACGAGAGCCAGCTTGACGCTCTCAGCAAATACGGACACGATCTCGTGCAGGAAGTGCGGGACGGCAAGATTGACCCGGTCATCGGGCGTGACGAAGAGATCCGAAGAGTGATCGAGATCCTCTCCCGCAAAACAAAAAACAATCCGGTGCTCATCGGCGAGCCCGGTGTGGGCAAAACGGCGATTGTCGAAGGTCTGGCATGGCGCATCATGAACGGCGATGTGCCGCTGGGCTTAAAGGAAAAGAAGCTCATTGAGCTTGATATGGGCGCATTAATCGCAGGTGCCAAATACAGAGGCGAATTTGAGGAAAGACTCAAAGGAGTCCTCAAGCAGGTGCAGAAGGCGGACGGAAACATCATCCTCTTCATCGATGAAATTCACAACCTTGTGGGCGCCGGCAAGACCGAAGGCTCCATGGACGCCGCCAACCTGCTCAAACCGATGCTGGCAAGAGGCGAACTCAAATGCATCGGCGCCACCACATTCGACGAATACAGGAAATATATTGAAAAGGACAGAGCCCTGGAAAGAAGATTCCAGAAGATCATGGTTTCCGAACCTACCGTTGAGGATACCATCTCCATTCTCAGAGGCCTCAAGGACAGATTTGAATCCCATCATGGCGTTCAGATCAAGGATGAGGCGATCATCGCGGCTGCTGTTCTCTCCAACCGCTACATCACCGACAGATATCTGCCTGACAAGGCAATCGACCTGATCGATGAAGCCTGCGCCGGAATCCGTGTGGAAATGGATTCCATGCCGGCTGAACTCGATGAACTCTCCAGAAAGATCATGACCCTGCAGATCGAGGAAACATCCCTGAAGGATGAAAACGATCCCAAGACCATGGAAAGACTGGAGGAAATCAGAAAAGAACTGGCTTCCCTGAATGAACAGAAGGAAATCAGATTCTCCAAGTGGCAGTCGGAAAAGAAAGAGCTCGACGCCATCAAGGACTATAAGGAACAGCTCGAAAAAGCAAAGCTTGAGCTGACCCAGGCCCAGAACGACGCCGACTACGAAAGAGCGGCGAAACTCAAATACGACACGATTCCTTCCCTTGAAAAGAGAATCGAAGCCGCCGACAAGGCGGAAGCCGACCGGATGATCCGCCAGGTTGTCGACGAGGACATGATCGCAAAGATCGTCTCCAGATGGACCCACATTGAAGTCGCAAGGCTCATGAGCACCGAAAGACAGAAGATTCTTCATCTGCCCCAGGTGCTTGAGGAGAGAGTCATGGGACAGCCCCAGGCGCTCAAGCTTGTGTCGGACGCGATCATGCGTTCCAAAGCCGCGATCCAGGATGAAAACAGGCCGCTTGGCTCGTTCCTCTTCCTCGGTCCGACCGGCGTCGGTAAGACCGAAGTCGCCAAGGCGCTTGCCCAGCAGCTGTTCGATGATGAATCCAAGATCGTCAGAATCGACATGTCCGAATATATGGAGAAGTTCTCCGTCTCAAGACTGATCGGCGCTCCTCCCGGATACGTCGGCTATGAAGAGGGCGGCCAGCTGACCGAAGCGGTCAGAAGAAGCCCCTACAGCATCGTCCTGCTCGATGAAATCGAAAAGGCGCATCCGGATGTGTTCAACATCCTGCTGCAGATTCTTGACGACGGCAGAATCACCGACTCCAAAGGCGTGACCGTCGACTTCAAGAACACGATCATCATCATGACCTCCAACCTCGGCTCCCAGTACGCCTTTGAAACCGACGCTTCAAAGCGTGAGCAGGCGTATCTGGATGAAGTGCACCGCTTCTTCAAGCCGGAGCTCATCAACAGAATTGACGAGATCATCGTCTTCAACGCCCTGAGCCCTGAGATCCAGGTGAAGATCGCCGACAAGTTCCTCGCGCTGCTCGCAAACAGACTGAAGGACAAGGACATCACACTTGAGGTCACAGAGAACGCGAAGAAGAGAATCATCGACTGCGGCGTCGACCCGCTCTACGGCGCAAGACCCATGAAGCGTCACATCCAGCGTGAAATCGAAACGGCGGTCGCCAGAACGATCCTCGAAAATCCCGACATTGCCGGCAAGACAGTCGTCGTGGATGCGGACGCGGACAGCTACACCGTCAGCGTCAAAGCATAACCGAACGAAAGAGAACAGCCTGAATCAGATCGGGCTGTTCTTTTTTGTATATCCGCCATATAAAAAACCGCATCATTTGCGGTCGTTGTTCAACAATTCGTCAAGATCAGGGAATTCGAACAGATTGCGCTCAACCAGCTGATCCAGCTTGTCCTCAATGTTGAGCTCTTCCGTTCTGTCCATCGTCTGCACGGTTGAGATTGGCTCGTCAAAGCCCAGGATCGGTATTTTGGTCGTGTCCTCGCGCGGGGGCAGGGTGATCGAGCGGATGCGGCTGATTTCGATTTCCGTCTGCAGCAGGCCGTTGATCAGTCTGACTTTCATATTGTCATCCGGATAATCTCTGAAATCCCCGGGGTTGGCGATATAGCCGGCGTCCATGGTGCCGTCATCCAGTCTTACGGCTATAAATTTTGTCAGGTAGGGGGTAAAATCTTCCGGTTTCATAATATCTCCTTATGAGTTTATTTTAGCTCATTTGACACTGTTATTATTGCTGATTTTTCAAAATATGGCGTTCCATCCATTTTGCGGCGCCGTCATTGTCAAAATCCTCTTCCGTGATGAAATCCGCTTCGTTTTTAAGCGATTCCATCGCGTTGCGCATCGCTACCGCGCAGCCCGCTGTTCTCAGCATCGGCAGATCATTTTCCCCGTCTCCAAGTGCGGCAGTGTACTCCTTTTCAATGCCAAGCATGTCCATGACTTTCTTCATCCCGCTGCCTTTATCGATTTCATGGGGCATGATTTCCAGCCACATGGCGTTGACCAGAAAGCGGGAATATCTTGTTTCATCAATCTCATCCTTAATTGCTTTGAGCACCGCCGGCATGCCGGAATAGCAGATCTTCTCGATCTGTTTGTCCATAACGATTTCGTAATCGGAGTTGAGCGTGTCTTTCCAGAGGTGGCGGCCGAGGATTCTTCTTGCGATATTCTTGAGCTTCTGCACGCTCCATACCGCGAAGTGGTGCCGTTTTGAGCAGAAGTGGTGGAAGGAATCGTCATACGATACCGACAGCATCACATTCTTTTCCTCAACATAGCGGATCAGTTCCCTGATCTCTTCTTTCTTCATGTATTCAGCCCTGTATAAAACAGTGCCGTCATTTTTCACAACCGCAAAGCCGTTGCCGCAGACGGCGTAATCGTAATATTCCGGCGAGACAGCCCGTTCAATTGAATAGACAGGTCTTCCGGTGCAGATCACAACCGTGATTCCTTTTTCTCTGAGCTTCTTAAGAACAGAGGCGCTGTATTCTGAAAGTGTCCCATGGCGCGAAAACAAAGTGCCGTCGCAGTCCAGGGAGACAAGTCTGATGTCTTTAGGTTCCATGCCTACAATTTTATTTGCTGGAGGAAGGAAAAACAATCATGACGTGCTATAATAATCTGCGTTAACGTTTTTAACTTGAGAGGTGGCTTTATATGAATATGTATCTGAATATCGCGGTCGGCTGCGTCTTTACGGTCTTCGGCATCGTCATGTTAATAAGATGGGCGAGAATCCACAAACGCATCATGATCCAGGACCAGCAGTGGGGAACACTCAGAATCATGGTTCTTGTCCTCGGCGTCCTGAGCATGCTGACACTGGTCATGAACACATCCACAAACACCGGCTGGGATTATTTCAGAATCGCGGCGACACTGCTCGCGGTCACTGCCTATCTGGCGGTTCATGACGGCGTCGGCGAAGAGGGCATGGTTTCCGGCGGCAAGTTCTTCCCCTGGAGTGAAGTGCGCTCCTATGACTATCAGGAACAGAAGAACCACGTTGCGGTTTACTTCACAGTTGAATCACAGGATGAAAAGAAGCCGGATGATTATACAACCAAGGAACTCGACTTCTCCAACCAGGACAAGGAAGTTCTGATGAAGTTCCTCAAGCTCAACCTGGGCCGCAAATACACAAGAATGAAGAAGAAGTAAGAGGAATGTTCATCCTGGATCACTGATGAAAGGATGGCATTGCGTAACAAAAACGGCGGAAAGAAACAGAATCAGGAGTCTGCGATCACAGGCAATCCTGATTTTTTCTTTGCAAGACAGCAGGATTGGTTTTTTTTACTCTACAAATGTCCGGCTTCATTGTTCCGCTCTGATCTGTTTTACGGGATTGGCTGCGGCAGCCTGTTCAAAAGACAGGATGGCATGCGCGCATCCTGTCCGTGGATATCGGATCAGTATTTATACCGTAAACAGATCAGGCTTTCTTTGTTTTTCTGAATGCCAGAACTGCGATTAACGCCGCCGCGATCATGCCGAAGGTGATGTACAGTGGAGTATTGTCTTTTTCCGGCGTTTCTGCGGGTTCAGCGGCAGCTTCAGGCACATAATCATAGACTGACGGATCAAGTGTGACGGTCAGCGGATCAACGCGCTTGAGCTCATCGATGACTTCGCGGGTTTCCGGATTTCTTCCGTTTTTCATCGTATTGGAGTTATGGCTGCGGTACCAGCGGACATCATTCCCGAAGATATGAACCTGAGGCAGATTCCTCATAGCATTTTGTATGCATGTGCAGAATATTTAATGTATGCATGTTCACGGAAATTATGCATGCGGATGAGGATAGAAGGCAGATACATCAGAACAGTGGGATCGTCTTATGGGAATATCAGCTGCGCATCGCACTTTTTTCCAGTCTGCGGTATCATATTTCATGGCAAAGAAGTCAGAAAACATGAACCGCAAAGCGCGCTGATCTGACAGGAGGAAATATGATCAAAGACGAGACAATCGAAAGAATCCGCAGGTTCTCTGCAGACCGTGACTGGGGACAGTTCCACTCGCCCGTCAATCTTGCCAAATCAATCTCCATTGAGGCAGGGGAGCTTCTGGAATGTTTCCAGTGGAGCGATACGGAATTTGACCGCACACACGTCATGGAGGAAGTGGCGGATGTGATGAACTACTGCCTGCAGATGTGCGATGCAATCGGCGCTGATCCCGATGAAATTATCAACCGCAAGTGCGATCAGAACGAGGCGAAGTACCCGGTGGATAAGGCGAAAGGGAAGGCGGACAAATATACAGAGCTGTGAGAACCTGAAATGGTTCTCTTTTTTATTGACGTTGTCCATGGATGAAAGTATGATGGATATAGTCAAAATGACTATATGGAGAAAAACCTATGGAACAAGTCAACGCGAAAGGTCAGACACTTGAAGAATTCCTGGCTGAGTATGATGAGACAAAATTCAGAAGACCGTCCAACACGGTCGATATGATTCTCATGACTGTCTCAAACGGGAGCCTCAAGTTATTGCTGATCAGAAGAAAAGATCATCCCTTTATCAATGACTGGGCACTGCCCGGCGGCTTCGTCAATTTCGACGAGGATCTGGAAACAGCGGTCAGCCGTGAACTGGCGGAGGAAACAAACATCACCAAAGACACCTACTTCCGTCAGCTTTACACCTTCGGCAAAAGCGACCGCGATCCCAGAACCAGAATCATCACAACCGCCTATCTTTCGATGACTCCGGAAGAGAATATCAAAAACACAAGGGCAGGCGATGATGCCGCCGACGCCGGCTGGTTCACGGTGACCAAGAAGATCCTGGAAACTGACGGCGAAGGAAGAAAGTCGCAGGTCATATTGTCATGTGAGGATAACGGCGTTAGGATCGTCTATGACGTTCTGGATCAGGTTAACCGCAATTACATCCAGACCGACAGCGTCTTAAATGAGGAACTGTCAAATGCGAAGCTTGCGGCGGACCACATCAAAGCCATCAACATGGCCATGGACCAGGTGCAGCACAGAGCCGCCTCGACCGGCATCCTCTTCAATCTTCTTCCCGAAGCGTTCACCCTCAGGGAAGTGCAGAATGTCTATGAAAGCGTCATCGGCCACAAAACCGATACCGGCAACTTCAGAAGGGACATCAAGAAGATGCTAACACCGACCGGCAGGAAGAAAAAGGTCTCCGGCAAAGACGCCGCCCTTTACAGTTTCAACCCGCTTTACAGCTATATGGAGGAAAACCTGTGAAAAACGTATTGATTGTCGTGGACATGCAGAATGATTTCATCAATATGGCCCTGGGCACTGATGAAGCTCTTACAACCGTTGATCCGGTTGTAAGTCTCATCAAAGATGAACAGTTCGATACCGTCATCGCCACCATGGACACCCATGGCGAAGACTACATGGATACCTATGAAGGAAAGCATCTGCCCGTCATCCATTGCGTCAAAGGGACTGAGGGCTGGCAGATTAACGCGAAGGTTAAAGAAGCACTGGAAGAAAGAAACGCCCTCATCATTGAAAAGCCGACGTTCGGATCGGAAGACCTGATTGAATTACTGAAGAAAGAGAAACCGGAATCCGTTTCGTTCTGCGGTCTGTGCACGGATATCTGTGTCATCTCCAACGCCTTAATGGCCAGGGCCGCACTGAACGGCACTTCGATGTATGTATACAAAGACGCCTGCGCCGGCGTCACACCCGTCAAACATAACGCGGCACTGGAAGTGATGGCTTCCTGCCAGATTGAAATCAAATAAGAGGAAAAAGATCATGAGTGAAATCAAAGTGGAACCTTATCTCCCTGATGAAGATTACGACAACCCGGCCATGGTGACCGACTTCTATGAATTTACAATGGCCAACGCCTTATTCCTGAAAGGCTTCAAAGACACAGTCATGGTCTTTGACATGTTCTTCCGCAAGAACCCCGACAACCAGGGCTATTCCATTTCCTGCGGCCAGAGAAAGCTTGTCCGCTTCCTGCAGAACTACCATTTCACCGACAGGGATGTCACATGGCTGCGCTATAAGGGTATGAGTGAGGAATTCTGCGAATATCTCAGAACCTACAGATGGAAGGGCGATGTCTACATGTTAAGGGAAGGCACTGTCTGCTATCCGCAGGTGCCGATGATCCGCATTGAGTGCGATATGGTCGGCGCGATCCTGATTGAAACATACCTGCTGCAGACAATGAACTTCCATTCCCTGATCGCCACCAAGGCAACCAGAATCACCGGCATGAACATCCACAGACCCAGAAACGTCATGGAATTCGGCACCAGAAGAGCCCAGGGCGAATCCGCCGGCAACGACGGCGCCTATGCGGCGATTCTCGGCGGCTGCATCGGCACCGCCAACTGTCTGGCTGAAATGAGATTCGGACCTGCCGTCAAAGCAGTCGGCACCATCGCCCACAGCTTCATCGAATTCTTTCCGAGTGAGTTTGAGGCATTCAAGGCTTACGCCGATATCTATCCCGACAATGTTTCCTTACTGCTCGACACCTACAGCATCTTCGAAAGCGGGCTGCCCAACCTGATCAGGATTGACGACTATCTCAAAGAGAAATATCCCGACAATCCAAACAGAAGAGTCAAGAGCGCAAGAATCGATTCCGGCGACCTTGCCAGAGGCTACAAACGCTTAAGAAAAGAACTCGACAAGGCAGGCAAGACATACATTAAACTTGTCGCTTCCAATTCCCTGGATGAAAAGAAGATGGCCAACATGGAACTTTACGAAGGGGCTGCCTTCGACTCCTATGGCGTCGGTGAAAACCTGATCACAAGCGCCACCGATCCGGTCTTCGGCGGCGTGTACAAGCTTGTCGCGGTCAAAGAGGCGGACGGTTCCTATACGCCGAAGATGAAGTGCTCCGATTCCGTTTCCAAAGCGATCATTCCGGGCAAGCTCATGGCCTGGAGAGTCTTTGATGAAGAAGGCAAGGGACAGTGCGATATCATCGCTCTTGATGAGGAAGAATTCAGGGATGGCGATGAGATTGAAGTCATCAACCTCGATCCCGACGCATACCATGCAAGAAGAACGATCAAGGCAATCCATATCGAAAAGCTTCTGGTACCCCATCTGCTCAAAGGCGAACTTGTTATCGATCTGCCTGATATCGAAACCAAGAAGGCCTATATCAAAGACCAGCTGGAAAACAAGGTCTGGGAGAGTGAACTGCGTCCGGAAATGCCTCACCAGCATTATGTTGACCTGACCGTCAAAGTCGCCGAAGTCCGCGCTGAAATGTACGAAAAGCTCCACGGAGGCAGAATTTGAAAGCGCTCGTCTACGGCGGCGCGTTCAATCCTCCAACAATTGCGCACATTGAACTGGCGGACTTTGCCCGCAGAGCAGCGGGCTTTGACAAGGTGATCTTTGTGCCTTCCAAAATGCGCTATATTACAGAAGATCAGAAAAAGAGCTTTGCCTTCGATGATGAAACGCGTCTTGCCATGTTAAGGGACTGCGCGAAATATCATGAATGGATGGAGGTCTCTGATTTTGAAATCATGGCGGAAGAACAGCCCCGCACCTATATCACGATGAAACACCTGGAAGAACAGGGGTATCTCTGTAAACTGCTGTTCGGCTCGGACAAGCTGCCCGAACTGAGCAGAGGCTGGAAGTATGTGGATGAGCTGTGCCGGCATTTCGGCATCTGCTGCATGGTCAGAAACAATGAGCCGGTGGAGGAAATGATCGCTTCCGATCCATTTCTGAGCAGCTATGCGGACTGCATTGAAATTATCCATACGCCGGCTGACTATCAGGAGGTATCCTCCTCGAAAGTCAGGGAACTCTATACAAAGATCAAAGAACTGGAAGGACAGATGTATCCGATGGTGCCTGAGGCAATCCGGCATTATCTTGACTGAAAGGACTGATTCATATGAAAAACACCATGATCAAAGCAGCCGCGGCCGTACCGGTTTTAAAGCCGGCTGACCCTGTCTTCAATACAGATGAAATCATCCGCCTGATTAAGGAGAATGCGGATTGCGGCCTGATCGCTTTTCCGGAGCTTTGCGTTACCGGTTATACATGTGCCGATCTCTTCAACCAGAAAACACTTCTCTATGAAGCGGAAACACAGCTTCTGCGGATTGCCGAAGCCACACAGTCAGCCGGCTGTACCGTGATTGTCGGAATCCCGCTGAGATGGCGCAATGAACTGTTCAACTGCGCGGCCGTTCTTTCCCAGGGCGAGATCAAAGGCATCATTCCGAAAATCCATATTCCCACTTACAGTGAATTCTATGAAAGCCGCTGGTTCACTTCCGGCAGGAAAGTGAAGAATCAGACGGTCACACTCAAAGGAAAGGAAATTCCTTTCGGCTGGGATCTTCTTTTCGAGGATCCGGTTTCCGGCGCGGTGATCGGCGCTGAAATCTGCGAGGATTTATGGGTTCCCGATACCCCGGGCACACATGCCTGCCTGGCCGGGGCGAACATCATCGTCAATCCGTCCGCTTCCGATGAGGTCATCGGCAAACAGGACTACAGACGGACCATGGTCGCCTCCAAATCAGCGTCATGTTACTGCGAGTATGTTTATGTGTCCGCCGGCATGTGCGAATCCTCGACCGATCTGGTCTTCGGCGGCCATACGCTCATCGCCGAAAACGGAACCATTCTCAATGATTCCATCTTCCCGGAAATGAGCCATGTCGAAACCGCTCTTCTCGATCTTGAAAAATGCATGTACAACCGCATGCACCAGAACACATTCACCACTGATGAGGAAGAGACATACAGAAGAATTCCGGTTTCCTGCAAGGCGGCAGGCAAATCCGAACTGACATCAAAAGAGCTCAAAGAACTTTTCATAAAAGAGAACTATTTCATCCCGAGAAACCCGTTCGTGCCGGCTGACGATGATGAAAGAGGCAGAAGATGCCGCAAAATCCTGCAGATCCAGGCGAATGGCTTAGCGACAAGAGTCAGAGCCACCGGCATCAAGACCCTGGTCATCGGCATTTCCGGCGGTCTTGATTCCACACTGGCATTGATCGTCTGCCATGAGGCGAAGAAACTGGTCAGGGATATTCATGTCATCGGCTACACAATGCCGAGTGAAGGCAATACGACTTCACTCACTTACAACAACGCCCTGGATCTGATGAGGGCGCTGGAAGTCGAAATCCGTGAAGTTCCCATCGGCAAGGGCGTCGCTTCCCACCTTGCGGATATCGGCCACGCCGGTGAATACCAGGGAGAAGGGGATGTCACCTATGAAAACGCCCAGGCACGAATGAGAACCTACATCCTCATGGACGCCGCCAACCTGGAAAACGGTCTGGTGGTCGGAACCGGAGATCTTTCCGAACTCGCCCTTGGCTGGTGCACATACAACGGTGACCACATGTCGATGTACGGCGTCAACGCATCGGTTCCCAAAACACTGGTGCAGTATATCTGCCGCACCTATGCGTATACATGCAATGATGAAAAGCTGAAGACCGTTCTGCTTTCCATCGTCGATACCCCGATCTCACCGGAGCTGACACCGAACAAAGACGGCCAGATTGCCCAGAAGACGGAAGACAAGATCGGCAAATATGATCTCAATGACTTCTTCCTGTTCTATGTCATGCGTTTCGGCTTTGAACCCGACAAGATTCTGGCCCTGGCTTCAGCCGCCTACAGTGAAGTGGATCCGGAAACAGTCAGAGAGGCTCTGGTCCGTTTCTATAACCGCTTCTTCCACCAGCAGTTCAAGAGAAGCTGCCTGCCTGACGGTCCCAAAGTCGGCTCCGTAACGCTTTCGCCAAGAGGAGACTGGCGCATGCCTTCAGACGCTTCGGTTTCTCTCTGGATTGAGAAAACAAAGAAAGCAGTTATTTAAAATACGGTCCGTTTCCTGTATATACAGGAAGCGGATCTTTTCATTGAACGGGGCAGGCAGCTTCATACAAACAGAATCTGCCTGCTATAATTCCGGTAAGATCATTATCAAAAGGGGGATCCATATGAAAAAACATCCCAATATCATAATCATCAATCCCGATGAGATGCGCTGGAACACCATGGGCCATATGGGCAATCCGGCTGCCTGCACACCCAGACTGGATGCTTTCGCCGCAAACGATGCTGTTTCCTTTGAAAACGCCTATTGCCAGAATCCTGTCTGCGTTCCTTCAAGATGCTCATTCTTAACCGGTCTTTATCCCCATGTGCACGGTCACCGGACCATGCATTACTTAATGCACGTAGGCACAGATACTCTCTTCTATGAACTGAGACAGGCAGGATACAAAGTCTGGATGAATACCAGAAATGACTTTATCGCGGCCAATGTGCCGGGATTGATGGCCACCCAGTTTGATGAAATCAACATGCCTGAAAAGCCTCTGATCGGCAGCGGAAGGCATGAAATCATCAAGGGCTTCCCGTATTCCCATTACATCGGTGTGATCGATGAAATCAAAACAGACATCGACGACACAGAAGCGGCCTGCGAAAGAATCAGAAAACAGAAGCAGGACGATGATCCTTTGTGTCTTTTCGTCGGCTGGATGAATCCGCATGTGCCTTACGTCACCGACAGAGAACACTATGAGCGCATCAATCCTGACCTGATTGAAGAGCGTGTGCATTACAGAGACACAAAGGGCAAATCAAAGATGATTCAGAAACTGCGCGAGTTCGCTGAACTTGGCGGATTCAGCGAAGAACAGTGGAAGGAAGTGCAGAGGGTCTACCTGGCCCAGTGCTCCTATATCGACGATCTGTTCGGCATGATTATCGATGCCCTCAAAGAGGCGGGCATCTATGATGACTCCGCCATCTTCTTCATTTCCGACCACGGTGATTTCGCCGGCGACTTTGACCTGCCGGAAAAGGCGCAGAACAGCTTTGAGGATATCCTGACAAGAGTGCCTTTGCTGGTGAAGCCACCCAAATCAGAAGCAGTGAATCCGGGCAATACAAAATCCATCGCGGAACTCGTTGACTTCTATGCCACAGTCATGGACTATGCCGGCGTGGAACCGACTCATGATCATTTCGGGATCAGCTTAAGACCTGTGATTGAAAACAGGGAAAACAAAGTCCGGGAATACGCGTTCTGTGAAGGCGGCAGAAGGGCATGTGAAAAACAGGCCGATGAATATCATAAATACGGCGAGGAAGGACCGAAAAAGACAAGCGACTACTGGGCAAAGATGAACGCAGAAGCGGATGATGAAGCCCATGCCAAAGGCACGATGATCACCGATGGCACATACAAATATGTTCTTCGTATGGGTGACAGTGATGAATTCTATGATCTTGAAAAAGATCCGAAGGAAATGATCAACCGCATTGATGAAGAAGAATACAAAAACATCATTCTTGATCTGAAACTGAAAATGCTTGAATGGTATCAGGAAACATGCGACGCTGTTCCCAAAGCTTACGATTCAAGATTCCTGACCGAAGAAAGCATCACACCGCTGAAGTAAGACAGGACTGCCGATGCGCATCAGCACCGGCAGTTTTCTTATGCTTTTTTTTGATATAATCATGTCCATGAAAACAGTGATATGGGATTTTAACGGGACAATTCTCGATGATCTTCATCTTTGTCTCGATATTGAAAATCAGATGCTTGAAAAAAGGGGACTCAGAGCAGGCTATACACCGGAAGAATACCGTGAGCTTTTCTGCTTCCCTGTCATCGAATACTACTACAAACTCGGCTATACCTTTGAGGATGAAACGTATGAAGACATCTCAGTGGAATTCAACGATCTCTATGACAGAGGATTTGACACCTGCAGGCTTGTGGAAGGGTTTGAGGAACTGATCAGGGAATCCATCGAAAAGGGATACCGGAATGTGATCCTTTCCGCTTCCAGGCATGAAGCGTTACTGAACCAGTGCCACCAGCTTCATATAGCCCATTACTTTGATGAGATTCTTGGAATGGACAACGCCCTGGCAGCCTCAAAAGTGGAAATGGCAAAGAAATGGATGGAAAGCTCGGATGTCAGCCCTGAAGAATGCCTCTATATCGGCGATACAGATCATGATTTTGAAACAGCCGAAGCTCTTGGCATTTCAAACTGTATTCTTGCGGCATGCGGCCATCAGTCCTATGAAGTTTTAAAGAGAAAAACAGAGAATGTCGTCCATTCTCTTAAGGAGGTTGTGCTGTGAAAACATGTCCGGTGAGAAAGAAATGCGGCGGCTGCGCGTATATTGATCAGGAATATGAAACAACTCTGCAGCATAAGCAGGAATATGTGCAGAAGCTGTTCGGAAAAATCAAAGTGGATGAGATCAAGGGCATGAAGGATCCGTACCATTACCGCCATAAGATCTACGCTTCCTTTTATTCCGATAAAACCGGAAAGATTCATGCCGGTTTATATGAAGAAAACAGCCATAAGCTGCTGAATTCCACAATGTGCCTGATCCAGCATGTGAAAGCCAATGACATATTAAAAACCATCTGCGATCTGGCTTCCTCCTTTAAAATCGACGCCTATAATGAAGACACCGGCAGGGGCGTTTTAAGGCATTGTTACTTAAGAGTCTCCAGAAGTGAACAGACTGTCATGTGTGTTCTTGTCATCGGCTCAAAAGGACTGCCTTCCTCAAAAACATTCATTAAGAAACTCGTGGAAACCCATCCTGAAATTCAGACAGTCATCCTCAATTACAACCATGAACATACTTCCATGATCCTTGGCAGAAGATCTGACGTGGTCTATGGAAAAGGATATATCACCGACAGGATCGGAAATCTTCAGTTCAGAATTTCCCCGCAGTCTTTTTACCAGGTCAACCCCGAACAGACCGAGATCATCTATAATACCGCCCTGGAAATGGCACAGTTAAAAAAGAATGATCTTGTCTTTGACGTCTGCTGCGGCATCGGCACCATCGCTTTGTCCGCCGCGCCTCTTTGTAAGCATGTCATCGGGGTGGAGATCAATGAGCAGGCAATTAAGGACGCGGAAAGAAACATGGTTCTCAATGGCATAGAAAACGCAGAGTTCCACGCCGATGACGCATCCCATTTCATTCAGAAAATGAAGAGCAAACCGGATGTGGTTTTTCTTGATCCGCCAAGAAGCGGCATGGAGGAATCGTTCCTCAGAACACTCATCCGTCTTTCCCCGAAGAAGATCGTCTATGTTTCCTGCAATCCGAAAACACAGATCAGGGACATCCGCATTCTTGCCAGAGCAGGCTACCGAATAAAGCAGGCTGTTCCTGTCGACAATTTCCCGTTCACCCGGCATGTGGAAAATGTCTGCCTTCTGACACATCACTGAATCTCTACGCCATGCCGTATCTGCGGTAATGCAGGTATGGTTTCTGACACAAACAGTCTGAACCGGGACGGCCTTATTGAATTCAGGCATGTTCAATCAACCGCAGATATGAAACATCCTGATCAGGTTTCTTACGTGATCACAGACCGCACAGAATGCGCCGCGTCTGCATATGATCAGCTGATACTTTCAATCAAAATGAAACGCTGCAGGCGCAGGTTTATGCATAATCATGCATCAGACTTGTGAACCATCCGCTTAAATCAGTACAATCAGATTATAGAAATGGAGATGAAGAAAATGATTAAAGTTTATGGAATGCCCACCTGCCCTTATTGCGATTATGTCCATGAGCAGATCAAAGGACGTGAGGATGAATTTGAGTACATCAACATCGGCGAAAATATCCGGAACATGAGCGCGTTCACAAGACTGAGAGACACAAACCCGGTGTTTGACCGCATGAAGGCGATCGGCGATGTGGGAATTCCCGCGTTTGTCTTTGAGGATGGCAGAGTGTCCATCGATCCGGCTGATGCGGGTCTGGTTGAACTCGGCACAGCCAGCGCATGTTCAATCGAAGATCACAAATCCGGAAGAAAAGGCTGCTGAACAGTACACTTTCACACATTCGCATGACAGAGAGACTCACACGCACAGCGTCACGCACTCTCATGATCATAACCGCTGTATAAAAGATTGAAAGCATGGCCGGCAAAGAAGTTCCGGCGGACTGTCCGGAAATCTGCATCAAAGAAATAAAAAAGTTATTGCGGTATGCGCTAAGCGCAATACCGGTCATTCAGACGGTGCTGATGTCTCCTGCCGGAATATATCCTGTACTGCGTTGACGGGGTCAATGATCTTCCTTATGTGGATCTTGCCGAATTCACTGTACTGATGATTCTTCTGGATCAGGCTTCCCGTAAAGAAGAGTATGGAGAAGATGCGGAAATACGTACAGAACCGGTTCATTAAGACAGGAGGTGATTTATTATGAGCACCAGAAAAGAAATCATCGGCAGCTTCTACAGCATGGTCGATGAAGAGAAACGTCTTCAGACCAGCCGCCAGGGGCAGCTGGAATATGCCGTGACCATGCATTATATTCACCGTTTTGCGGACAAAGGCTTCAATATACTTGAAACAGGGGCAGGAACCGGAAGGTATTCCATTGCCCTGGCGAAGGAAGGCATGAATGTTACCGCAGTGGAACTGGTGGAAAGCAATCTGGAAAAGCTGCGTGAAAACAGCAGGGGACTGGAAAACCTTGTATCAATTCAGGCAGACGCCGCTGATCTTTCGATGCTTGTGAGCGAATCGTTTGATCTGACGCTTGTATTGGGACCGCTTTATCACCTTTACGATCCTGAAGAAATCAATCAGGCAATCGATGAGGCGATCCGGGTCACAAAGAAAAACGGAATCCTTTTCTTTGCTTTCCTTTCCGTTTACGGAATCATGTATGCCAATTACCTGAGCGGAAACTGGGCTTTCGGACAGAAGGAAAACTTCACAGACAACTATAAAGTGCAGCATTTCAAAGAACAGCTGTTCACCGGCTATGACATTGAGGAGTTTGAAAACCTGTTCGTCTCAAAACCTGTTGAGCATATCACCACCGCCGGATGCGACTGGGTTCTTGAAGCTGTGGAGCACAGTCCTGATTTCGAAATCAGGGATGAGGACTTTGCGGCATTCACTAAGTGGTATCTGAACATCGCGGAAAAACGCGAGCTTCTGGGCAATACCAACCATCTTCTTTATATCTGCAGGAAAGCATGATCCTGCTTTCTTCATAAAAGAAAACCGGCAAAAAACCGGCTGGAGGAAATGATGAGAAACTGCACTGTTTACGCTCCGCGCAGAGCCTGAGGAGACTGCGTGGAGGAATAAGAATCCTCAGGCTTTGCGCTTTCTCTATGAAAGGAGCGAAGCTATGAACAAGAAAAAAGAAAACAAACTGAAATACTTTTATATTCTCTGGAGCACACAGAGCCTCTCACAGCTTGGCAGCGCCATCACGGAATTCGCGCTGACGCTGTGGCTGTATGAAAAAACCGGATCCGCGCTCAGTACCGCGGCATTGACGGTATGCACCTATGCGCCATATGTCATCATGAGCATTTTTGCCGGCGCTCTTTCCGACAGATATAACAAAAAGAAACTGATGCTGATATGCGACTCGCTGGCCGCGCTCAGCACACTGGCTGTGCTTTTGCTGTACAGAAACGGGACTCTGCAGATCTGGCATTTGTATCTGATCAATGTCATCTCAGGGTTCATGAATACAGTTCAGCAGCCGGCTTCGGAAGTCGCCTATACAAGGCTGACGCCGAAGGAGTATTACCAGAAAACAGGCGGACTGCAGCAGCTGTCAAGATCATTGATCTCCATCGGCAATCCGCTCATTGCGGCGGCACTTTACGGCATCGGCGGACTGGACATGGCAATCATGACCGATCTGATCACATTTGTGACTGCATTCATTGCTCTGGCTTTCTTTGTTGAGGTACCGGAAAACAAAGAGAACAGCGCCTCACAGGGCAGTGTCCTGCAGTTGGCAAATGAGGGGCTTGTTTATCTCAGAGAAACCCCGATGATTCTGTATATGATTCTCTTTATGGCAGGGGTGAATTTCATTGCATCAGCCTTTGATGCTGTTCTGCCGGCACTGATCATTCCCCAAAAGGGAAACAGTGTTCTTGGTATGGTCACTTCCTGCTCAGGAATCGCGATGGTCTTCGGAAGTCTTATGGCGATCCATATGCCAAAGCCGAAGGACAGAGTGCGGATCGTGTATTTAAGCATGCTGTTTTCACTGGGAACCGAAAACTTCCTGCTGGCATTTTCCCGCAGTCCGGTCGTATGGTGCATCGGACAGTTTCTGGGATGGGTGTTTGTGCCTTTGATGGCCGCAAACCAGAATGTCATTATGAAAAACACGATTCCTGATCATCTGCTGGGAAGAGTCTACGCCTGCCGGAACACACTGCAGTTTTTCACCATCCCGCTGGGCCTGCTCTTCGGCGGGTTTGCGGTGGATCATATCTGTGAGCCGTTTATGCTGAACAGAAGTGGGCTCCTGACGATGCTTTTTGGAAGCGAGAAGGGGTCCGGCGCTGCGCTGATGATGTTTGTCCTGGGGATCGCAGGAGCGCTGTACTGCCTTGCCTTCGGCGCAAAGCTGAACCAGTACCATTACAGTGATGGTGAATAGTAAAACCTGTATACTGGATTCTGCATTATTTGCAAAGAGGTGTAAATGATTCAACTGAAACCAATCACAGAAAACAACTTCATCGACGCTTTCAATCTGAACCTTGGCGAGGGACAGGAGGAGTTTGTCTCCCATCCCATAAGAAGCCTTGCCCAGGCGTATGTCTACAGAGACCAGTGCCAGCCGTTCGGCATCTGTGCGGACGAAAAAATGGTCGGCTATGTCATGGTGATCTATGACTATGATGTGCCGGAATACGATATCTGGCATATGATGATCGATCAAGACGAACAGGGAAAAGGCTATGGCAGACAGGCTATGGAGCGTGTCATTGAATACATCCGGACAAAGCCGTTCGGTGATTCAGACCGGATCGCATTAACATGCAATAAAGCCAATCCCGCTGCCCTGAATCTTTATAAAGGCATGGGATTTATGCCGACCGGAAATGAAGACGGCGATGAAATCGAAATGGCAATGATCCTGAAGTGATCTGCTTCAGTACTGATTCAAAGCCGTACTTCAGCAAACCTGTAAGATGAATAACTCATCTTTCACTGCACTCATACAGCAAATCCATTAAGCTTCCGGTTATCCGCATTCTTCTGACCGGAGGCTTTTCTTTCTGCCGTCATGAAACTGATTTCAGCTTAAGAAAAAGTCGCCATGCATAGGCGGAATGCACAAAGCTATAATGTTACTGTTGTGAGGGGAATGGAAATGATCAGAAAAGCGGAAAAAAGAGATCTTTCGAGAATTGCGGAAATTCTGGTGTTCGCAAAAAGAATCAAATTCCGCCCGATCTTTCAGGACGATGCTTATTCGTTCGGGGAGCTTCAGGTGCTTTCCGTGGCGGAGAAGTATTCCTCACCGGAAATTCTTGATCACATCTTTGTCTATGACGACGGGATCGTGAAGGGAATGATCCATATCGAAGGAAATGAGATCGCAGAACTCTATGTCGATTATTTCTTCTGGAATCAGGGAATCGGATCGGCTCTGATTGAATTTGCGAAACAGCATTATCCTGTCACATTTCTCTGGGCCATTGAGAAAAACACCGACGCGATCCGTTTTTATTTGACCGGCAAGATGACCCCGTCCATAGTTTTAAAACTTGGGCGGGGATGAATTGTGCCTTAGAAAGCCTGCAGCGAACTGATGTGAGCGTTACTTCAGTAATGTGTGAAATCTTTGCGAAATGATGTTGCTGCATATTGCGCTGTAAGCTACATTGGAATATAATGAAGGCACAAAGGTAGCACATTATATGTATTCAGTCGTCAAGTTACACATCAAAGAAAACAGGTATCCAAAGCTGTTTGAATATTGCACTGAAATGTCCGCAAAGAGCAGGCGCTTAAGAAACGCGGCTCTT
>CACYNH010000035.1 GCA_902775735.1 uncultured Erysipelotrichaceae bacterium
ATTAGTTTTATTAGGTTGTGAATTCGGAAATTCTTGAGTTGTGATTTTCACATTTCCAGAATTGTGATTTTCACCATTCTTGAATTGTGATTCCGAAGTCTTTTGTGGACAGACTGTGGAAAACTTCAGAACATAGATCAGCGAAGGCTTTCCAAGTCCCTGACGCTTCTTTTTGATGAGCCCTGCCTTCTTCTCCAGTTCAGCAACAAGCTTCACTGCTTTTTGGCTGCCACAATGCATATCCTCGGTGACATCCTCAATGGTGTAGATGATGTACGCCCGGTTGAGCGAATCGAACCACCCGTTTTTTATTGATAAAGAGAGCCGGTCCAGCATCAGACCATACAGAAGCTTTGACTCGACCGAGACATCTTTAAAACGCTCGCTGGTGATCAGCAGCTTCGGGATCCGATAGAACTGATACTGCTCGGCATCTTCCGGTCCATAGAAATAGTCAAACTCCATCTGCTCTCCTCCTTTCCTCATTTTTCTGCAACAAAAAAGGACGCTTACTTACTGCGAAATGCAGAAAATAAACGTCCATAATCAACGTGGCTATAGCCACCCGGACATACTTTTCGAGGCGTTTTCCGCGCTTCGACCAGTCAGTCTCACCGAAGGTGAAATGCTCAAAAAAGTGCTTAAAATAAAGGATTTCTACGAGTTCAACTTTTGTAGCAACACTATAGTCTCGATGTGTGTTGTATGCGGGAACATGTCCACCGGCTGCACCGACTGCAGCTTATATCCCTGTTCACTGAGAATCTTCACATCCCTTGCCAGGGTGGCCGGATCGCAGGAGACATAGACAAGTCTCTGCGGTGAAATTTTAACAATTGCATCAATGGTGTCTCTGGAACATCCTTTGCGGGGCGGGTCCACAATCACGGCATCCGCTTTGATTCTGGAGCGCAGGATTGCCTGGGCGCCTTTGCCGGCATCCATGCACAGGAATTCTATGTTTTCCACATGGTTGTTTTCAGCGTTGATCTTCGCGTCTCTGACCGCGTCAGGGACAATTTCAATTCCATAGACCTTTTTCGCTTTTGAAGCGGCGATGATGCCCATGGTGCCGGTGCCGCAGTAAAGGTCGATCAGTGTTTCCTTTCCTGTAAGCCCTGCCGCCTCAATCGCTTTGGTATAAAGAATTTCCGTGGCGTAGGGGTTGATCTGGTAAAAGGATCGTGCGCTGATGCGGAATGTGCAGCCAAGCAGTGTTTCCTCGATCCATGGATTGCCCGCGATCAGTACATCCCTGCCGTCGAGAATGACATTGTCTTCCCTTCTGTTGATGATGGCTGAAAAGCTTTTGATCTGCGGGTATTTTTTCAAAAGAGCGTCCTTCAGCTTATCGCACCCTTTGAACGGGTAGTTTCTTACAATCAGGGTGACCATGACCTGACCGGTGCGGTGGGCGTGCTTGATTAAAACATGGCGGATCACGGAGGCGCAGCTGTAAATCTCAAACTGCTTTTTCAGGAAAGCGGAGATTTCATTGGAAAGCTGCGACTGTACATAGCATGTGTCGGTTTCGACAATGCGGTTAGTGTGGTTCTGATAGAATCCCATTTCCACTTTTCCTTTGTTGAGCTGGACCGGGATCTGAACCTTGTTGCGGTAATGCTCAAAAGGCTCCGCTTTTAAAATGGGGAGGATTTCCGGCTCCATGCCGGCGTTGGAGCGGAAGCACATCCGCACCTTTTCCTCTTTGAAGTGTCTCTGCTCGGCGTCATCCATATGCTGAAGCTGGCAGCCGCCGCAGGGACGGGCAATTTTACAGACGGGCTCCGTCCGGTGCTCTGAGGGTTCAATAATCCTGACCACCCGGCCATAGCCGTAATTCTTGTTGAGTTTCGTGATGCCGATCTCGGCTGTTTCATGTTCTATAAGTCCCGGGACGAAAATGACAAAACCGCCGATCTTAACCACACCGGCGCCGTCTTCTGTATAGCCTTCGCATTGCGCGATATATGTTTCGTTCTTTTCCATAAATGTATTTTAAAAGGGGGCAGACGCCCCTTTCAATTACCCTTCTGTGTTTTCTTCAGAACCTTCTTCGGCAGGCGCTTCTTCACCTTCACCGGCTTCGGTTTCGCCTGCGGCTTCCGCTTCCTCGGCCGCTTCTCTTTCGGCTTCCGCGGCTTTGCGGGCTTCGACGTCATCTCTTAACTGCTGGGCAAGTTCCGCGTCGACAGGTTCACTGACAACTGAGCTGATCGGCGATTCCATCGAGGAGGACTTGTTGCGGATGACGTAGACGAATTCATCGGATTCACGGTTTTCCGCCAGGTTGTAGACATGCACTTCGATGTCATACATCTTGCGGCCGTCTGTCTGGGTGAAATAGACAGCCGGATCAAGGATGCCGGTCACGGTTTCATAAATCTCGGAGGCCTTTTCCTTGACGGAGTCAATGCCCCAGTCATCCGGTACATCAGCATAAACGCGCATGGTGGCAGTCACCATCTCCACGCTTGCCTTTTCGATTCCTTCAAGACCGCCCACGGCTGTTTCGACTTCGGCCAGCTGTTCCTTTGTGATGGCCGGGTCAAGATCGCCTTCATAGCGGTTGCCGAGAACCGGGCTGCCGGTATCCATCGCGCTTGACAGGAGAATCCAGCCAAGCACCGCGATCGGGGCCGCGATCAGGATCAGGCAGATCCAGAAGATAAAGCCCGTTGTATGTAAATTTCTTTTCTTACCTGCCGCTTTTTTCTTCGCGGCTGACTTAACTTTTTCACTAGCCATAAATATCTTTCTCCGCGTATATTCTACCCTCTTTCGGTCCTTATGACCAGTCTCGCCGGGATGATTTAAGAATCACGCCGCCGGGCTTAAGAATATATGTACCGGTTCATTTTAATGAATGGTGCGGGTCTTTTCAACTCCTGAAGCTTATGTTTCAGGCAAAGCGGCGGATAAACTCCTCTTCCGAGATGATTTCGATTCCGAGCGACTTGGCTTTTGTGTTTTTGGAGGAGGTGCTTTCCAGGTCGTTGTTGATCAAGAAGCTTGTTGACTTAGAAACAGAGCCGGTGACCTTGCCGCCCTGCGATTCGATGTAAGCCTTGAGGGCGTTCCGGTTGGCGTACTGATAAACGTCGCCGGTCACCACGAATGTCAGTCCTTCGCAGCGGTTTCCTTCCGGCGCGCTTTCGTTTCTCTGCACTTCGATTTCAGTGAGCAGGTCTTTGAAAGCAGCCATGTTTTCGGGATCTTTGAACCATGTGATGAAGGCGGCCGATTTTTCCGGGCCGATGCCGTCGATGGAGGAGAAGAACTGCGGATCCTGTGTGGTTTCCGCTTTCTCCACCAGTTCACCAAGAGGATAGACGCCAAGCAGACGCTTGGCGACGTCCTGGCCGACCAGCGGGATATTCAGGGCGAAGACCAGTTTTGCCTCATCGGCTTTTCTCGCTTTTGTCAAAGAAGCCTCGATGTTGGCGGCGGACTTTTCACCGAAGCCTTCCAGCGCGGCAATCTCATCGAGATGGCTGTTCAGGCGGAAGATGTCGCCATAGCTGTGAATCCAGCCTTCATTGATGAAACGTGAAAGCGTCGCTTCGGAAATGCCGTCGATATCCATACCCTGCTTTGAAACAAAGCGGGTGTATTTCTTGAGCTGTTTGGCGGCGCAGGAAGGATTGGTGCATTTCAGTGTCTTTGTGCCGCTGTTTTCGGAAATGTTGATCACAGTCTTTTCACCGCATACCGGACAGACGGAAGGAATCTCGAATTTTCCTTCTGTTTTTGTGACATGGATGACCTTCGGGATGATCTTGTTGGCCTTGATGACGGAAAGGAGCGTTCCTTTGTCACCGATATGCAGTCTTTCGCATTCGCTGATGTTGCACAGGGAAGCGCGCTTTACGGTTGTGCCTTCGATCTCCACCGGCTTGAAGACAGCGACCGGGGTGATGGTTGAGGCGGCGCATGACCACTCGATGTATTCAAGTTCCGATTCAACCGCTTCATCCTGCCACTTGAAGGCGTAGCCCGCTCTTGTGGCGTGGTGGCCGGTCACGGAGCCGGTAGCAGCATAGGCGGTATCGTCATAGACGATGACAAGACCGTCGACCGGATAGGGATTGGCACCGGAAGTGACTTCTTCCGTGAATTCAGCCACGGCGGCGCTGATGGTTTCAAAATCAGGAGTGTCCACCGCTTTGTGAGTGACGGTCGCAAAGCCGAGCTTTTCCAGATAATCCATCCGCTCACCCCAGGAGCTGATTTCCTGATCTGAATGGACAAGGGTGAAGGGAATCCAGTGGATTTCTCTTCTGCGCACTTCGTCGATATCCTTAAGAGAGAGCGACCCCGACGCAAGGTTTCTCGGATTGGCGTAATCTTCGCCGGACTCCATCCTGAACTTTTCGAAATCCGCGTAGGAAATCACCGCTTCACCGCGGATGACAAGGTGGCCCTTGTCAGCGATGCGGGCGGGAATGCCGTGGATGGCAGGCGCCAGATGGGTGATGTTGGTGCCGGTGTGGCCATCGCCTCTGGTGACGACCTTATTCAGCCTGCCCCGGTCATAGGTCACAACCAGGGTCAGACCGTCCAGCTTCCAGCTGACCCAGATCTTTCTGGAGCCGGCCCATTTGACCAGATCTTCGATCTTCTTGGTTTTGGCCAGAGAAAGAGCGGCGAATTCATGTTCCTCCTTCTGCCCGGCAATATTGTCGGCGGACACATTCATGGTCGGGCTGTCGGCCAGGACTGTTCCGGTTTCCTCCTCGAGCCTCTTCAGGCGGTCGAACATGGCGTCCCACTCATAGTCGGTCATCAGTTCGCTCTGTCCGTTGTAGTAGGCGTCGGCGGCTGTATTCAGAGAGTCCACAAGCTCTCTCATCAATGTCAGTCTGTCTTCACTCATACAAACCTCTAGCTGCGCATCTGCGCTTTTCTTTTCAGGCTGGGATGGCCAGCCGCGATTTTCTTGACCCCGTGAGGATACGGGAAGGCGATTTCGGCAATGCCGTTCTTACAGGAAATGACCACGCCGTCGCCGAACTTGGCGTGGCTGACCAGTTCCCCTTTCTTTAACTGGGCTGCGGCTGTTTCGTGAATCCGCTGGCCGAAGGAACCCGGGTCCTTGTCAAACAATACGCCGGAGAGCTGCACGTCAAAGCTGCCGCGGTCCAGGCTCCGGTGCGAATCAGCGCCGAAGTGCTCGATATAAGCCTCGTCAATTTCACGGATGAAGCGGGAGCTGGTGCGGGGCCGCTGCAGGATATAGCTGAAGCCGCCCGCCTCGCAGAGGAAAAGCTTGTTTCTGGCTCTGGTGAAGGCCACATAGGCAAGTCTTCTTTCCTCTTCCACGCCTCTGCTGCCGCTTTCGTTCATCGCTCTTTCATTCGGGAAGATTCCTTCGTTGAGATCCGAGACAAAGACGGTATCGAACTCAAGTCCCTTGGCGGCGTGGACTGTCATCAGCTGGACATATTCCGAGCTCATGGTTTCCTCACGGTCGCCATAGAGAGAGACCAGCTGCAGGTATTCGTCCAGGGTGCTTTCCGGATAGTCCTCGGCAAACTCCCTGACGTCATCGATCAGTTCCTTCAGGTTTTCAATCCTGTCGGTTTCCTTGTTGGCTTCCAGCATTGCCCGGTAGCCGGACTCATCGATAATCTTTTCAAACAGGCGGAAAATCTCCATGCCCTGTGAAGCGGCTGTGCGCCAGCCTTCGATCATGGCTGTAAAGTTTTCGATTGTCCTCTTGTTTTTGCCGGAGAAGATCTCGTTTCTCTTCAGCACTTCGTACATCGAGACATGGGTTCTTCTGGCCTCTTCGGCAATCGCGTCCATGGTCTTGTTGCCGATGCCGCGCTTGGGCTTGTTGAGGATTCTCATCAGCGCCAGATCATCGGCGCCGGCCACCATTCTCAGATAGCACAGGGCGTCCTTGACCTCCTGGCGTTCATAGAAGCGGATGCCGCCGTAAATAATATAAGGAATACGGGCGTCGAGAAGGCCTTTTTCAAGAGAGCGGGATAGATAATTTGAACGGTAGAGAATGGCGATATCCCGGTAGGACTTGCCTTTTCTGTGGAGTTCCCCGATCTTTTCGGCGATCCAGGCCGCCTGGTATTCATCGCTCACACTGGCGTAGTGGGTGATTTTCTCATCCGACGTGCGGGAGGTGAAGAGATCCTTCTTCACTCTGTGGCGGTTGTTTTTGATCACCGAGTTGGCGCCGTTGAGGATCGCGTCGGTGGAACGGTAGTTCTCGTTGAGGATAATGGTTCTGACGTCGGGATAATCTTTTTCAAAGTTCATGATGATGTTCACATCGGCCCCGCGCCATGTATAGATGGTCTGGTCGGGATCGCCGACAACATAAAGATTGTTGCGGGCGCCGGCCAGAAGCGTGATCAGCTTATACTGCACGTTGTCGATGTCCTGGAACTCATCGACCAGGATATATTCAAAGCGCCGCTGCCATTTGGCAAGAATCTCGTCATATCTTTTGAACATTCGTACGGTCCACAGGATCAGATCGTCAAAGTCCAGGGCGAAGAGCGCCTCCTGGCGGCTGACATAGTATTCATAGATTTTGGCCTTGATGGCCTCATCATAAAAGCCGCCGGCCAGATCCTTTGCGTGCTCAACGGAGATTTCCGCGCTTTTGTTGTTGGAAATATAGCTGAGCATGGAGGCGTAGGAATAGCTCTGGGCGTCGACATTGAGCTGTTTGTAGGCTTCCTTGAGAACCGCCTTCTGGTCTTCGGCGTCCATAATCGTGAAATTGCGGGGATAGCCCATCGCCTGGATATCCTCCCGCAGGATGCGCACGCATAAGGAATGGATGGTGGAGATCCAGGGCTCATACAGCCTGTCCGGCAACATCTTCCGGATTCTCTCCTTCATTTCATTGGCGGCCTTGTTGGTGAAGGTGATGGCAAGGATTCTTGTCTCCCGCACATCCTCATCCTCGATCAGGTGGGCAATGCGCATAGTCAGCACCCTTGTTTTTCCCGATCCTGCCCCGGCAATCACGCGCATGTGCTGATCGTCGCTGAGCACCGCCTCTTTCTGGTTTTCATTCAATGTATTTATATCGATCATCGTATTAACTCTTTTCCTGTTCAGTCTGACTGAAAGACTGCGCCCATTATAACATAGAAGAATGTGTGCCCCTGCCCTTTGGCGATGACAGAATGATGAAATCACAGCGGGCATGATATAATACCCACGAGGTTCCGATATGTTGAGAAAAGCAGATCAATGGAGTGATTACTCCTGTATAGATGCCGGCAGCGGCGAAAAACTTGAACAGTGGCAGGGCATTGTCCTGCGCCGTCCCGATCCCCAGGCAATCTGGCCCGCGGAAACAGGAAAAGGCGCCTGGAAAAAAGCCGACGCTGTCTACCACCGTTCCAATAAGGGCGGCGGCAGCTGGGAATATAAAAAGAAGCTTCCGGACTCCTGGACAGTCAGCTACAGAGAGCTGACATTCAAGGTTTCCCCGACCGGCTTCAAGCACACCGGCCTGTTCCCCGAACAGGCGGTCAACTGGGACTGGATGAGTGAATTGATCCGGAAATACCCGGATGAGGAAATCCGTGTGCTGAACCTGTTTGCCTATACCGGCGGCGCCACCATGGCCTGCGCGGCGGCGGGAGCGGCCGAGGTCGTTCATGTCGACGCTTCCAAAGGCATGGTGCAGTGGGCCAAGGAAAACCGTGATCTCTGCGGTCTGTCGGATAAGAAAATCCGCTTTATCGTCGATGACTGTCTCAAATTCGTCGAACGCGAAAAAAGAAGAGGACGCACATACCACGGCATCCTCATGGACCCGCCTTCCTATGGCCGGGGACCGGATGGCGAAATGTGGAAGTTTGAAAAAGAGATCGCCGGACTGATCAGCGCCTGCGTTGACATTCTGGATGACAACGCCCTCTTCTTCCTGATCAACAGCTATACAACAGGCTTCTCCTCCATCGTTCTTGAAAACATGATGAAGACGATGATCCTGCCGTCCCATCCGGACGGAAAGGTGGAAACCGGCGAGGTTGCCCTGCCTGTTTTAAACAGGGACCTCCTGCTTCCCTGCGGCATTTTCGGACGCTGGGAGCGTTTATGATCAGCGTTCTCTATGAGGACAACCACGTCCTCTGCGTGGAGAAACCGGCCAATGTGCCAAGCGCCCCGGATGAGTCGCAGGATGACAGTATGCTTGATCTATGCCGGGAATATATCCGCGAAAAGTACAACAAGCCCGGCAATGTGTTCATCGGTCTTGTCCACCGTCTGGACCGTCCGGTCGGCGGCGTGATGGTTTTCGCGAGAACCTCCAAAGCCGCTTCCAGGCTTTCGGATTCGGTGCGCACCAGGCAGATGAAAAAACAGTACCTGGCGGTACTGGATGGCATCCCGAAGGAAAAAAGCGGAACTTTAAAAGATTATCTTGTCAAAGACTCCAGAACAAACACCACCAGGGTAACGGATGAAGTCCATGGCAAATACAGCGAGCTTTCCTATGAAGTGATTGAGGAAAGAAACGGAAAGGCTCTGGTCAGGGTCAGCCTCAAAACAGGCCGCTCCCATCAGATCCGCGTCCAGTTTGCCAGCCGCCATCTTCCCCTGGTCCATGATCAGCGCTACAACCCTGCCGCCTCCAGAGGCCCGATCGGTCTCTATGCCTGCAGGCTCGAGTTTCCCCATCCGGTCAGAAAAGAACCGGTTGTGATTGAGCACAATCCGCCGCACACATCGCCATGGAATCAGTTTGAGGTCCTGAAATGAGTGAAAAGAAACGCGCAAAAGGAAAAAAGAAACCGAGAAGAAGAGTCCGCTGGTGGCTGCTGATTTTCCCTGTCCTGCTGATCGGCGGAATTGTCTTTGCGATCAAATATCCGGCAATGAAGCGGGAAAGAGCCTTAACGAAGCTGGGCTATACAAAAGAAGAAGCTGCCGCGGTTCAGGAAGCCGGCCTGGATCAGCTGATCACAGAGAACGGCTATTATTCCCATCCGCTGGCTGACGCCATCCGCAGAGGCACATTGAAAAAGGAATATCTTCCTCTCTACGCTGCCGCCGATGACAGCAGTCTGCTCACAGATCTGAATTTCCTTCTCTACAGCCGCCTGGCTGAGGCGGGATATGAAGAGGATCAGCTGATCAATCTCTTTAAAAATCTTGAGTTCAATGAGCTTGTGCCGCTGCTGACATTCGATTACCAGTGGGACGAGAACGATTATATTGCCGACTGCACGGAAATGCGGGGCGAAAACACAAACGGAAAGTTTGAGCTGAGCGGCACCTACCGAACCAACTACCACCGGGCGAAGGAAATCAAAGAACCTGACAGCACTTCTGTTCTTGTCAATAAAACATATTACCTGAGTGAACACTACGCTCCTTCCGATCTGATCAATATCACCACTGAATATTCAGTGGACGGCATGCGGATGCGAAAGGAAGCGGGAGAAGCGGCCGTCGATATGTGCATGAACGCGCTGTCCGACGGGGACGCCTTCTTCATCGCCTCCTCCTATATGGGATATGAATCCATAAACAATTCCTACAATTACTTCGTCAAAACCGAAGGCGAAAGAGCCGCCGACCTGATGGTCGGCAAAGCCGGTTTCTGCGAATTCCAGACCGGCCTCTCCTGCACCTTCGCGGCGACCTATGAAAAATACGAGGACTTCCGCACCACCGACTGCTACAAGTGGCTGAGTAAGAACGCCGCAAAATACGGCTTTATCGAACGGTGTCCCGAGAATAAAGAAATCATCACCGGCTGCGAGGCCGACGCCTCATACTTCCGCTATATCGGCAAAGAGCTTGCGAAGAAGGTCAGCGCCAGCGGCCTGACCTATGATGAATACTGGTGTCTCTTCCTGCGTGAATGGGACCCTGAAGCTCAGAAGCCTGCCGACACCATCATTGAAAGCGCGCTGAGTGAACTGACTGAATAGAGACCGGAACGGATCCCGCGCGGGATCCGTTTTCATGTGCTCAAAAAAAGCCCGGGATCAGTCGTCCAGAGCTTCTTAGTCATCTTCCTGTTTTTCCTCAATGATGTGTGTCAAGCGGTTGTAATACTTTTCACGGGCAGCCTGGTAGCGCTCATTGAAGTATTCATCCTTGCCTGAATGCAGGTTGTAAATGTAGTCATGGGCCAGATCCGCCTGTTCGGGATGAACACGGGCGATGGTGGCCAGGCCAACATTGGAACAGATATCGGAAACACGTTCCATGTCATGGAGCACATCCATGAAGTCGGTGCCGGCAGTGACGGAACATAAGCCTTTGGACAGTCTGGACAGATGGTTCTTCCTCATGGTGTCGACCATGTCATCCACGACCTCCTCGTACGGCTCGATTTTGTATGCCGCCTCAAGATTGCGGAATTTGAATGTCTTTTCCGCCTCATCCAGAATTTTCCCGAGCAGCTCTTCCAGGATGTCCAGCTCTCCTCTCGCCATGTCCGAAAGCTTTACTTCCTTGCGGGCAAGATCGCCTGCTGTCTCGCAGATATTGGTCGCGTAGTCGCCCAGCCGTTCAAACTCGACAACCACTTTGTAATACTGGTTGATGATCGCGGTATGGTATTCCGCGGTCAGATTTGCGGAAAGAGCGGCGATATACTCGGAGCCTTTATCGGCCAGCAGGTCGATATTCTCCTCTTCCGCCATGATCTCATCCGCAATCTTCTCATCATAGTTTCTGAGCAGGGCGCTTGCCTTTTCAACGTTGGAGCGGGCGGCGTAGAACATCGTCAGCAGCAGATTGTAGCAGCTGCGCAGGGCCAGCGCCGGCGTCGAGAAGAACGCCGGGTTGAGCGCGTCAAGCTTGTCCTTGTATCTGTTTTCACTGACAGGGTCGTCTTTGACGATCTTCAGCGACATCTTTTCAAGAATGCCGACAAACGGCAGCAGCACTAACGCGCAGACTATGTTGAAGACTGTGTTTGTGTTGGCGATGATACCGGAATTCACCTGTGTTTCCCACAGCGTGTCAAGCAGTCCCAGCTGCCTTGCGGCGACAACCCCGATTACCACCAGAAGGGTTTTGCCGAGGTTGTAGAGAATATTGATGATACCGACACGCTTGGCGTCCGCCCTGGCGCCGATATAGCAGACAATCGCGGTGGTGACGCAATCGCCGAGATACACGCCGATGATCACCGAATAGATCGCCTTCCATAACAGTCCGCCGGAAGCGGAGAGCGCCTGCAGGATACCGATCGTGGCCGAGGAGCTCTGCAGAATAAACGCGACGCCGGCGCCGGCCGCGTAGCCGAGCAGCGGATTGGAGCCCAGGCTTGCGAACAGGCTGTCAAAGACGCCTGTTTCCGAAAGGACATCAACAGCAGATGTCATATTCAAGAGACCGGTGAACAGGATACCGAAACCGACGGCGATATTGCCGATCGTCTTCGCGTTGCGGAAACGGTTGGTCATGATCAGCCCGACGCCGATGATCAGGGTGACCGGAGCCAGTGTGGACGGGGTGAACAGCTGCAGCCAGCCGGCGCTGCCGCTCAGGTCAAGCAGACGGATGATCTGGCCGGTCATGGTCGTGCCGACATTGGCGCCGATGATAATGCCAAGCGACTGCTTCAGGGTGATAATTCCCGCCGCCACCAGACCTGAAGTGATGACAATCGTCGCTGTCGAGGACTGGATAATCGCGGTGACCGCCGCTCCCAGTAGGAATGCCTTGAGCGGATTGTTGGTGACCATTTCCATGGCCCGCTTGAGGGTGCCCGAGGAACTTTCCTTCAGTCCGTCTCCCATTAAGCGCATACCGTACAGGAACAATGCCAGACCGCCGAACAGGGACAGGACATCAAATATACTCATAAAATAATTTTCTCCATTTTGACTGCCGCATAAGTACGGCTTTTATTATTTTATCTGATTTCATGCCAAGTTAAAGTGGTCACGCATGATGTAAGCGCTGTCATTGCGAAATAATTCCGATCATTCCCCGCCTCAATCAGCTTCATTTTGAATATAATGTGACCGTTGAGGTGAAAAATGTCAGAAAGAGAAAACAAACTCGGCACAATGCCGGTCGCAAAGCTGCTTGTCAGTATGGCCGTACCGATGATGCTGTCGTTCTTTATCCAGGCCTTATATAACATTGTCGATTCCATGTTCGTCGCGCAGATTTCGGAGAATTCCCTGACTGCCGTTTCACTGGCCATGCCGATGCAGTCGATCATGAACGCAATCGGGATCGGAACCGGCGTCGGCTTAAGCGCATCTTTGCCAAGAGCCATCGCAAGAAGAGATGAAGAGCACGCCCATTCCCTGGCCAATACCGGAATCTTCCTGATTCTCTGCTATATCGCGGTTTCCGTCATTCTCGGCCTGACTTTCGTAAGACCGTTCTACCAGTTCCAGATCGATGTGCCTGAAATTGTCGAAGGCGGCGTCACCTATCTTTCCATCGTCTTCATCATCAGCGCCGGAGCTTTCTTCGGCACCTACTTTGAAAAGATGCTCACCAGCACCGGCAACGCTTCGATGGCAATGATCTCCCAGGCCTCCGGTGCGGTCTTCAATATCATCTTCGACCCGCTTCTGATCTTCGGCATCGGTCCCTTCCCGAAACTCGGCATCGCCGGCGCCGCCCTTGCGACAGTCATGGGCCAGATCCTGGCGGCCGCGATTGCCTTCTGGTTCAATATGAAAAAGAATGAATGGATTCAGATCAGACCTGCCTGGATCTTCCATCCTTCATGGAAATCCGCGAAGGAAATCTACACCATCGGGATTCCTTCCATGATCACAATGGGCTTAACTTCAATGAGCTCCTTCTTCATCAACCAGATCTTCCTGCAGTACAGCACAACCGCCACTGCCGTTTACGGCATCTGGATGAAGCTGCAGAACTTCTGCTATATGCCTTCCTTCGGCATGAACAACGGCATGGTTCCGATTCTTTCCTACAACCGGGGCACAAAGAGATATGACCGTGTCTGGAAAACCGTGCGCTACGCCCTGACTGTGATTCTGTCGCTGATGCTGGTGCTGACGGCGGTGCTGGAGTTTATCCCCGATGTCATTCTGAGAATGTTCAACGCTTCCGAAGGTCTTATGTCCATCGGCATGACCGCCCTGCGCTATGCGCTGATCTCCCTGGTCTTCGGCGGCACCTGCATTATCCTGACCAGCGCCATGCAGGCACTGGGACACGCCCGCTACACCCTGATCGTCAATATCCTCAGAGGCTTCGTCCTTCCGGTTTCCTCCTTCTTCCTGCTGTCCTCCCTGTTCCATGAACTTTCAAAGCTGTGGATCGCGATTCCGCTTTCGGATATGATCTGCTGCGCGATCTCCGTATTCCTTTTCCTCAAAATGAAAAAGAAGCTGTCTGCCGAAGCAGCCAGCTGAAACAGATACGGGCCAGCCGTTTCCGGCTGACCCTTTCATTTTGTGCTGATTATTCGCTTAACGCCTCACCGTTGGTTTCGATGATGTGCTTCATCCAGTCATAGGACTTTTTCTTTGAACGCTTCAGTGTGCCGTTTCCCTTGTCATCCATGTCAACATAGATGAAGCCGTATCTCTTCTTCATTTCACCGGTGGACAGGGAAACCAGGTCAATGGGTCCCCACATGGTATAGCCGATGCACGGCACGCCGTCAATATTGATGGCGTTGGCCATTTCCGTGAGATGGTCTTTGAGATAATTGATTCTGTAATCATCCTCGACATAGCCGTTTTCATCGGCAATATCCACCGCGCCAAGACCGTTTTCGACAATGAAGATCGGCTTCTGGATTCTGTCGTAGATCTCATTCATGCAATAGCGCAGGCCGAGCGGATCAATCGGCCATCCCCAGTCGGTATTCTTCAGATAAGGATTCGGACTGCCGCCGACTGTGAAGGAAGGATCGCCCGCTTTGACGGTGGCGGATCTGTAATAGCTGAAGGAAACAAAGTCGAGCTGTCCCTGCTTCATGATCTCTTCATCGCCTTCCTGGATTTCAATGCCGTCGAAGCCTCTTCTTGCGTAAAGATCCTTTGCGTAAGCAGGATAATAACCCCTTGCCATGGCATCGATGAAATACCAGTTCTCTCTTCTGACCTGCATGTGGCGGAACATGTCTTCCGGTCGGCATGTGGCGGGATAGAGTTCGCTCATCGCGTACATCGCCCCGAACATGGAACCCGGCATCATTTCATGACCCATGATGACTGCCTTCGCGCTGGCGACAAACATGTTGTGGACTGCCTGATAATGCGTTTTTCCGGAGCTCTCTCTTGTGCCGCAGGGGCCGAAGCCTCTGACCGCGTTGATTTCATTGAAAGTCAGCCAGTAGCGGCATCTGTCGCCATAGTTTTCAAACAGGGTCTTACAGTATTTCAGATAGCAGTCGATGACATGCCTTGAACTCCAGCCGTCATACTTCAGCGCCAGTTCCATCGGCAGCTCGTCATGGCAGATGGTGATCAGAGGCTCCATGTTGTATTTCGCCATTTCATTGATCACATCATCATAGAACTTCACGCCTTCCTCATTCGGTGTCTCCTCATCGCCGGCCGGATAGATTCTGCTCCAGCAGACGGAGAAACGGAAGACATTGAATCCCATGCCCGCCATCAAGGCGATATCTTCCTTGTAGTGATGATAGAAATCCACTGCCTTGTGGCTGGGATAGTACTCATCCTCAAGAAAAACAGGGATTGCCTCTTCAGGAACCGGATCCGCATAGAAGAAACTGCTTGCCGGTTTTATGATGGAGCCGTCCGGCATTCTGAATGTGTGGTGTCTGGGGGTTTCCTGGCTGCCGTCAGTTTCATAGTCATGGGAAAGAATTCCTCTTCCCCCTTCATTGAAGCCGCCTTCGAACTGGAAGTCCGCTGTCGCGCCTCCCCATAAAAAACCTTCCGGTAAACGTGTGCTCATGATTTCCTCCTGATTATCGGTAAAATGTATATTCCTGATGTGATCATACCATATTTTCAAAATGTCCCGATGCGTTATCATTGAGATATATTCAAAGGAGCTTATTATGCAGAAAGTCAATTCAAACGAAGCACCGGCCGCGATCGGTCCCTACTCCCACGCCTATATCACATACAACGGTCTGATCTTCACTTCCGGCCAGATTCCGGCAAACCCGGACGGAAGCCCGATGGCGGAAGGCATTGAAGCCCAGGCGGAACAGAGCTGCCGCAATGTCGGCGCCGTTCTCAAAGCAGCCGGATCTGATTTCGGCAAGGTCGTCAAGACAACATGTTTCCTGGCAGACATGGCGGATTTCGCCGCCTTCAACAAAGTCTACGAAAAGTACTTTGTTTCAAAACCCGCCCGCAGCTGTGTCGCGGTAAAGTCACTGCCCGCCGGCGCCCTCTGCGAAATTGAGGCAATCGCCGAACAGTAAAACAGTGAATTAAAAACGGTCGCCATTGCGGTGACCGTTCTTCATTTCTGCAATTGATTATTTCTTTGCGGCATGTCCGCCGAAGACATCGAACTTCATCGTGTCGAGCTTCGCGTCGATCGCCGCGATTTCTTCCGATGTGACGGTGATATTGCCGGCTTCGAAGTTGGCTTTTAATCTTTCGATCTTTCTGGAGCCCGGAATCGGAACGATGTAAGGCTTTTTGCAGATCATCCACGCCAGGGAGAGCTGGGCCTGGGTGCAGTGCTTTTCTTCCGCCATCGCGTTTAACATGTCGAGAAGATCTTTCGCCTTGGCATAGCCTTCTTCTGTGTACTGCGGCATGTTGGCGCGGTAGTCCTGCTTTCCTTCAAACTTTGTATTGGGATTGTAGGCGCCGGTCAGGAACCCGTTGGCCATCGGCGAGAAAGCGACATAGGCGATATTGAGCTCTTCGCAGACCGGGAAGATGGATTCATGCCATCTTGCCATCATGGAATAGCGGTTTTCAATGGCGGTGACAGGTGTGACCGCATTGGCTCTTCTGAGATATTCCTCTGTTGTCTCGCTGATGCCCCAATAGCGGATCTTGCCTTCTCTGATCAGTTCGCCCATTGTTTCGGCGACCGTTTCCGGCTCGACATTGGGATCGATTCTGTGCTGGTAGTAAAGATCGACATAATCTGTTCCCAGTCTTTCCAGTGACTTTTCCAGGGACCGGCGGATTGTTTCGGGTCTTGAATCAAGCCTCAGTGATCTGTCGGGATTGTGGCCGACGCCCATCTTGGTGGCGATGACAACCTTATCTCTTACATCTTTGAGCGCTTTGCCGACAAGCTCTTCATTATAGGAAATGGAACCGTCGGGATAAACGCCGGTATACGCTTCGGCTGTATCAAAGAAGTCATAGCCGATGTCATACGCTTCGCGCAGTGTCTTAACGGAGATTTCCTCCGGTGTGGGATCGCCTGAGGCATGGCTGAAGCCCATGCAGCCAAGGCCTACCGGATTGACATACAGTTCACTGTTTCCAAGTCTTCTTTTTTCCATGTTTGTGATCTCCTCTTTATCTGTTCACAGTCTACATGTACCATGGAATCTCTTCAATTCGGATTAGTGGAGCTTTTGATAAGCAAAAGTGATGAAGAAAACCGGATCGCTCCGGTTCTTCATCCATCGTCATCGATATCGTCATCATCAATATCATCATCGCCATGGTCTTCGTCATCAGGATCTTCATCATCATGATCATCGTCAGCTTCCATATGATCATCCTGTTCCTCATCCTCGTAATACTGTTCATAGGGATCGTCATCAAAGCCATGGGCTTCGAGAAGATCCTCCACTTCATCGGAATAAGGCCTGAGATTGAAGCCGCTGCGGTAAAGGTATACGACAAGCTCATTGACAGGCATCTCTGCCAGCTCATCGATGTTCAGATCAGGATTGTCTTCCATCGCCTTCTGGATCAGGCGGACTTTCCCCGGTGTGATGCCGTACTTTTCCGCAAGGTCTTCCGATTCACCGTCGGCTGTGATTTCCTGTTTCAGAACAAAGCTGTTTCTCACATATGCCTGCAGATATTCATTCATTCCCCGTGAAAGTTTCTCCTGCAGGACTGACGCATATTCCGTATCTTCGCATTCCAGAGACAGCAGCAGGATATTATGGACTTCATCAATATAACCATGGCGGACCATGGAACCCAGAATTGCGTCGACTGCTGTGTCGATATGCACGTCTTTCAACTGAAGTCCTTCCAGAATGACGGCGGCGTCTTCGTTTTCCGCAATGACCGATTTCACCTTTTCATTCCTGCTGACTTCGATGGTCAGAGAAGGATTGATGTCCATATAGACGGTGGCGTATGTTCTGAAATATGCGGAATAATAATGGAATCCGGCAATCATCAGAACGACGCTGAACACCATCGCAAGAGCCGGCGTCAGGATACTCCTTCTCTTCTTTCCTGATGTTTCAGTTCCTTCCAGATACCATTCATCACCTTTTGCGGCGCTGACATTCTTTTCATACAGGCTTTCCTCATACTTTGGAGTGATGGAAACGACAGAATCCTTCAGCCTGTTTTCAATCATTTTATTCTTATTCATTTCTGATTCCCTCCAGGCTCACCCGCATCTTTTTCAGACCGCGGTGATATTTCGCAAGCACTGTGGCGAGCGGCATCTTGAGAAGCTGCGCGATTTCCCTGTGCTTCATGCCAGTCAATGTGTGCAGGATGATCACCTCCCGCTCAGAACCGCTTAACACCTTCATCGCAGTCTCAAGGGTCAGCCGCAGTTCAATATCTTCCACTTCCGCCGGACAGCCAAGGTAATCAAGATCAGTATCTTCCGTTTCGGCCATCCTTGTATTCTGACGGAACTTCATATTGCAGAGATTGCGTGTGATCGTCATGATCCAGGCCATCGGTTTGCCCTGCGGTTCATAAAGATGGGCAGCCGAACGGATCTTCAGAAACGCATCCTGCATGACATCACGCGCGTCCTCATAATTCTTCAGGATTGAAAAGGCATAGCCAAAAACCGCCGGGGAAGCCTGTTCATATAATTTCCTGAACGCTTCCGCGTCGTCATATTTCAGTTTCAGAATCAATGTCTCATCGACATTCAGTTCCTTTTTGCCTGCCGGTATCTCATTCCTGCGGATTGTCATGTAATACTCCTGAATTCAGTGTAGCAGAACAGATGGGGATTGTAATGGCGCTCTTACTCTCCTGCTGTTCTGCCAGTACAATGCGGAACAAAAGCGTTTTATTGCACAAAATTCAAAAATAAACTGAAGAAAGTGATTCTGAATTATACTGAACAGTGCGGAGGTCCACCAATGAAAACAATCAGAGAAAAATATACGGCAGCCGAAAAGCTTCTGCCATGGAATTTAAAGGAGGCAGTCCTCAACGAAAAGCCCAAAGCGTTCAGGATTGATGACTCTCATTTCTTTTACAGCCTGCAGGAAAGAAAAGACGGAAAAGTCATCACTTCCTTCCGGCTTGTGAATACTTCAGACGGCAGTGAAACGGAACTGTTTGATCACAAACTGCTCTGTGAGCTTCTCAAAACAGAAGAGATCCCCTTCTCTTCCTGCGATTTTGAAGACGGAATCCTCAAATTTGAATATGAGGAAAAGGAATATACCTGGGACATTGAAGCAGACGAGCTGACCATTGATGAAAAAGAAGAAAAAAGAGCTGTTTCCGTTTCCCCGGACGGCTCAAAGGAAGTCTTTGTCAAAGACTTCAATCTCTGGATGAGAAATATCGAAACAGGAAAAGAAACGCAGCTTTCCTTTGATGGTGAAAAAGACAATGCCTATGGCAAATATGCCGAATACAGCGGCTATATCACCGAAAGAGTCAAAGGCAATCCGGAGATTCCGGATGTCCTGTGGTCCCCGGACAGTCAGTATTTCCTGACCGTCAGGCTGGATCAGAGAAATGTCAAAGAACTCTATATCCTGCAGTCCTATGATCAGGAAGACTCTGATTCCATCAGACCGCGTCTGATCACTTACAAATGCGCCTTCCCTGAGGATGAAATTCTGCCGATGGCTTACTGGTATATCTGCAATGCCGAAGAAGGAACACTTAAGGAAACAGACGCCCCTGCACAATGTGCCGGCGGTCCCCTTCTCAATCCGCGTTTTTCCATGGCAAAGTGGGCGGAAAACTCTGAATTTGTTTATCTCACCCACACCGAAAGAGCGCATAAGGCAGCTTCACTGATCATGATTGATCATGAAGGAAAGAGTGGAACAATTGTCCATGAAAAAGCGGACACGTTCCTGAATATCAAAACCTATGGCGAACTGGACGGCTTTGGTTCTTACGCCGCCTCCAACTACATCACCGAAGATGGAAAAACCGCCTTCTGGCAGAGCGAGAGGGACGGCTTCGCCAGGCTGTACAGATATGATGCAGTAACAAAAGAATGCCTGTATCCCATCACACCGGAAAAACGGATCGTCGGGGAAATCGTTTCCATCGATGAAGAAAAAGAAGTCATCTATTTCTGCGCTTCCAATATGGAAGGGATAAGCGATCCTTATTATCAGCAGTTATGCTGTGTGAAGTTTGACGGTTCAGATTTCAAAGTCCTGACGGATGAAGACGCCATGCATAAGAGCGCTGTGATCAATGACATGATCATCGACACATACTCAAGGGTCGACCTTCCTCCGGTGACTGTATTAAGAAAAACAGACGGCACATTCATCAGAACACTTGTCGAAGCGGATATATCTGATCTTCTTTCAAGAGGCTATATCATTCCGGAAAGATTTACAGTCAAAGCAAGCGATGGCGAAACGGATCTCTACGGCATCCTGATCAGACCTGCTGATTTTGATGAGAATAAATCTTATCCGTTCATCGATTACATCTACGGCGGCATGCAGTGCTATAACGTCCCCAAAGCTTTCGCGGCCCAGGCAGGCATTGAAGGCCGTGAGGTCATGGGCGGACTGGAAGAACTCGCCCAGCTTGGCTTTGCGGGAATCATCCTGGACGGTCTTGGAACACCGGGCAGAGGGAAAAAGCTTCATGAGATCAGCTATGAGAATATCCATGGCTGCGCAGGTCTTAAGGATCATGTTTACGTGCTTCCCCAGCTCAAAGAAAAATACCCGTTACTCGATCTGGAAAGAGCGGGCATGTGGGGCAACTCAGGCGGCGGCTGCGCCACTTCAAGGGCGATGCTGGAGTATCCGGATGTCTATAAGGTGGGCGTCTCTTCCGCCGGCAATCATGATCAGAGAATGTACAACAACCAGTGGACAGAAAACTACTACGGTCTATATAACAAAGAGATCTATCTCAAAGGCGACAATACCTCCCTGGCCAAAAATCTCAAAGGCCATCTCTATATTGTCCATGGGGCCATGGATGACAATGTCGCAATGTCGCAATCCATCCGTCTGATCGACGCTTTGATTGAAGCGGACAAAGACTTCGATTTCCTGATCCTGCCCAGAACCAATCACAACGTTCCGGCCAATCCCTACTTCATCCGCAAAAAGATCGACTACTTTGTAAAGTATCTTCTTGAAGAGGAAGTACCGGATTACAGATTCGCAAAACCTGAATAAGATCCATTTTTAAAAGGCGCGGTGTGCGCCTTTTGTCTGTTTACTTCTTTTTCTTTAAAAGGAAGAATCCCGCAGCAGCGATCACAGCCAGACCACCGATCAGAATCACGGGACTCATGCCTGAAGAAGCCGGTTTGGTTTCAGACTGCTCAGCAGGTGCTGCAGGCTGTTCGGCAGGAGTTTCGGACTGCTGTTCAGCTTCCCCGGACTTTTCAGGTTCCGGAGTCTTCTGAGGGGCATGTTTCTGTTCCCATTCATCCACAACTGTCTCTGAACGCTCTACAAGGTCGGAGCCGACCAGCACAATTGCCGGGGTGATGTAGGTGATCACTTCCTGATCTTTTGTCTGCTGCCACGATGTTTCGCCAAGATCATACTGCCCGATCGAGTAGTAATCGACATGTGCATCAACCGGTCTGGAGATGCCGTTATTCAGAGAGACTTCAAACTGTGTCTCTTCGCCGAACACAAAGCAGAATCCGACGGAATCCGATTCCTGCGGAGTTGTGTCCACACTGCCGATGCCGCCAAGGTAATTGTATGCCCTGCCGGGGGTGAATGGTTCAATCGTAATATCTCCCTCAGCCCTGATCTGAATTATGTCCGCATGCGGTCTGTTTTCCTTTGCCTGGTTGAACGCGTCTTTGAACGTGCCGTAGATCTGCTGAGAGTCATAGCTGAGATATTCATCTTCGTCCATGACACGGACTGCCGGAAACGACAGTTCCATCACCGCGTGCCCGCTCAGATCGCTCAGATCATTTTCAAAGCCGAAATCTGAAACCTCCAGATAATACGAATCTTTGTCCCTTTCAAAAACATAGACGCCCTCTGAGCCAAACCCCATGCCATAGACAGAATTCTGAGAAGAGCCATGCCACTGGATGATCGAGTCATAATAATCTTTGGCAGGATAATTTGATCCTTTCAATGCGAAATCCACGCGGTCACCGGCTTTCAGTGTGAATGTGTGATCCTCTGTCGGCTGACCGTTAAGCTGTTTAAGAACAGAGGTGGATACCGCGAACCATTCATTGGTGAATACCGTATCCGCGAATGTCACCTCTGTCGGCCAGGTGCCGTTCTGCATCATGTCATATTCATCCCCAAGGTCTGTTTCAACAGGAAGGCCGTCCGCGCATGTTTTCACAGTTGCCACAGACAATGCGCATATTCCTGTCAGAGCGGCAAGAAATGTCCTGATCTGTATTTTCTTCATTTCCGTTTCCCCCTTTGCGGCTGAAACAATCGTAACACAAACTATCATCAGTACCTTAACGAGATATATGCATTGAAAAGGCGCGGTGTGCGCCTTTCATCAGAATTCACTGTATTGTGTCTGTCTGCACTTTTTTCAGCTGCGATACAAATTCAAACATGATGATGACTATGCCAAGCGCCGCTGTGAGATCCATGCCGATCAGAACAATATTCATCCACGTCATTTCCATATGCATCCGGCTGAAAAGGTTGATCAGGTGGATAACTGTCGTCAGGATCACCAGGATGGTCCGTATGATCAGAATTGAGTCCGCGCAGGCCAGATGATATTTCCGGGCTGCGGTTTCCGCGTTGGAAAACAGCTGGAAGTGAGCATAAATGGCAATCACAGTTTCGAAGACATAGAGGGTGGAGTTCTGAAGGCTGAATCCGGTAAAAGACAGAATCCGTCTGGCCAGCTCAATTCCGAAGAGGATCTGCGTCAGAGGTTTTAACAAAGCCGCTTCGCTTACAATGAACGCAAGATTCATAACCGCGTAAGAATACAGCAGCCATCCTGCCCATTCCGGCAGCAGCTTTACCGTAAAGCCGCCGTCTGTGAGATTGAAATCCAGAAACAGGAACACTCCTGCCCAGGCAATCTGTCTTGCGGCTTTGATAAGAATGTTCAGCTCAGTTCTGTTGATTGACATAGAGATACCCCTCATAGACGCATTCTTCATTCTTATAAAGCTGAACGGCAAACCCATAGGGCGCCGGATTTCCTTCCGGTTCTGACTGAGACCAGTATCCATCCTGCAGAATCCTGATCCGGTCCTGCTGCGGCAGAATTGTGGCGTAATTCCATGTTCCGTCACTTCCGCTGTACCGGGACGCCGGAGCGTCCTGCGGAAATACTGTATTTTCGCTGTCATCCTCCACCGGGCAGAAACGGACACCATATGTCTGTGTCAGATCCGCCGGTTCAAAAGTCATACAGATATACCGCCAGCTGTGGTCAAAACGGGCATCCGTATTGAGAACTGTCATGTCGGATTCCTCCATCTGCGAAAGAGAACTCACCATCGCACATTGAACAGAGACTGTCATCTCATCCGTGATTAATTGTCCCGATGCCCACGGATCATCCGCGGCGGAAAGACCTGTCAGCTTTGCAACTGACTGTCTTCTTTCTCCCCTTTCCTTCACAGTCCATCCGTTATTGTAAGAAACACGGACCGGTACGGCTGTGAATGACAGCGGCGTGTTTTGGGAGGACCAGGGAACAGATGTGTAAAAGATGAGATCCGCTTCATAGCCGTCCGCAACCGCGTTATAGTTGAAAATCCGGAACTGATTATAATCATCCTCAATAAACTCACCGGCATCGATCAGCTCATAAGACATACCGTTTTCATTCATGCGGATTCTGTTTCTGATTTCCTCCTGCTGCGAAAGATCGGAAGCCATCGCCAGATAATAACCGTTTTTCATAAGAAGCGCCTTGCCATAGGTGTCCAGGGCAGCCGCCGGCGTCTGACACCGGCACAGTCTTGTTTTTACCATCATAATGTCCGCCTGATCTTCAGAAACTCCGGAAAAGTCATGCGCAGCGTAAACCGTGTCTGATCCGATCATGACCGGCCACGCCATCAGTCCCAGCATGCATACAGCCACAAGCCGCATGTTCTTTGGATATTTTGTGAAGCGGGCCACCGCCTCAATCCGCCATGAGATGTTCTTCGCCCCGTTGGCGATGGAGGAAGTTAAAGGCGTATTGGTGTATTTCTCATTGCCGTAGACAAGCAGAAGTTTTCCGTATTCTTTCCTCGCACCGCTTTCAATGCTTTCGAGCACCCGCTGATCGCAGAGCGTTTCCAGATCATTGCGGATGAGCGAGACAATGTAATGCATGAAAGGATTCCACCAGTGCAGGCACAGCAGAAGCTGCCATGCGGTATTCTGGGCGGCGTCATGATATTTCAGATGGAAACATTCATGAAGAATGATCTTTTCATCGATCAGTTCATCTTCAGGCAGAACCAGAGTCTGTCTGAAAATGCCGAAGACAAAGGGCGAAGGAATGCCACGAAGGACCTTCACATTCTTGATATGCATTCCATATTTTTCTTCTGTGCTGCGAATCATCTGAAGCTGTCTGTCTGAAGGTTCATTTCCCTTTGCGATCAGAAATGTCAGCCGGATCCCGATGAACAGCAGCCTTGCAAAAGCGATCAGAACGCCGGCGGTATAAATCACAAACAGCCAGTCGGTCACACTTGCCGGCATTCCTTTGAGCCATGGAAGGACCGATCTGTTCACTGTCAGTTCATAAGCGTTTGTATAAGCGGATTCAAGGCCTCTTTCCACGCTCACTTTGAGTGACTCAAAGGCATACGGAATGACCTGCAGAAACAGCCATGAGCTGACGGAGGCCGGAACAAGAATCCTCACAGACAGGATGGACCAGACAGAGTACTGCCAGAGTCCCGAAAGCTTGTCCTTGAAGATCTTTTTAATAAGCAGCAGGAAGCAGGCGGAAAGACAGACAATCAGGGACTGGTACAGCATTCCCCACAGATCAGTCATATTCATCCCTCCATTTCATCGAGAAGTTTTTTCAGTCTCTCCA
>CACYNH010000036.1 GCA_902775735.1 uncultured Erysipelotrichaceae bacterium
CAAAGAAACGACAACAGTCTATGAAGGCAAAGACGCTCTCTTCGAAAGTCCGAGCTATTCCTACTACAAGCTTTCTGAAGCGCCTGCTTATTACAAAGTTATGAGCGCCGTTGACGGCGAATACACATTCTCCGAAGTCAAAGGCGAAACAAAGACAGTCGAAGGCGTCGAAGCTGAAGTCAAGGTCGGCGCAAGACACACCAATATTGAAATTTCCCTGACAAATACCGAAGGCATTGAAAAGGGTGACAGAGTGAACGCTGTCATTCTCACACTGTCCGACGGCAGCCATTACGGCTTACGCCACATCGCAAACCTCTGGAGAGCGACGGAAATCGGCTGGAACCTGAAGGACTTCGACCTTGGTGAAAGAACAATCACAAACATCCGCTATATCACCGAAAACGCGGTCATCGACTATCCGGTTGAAATTTCCACAAAAGTTGAAATCAAAGCGGAATTCACCGATGACAATACCATCACTGTCACGGATGTTCCGACCGGACTCAGAAACCCGAAAGTCACAGTCACAGCGGCCGACGGCACCGTGATTCTTGAAACAGCTGAAATCACCAATGAGGAAGGCACCGTTGTCCTGACTCTTGAAGAGGCTGCTCTGCCGGGAACCTACACCGTCACAATCACTTCCGATAACTGCTATGACCTCAGCGCTGAAGCGGTTCAGCCTGAAAAGGCATACAAAATCATCGAAGGCGCCGACAGCACATGGGTCAAGGGTTCAAAGAAGGATCAGCTCATCACTTCCGATGCGCCGTTTGAAAAGTTTGCTGAAGTCAGAGTTGACGACAAGACTGTCGCAGCTGAAAACTACACCGCAAAGAGCGGCTCCACAAAGATCACTTTCAAAGCAGCTTATCTTGAAACACTTTCCGTGGGCGTCCATAAGGTCACCATCCAGTCCGCAGACGGCAAGGCCGAAACAACCCTGACCATTGCCAAAGCTGAGACAAAACCTGCCGGAAAGACAACCCCCAACACAGGCGATCATTCCGATACAGGTCTTTGGACGGCAGTAATGATCGGCGCCATTGCGGCAGCCTTCATCGCAATCAGGTCCAGAATGCACAAAGCCTGATCCCAGACAGCATTTCTTTCTTAAAAGGATACGCGCGGCGTATCCTTTTTCAGTCTGCGCCAAAAGGGTATAATGATGTCAGGAAGGTAACATTTATGTCAGAGAATATGATCAGAAAGACATATCATTTCAAGGGCGCTGTCCAGGGCGTCGGCTTCCGCTACCGTGCCACTTACGCGGCAAGGGAAGCAGGCGTCACCGGATGGGTCAGAAATGAATTCGACGGCTCCGTGCGCATGGAAATCCAGGGCACGGAAGAACAGATCGACCGTGTCATTCAGGCAATCGAGAGAGGCAGATATATTTCCATCCGCCAGGTCCGCTGCATGAAAATTCCTCTGCGGGAAGACGAACGCGACTTTGTGATCAAAGACGACGTATGGTTTTAAGGAATAAGAAATGAACATACTTTTCATCAACTGCTGTGTCCGGAAACAGTCCCGCACTTACCGGCTGGCGCAGCACTTTCTGAGCAGATGCAGCGGGGAAATCACTGAAGTCAATCCGGTGAAAGAAGAGATCCGGGGACTGGATGAGGAAACACTCCATATCCGTGATCACGCCCTCTATGAAAACGATCTGAACCATCCGGTATTAAAATGGGCGGTTCAGTTTGCGGGAGCGGACATGATCGTCATCGCGGCGCCGTATTGGGATCTCTCCTTTCCGGCTTCGTTAAAGAACTATATCGAGCGGATCAACTGCGTCGGCGTGACATTCGCCTATGATGAAACCGGCAGGCCCTATGGCATGTGCAATGCGAAGAAGCTTGTCTATATCACAACCGCCGGCGGTCGCGTCATTGATGAGGCCTTCGGCTATGGCTACATCAAGGCACTCTGCGCCAACTTCTATGAAATTCCGGAAACGGTCTGCTTCAAAGCGGAAAACCTCGATATGCCGGATGTGGATGTTGAAGCTCTTCTGAAACAGACGGAAGAGGAGATCGACCGCCATATTCAGCAGCTGTGAAAAACTGACTCCGGTCAGTTTTTTCGTTTACTCTTCTTAAAAAATGTGATCTTTTTTTGTGACGATTCTTCCCGCTCATTCGTGTATAAGGCAGAAGGGGAAAAACATGGAAGACGAAGAATTCAGAAGAATATATGATCTGACGAAGGACAGTGTGTACAGAACAGCGCTGACATGGCTTAAGAATCCCGCCGACGCGCTGGATATCACCCAGGAGGTTATGGTGAAGCTGTACCGGCACAAAGGAGAATTCGCCGATGACACCCACGCGCGCCAATGGCTGCTGAGAGTCACAGTGAACCAGGCCAAAGATCTTCTTCGCTCCTCATGGTTTTCACGCCGGCAGGAAACCGATCTTGAAAAGCTGCAGGCTGCAGACAGCAGCGCTTCAGACGTCCTGCAGATGATCCTGTCCCTGCCTATAAAATACAGATCTGTGATTTACCTGCATTATTACGAAGGATATTCCTTCACGGAAACCGCCTCAATCTTAAGGATCAGCGAAGCGGCCGCGAAAATGCGGGCGAAAAGGGCAAGGGACATGCTCAGAATCGAGATGGAAGAGGAAGACTGAAATGAAAAAAGAAGACATCAGAAACGCCTATGATGAAGTGAAACTCACTCCGGACGAAAGCGCAAAACTGCTTAATGCCGTGTATGAGACAAAAGAAAAGAATAGATTCAGCTTTTTAAAACCGCTGCTTTTCACTGCCGCTTTTGCGCTGTGTCTGTTCGCCATTCCTTCCGTGCGGGTATCCGCCTCTGAAATGATCACAAGATTCCGCTATCTGCTGTTTGCCGACAGCGGCGAAAGCCTGGAAATGAATCTGGAAAACCAGACAGTAAAGCACGACATCCGGCTTCCCGGCAGGTTCAGCTCGATTGCCGAAATCGAAGAAATGACCGGCGTCGATCTTCTCGACACACTCGATGACAGCTGTGTCAGAGAAGGGAAGCTCATGAAATACAGCCCCATCGCGGTGACTGATGAAAAGAATGTCCAGCACATCTGCGGGATGTCCGTTCAGGACTTCGCCTATATCAAAGGCGACCTGAAACAATTCAGAGTCCTTCCCGAAGCGGAAGCTGTTTCAGCCGAACATGAATTCCGCTATGAAAAGGGAACCCTCTACAGATCGCCGGTTGCCGTGCAGATCAGAGTCATCACCGACGCCGAAACAATGGAAGAAGCCGGCCTGCCCATGATCAACGTCCAGGAAGAGCTGCACAGGACGGAGAATGAATCCGTTGAGATTTACCATGTGGAATCCATCGATGCCGACGCGATGATTGTCTCAACGCAGAATGTCTCGATGCAGGGAATGGGACCTGCTCTTTGGGAAGAGCCGAATCCCGGCATTGAGCATATGGTGACAGCTTACCTGAATTACAATGGCATCGAATACACATACTTCGCCGATGTGTCCGAAGAGACAATGAAACAGTTTCTGGAAACGCTGCGCTGAATCACTTTCACCCATCCAAAAAAGGCCATCCCGAATAAAGATGACCTTTTCTTAATAATGATGATGTTACAGTGCTATACAGAACGCTTTCCGAGCTTTCCGTAATAATCATCCCGCTCAATCCAGTCGAGGAATCTTTCCACCTGGGCGTCCCAGAAGCGCCATTCATGGCCATAGCCTTCCATCTCATCCCATGTCACATCAGCCCCGAGTTCCCTTAAAAGATCCGCGTATTCCTTATCCGCCTGATAAAGACCGTCCTTTGTGCCGCAGGAAGCGTAGATCTTCGGGAAGGTTTTTCCTTCCTCCTTCACTTTCCGTGCCAGGGCGTAGATGTCATTTTCAGGAGCGGGATCTTTCCTTTCGCCGAACGGGGAAACCGCGAAGGTTTCCGGATTGATGGAAACCCCGGCCGAGAAGGTGCCGATTGCCCGGAACTTTTCCGGATGGGTTAAGCCATGGAGATAGGAACCGTAGCCGCCCATCGAAAGACCGGCGATATAGGTTTCTTCAGGCTTATCGGAAATCGGGAAGTAATTGGTCAGGAAGGCGGGCAGCTCTTCATCGATGAACTTCATGAAGTCATCGCCGCCCACTTTCGCGTAGGCTTTGTTTTCAGCGGACAGATTGACCACCGCGATTCTTCTTTCCTCGGCATACATTTCAACGTTGGTATAGCCGGTCCACTGGGCGTGGTTGTTGCCGAAGCCGTGCAGGAGATAAAGAACCGGGAACTTCGCCTTCAGCTCATGGCAGGGCGGATAGCCCGCTAAGCCAAGCGATTCAGGACATGTGACGGAAGGAAGGACAACAGTGATGTCGACAGCGCGGTTTAAAACATACGAGTAAAAATTGCATACGAGTTTTGCCATTATATTTCTCCTTCTTTTTCTGATTCAAGTGTAAAACAGATGCGTTCATATTCAAAATGATCCGCGCCTGACGGATCATTCCTTCCGGATTATTCAGCTGTTTTCTTTTCATACGCCTCGGTGATCATATGGGCGCATGTATCGATGCCGAGCGCGGAAGAGCTCAGGCACATGTCATAGTAATGATAGTCGCCGAACTTCTGGTCGGTATAGATATCATAATAGGTGGCTCTTCTCTTGTCATTGGCGGCCAGGACCTTTTCCGGATGCTTTCCGGCTTCGGCTTCTTTGTATTCTTCCGTGATTCTTCTGATTCTGTCCTCATTATCGGCATAGACGAAAACCCTTAACAGATCAAACCGGTCGCGCAGAATGTAGTCGGCGCATCTGCCGACAATGACGCACGGACCTTTTTCCGCGAGTTCATTGATGATCTTGCTCTGAAGAATCCAGATCGTGTCGCGGTTTGAGAAAGTGTAGAGATCCATGCCGGTCAGGCTCGCGAAGAATCCCGACTCCGCTGTCGTCTCGCTGTTCTTTCTGACATAATCCGCGTCAAATCCGCTTTCCTCCGCGATTTTTGTGATGATCTGGCTGTCATAGCATTCAAGGCCGAGTTTCTCCGCCACCTGGTGGCCGATCGCTCTGCCGGCACTGCCGTACTGGCGGCTGATCGTAATGATAGTATTTTTCATGTTCCCTCCGCAGCTTTGCATGGCTGCCTGTTACCATTATTGTAATCAAAAAGTACCGCGCCGGTAAACCAAAGCGAAAAGAATTCAGTTTTCCCGCTCATAAATGTATAATGCATACATTCAGAAGGAGGCAGATCTATGACACTGGAAACGGAAAGACTGCTTTTCAGACACTGGCAGCCGGAAGACGCCGCGCAGCTGTATAAATGGGCAAAGGATCCGGACGTCGGCCCGATGTGCGGATGGGCGCCACACAAAAGCATAGAAGAGAGCGCCTGGACCATCGCCAATATCCTGAACGGTCCGGAATGTTACGCGCTTGTGCTCAAAGAGACAGGCGTTCCCGTCGGAACAGCAGAGCTGATGAAGGCGGAGCGCTTTTCAAAGAACAGTGATGAATGCGAACTGGGCTACTGGCTGGCGAAGCCATACTGGGGAGAACATCTTATGCCCGAAGCGGCAGGGGAACTGCTCAGGCACGCCTTTGAAGATCTGAACATGAACGCCGTCTGGTGCGCCAGCTTTTCCGACAATCCCCGCTCCGCCAGAGTGCAGTGGAAACTCGGCTTCAGGGAGCAGTTCACCATTGCGGAAATGGAGTTCCCCCTGATTCACGCTGTTAAAACACTGAACGTGCGCCTTCTTGAAAAGGACGGATGGAAGAAACAGTAAAGGCTTCGCAGGGAGCCTTTTCTTTTCTTCATGCATGCACAGAACCGCTCACGCTTCTGCTATACTTTTCTTAAGAAAAAACAGAAAGGACAATCATCATGAAAAAGAATCCGGACCGCTTCCCGGAAGGCTTCTTCTGGGGAGGCGCTTTGGCTGCCAACCAGATGGAGGGAGCCTGGAAAGAAGGCGGCAAGGGATGGTGTCTTGCGGACATCAACCGCGCCCAGTACGACCTGCCGCCCAATGAGAGATACAACATGGAAATCGACACCGCCTATGTGAAGAAGGCAATGGCGGAAGATGACCTGCTCTATCCCAAAAGAAGAGGCATCGATTTCTACCATACCTACAAAGAGGATCTTAAGCTGCTTGCCGGCACCGGCATGAACAGCTTAAGAACTTCCGTCAACTGGGCCAGAATCTTCCCCAACGGTGATGAGAAAGAGCCCAATGAAGAAGGATTGAAGTATTACGATTCATTGATCGATGAAATCATCGCCAACGGCATGGAGCCGATGATCACCATCTCCCATTACGAAATGCCGCTGAATCTGACATTGAATTACAAAGGCTGGTACAGCCGTGAGCTCATTGAATTCTTCGTCAGATACTGCGATGTGCTCTTTAACCGCTACAAAGGCAAAGTGAAATACTGGATTGTCGTCAACCAGATCAACCTCATTGTCCATGAATCCTTCAACCACCTCGGGGTGGCCGCGGACGTCGTGGAGAATCTGGATGAGGCCAAATACCAGGCTGTCCATAACGAAATGGTTGCCTGCGCCATCGCCGCAAAGCACGCCCATGAAATCGATCCCGAAAACAAAATAGGCATGATGTTCTGTTCCAACCTGACCTATCCGTCTTCGACAAGACCGGAAGACAACTTCTGGAACCTGCGCCACAACCAGATGGAACTGCTCTATGGCGACGTCATGGTCAGAGGCGTCTATCCGGGCTACGCGCTGCGTTATTTTGAAGACAAAGGATTTGATCTTTACTTCGGCGAAAACGATGAGGAAGACCTGCGGAACGGCACCGTCGACTTTGTCTCGCTTTCCTATTACTACACAAGACTCTCCGGGGAAGAAGCGTTCCTGAAGACAAAACTGGGCCAGGTGACAAACCCGGTTCTCAAAGCCAGCGACTGGGGATGGGCGATCGATCCCATCGGCCTGCGCTATGCTTTGAATGTCTACTGGGACAGATATCAGAAACCCATCTACATCACCGAAAACGGTCTTGGCGCCTATGACAAACCGGAAGCGGACGGCTCCATCCATGATCCTTACCGCATTGAATACCTGAAGACCCACATTGAGCAGATGAAGGAAGCCATCCATGACGGCGTTGACCTGCGCGGCTTCTACTCGTGGGGACCGATCGATATCGTCTCCTGTTCCTCCTCGGAAATGGAAAAGCGCTACGGCTTCATCTATGTCGATTACGACAACTATGGAAGGGGAAGCGGAAAGCGCAGTCTCAAGGACAGCTATTACTGGTATCAGAAAGTCACAGCCTCCAACGGCGATGAGCTGTAAATCACCAAAGAGCCGCAAGGCTCTTTTTCTCGCGTCGGCGCGGTTCAGAATGATTGACATGAAAAACTAAATGTGAGATATAATACACAACGTCATTTAGAGGGACTGTATGAACAAATTTGACCTGCGCTTTCAAAAGACCGAAGACCTGATCATCAAGGCATTCCTGGAGTGCGCCGCCGAAACGGATCTGGATAAAATCCGCATCAAGGACATCTGCGCCAGGGCCAGCATTTCACGCAACGCCTTCTACGCCCATTACGCCGACAAGTACGAACTGCTGGAATCCGTCTGCGAAAGCCTTGAGACAAAAATGGCCAACGGTCTGACCCCGGCGGTCATTTCCATGATGTCAAAAAACCAGCTCAACGAATCCACTGACTGGTGTGTGGGAATGGTCTACGAAAACCGTGAAATCCTGCGGATCCTTGCCAACTGCAGCGAGGAAAGACTCAGAGCCCTGCTGGTCGGGGTGTTTATCGAAGGAACCCTGAAAGCTCTCTACGACAGACCGGAGCTCATCCTCAGCGATCCGAAACTGAACATGGCGGCCAACGCCGTCACAAACCTGCTTGTCAGCAGCCTTCTGCTATGGCTGCAGCACATCGATGACATTTCCCGCGATGAAATGATCAGCTTTGTCAGAACCTATATGCATGAACCATGCATTCTTCTCTACCGGCAGATCAACGCCCATCCGGGCATTGTGGCCAAATTCTGAACATGAAAAAAACGGTGCCGCAGCACCGTTTTCTCATGCCTGATTCAATCAGTTGGAAGGAACGCCGAAGGCGATCTGGCTAGAGCCTGTCATTGCGTCAGCCGCAATCAGCATGATCGGAGCGTTTTCATAGGACAGTGTCTCGAACTTGCCTGTGTAGCCGGATTCAGTTGTGAATTCGATTGTGAAGGCGCCCATATTGCCGGCGTCATCAAGCAGGAATTCAGGAACCTTGTCGAAGGAGATGGTCTGATTTCCGCCGTCTTCAGCAGCGTCGCCGATCAGGTTTTCGCCCTTGTCGGATGAGCCTGTGCGGTACAGATAGAGATCAGTGACCTTTTCGCCTGTGACATTGAAGATGTTGTATGTCGCGCTTGAAGCGGCGAAGGCGATTTCTGTGGAGCCTGTCTTGGCGTCTTCGGCGATCAGGGTGATCGGAGCTGTTTCAATGTGCAGTGTTTCGAACTTTCCTGTGTAGCCGCTGCTGGTTGTGAATTCAAGAGTCAGAGCGACAGAAGGATCGTCGGCAGCGTCATACTGCAGAACCTTTGCGTGGGCGTCGCCGAAGCCGTGTCCGCCGGCCGCGTAGTTTTCGCCCTTGTCGGAAGAGCCTGTGGGATACAGATACAGATCTGTCACGCCCTCACCGGTCGCGTTGTAGATGGTGTAGACGCCGACTGTCTGTACTTCTTCCTGTGTTTCTTCCTGCGTTTCAGCAGCAGTTTCTTCTTCTTTTTCGGGTTCAGTGTCAGTGCTCGGTGTGCTTGCGGAGCAGCCTGCCAGAAGGGCAGCGCTCAGCAGGAATGGAAGTGTTTTTTTCATGTTTCTTTTCCTCCAGATTTCACGCCCGCATTCACGGGCGCTGCATGATCATTATGGAATTTTGAAACTGAAAGTAATAGTACGATCATGCCTATTGATTGCACGTATTGAACATGCCCGGCGGCTTCGGCGGAGCTTCTTTCCGGAGCACTGCGGTTTTTGTGCAAAAAGACGGCTGAAAAATGCAATATTTGTACAATCGGGTAAAATGTTAACTCAATCGGGCATATGAGTTGGTTTGAATTGCACAAATGGTTACTATAATGGCGTGGAAGGGATGATCAGGTTCACGGTCCCCTTCAGAATATGCATGTATGACGAACTGAAATATGCACGCGTCCGGGGCATGGGTCATATGATGCAGAAGAGGTTTTATGAGCAGTAATAAAGAAATGAACAGACCGGCCGGCCGGGATCAGGCTGACATGACTTATCCCGGTCATCTGAACTACATCGACCCTGAGTTCCATATCGCGGTCAGGGAGAACGAATTCCCCGAAACAATGACATTCAGCGAAACCCCGTCAGTCACCCGCGAGTTCATCTGGGTCAGAATGATGCAGGGGGAAGTGTGCGTTGAAATCGACGGCCAGTCCGTCTATGTCAGCGCATCTGAAACCCTGTTCATCAACTGCCGCCATCTGGTTGCTTTCCGGGGAATCACCGGGGCGCCGGCGGTGTTCCGGGTGATCGCCGCCATGCCCGACGCGATCTATGTGCCGGTTCTCAGCAGACAGATGAACCGGATGATCTCCGATGACACATTCTCATCCACCGTCATCCGTCCGGTCTCCCGGCTTTTCTCCTATGATTTTGACGCGATCTTCGATCTCTGCCGCCACAGGCCTGATTTCTTTGAATATGACATCGCGTCCCATTTCATCGCGATGATGAAACAGATCATCCGCATTTACCATCACACAAATCCGGATGAGGCAGTCAACCGCAATGTCGACCTGCAGTCACTCAGGGAAATGCTGGGCTGGATCGGCGAAAACTACCGTGAGGAAATCACCGTCGACCAGATCGCCGCGGCCGGTAAGATGTCCCGCTCCCGCTGCACAAGGCTGTTCCGGCGCTATCTGCAGGAAAGCCCGATCGAGCATGTGCAGAAATACCGTCTGGAAAGAAGCGCCTACCTGATCACAAATACCGACCTGCAGTTTTCTGAAATCGCCTCCCGCTGCGGCTTCAACCAGCAGTCCTACTTCAACCGCCTGTTTTCCCGCCATTTCAGCATGACGCCCAAACAGATGCGCAGCCTGTCCATCCTCAAGCGCCGCGAAGCCAACAGCAGACAGTAAGAAACACTTTTTCTGACAGCGCATCAGACGAAAATAAACCGGCCCCCCGTAAGACGTGCAGAACTATGACAGTTCCCATGGTCATACGGGGGTTTTTATTCGCTGCGTGTGTGAACCGCCGGCTTTGCGGTGAACAGAAAGAGCGGCAGGACAGTATACCGGGTGCGTTTTTCCTGAAACAGCCATGCGGGAAACGGGGGTTTCAGACCGTCCGTACCGGCAGGCTGATCCGAATCTTAAGATGGCAGAAATTTCTTCAGCCGAAGGATTAATTCTCTTTATTCAAAAAAACAAATGTGCTAGTTTAAAGGTGTATTACAGGCTTGAAGGAGACTCGCCGTGAACCGTAAGATAATCGTCCTGATTCTGAGTGTTTTTATGATGGTTCCTGGTTTTACATCTTTTGTCATGGCAGAGGAGAACGGGAGCGGGGAAACATTCATTCAGGAAACACCTGAAGAAACTCCGGCGGCAGAAGAAGAGAATCCGTCAGATCACGAAGGCGGCTCAGAGGAAGCTGACGAAGAGACGGAAATTCCCGGGGAAGAAACCGCACCGCCGGAAGAACCCGCAGAAGATCAGACTGAACAGCCCGGCGCAGAAGAAACGGCACCGCCTGAAGAGACGGCCGCACCGGAAGAAAGCGAAGCGCCGGATTTCGTCATGCCTGAGCCCACGCCGTCTGCTGAGCCCGAAGAGGAAACCCCGGCCGAAGAGCCTGAAGCTGTGATTGAGGAGGCATCCTCCTGGCAGGAAGTCTGGATGCCGCCCGGACACATCATCAGTTCATATGAGGATACAGCAGGCAGCGACTGGACATCCCGTCCTGCCCTGGCGGAAAAACTCGATTCTGTTTTCCGCGGAAATATCGGCCTGACCGACTGGGAACATAACGAAGTCATTGCGCCGCTGGGCTCACATGCGGTTGAGCCGGGACTCGACTTATGGGCATGCGGCAGGATCCATACCGGCCAGTCATGTTTCATCTACGCCCTTGGCATCTATTACACACTGTTCGGCGAAGATCCGTATCTTTACAGGGATCACTCCGTGATCGTGGAAGGCCTGAGCGGGAAAACTGAACTATCAAAGGAAATACTGGAAAACGCGGGCTTAAGGAATGAGCCGGGCGCCTATCTGCGGACCATCGGCCATTCCCTGATCATCCTGAGCTATGATGAGGAAGGCATTGACGTGGTGCAGGGCAACGTCGGCGGCGACGGCTTTATCTGCATCAGCCAGTACACCTGGGAGGAATTCAACGCTGCGATCATGCTGGGAGGGGGAACATCCATCGAAGTGGTATTCCAGCCCACAGATACATATTTCAACCGTTACTATCCCCTGACAGCAGAATATGTCAAAGGGGAAACAGACAGCTTTGAGACAGAATTCATTGAGGCAGGCAATTCCTTCTTCTTTGACGCGGACTGGCTGCTCAAAGATGAAACGAAACTGAATCCGGAAATCGCCAAGCTCACCCTTGGACTTGTCTCAGCGGATCACAAAGAACTTCCCTCCGTTTATGAGCAGATGGGATTTGACTCAGACAATATCATCCTGCACACAGGAAAGGAATCGGAAGATCAGAACAGCGTTTCTTACTCCTTTGCCGGAAAGACGGTCATTGACAGTGAGGAACATCCTTATGAGCTGATCTTTGTCACCGTCACTTCCAGGGACGATATCAGCGCATATCTGGATACATTTAAGGACAGCGAAAACACCCCTCGGCATTCTTTCTTTGAACAGGCGGAACAGCTGAAAAAAGAACTGGATGAATTCACCGCAGGCGTTTCAGAACAGGACGCAGAGAAGATCTATGTCATCGCCGGATACGGGGCAGGCGGATCCGCCGCCAATATCCTTGCGGCAAAGCTGACCCATGAAATTCAGGCGGATGAAACGAACCGGAACGCCGTATACGCATACACTTTCGGCGCGTTGCCTGTGTCGCCGCTCTCTTATGAAGAGGACAGTGAACACGGCTATGATGCTGAGCTTGCCAATATCTTCAATTTCGTCAATCCGAATGATCCTGCAATCAGGCTTCCGGGCTCTCTTTACGGATATCAGACAAACGGAAAAACCATCGTCCTGAACCATGGCAAGGATGATCCTGTCTATCTGAATTTCCGCAATCGTTTCCGTGATGAAAACAGTAAGGCATACAGGCCGCTGTCGCCTGATTATGAATCATTGGCGCTGCTGAGCGGGGAAGAAAAGCAAAAGCTTCTCGGCGAAACCGCCGGCCTGCTGCGTGAAGAAAGAAGCTTTGCGTCTATGTATGACCTGTTGACCGTTCTCTATGGCGATGCTTTCGATCTTCTTAATAAAGACTTTTTAAACGGTCTTCTCGAAGAGATTCAGAACGGTTATGAAGCCGGTGCCATCGCGAAGCTCGCCGCCGCAGAAACAACGCTGAATGAACTGATTGAAGACATGGACAGTCCGGATGGGGAAGAAGCGGAATCAGAAGAGGCTGTTCAGGAAAAACTCAATAAATTAAGAATGGTTCTTGACCTGAAGGATTACATCAGGGAAAAGGAAGACCTTACAGAGGCAGCCGTCCGTCTTGAAAAGACCATCGCCGCAGTGAAGAGTCTGTCCGCTGTCCGGTTAAAATACTTCCGGCTGTTTGTTTCCCAGGAGTGCCGCATGAGCGGACTGTTCAATGACACCCATGATCTGTCCACATACAGGCTCTGGATCAATTCCATGTATTACGGGGACCATGGCTGGCAGTCGTACGATGGAAAAGGGACCCTTCCGGATTTCGCCGCCAGGGGAATCCTCACCATCGGGGAATCCTGTTTCGCCGGTACAAAGATGAGCGGCACTGTGAATCTGGAAAGAGTTCACGCGGCCGGCAAAGAAGCCTTCAGAGGATCGCAGTTTGAATCCCTGATCATCGGACCGCTCTTCAAAGAGCTTGCTGAAGGCTGCTTTGCGGATATGGGACAGCTGAAGGAAATCACCATGCCGGCTGACACGGTCTTTATTCCCGGATCGTCCAGGGAGCTCATGCCGTTTGCGGGTGATACGGCAGTCACGGAAATCACCTACACCGGAGGCAGGAAAGAACAGACGGAAGAAGAACAGGCAGAAACCAACGGGAGCTGGCGGCCGGAACAGACCGCGAAAGCCACGGTCCGCAAAGTTTCCTATGGGGAAGGCGTCAGAGCAATTCCTGCCTTAGACCCGTCGGAGAAGAATGAAGCAGAGACCCTCCGCACGGAAGTGGTGATTCCTTCCACACTTGAGCACATCGGAGCCCACGCTTTTGATCACTGGAATATCAGGGATATCTATATTCCTGAAAGCGTCACGTCAATCGATGCGACAGCTTTTGAAAACAACCCGGATCTCACCGTATACGTGCTTAAAGATTCCTATGCGGAGCAGTTTGCACAGGATCACGGGCTGGAAACCGTCAGTCTTGAAAAAGCTCCGGAACGTATCACCCTGAACAGACGTGCTTTCAGGATGAAGGAAGGCGAAGATGTGAAACCCGGAGTCAAGGCCGATCCCGGTAAGATATCTGACGCATTGAAATACGCCAGCAGCGATGAATCGGTTGTAAAGGCTGACGAGGGAGGCACGCTCACTGCCGTAAGCAGCGGATTCTCCCTCATCACCGTTTCCTTCAATGACAGATCCGACTCCTGTCTGGTGCGCGTGGTCAAAGATGTGACTCAGCAGGAAGAACACTGTCCTGAATAACCTGAACATTTCTCTTTATGAAAAAAAGCGGAATTCCATCCTGAATTCTGCTTTTTTACTGAAGAGATCCGGATCAGAAAAAGAGATTGCGGCCGAAAGTAAAAAGAGGTCAAATGACCTCTTTGCCGGGTGGGAACTCAGTCCATATTCAGATCTTTGCGGATCTCTTTGTGCCGTGCTTTGGCAGCCTCGGCCCAATGCGGTCCGTTTTTATACATTTCGCTTAATTCCGCCAGCGCTTTGGGAACGTCGATCGACTGCGGACAGGCATGGGCGCACTGGCCGCACTGCACACAGGCGGACGGCAGCTGGCTTTCATCCAGGCCGTCAAGGCGCATGCCGCTGACAGCGCTCAGCGCATATTTGTAGTCATTGTATACAGACAGCAGATAAGGAATGTCGAGCTGCACCGGACATCCGTCGCAGCAGTATCTGCACGCCGTGCAGGGTACGCCTTTTTTCATACTGTCGGCGATCTCAAAGAGAACGGAGCGCTCTTCTTCCGTAAGCGGCTGATGGGCTTCAAAGGTGTTGAGATTGTCTTCAACCTGATCAACCGCGTTCATGCCGGAAAGCACTACTTTGATGTTGGGCAGATCCTGCAGGAAACGGAAGGCCCATGAGGCGTCGGAAGCTTCCGGGTTCAGCTGCTTCAGTTTCGCGCTGTTTTCTTCGGAAAGCTTTGCGAGTCTGCCGCCGCGGCAGGGTTCCATGACCCACACGCCGAGCCCGTGCTTTGTGATGATGTCATACTTTTTCTTCGCGTCCTGCAGCGACCAGTCAAGATAATTGCACTGGATCTGCACAAACTCGAATTTCCCCTCATGCCTTGTCAGGAATTCCTCCAGCAGTGCCGGACCGCTATGGAACGAGAAGCCAAGATGTCTAATCTTTCCTTCCTCCTTCATTTTCAGAATATCGGGGATGATGTGATATTCATCGCTTTCATAGATCTTCACCGACCATTCGGTGATGTTGTGCAGCAGATAGAAGTCAAAGTAATCCGTGCGGCACTTCTGCAGCGACAGATTGAACAGGGCGATGTTGTCCACCGGTCCGGGCAAAGAGTGGCCGGGGAACTTGTCGGCGATATAATAGCTCTTACGGGGATACTTCTTCAAAGCCTCCGCCATGGCGATCTCCGACTTTCCGCCCAGATACGGATAGGCGGTATCGAAATAGTTCACGCCGCGGGCAATGGCGAAATCAAACATTTCATTGACGGTTTCCTGGTTGATTTCACCGGTGGAAGGGTCTGCGGCGAAGCGCATGCAGCCAAAACCGAGACGGGAAAGCTTCAGTCCCTGAAAATCACTGTAAATCATATGTCCTCCAATTGTTTTTTCTGCTTTTATTTTAACGGATTGCCTGCCATCTGAAAATAATCATGCATGATCCGCCAGATCCGGAGTGGTTCCAAATGAGCCGGATCATAGTACAATGGGTACATCGGAAGAATATCAATATGAAAATACTGTGTTTCGGATCACTGAATCTTGATTATGTCTATGGCGTTGACCATTTCGTCATGCCCGCAGAAACCCTCGCCGCTTCCTCACTTTCCATTCATCCCGGCGGCAAAGGACTCAACCAGTCCATCGCCCTGGCAAGGGCGGGAGCAGATGTTTACCATGGCGGCTGCTGCGGCCAGGGGGGAAAGGCACTCAGAACCCTGCTTGAAAACAACGGCGTCAATGTCACATATCTCAAAGACGTGGATGCGCCCCAGGGCAGCGCCGTGATCCAGGTCACGCCCGACGGGGAAAACTGTATTCTGATCGCCGCCGGCTCCAACGCATGCGTCAGTGAGGGACAGATCAGAGAAGCGCTCTCTGCTTTTGAAGAAGGCGATTATCTTCTTCTGCAGAATGAAATCAACAATAACGCCCTGCTTGTCTCAAAAGCGCATGAAAAGGGGATGCGGATTATCCTCAATCCTTCGCCATACAACGAAAAGCTCAATGACGTTGACTTTTCAAAGCTCTCCTGGCTTTTCGTCAATGAAACCGAAGCGAAACAGATCACCGGCAGCGATGATCCCGAAACAGTCTGGAAGATCATCCATGAACGGTATCCTTCGCTCTCATTCCTTTTGACGCTTGGCGAAGAGGGCAGCCATGCCTGGAAACAGGAAAACGGAACGATCATTCACCATTACGAAAAAGCCCTGCATGTCAGCGTCATCGACACGACCGGGGCAGGCGATACCTACACCGGCTTCTTTGTCAGCAGCCTGATGAAAGAGCTGCCTCTTGATGTATGCATGAAAACAGCGTCCGCGGCTGCCGCCCTCAGCGTCACAAGACCGGGCGCGGCCGATTCCATTCCTTCCCTGAAGGAAGCGGAAAACGCACTTCACGAATAAACGGAGAACTGATATGGCAATCTTTGTGACCGGAGACACGCACGGCCGTCCCGACCGTCTGTCCTCAAAATACTTTCCCACCCAGGAAAACCTGACCGGCGATGACCTGATGATCATCCTCGGCGATTTCGGTCTGGTGTTTGATCAGGAGGAAGGGGAGATGGAAAAACTCTTCCTTGACTGGCTGGACCAGAAGCCTTTTACAGTGCTGGCGGCCCTGGGCAATCATGAAAACTATGACCGCATTGAAACCCTTCCCGTCGAAGAAAGATTCGGCGCCCCGGTACGGGTGCTGCGTCCTTCGGTATTCCTGCTGGAAAGCGGGTATGTTTACAATCTCAACGGAAAGAAAGCCTTTGTCTTCAACGGCGCTGCTTCCCACGATATTTCCGACGGGCTGCTGGACGGGAATGATCCGGACTGGCGCGAAAAGGCAATCGCCATGCAGGAGGAAGGAAAGAAATACTTCCGGGTCAAAGGGATCAGCTGGTGGCCGCAGGAAGTGGAAAAGGACGAGGCTGTTTATGAAAGAGGCATAAAGAATCTTGAAGCGATTGATTATAAACCCGACTTTGTCTTTACCCACTGCGCTTCCGACAGAATTGAAGAAAAACTGGGCGTGTCCCATCCTTCAAAACTGACGTCTTATTTCGAAACGCTCGAAGACAGACTTTCACCGGAAACCATCTGGCTGTTCGGCCATTATCATATCGACGCCGTTGTGGCGGCCAACCGGATCTGCCTCTATGAGCAGATTGCCCGGATCGACTGAGAGAAAATATGAAATTTGACAGCCGGATTGTTCTCGCCGGCGCGCTCGGGGCGGCTGCCCTGCTGGCAGGGTTATGGCTGAGCGTGCTGCTGGGAATTCTGTTTGAAAAAGTGTTCCATAAAAAGATGTGGACATGGCTGAAAGTCATTCTGGCTTTCATCATGGCCGCCGGAATTTTTACTGCAGGAATTTACTGGCAGCTCAGCCGGTATACAAAGGCGGACGAAAGCGTGAATGAAGCGCTTCTTTCCGATGACTATGTCATGGTTCATCCGCTGGAAAACGGATATTTCTTTGACGGCTGGGGCGAATATAACGCGATTCTGCTCTATGGCGAAAAACGAATGCAGGAAACAGCCTACGCGCCGCTGCTCAAAGCCATCGCCCGCCAGGGCATCGACTGCTTTCTTGTCGAAATGCCCTACGCCATGGCTGAACTGGATCCCGAAAGGCCGAAACAGATCATCGATACCTACACATGGTATGACTGGTATCTGATGGTCCATTCCTCCGGAAATGAAGAGGGCTGCGCTTTCTTTGAAAAATACCGTGATCAGTTTGCCGGCATGATTCTTCTTGATTCCGTTCCGCTTGTTCAGCTTGAGGAAAACCAGCTGCTCATCAGTATCCTCACCGAAAACGAAAGCTCAAAAAACGGCGCCGCCTATGAAGAGGCAATGAAACAGCAGAAATGCCGCAAACGTGAAAACACAATCACTTCCGGATCGCGCGCCGGCTTTGTCACGGACGGAACAGAAACAGGCAAAGAAGCGCTCAGCGCTGACCTGCAGCGTCAGCTGACGGCAGTGACGATCCGCTTATCGCTTCTCGAACAGTGAAAAGGAAAGGAGAATTCCATGTATACCATCCATAAAGGAAACACAGTGATCCGCACCGTCAGGGGCGATATCACAAAAATCAATACAGTCACCGCGATCGTCAACGCGGCCAACTCCTCGCTTCTGGGAGGCGGCGGGGTTGACGGCGCCATCCATGCCGCGGCAGGTCCTGAGCTTCTGGAAGAATGCCGCACCCTTGGCGGCTGTAAGCCCGGTGAAGCGAAAATCACGAAAGCCTATGAGCTGCCCTGTGATTATGTCATCCATACCGTCGGCCCCATTTACAGAGGCGGCACACATGGCGAAGAGGAAACACTGGCGTCCTGCTACCGCAATGCATTAAACATTGCGAAGGTGAATCACATCCGCACCATCGCGTTTCCCTCCATTTCCACCGGCGTCTACCGCTACCCGCTTCAGTCCGCCGCCCATACAGCCGTTCAGACAGTGATCAGAAAAGTGGAAGAGAATCCGGAAGCGTTCGATGAAATTGTCTGGGTGCTTTTCGGACGCAGCAGCGAAGCCGCTTATGATGAAGCATTGAAAGCAGGTGAAGGCGATGAGTGATTTCAAAGGAAAGACAGCCGCCATTACCGGCGGGGCCCATGGAATCGGCTTATGCATCGCGCAGGAGTTTCAAAAGCGCGGCGCAGAAGTTGAAGTGATCGACATCCGCGAAGGGGATCACTTTACGGGCGATCTTTCAAAGAAAGAAGTACTTGAGGCATTCGCTGCTCATGTCATTGAAAAACACGGCAGGGTGGATTATCTCATCAACAACGCTCTGCCCTTGATGAAAGGCATCCATGAGTGCGGCTATGAGGAATTCTCATACGCGATGGCGGTCGGCATCACCGCTCCGTTCTACCTCTCAAAACTGTTCCTGCCGTATTTTGCGGAGGGAGCGTCCATCATTAATATCTCTTCTTCCCGCGACAGACAGTCGCAGCCGGAAACCGAAAGCTATACCGCTGCCAAAGGCGGTATCGCCGCTCTGACCCACGCGCTCGCGGTTTCGCTCGGCCCCAAAGTCAGAGTCAACTCCGTTTCCCCGGGCTGGATCGACACATCGTATACCGTCTATGAAGGCCCCGACGCTCTTCAGCAGCCGGCAGGCAGGGTGGGCAATCCGCTCGACATCGCCAATACCGTTCTGTTTCTCTGCTCTGAGGAAGCTTCCTTCATCACCGGCGAAAACATCTGCGTTGACGGCGGGATGACAAAGCTCATGATCTACCATGGCGATCACGGCTGGACGATGGAAAAGTGAAACTTCTTACCATTCATAAACAATAAGAGTATTCTTAACCTCGTAAACTAAAAATCCAAATCTGGTTTACGGAGGTTTTTTTATGAATACGAAACAGCTTATCGCTGCCGCTCTGATGGCAGCTTTGATCAGCGTGCTTGCGCCGCTTTCCATTCCTCTGGCCGGACAGGTGCCGGTTTCCCTGGCAACCCTGGCAGTGATGTTAAGCGGAGCCCTGATCGGCTCAAAAGCCGGAACGCTCTCCGCTTTGATCTATCTTCTTCTCGGCTTCATCGGCATTCCCGTTTTTGCCGGCTGGACTTCCGGCGCCGGCATTCTCTTCGGCATGACCGGAGGCTATCTCTTCGGCTATCTGCCGCTGGCGTTTGTGACGGGTCTTTTCTATGAAAAGAAAGAATCCCCGCTTTCCCTGTTTCTGGGAATGTTGGCGGGGACAGTGATTCTCTATGTGCTTGGAACCCTCTGGTTCATGAAGTATACAGGCATGGCGCTTGCCGCTTCACTTTCCGCCTGCGTGATTCCGTTTCTGCCGGGAGATCTGCTGAAAATGATTCTGGTGGTGATCCTTGCCCCGCGCATTCATCCCGCCGCAATGAAACTGATGAAATGAAAAGAATGGTGATCAATGGTCACCATTCTTTAATTGAGATTTCACCAGAGTGCAGAAGGATTTCAGTTTCATCGTCATTGAGGACGATCAGATTGCCGTCGTCGTTGATGCCTCTGACAAAGCCTTCATAGGGCACATTGTCACGGTGGTAGACAATCCGCTTTCCGGTGACGATTGAATTCTTCCGGTAGAGTTCCATTAACACCGGATCGTCGAGATGTTCTGTCCAGTACATCAGATGATGCCATAAACGGCCGGCCAGCACAGAACGTTTCAGACTCACGTCTTCAAGCGAACCGGCGATGGAACTGAGCTCATCGGGGAAGCGCACCGGATGGCAGTTGATGCCGATGCCGATCACAACCGTATTGACCGTGCCGGTCTCAAAGTCCGTTACCGCTTCGGACAGGATGCCGGCTATTTTCTTTTTCCCGATGAAGAGGTCATTGACCCACTTGATGCCCGGGGTGATATGGGCGGTTTCCTCAATCGCCTGCACAGCCGCGACCGCTGCCGCCGGCGTCATTCTTGAAATGAACTCGGTGCTTTTCGGACGGATGAGAAGAGAAAAATAGAGACCCAGGCTTTTGGGCGACCAGAATGAATGGCCCTGTCTTCCTCTGCCGGCTGTCTGCTGGTCCGCCACCACCACGGTGCCGTGGGGCGCTCCTTTGGCAGCCAGGATTCTTGCGTAATTGTTGGTTGAGTCAATCACGTCAAAGCAGTAAACCGGTGCCTCGCAGTCAAGCGAGGAGGAGCGGATCAGATCCGAATCAAGCGCGTCCGGATAAAAGGGCAGGCTGTATCCTCTGGCTGATGAGGATTCAATCTGCCAGCCTTCCTCCTGCAGCGCTTTCACCGCTTTCCAGATGGCTGCCCGGCTGACGCCGAACATCTGCGCCAGTTTTTCCCCGGATGTATATTCTCCTTCGGTGTCAATGAAATGAATCTTCAGGATATCTTTCAGTTTCCCACGCATACTAAATTCCTTTTTGTGCTTCTTTTTCAAAATCGTAATACAGAAAGTCAGACGGCGCAAGACAGCGAAAAAGCGTGTCTTCGTGTACAATGGAAGGGAAGGTGACACTTTTATGAATGAACAGCTCGCAAAACTTTGTTATGAATTTCTGCTCTACCGCGATCAGCTGAAGGACGGCCGTTTCTTTCACAGCTACCGTCAGCTGTATCCCTTATGCGCTTATATATGCCAGATCCGCCATCAGGAACCCAACGATGAAATCATGCGGCTCTGCCGTGAAATCGTCCATGAATACGCCGGCTTCTTCTCCATGTTCAGAGGAAACGGCGAAGAGGTGATGGTGACGCTGCTTTCCTGCGAGAGCGATCCCGGCGCATGCATGGAACTGTGCGATCAGGCTTACAGCACCCTGAAGACGGAATTCCATGCCAGCCACTATCTGCCGATGCTTGCCTACTACATGGCCACGTCCATGCCGGCGGAAAGATTTTATGAATTCACCGAAGGCACAAGAGATCTTTTCGAAGTCTTCAACAGTCTCCATCCATTGCTTACAAGTGAAGAGGACACTCTCTTCATAGGTCTTCTGAACGCCTCGGGAAGAGATCACAGAGAGATTGTCGAAGAAGCGGAAGAGATTTATGAAATGCTGGTGGATGATTTCGCGTTCCATAAAAATTCCGTCCATTCCCTGAGCCACGCCCTGACCCTGTGCCCCGGCGCCGCGCCGGCAAAAGCGGCGAGATTCCGCAATCTGTTCAGACAGCTGCGCGATATGGACTACCGCTATGGCAAGGATTACGAAATCATCGCCCTCGGCATTCTGGCCAACATGGGCTATGAAACAGAACAGATTATGGAAGACTTCATCCGCGTCGATGAGTATCTGGCCGACAGCGACGGCTACGGGTGGTTCGGCGGCTTCTCAAAGCGCACCCGCTATCTGCACGCCGTACTGATCCTTTCCGTCTACTACCACAACGGCTCCAGTGAACTGACCGCCGCCATGATCGTTTCCGTGCTGATGGAAATCCAGGCCGAACAGGCAGCAGCCGCAGCGGCCGCCGCATAAACAGACAAAGAACAGGGGAAGGAGGCAAACCGCGTGGTAAGGAAAAAGAATGACGAAGACGCCCAGGCGTTTACAACCAGGCAGTTTATCGAAACCCTGCAGAGAATCAATCCCGACTATGGCGAACGCAAGGCTTACCGCAGCCTTGAGCGCCTGATCGAAAGAGGCCGCATCACCAAGGTTTCCCGCGGCCATTACACATTCAAGATCACTAAGCGCGCCTACCGCTGCAAACCTTCCTCCCAGATGAAACAGGTCATCCGGATCATGGAACGATATCTTCCCCGCTGTCCGTTTCAGGTCTGGGAGCTGAAGCAGTTCAATGAATTCCTCGGCCATGAAGCGCCTTATAACGCTTTGTTTGTGGAAGTGAGCCATGGCTTTGAGGATGAGGCGGCGGACCTGTTAAGAAGCGCGGAACAGACAGTTTTGCGCGATCCCGACACAAAAACATTCCACCGCTACCGCACCGATGACATCATCGTCGTCAAACGGCTCAATTCCGACTGTCCCGGCCCCATTGAAAACACAAACCAGGCCTGCCTTGAAAAAATGCTGGTGGACTTATTCTCCCGCAAACTGACCGGAAACCTTCTCGAACACAGCGAATACGAAAAGATTCTTTCCGAAGCCTTTGCCCGCTACGCAATCAATGAAAAAGCCATGTTCCGCTACGCCAGAAGAAGAAACCTGGAAAAGCGGATCCAGACTTTCATCAATGAGGAAACCGTCATTCATCTCATGATATGAACAGCAAAGCCCAATACACAAACATGCGCTTAACAGCCAGTCAGTACGATATAGGTGCCATTGAATGGATGGCGCCTCTTTTGTCCGGCTCCTCTTCCAGAGCCTGGCGGATTGAAAGCAAAAAAGGGTCCTTCATCCTGCGCAGATGCCGTTCCGTCATGGCCGCGGCCGATGAGTACGCCATCAGCGAAGTGATGCTGGGCTGTGATTTCATCCCTGAGGTTCTATTGACAAAAGACGGCGAACGGTTCGCAATGGGAGAGGACGGTTTTTACAACCTGCAGACAAGGTTTGAAGGCGAACCTCTGAGTGAAATCAATGAAAACATAATCAGCGAGGCGGCAGTGATTCTGGTGACACTGCATCAAAGACTCCGCGCGGCCAGGCTTCACCTCCATGGCTTTGACCGTTTCGCTCTGTTTGACCGTTCATATGAGGAGATCATAAAACTGTCTGAATATCCTGACGCATGGCCGCTTTTCAAAAGAATCAATGAATTTTATGAACCCGACAGCATAAGAGAGGACTGCATCCATGGCGACGCAGGGATCTGGAATTTCCTGAGCGGAAAGGGCAGTCCTCTGGATCCTGCAGCGCTGCACACATACATCGATCACTGGCTGCTCAAGGGTCTGTATGTTTCGCTTTCCTATGGCAATCCTGAGCGCACAATCAGGCGGACCATGGACATCTATGATCAATTCATACGGCTGTTCAAAGCTCTCTGACCTTCTCTTAAGGGAAGGCTTTTTCGTTTCTGCAGGGCATAAAACACGGACGTCTTTCATGCGCTCACAAAAAAACCTGATCTTCTTCCGATCAGGTTCAAAGATTTTTAATGTAACGGACATCGCATTCAAAATGTCCGGTTTCTCCCAGCGGCTCATAAATCCGCTCAAAGCCATGTTTTTCATACACAACCGCAGGATACCCCATCCAAAATCTTTGATTTGGGTGGGGAGGAATGCGGCTTTCTTTTCACCAATCTTTTACAAATCTGATATGTAAGAACCCCTGTCAACCCCCAAATTTCAAGAGTTGCGAGATTCGTCCTTAAGGACATATGGAAAAAGCCTTAGACAGTATCAGT
>CACYNH010000037.1 GCA_902775735.1 uncultured Erysipelotrichaceae bacterium
AATGGGCAACTTCGCTGAAGAGCGCAGTGAAACATTCAATGAATCCTACGAAGTCAAAGCAGGAGATGAAATCATCTTCGCAGTCAATCCGGAAGGAAATGACAGCTACGACGGCGGCAGACTCAGTGTCACGATTTCTGACAAGCCTCAGACAGATCCGGAGCCATCCGTTGATCCTGAACCTGAGCCTGATCCTGAACCTGAGCCTTCACCGGATCCCGAACCTTCGCCGGATCCCGAACCTTCGCCGGATCCTGAACCGACACCAGAACCCGAACCGGCAAGAACCAACAATACAGTCCTGAAAGATGCCTTTGGGCAACAGGGCAATGACGGCTGGTACTTCGGTATGTGCGACTGGGATTCCAAAAACTTCAAAGAACTCACATTCGATGAGGCAAACAGCAGATATTACAACGACGGCAAACCTGAACTGAAATCAGATTTTGTTGAGCCGGGAAATGGCAGAAACGCAGCCTACAAATGGGTCGCGGCAGCTGACGGCACAATTGAAGTCAAGGGGGAATATGTCAAGTTTGCCAACGCTGAAGATCCCAATGCCGATGGTACATGCATGCGAATCTTCATCAACGGCGAAGAGAAGAAATGGATGGGCTCCAACACCATGGGCAACTTCGCTGAAGAACGCAAAGAGACTTTCACGGAGACCTATGATGTCAAAGCAGGCGATGAAATTATTTTCGCCATCAATCCTGAAGGCAACGACAGCTATGACGGCGGCCGCCTGAGTGTCTCCATCTCCGCAAAATAACACTGAAAGTGATATCTGACTATCAACAGCAGGACCTGCCGGGTTTCCGGCAGGTCATCTTTTTTGAAATACCCGGGAAACGGACCGCAGTTTATGAATGAAGTGCCTCAGGGTATTGAAGTGATCAGAAAAGGATTAAACTTTTCACCTTGGACAACTTCAAGTACAATGTAGGCATGTGCGGGAAACCGCGTGTCCGTCTCTGACGGGAAAGGAATGCGGAGTCTGCTGAAAGCAGAAGCCGTTAAGGGAATTTATGAAACTGAAGAAATGGGTTATTGCCACACCGGTGGTGCTGCTTCTGCTGGCAGGAGGCGGATATTTCGGCTTTACGAAGTACCAGGAATATCTGGCAGAGCAGGCAAGACTGGAAGAAGAGAAGAAGCGCGAAACATTATATGTCGCTTCCGAAGAAAAGACAGTCGAAGTCTTCAAAAGAGAAGGCGAAGGATCACTGACTCTGGTCAGGGGAACACCTGTTGAAACCAGAGTGGTGCCGTTAATCGTCAAGGAAAATGAAGATGATCCCGATGAGGAAGGCAAAGAATACCGTCTCGTCTTTATTGATGAGGAAGAGTATCTCATGACCGATGATGAACTGGTAAGCGATCCCAAAGACGCGGTCAAGGAAAAATCAGGTTTTGTCACACTGCCTGTGATTCTTTATGAAAACGCAACGGGACCGGATATCAAAGACAACGTTCCCAAAGGCGCTGAAGCGGAGATTATCGGCTATGGCCAGCTGCTGCCGGACGGCGGCATTGACCGCTATCAGGTCAGAGTGGATGGCAAGGAAGGCTATATCCGCAGCCAGTACCTGGTCAGAACCCGGGAAGAGGTTCTCGACACTGTCGCTGATTTCCAGTACGAAAGAGAAGACGAATACGGCGGCGGCAACGCATACACTCTTGAGTATCCTGTCTTTGAAAAAGGAAACTTCCCGGACAATCCGATGCCCAGGGAATGCCGCACTCTCTATCTGAACAAGGCATGCCCGGAATATATCGAGGATTATATTGAAATCGCCCAGAACAGCGATGTCAACGCCTTCATCATTGATATCAAGGAAAGTGACGGCCCCGCCTATGAATCACCGGTGGTCAAAGAATACAGCCCGACTTCCTATGAATATGCCTACTGCACATTCGATGATTACAAGGCAGCCATTCAGAAATGCAGGGACGCCGGAATCTATGTCATCGGCAGAATCGTCACATTCAAGGACGATCTTTATGCCATTGACCATCCGGAAAACATCCTGAAGTACAAGCCGACAGGCGAAGCTTATATGATCGCCGACGCCTACTGGCCTTCCGCTTATCACCGCGAAGTCTGGGAATACAACATCAAGCTGGCGATTGAGGCGGTTGAGGAAATGGGCTTCAATGAAATCAATTTCGACTACATCCGCTTCCCGGATCTGATCAATGTCGATGAAGACACAATCGACTATGACAACATTTACAACGAGACAAAAGCACAGGCGCTCAACCGCTTCCTGTTCTATGCCCGTGATGAACTGCATGACAGAGGCGCTTATCTCTCCGCTGACGTCTTCGGTGAAACATCCAACGACTATGTCGCTGCCTATGGCCAGTACTGGCCGATGATGTCCAACCTGGCCGACGTCATGTGCGCGATGCCTTATCCCGATCACTTCTACATCCATGATTACGGCATCCAGTCGGCAGTCTGGGAAGTTCCTTATGAACTGTTAAGCATCTGGGGTTCCTATGTTCAGGAACGTCAGGCCGAAACACCGGTGCCGGCAAAGGTCAGAACATGGATCCAGGGCTTTGACACAACATGGAAAGATCCGCAGGTCGAGTATACCGTTGACAAGATCAATGAGCAGATCGAAGGCCTTTATGTCAATGGTCTTGATGACGGCTACATGGTCTGGAACGCGCCGAGTGAAGTCTGGAGATACTGGTCATACGTCCCTGCCTTCAGGGAACGCGTCAAGTAACAGTCAATAAGCATAACGAAGAAACCGCTCCGGCGGTTTCTTTTCTGTGATCAGTGAAAAGAATGATGTAATGTAAAAAACTTTCAAAAATACAGAAAAACTTTCAGTAACGGCTTCATAAACCGCTTCATTCCGGTTGAAATACAGCTGAATCAATGCTAATATACAACCCATGATAGAGGCGCGGATGCGACGATACCGGAACGAGCCGGCAGGCACCTGAGATCCGGTAAAAGCAATTCCGCCGAACTGTCTGTCAGGGCGCTGGCAGATGGTGGGCGTGCGGAGAAGATCTGTACGACTGTCTACTGAAGTAGGAGTGCTATCTGATTGGTATTTAAGTATGCCGGCGGACAGGACTCTGCCGGCATTTTTCATGAAAGGAGGCAATTATGTCTGAAATCGGCGGTATGAACATTCTCACTCTGGCTCAAACATACGGCACACCGCTTGCGGTCTATGATGAGGGGGCTCTGAGAGACAAACTGAAATCCTTTACGGAACACTTCCGTTCGGATTCCTTCAAAACTGATGTTGTTTACGCCTCCAAGGCTTTCAACTGCATGGCCATGATTCAGCTGATCGAAGAATACGGCTGCTGCCTGGATGTGGTTTCCGGCGGCGAATTATACACCGCGTATAAAGCGGGCTATGACTGCTCAAAGATCTTCTTCCACGGCAACAACAAGACCCCGGCCGAAATTAAAATGGCGCTGGACCTTGGCGTCGGCACAATCGTTCTGGACAATGAAATGGAAGCGGCTGAGCTTGTCAGACAGATCTCGGGCACTGATAAAAAGATCAATGCTTATCTGAGAGTCAATCCCGGCATTGAAGCCCATACGCATAAGTACATAGTCACTGCCCATGTCGATTCCAAATTCGGCATCTCCATGCTGGATGAAGAAGACATTGTCAATGTGATCAGAATGGTCAGCAGCACAGACAATATCACTTTCGAAGGAATTCATGCCCACATCGGTTCGCAGATCTTCGACAAGAAGGCGTACAGCGAACTGGTGAAAAAGATGTTCGCGTTCGCTTCAAAGCTGAAGAATGAATACGGCTTTGATGTGACCGGCGTGAATCTGGGCGGCGGCTTTGCGGCATATTACACCGATGAGGATCATCCGATTCCCGTCGATGAAGTCTGCGCCGAAATCATCCGCACCTGTGAAGAGGAAAACGCGAAGAACGGCAATCAGATCACAAGAGTCCTGATCGAACCGGGACGCTCCATTGTGGCTGAAGCAGGATATAACCTTTACACAATCGGCTATATCAAAAAGACGCCGAATAAACTGTACGCGTTTGTCGACGGCGGCATGAGCGACAACATCCGCCCGGCTCTCTACCAGGCAAAGTATGACGCCTTCATCGCCGGAAAGGAAAACGATGAAGTCTCCGGCACATACACCATCGCCGGAAAGTGCTGCGAATCAGGCGATATCCTGATTCAGTCCATCGCTCTTCCCGAAGTGAAAACAGGCGATATCCTGGTGATGAAAACAACCGGCGCCTATGGCTATTCGATGGCCAGCCATTACAACAAACTGCCTCTGCCCGCTGTTGTCTTTGTCAAAGACGGCACGGCCAGGGAAGTCATAGAAAGGGAAACATACGAACACCTGATTTCCCTGGAAAAACAGGAGGTAAACCCATGATCAAAGGTTCAATTGTGGCACTGATCACACCGTTCCATGAGGATGGAACAATCAACTTCGAAAAGCTTGGCGAACTGCTCGAATGGCATATCGCAAACTCAACCGACGGCATTCTCGTTCTCGGCACAACCGGCGAAAGCACAACCATGACCCATGAAGAGGATGACGCTGTTGTCGAGTATACGATGAAGGTTGTCAATCACCGGGTACCGGTCATTGCCGGCTCAGGTTCCAACGACACAAACACAATGCTCTACAAGAGTAAGAAATACGCGGACATGGGCGTTGACGCGCTGCTCGCCATCACACCGTATTACAACAAGGCCAATGAAGAAGGCATGATCCGCCACTTCACAACTGTGGCCGATCAGGTCAGCGCGCCGTTAATTCTTTACAACGTTCCGGGCAGAACCGGCTGCTCATTAAGTGTGAGCGCGGTCGAAAGACTCTCCAAGCATCCCAACATCATCGGCATCAAGGAAGCTTCCGGCAATATTTCCTACGCCGTTTCCATCTCCCGTTTCCTGAGCGATGACTTCGTCATGTACTCTGGAAATGATGATATGGTCATCCCGATTCTTTCGCTCGGAGGCAGCGGCGTGATCTCCGTCTTTGCCAACACCAATCCGAAGGAATGCCATGACATGGTCGCGAAGTGGTTTGACGGCGATCAGGCAGGGGCCCTTGAAATCCAGCAGAAATATCTCGATTACATCCACGCCCTGTTCTGCGAGGTCAACCCGATTCCGGTCAAGGAAGCCCTGAACCAGATGGGTAAGGGCGTCGGCGGCTACCGTCTGCCGCTGTATCAGATGGCGGATAAAAACAGAGACCACCTGGTTGATGAAATGAAGAAAGCCGGTATCTTATGAAAATCATTGTCGGCGGGAAAGGAAGAATGGGACAGCTGATCGCAAAGACAGCTGAAGAGCACGGCCATACCGTCATCGGTCTGTTTGATGCCTTCTGTCTTGATGAACTCAAAGCAGCAGAAAAGGCGGACATGGTCATCGATTTCTCCCACAGGGACAATCTGGAATGGATCAATGACTATGTGAATGAAAACAATGCCGCACTGGTCTATGGCACTACAGGCCTCAGCAGTGAACAGAAAGAAAAGCTGTTCGCTCTGGCAGAGAACCATCCGGTTTTCTACAGCGCCAATTTCTCCTATGGCGTCGCGGTTCTGCAGGAACTGTTAAGAAAAGCGGTGCCGATGTTAAAGGATACCTTTGACATGGAACTGACCGAAACCCACCATAATCAGAAAGCGGACGCCCCCAGCGGCACAGCCAAGGCAATTCTGGAAATCCTCAACCCGGACGGGGAATTTGAGGAGGTCTACGGCCGCAGCGGCATGTGCGGGGCAAGAAAAAAAGAAATCGGCGTCCATGCCTTAAGAGGCGGCACCGAAGCCGGCGAGCATACTGTCCACTTCTTCGGAAACAACGAAAGCATCACGATCACACACCACGCCGACAACCGGCAGATCTTCGTGAACGGCGCCATCCGCGCTGCCGAATATCTCGAAGGAAAACAGGCGGGTCTCTATAACATGCAGGATCTTCTGAAAAGCGAATAGAAAGCAGGGAAAGAAAATGAAGACAAGAATCGGTATCCTCGGCTACGGCAACCTCGGTCGCGGCATCGAATGTGCAGTCAGAGAAACTTCAGACATGGAACTGGTCGCGGTATTCACACGCCGCGATCCTTCAACAGTCACGATCAGAACAGAGAATGTTCCGGTTGTGTCCGTCAGCGACATCCTGGACTGGAAAGATCAGATCGATGTTCTGGTTCTGTGCGGCGGCAGCGCAACTGACCTGCCGGTGCAGACGCCTGAATACGCGAAGTATTTCAATGTCATCGACAGCTTCGACACCCATGCCAACATTCCTCAGCACTTTGCGGCAGTTGACGCAAGCGCGAAGGAAGGCGGACACACAGCCATGATTTCCGTCGGCTGGGATCCGGGCATGTTCTCACTGATCAGAGCTTATTCCTCCGCCGTTCTTCCCAACGGCAAAGATTACACATTCTGGGGCAAGGGCGTTTCCCAGGGCCATTCCGACGCGATCCGCAGAATCGAAGGCGTCGCCAACGCCAAGCAGTATACCATTCCGGTTGACGCCGCTCTGGAAGCGGTCAGAAACGGCGAGAATCCTGAACTCACCACAAGACAGAAGCACACCCGTGAATGCTTTGTTGTCCTGAAGGAGGGCGCGGATCCCGCAAAGGTCGAAAAAGAGATCGTCGAAATGCCGAACTACTTCTCCGACTATGACACAACCGTTCATTTCATTTCCGCTGAAGAGCTGGCCAGAGACCATTCCGGTCTGGCCCATGGCGGCTTCGTCTTCCGCTCCGGCACAACCGGCATGGATCATGAACACAAGCATGTCATTGAATTCTCACTGAAGCTTGATTCCAATCCGGAATTCACGACCAGCGTCATCATCGCCTACGCCCGCGCGATTAAGCGCTTAGCGGACAAGGGTGAAACCGGCTGTAAGACAGTCTTTGACATTCCGCCGGTCCTGCTCAGTGAAATGAGTCCGGAAGAAATGCGCAGCCATCTGCTTTAGTTCAGAATTTAAACTGAGATATCCCGCGCGGATATCTCTTTTTTTGAGGGAACTTTCAAAGCCGGGACTATAATAGTTCTGTCAAAATACACAGGAGGTACCGCCATGAGTCAGAAAAAGACAATTTCGAAACAGGAGCTGTTCGCCAGTGTTCCTGTCCCCCAGGCGCTCTTTACAATGGCAGTACCGACGATCATCTCCCAGGTGATCAACCTGATCTACAACATGGTCGACGCTTTCTTCATCGGGCGTACCGGCAATTCCTATATGATGGCGGCCACATCGGTCACACTGACCATGGTCATGATGAATGTGGCGCTCTCCAACCTGTTCGGGATCGGCGGCGGTTCCCTTGTCGCAAGATTAATGGGCCAGAAGAAAGACAGGGAAGGGCGTTATGTCAGCGCCTTCAGTTTCTACGGTGCCGTCTGTATCGGCCTGCTTTATTCACTGCTCATCGGTTTATTCCTCGATCCTATCCTCAAAGTGCTCGGCGCTTCCAGCGCGACCATCGGCTATGCCCACAGCTACGCGTTAATTGTCATTGTCATCGGCGCATTGCCCTCGATTCTTTCGATGGCGCTGGCCCATCTTTTAAGAAATACCGGCTTTTCCTCCCAGGCCAGCTTCGGTCTTTCCATGGGCGGCATCCTCAACTGCTTCCTGGATCCGTTATTCATGTTTGTGATCCTGCCGAAAGGACAGGAGGTCACCGGCGCCGCCATCGCCACGACGATCTCAAATACCATTGCCTGTCTCTATCTGCTTTACGCTTACCGCAAAGCACAGAATGACGCGCCGCTTTCCATTAGCTTTTCCGACGCGAAGAAGATCACGCCTCAGACAAGAAAAGCAGTCTTCACCGTCGGTATTCCTTCCGCATTGTTAACAGGGCTGTTTGATCTGGCCAACATCTGCGTCAACATCATTGCCAGCGGCCACAACGACCTGGTTCTTGCCGGCATGGGCATTGTCATGAAGGTTGAAAGAATCCCCAACGCCGTCAATATCGGCATCTGCCAGGGGATGTTACCCATCGTGGCGTATAACTATTCGTCCGGCAATCACGAAAGAATGCGTAAGACCATCAATACCGCCAGACTTGCCGGTCTGACCATCTCCGCCTTCAGCATTGTCTTCTTCCAGCTCTTCGCTTCTGACGCCACAAAGCTGTTCCTGAGCACAAAAACAGCCGACGCCGAAACAGCTCTGCAGACAATCGCCTACGCGGCATTGTTCTTAAGGATCCGCTGCTTAGCATCCCCGGTGCAGCTGATCAACTACCATACCTCCTACTGCATGCAGGCAATGGGCAAGGGAAAAGAGACGCTTCTTCACGCCTTTGTCAGGGAACTGCTGCTGTATATCCCGCTCATGTTTATCCTCGACGGACTCTTTGGCGAAACGGGTCTTGCCTGCGCTTTGCCGGCAGGGGAAGGTTTAGCGGCTGTCTTTGCGCTTTATCTGCTGCGCAGAACGATCGCGGATTCAAAGGCTTAAATACGGTTGTGAAGTCAAACTTTCATCAAGTATAATGAAGAAAAACAGGAGGATATCATAATATGAGTATTGCCATGAATCTCTATTACAAGGGAGAAAATGGAAACGCCCGCAAATTCGCGGAGGAAATGGAAAGCAGCGGAACCGCCGATCTGATCAGAGCAGAAGCCGGAAATGTCAGGTATGAATATTTCTATCCGAAAAATGATCCGGAAACTGTTCTTCTGATCGACATCTGGGAAAACCAGGAAGCCATCGATGTCCATCACGCTTCCCCGATGATGAAGACGCTGGCTGAACTCAGAGAAAAGTATGATCTGAAAATGGTCGCTGAACGCTATAAGAGCGACGAAGAAGGAATTTCAGCCAAGGATCAGGCTTTCTTAAGACAATAGCTTTCACATAAAAAGACGTGCAGAACGTCTTTTTTTCTGCCTTCACTGCTGGTGAAGGGCGTTGTTTCTGTACTTCAGGGGACTCTGGCCGACCATCGCGGAAAAGCGAACGCTCATGGCCGAGGAATCACGGAAGCCGGTTTCTTCGGCAATGGAAGCGATGGATCTGTCGGTTGTTTCAAGCAGGAGCTTGCAGCGGGTGATGCGGCAGGCCAGCAGATAGGCATGGGGCGTGGTGCCGATGACGCGGCGGAACATCTGCAGAAAATAGGAGCGGGACAGATGGGTGAGCTCCAGAAGGTCATCCAGATTGAGCTCCTCCCGGTAATGAAGACGGATATAATCGGCCGCTTCCAGGATCAGCCGGACGGTGCCTGTGCTTTCCGTCTGTTTTTTCATCATGCCTGAAGCCATCATGGTCAGCAGCTGGTGCACCTCCAGGGAATCGGTCAGGATTGACTGGACCGAGTCGGTTTCCAGATTTTTCAGAATCGTGTCGAAATGGAAGTGAGCGCTTTTCGATGACAGGGAAACCGGAGTGAGCTTCCCGTCCGGAATCAGCATATTTTCCATCGCTTTGACGCCGCTTCCGTCGATATGGATCCAGTAGTGCTGCCAGGAATCATCTCTGGTTTTATAGGACTGCGGATAGCGGCAGTTCATGAGCAGGGCTTCGTTTTTATGCAGTTCCACGGTCTGACCTTTTTGGCTGATCAGACCGCATCCTTCAATTGTGCAGAAAAGAATGTAGTTGTCTTTGAAGCTTCTTGCCGTATTGAAGTCTCTGCGGGCATAGAAAACTCCCGCCTCCGAGCAGAAAAAGGGCTGACTTACAGCTGTTTCGGATGGGGTTGTGCGCAGCCAGAGACTGCCGGGCTCAATGTCAAGATTATAGGTAAGCATATTCACCTCATTTACAATCGGATTTTTTCAAAAAAACATAAGACTATACTCAATGGAATCCCTTATATAAGCTGATTATAATGCAATTGTAAATAAAAGAAAAAACAAAAAGGAGGAGCTATGACAGGATATCATCTGGCCGTGGACATCGGTGCTTCCTCAGGCCGCCATATTCTCGGATGGCTGGAAAACGGAAAGATTCAGCTCAAAGAAATCTACAGATTCGAAAACAGGCTGACAGAAAAAAACAGCCATCTGTGCTGGGACATCGATCATCTGGCGTCTGAAGTCAAAGCTGGCATCAGAGAATGCGCAAAACTTGGTTATCAGCCCGACACCATGGGAATTGACACATGGGCGGTTGACTTTGTGCTTCTGGATGAAAACGGAAACAGACTCACCGACGCGGTTGCCTACCGTGATGAAAGAACCAACGGAATCCGCGAGGAACTTGAAGAAAAGGAAATCCTCTCCTTCGCTGAACATTATGCCCGTACCGGCATCCAGTTCCAGAAATTCAATACAGCCTATCAGCTGTACGCCCTGAAGAAAGAGAGCCCGGAAGTCTTTGAAAAAGCGGAAGCCATGTTAATGATTCCGGATTATCTGGGGTATCTTCTGACCGGAAAGAAAGCGCAGGAATACACCAACGCGACCACGACAGCGCTGGTCAACGCCTATACAAAGAACTGGGACAAAGAGCTGATCGCAAAGCTCGGTCTGCCGGAAAGAATCTTCCTGCCCATCACCGCTGCGGGCAGCACTCTTGGAGAATTCAGTGAACAGGTTCAGAAAGAGACGGGGCTCTATATGACCGTGATCATTCCGGCGACACACGACACCGGCAGCGCCTATCTGGCTGTTCCTGCCAAAGATGACAATGCGGTCTTCCTCTCCTCCGGCACATGGTCATTGCTCGGTGTTGAAAACTTTGACCCGATCACAACCACCGACAGCATGGAACAGAACCTGACCAATGAGGGCGGCTATGAATACAGATTCCGCTATCTCAAAAACATCATGGGTCTCTGGATGATCCAGAACATCCGCAGGGAACTGACCGATGAAAACGGAAACCGTCCTTCCTTCCCGGATCTGATCAAAGCGGCTGAAGGCGCTAAGGAATTCCCGTCCATGGTGGATGTCGACGATGACCGCTTCCTTGCCCCGGCTTCGATGATTGAGGAAGTGAAAAAGGCATGCGCTGACAGTGATCAGCCGGTGCCTGAAACAACCGGCGAAGTCATGCAGGTTGTCTACAGATCGCTGGCCGATGATTACAGAAGGGCAGTGAAGTCGCTGGAAAAGCTGACCGGCAAAACCTACACCAGCATGAACATTGTCGGCGGCGGCAGCCAGGATATGTATTTAAACCAGATGAGCGCCAACGCGACCGGCCTGACAGTTTACGCCGGTCCGACCGAAGGAACCGCGCTTGGAAATCTGCTTGTGCAGATGATCGCTTCAAAAGAAACCGCATCCCTTCAGGATGCCAGAAATATGATTGCAGAGAGCTTTGAAATCAGGGAGGTAAAGCCGCAATGAGTATCATGGATGTAAAGTTTGTAAACGGATTTGTCCGCATGTGCAATGACGGCTGGCTGCAGGGCTGGCACGAAAGAAACGGAGGAAATCTCTCCTACAGAATCAAGCCGGAAGAAGTGGAGGAAGTAAGACCTTACTTCCATGAACCTTCCGAATGGAAAGAGATCGGTACCAGTGTTCCGGATCTGGCTAATGAATACTTCATGGTCACAGGTTCCGGCAAATACTTCCGCAATGTCATTCTCGATCCGGAAGACACTTCCGCGATCATCGAACTGGATGACAAGGGTGAAAACTACAGAATCCTCTGGGGCTTATGCAACGGCGGCAGACCGACAAGCGAGCTGCCTTCCCACCTGATGAACCATGAGGTCAAGAAAAAGGCTTCCAATGGAACTCACAGAGTCATCTACCACGCCCATACAACCAATGTCATCGCCCTCACATTCGTGCTTCCCCTTGAAGACAAAGTCTTTACAAGAGAGCTCTGGGAAATGGCGACGGAATGTCCGGTTGTCTTCCCGGACGGCGTCGGGGTTGTCGGCTGGATGGTGCCGGGCGGACGCGACATCGCGGTTGCGACAAGCGAACTCATGAAGAAATATGATGTGGCGATCTGGGCCCACCATGGCATGTTCGCTTCCGGACCGGACTTCGATCTGACCTTCGGCTTAATGCATACAGTTGAAAAATCCGCGGAGATTCTGGTCAAGACATTAAGCATGTCTCCCACAAAGCTGCAGACAATCACACCGCAGAACTTCAGAGATCTGGCAAAAGACTTCAAAGTCACACTTCCCGAAGAATTCCTTTACGAAAAGAAATAAGACAGGAGAGAAAACATGTTAGTTGATACCAAAGCCAGAGTCGGCGTCTTCGCCATCGCCTTAGGCGCATATCTGCCGCAGTTCCCTTCCCTGGTTCCTGAGTTTGAGAGCCAGTACGAAGCGTTCAAGAAAACACTCCCCGATACCGTTGATCTGATTGACGGCGGCATCGTCACAACAAAAGAACTCTCCCAGGCGGCCGGCGACAGGTTCCGCGCGGCGGATGTGGACCTGGTGATCATGCAGCTGCTGACATATGCCACAAGCTATAACATGTTACCGGCGGTCAGAGACCTCGATGTTCCGGTTGTGCTTGTCAATGTGCAGAAGCTCAAGGCTCCGGATTATCCCAACACTGACAACGCCAAGTGGCTGGGCGAACTGTATGCCTGCGGCGCGGTCGGCGAAATGGTTGCCGACCTGGAAAGAGCGGGCAAGCGCCACGCAGTTATTACCGGCGTTGTCGAAGGCGGCGATCCTTATGTTGAAAAGGAAATTGCCCAGTGGTGCACAGCCGCCCAGGTCAGAAGAAGATTCCGCGATACCAACCTCGCCCAGATCGGCAGACCGTATCCGGGTATGATGGACCTCTACATCGATGAAACAAACCTCTACCACAGAATGTGGGTCTATACAAAGCAGTTCGACTGGGAAAAGATGTGGGCAATCGCCGACAATATCACCGATGAGGACGCAATCCGCGCCAAGGCGGAAGATATCCTCGACACATTCGAGATTGAAGGCGGCGCAACAGTCGAAACAGTCTGGGATATGGCGAAATATGTCGTCGCTTTTGAGCAGTGGGTCAAAGACGAGCAGCTCGGCTTTGTCGCTTCCCATTATGACGGCTTTGCCCAGGGCGTAGCCGGCAAGCTTGACAGTATGTTAATTCCTGCCTTCTCGATGCTGATCAAGCAGGGCACAGCCTGCGCGGTCGAGGGCGACATCAAGGTCGCGATGGCCATGTCCATCCTCAAGACAATCGCCGGCACCGGCCAGCTTTCCGAAATGTATTCCATCGACTTCCCGGAAGACATCTGCATTATCGGCCACAGCGGATCAGGCGACGCGGATATTTCACAGGCCCGCAAGCCTTCGATGAAGATCGTTCCTGTCTTCCATGGCAAAACAGGCGGCGGCTATCTGACCCAGTTCTATCCGCCGGCAGGCGAGGTGACATATCTTGCCATCACCCAGGACAGAGACGGTCACTTCAAGTTTATCGTCGCCGAAGGCGTCAATGAGGAAGGCCCGATCTTCGAATTCGGCGATACCAACATGCGCACAAGATTCACCTGCGGCGCAAGAGAATTCGTCAACAGATGGTCCGAAGCTGGCCCGACCCACCACATGGCGGCGGCTGTCGGCAGACATATCGACACACTTGTCAAGGTCGCCAAAATCTTCAATGTGCCGATCGACATCATCACCCGTTAACCAACCACCTCAGAAGGGAACCGCGCGGTTCTCTTCTTTTTTTGCCCGTTGAAAAAGAAAAAGAACCCGTTTCCGGGTTCAGGATATTCAGATGATCAGAAACCTGTGCTTTCGGAATCTGCGGCGAATTTCTGCGCTTCGGCGATTCTGCCTTCAGCGGTTGTGACGACTGCCTTGACAGCGTCGGCGCCGAGCAGGAGTCTGAACGGAGCTTCTTCAGCGAATGCCATTCTGTAGATCAGTTCGCCGGCCTTCATCGGGTCGCCCGGCTGCTGTCTCTTGTTTACAGCATTGGCGTTCTTCCATGTGGAATCCTTGTAAGCGGCGACCTTGAGCGGAGCGCTCTTGAGAGCTTCATCATAGAAGTGGGTGCGGAAGGAACCCGGTTCAATGACCATGACTCTGATTCCAAGAGGCGCCAGTTCCTTGCACAGACCGTCTGTAAGCAGGTCGAGAGCCGCTTTGGAGGAAGCGTAGTAGCCGGAGCCGACTGCGGAGCGCTCAGCGGCGATGCTTGTTGTATTCATGATGACGCCTTCGCCCTTTTCTCTTAAGATCGGAAGGACTTCCTTGATCATGTTGATGGGACCGAAGAGGTTTGTTTCAAACAGTTCACGGATGGCTTCGTCTTCGCCTTCCTCAACGGAGGAACGGTAGCCATGGCCGGCGTTGTTGATGAGGACATCAACTGTGCCGAACTTTTCGACTGCCTTTTCAACCAGCGCCTTCATCTGTGCTCTGTCGCTCATGTCGAGTGTGACCGGCAGACATGTTTCAGGATAGTCATTGGCGATGCTTTCGAGTTTGGAGAGGGATCTTGCGGTAATAACGGCGTTGTCGCCATGGGACAGGACAGCTCTTGCGATGCCTTCGCCGATGCCGCCTGCGGATGCGCCTGTGATAATCCAAGTTTTGCTCATAATTTTTTCCTCTTTTCTTTTGACAATTTCAGTATAAGGAAAACAATATCGTGCTTCAATTTGGAAAAACACGGTTTTTAATAAGTATTACTGATGAAAGCATATATTCAATTAATGAATATCACACTATGCCAAACGGATATTTGTGAATGAATTCCGGGATATTTATAATACAAGTGAGGAACTGCGGAAAGAAGGAAGAGAGTATGAAATACAGAGTCAACAGAAGAACCGGCGACCGCATCAGTGAAATCGGCATGGGCACCGCCTATATTTCCGAAGCCGGAATGGAGGAAGGCGTCAGAACTGTCAGGAAAGCTTATGAAGCAGGCATCAACTACTTCGATCTTGCGGCAGGAGACGGTCTTGCGTTCCCGATTTTCGGAGAGGCGCTTGGCAATGTCAGGGAAAATGTCTTTTACCAGATTCACTTCGGGGCTGATTATTCAGCCGGTACCTATGGCTGGTCCATGGATCTTGAAACAATTAAGAAATCAGTTGCCTGGATGATGGAACAGCTTAAAACAGACTATATCGATTACGGTTTCATCCATTGCCAGGATGAATTCTCCGACTGGGAAACTTATCAGAAAAGCGGGATTCTCGATTACATCCTGCAATTGAAGAAAGAAGGGAAAGTCAGGCATATCGGTTTATCTTCCCACACGCCCAAAGTGATTCAGAAAATTCTCGATACAGGTCTTGTGGACATGTTGATGTTCTCTGTCAACGCGGCCTATGACTGCGGTGAAGGAGAATATGCTTATGGTGAAAATGAGGAGCGCCAGGAAATCTACAGAAGATGCGAAAAAGAAGGCATCGGCATTTCCGTTATGAAGCCTTTCTCAGCAGGTCAGCTGCTTGACGCTGCCACCTCACCGTTTAAAAAGGCCATGACGCCTTATCAGTGCATCCGCTATTGCCTGGACAGACCCGGCATCTTAACGGTGCTGCCGGGAGCGCAGAGCGCAGAACAGATTGAAACGCTGGCTGCTTATTATGATCAGAAGGAAGAGGATCTGGATTATTCACAGATCACTTCCGGCGCTTCCATTTCAATCACCGGCAAATGTGTTTACTGCAACCACTGCAAACCGTGCCCGGTTGGACTGGATGTGGGTCTGATCAATAAATATTACGACCTGTCCAGAGCCGGCGATACCCTGGCGGCGGAACATTACAGAACACTGGAAAAGACAGCGGACGACTGCATCGGCTGCGGCCATTGTGATTCCAGATGTCCGTTCCATGTACATCAAAGCGAAAGAATGCAGGAAATCAGCGAATACTTTAACAGCTTATGAGAAAAACAGCCATATTACTGACAGCACTGTTCCTGTTTGCCGGCTGCGGCAAAGCGGAAGAACCGGCTCAGGAAACAGTCACGGAAGAACCTGTCAATGAAGAACCGCAGGAGGAGGAAAAGGAAATGATCCTGAGAATCAACGGTGAAGTCATGGACGTCACCTGGGAAGAAAATGAATCAGTGAATGCCCTGGAAGAACTGGCACAGGGCGGACTTGAAATTGAGACACACATGTACGGCGGCTGGGAACAGGTCGGCTCCATCGGCAAAAGACTTCCAGCCAATGATGTGAACACAACCGCGCAGCCGGGCGATATCATGCTGTACAGCAGCGATCAGATCGTTATTTTCTACGGAAACAATTCCTGGGCTTACACAAAGCTCGGCCATATCAGCGCCGCGCAGGAAGAACTGGAAACAATTCTTTCCGCTGACACTGCCAGTGTGGAACTTTCAATGGAGTAAGGAAAATGGAAATCCTTGTCCTGAACGGCAGCCCGCATGTCAAAGGTTCCACCATGGACATGGTGAACGCCTTCATAAAAGGGGCTGAAGAGGCAGGCCATACAGTCTCATTCTTCGATACCGCCCACATGAACATCAAAGGATGTCTTGGCTGTGATTACTGCCGCGATCATGAAAAGGGTGTCTGCGTGCAGAAGGATGACATGCAGAAGATCTACCCGTATCTTGAAAAAGCGGAGATGGTCGTCTTCGCTTCCCCGATCTACTACTTCACGCTGTCCGCCCAGCTGCAGGCGGCGATCCACAGAACCTACGCGCCGGATATCCCGCCTCATGTGAAAAAGACAGCCCTGATCATGAGCTCCGGCGACCGCTTCGTCTACGGTCCTGCCATCACCCAGTACTTCCAGTCAATCGTGGAATACTGGCAGGTGGAAAACGCCGGCATCTTCACTGCCAATAACGAACAGAGAAATTCAGAGGAAAAAAGAAACGAGCTCTATCGATTCGGAAAATCATTGTAAAGGAAAGAGGAGGACACACTATGGAGTTTTTACCCGCTAAGAAGTTTGGTTTCGGATTGATGAGAATGCCGCGCCTTGACCCGGACAACGCGGCCACCGTTGATGTTGAGCAGGTCAAAAAAATGGTCGACCTGTTCATGTCAAAGGGATTCACTTACTTTGATACCGCCTGGATGTACAACGGCTTCGCATCGGAGAATGTCGCCAAGGAAGCGCTCGTCGACCGCTATCCCAGAGAAAGTTTCACTCTTGCCACAAAACTGCACAGCGGTTTCTTCAACAGCCTGGAGGAAAGAGACACTGTCTTCAATGAGCAGTTAAGGAAAACAGGCGCAGGCTATTTCGATTATTATCTTCTGCATGGCATCGAGGAAGCGATGTTACCGAAGTATGAGAAGTATGACTGCTTCAGCTGGCTTCTTGAAAAGAAGGCCCAGGGGCTTGTAAAGCATGTCGGTTTCTCCTTCCATGACACGCCGGAACTGCTTGATGAAATTCTGACAAAGCATCCGGAAATGGAATTTGTTCAGCTGCAGATCAACTACCTCGACTGGGAAAGCCAGTGGGTGCAGTCAAAGAAGGTTTATGAAGTTGCCGAAAAGCACGGCAAGCCGGTCATCGTCATGGAGCCCTGCAAGGGCGGCACTCTGGCCAAACTGCCGGAAGAAGCTGAAAAGATGTTCAAGGATCATGATCCTGACGCTTCCCTGCCCAGCTGGGCGATCCGTTTTGCGGCAAGTCTGCCCAATGTCATGATGGTTCTCTCAGGCATGAGTTCCTTAGAGCAGATGGAAGACAACACTTCCTTCATGGAAGACTTCAGGCCGTTGACGGAAGAGGAAAAGGCAATGTGCTTCAAAGCCGCTGAAATCATCAACAGCCAGATCACCGTTCCCTGCACAGCCTGCCACTACTGCACAGAGGGCTGCCCGATGCATATCTGCATTCCGGAATACTTCTCCATCTACAACGAGGATATGCGTGAAAACCTGGCCCAGAAAGGCTGGACCATCAACTTCACCAACTACGAGATTCTCGGCTCCAAATACGGCAAGGCGTCCGAATGCATCCAGTGCGGCCAGTGTGAGGCGGTCTGCCCCCAGCATCTGACCATCATCGACTTCCTTAAGGATGTCGCGGCACACTACGAATAATCTGAAATAAGAATGCATGCAAAAACAGGCGGGTAACCAAACTTCGTGGGGGCTAGTCAAATTTCATGGGGGATTTGATGGGTGACCTCATGGGGGACCAGTAGAAAAATGACCTGGAGAGTAAAAAAA
>CACYNH010000038.1 GCA_902775735.1 uncultured Erysipelotrichaceae bacterium
ACTTTCACCCGTTAGATCGTGCGCTCACCGCGCACACCAATTCATCCCCGCCCAAGTTTTAAAACTATGGACGGGGTCTTCTTGCCGGTCAAATAAAAAAGTGGAGGCTACAGGACTCGAACCTGCGACATCACCCCTGTGAAGGGTGCGCTCTCCCAACTGAGCTAAGCCTCCGTGTACCATTGATTATAGAACTTTTATGCTAAAAATCAAAGCTGAATTCTATCGTTCTGACATAATCCAGGGGGCAGGATTGCCCTGCCCCTGTGAACTGTTCACTGTTTTTGAAGAAAGCTCTGCGGTTATTCATGTAGAGAAGAGATGATTTCACTCAGTTCTTCCCACCCGCCTGTGATGTTGTTGAGGACCATGCCTGTTTCAGGATTGTATTCCCTGAGCCCGCCCTGGTAACCGTTAATGGCCAGAGAGCCTTCAATGGCAGGCGTATCGGACTGCCACAGGAACATCAGATACGTTTTTCCTTCCTCGATCTCAATATCATCCTCGTGTCTGTAAGAAACATATTCAGGAATTTCGCTGATTTCTTTGGAGATCTTTTCTTTCTCTGTTTCGTGCAGCGACTTTTCATAAAGATCCCAGGGAACAGTACCGCCTGCTCTGACGAAAGTCACTTCGCTGTCCGGTGTAAGATCGCCCATATAACATTCACGGACATGCATCTTTCCATAGGTGTATATTTCCCCATATCTGTCTGCTCAGCGTTATATGTATCACATCCGTCAATACTGATAACATCCGCAATAACCGCATATGTGCTGTAAGCGGCGATTGAAGCAGGATCATCAAGGCTGTACAGCAGATCAGTTTCACCGGTGATCGCAAGAGTTTTCCCCTCAGAAACAGAATCATCTGCCGTGTCTGTCCGGGTTTCGTTCACTGTGCTGACTGTCTGTTCCGTTTCATTTAACGACTGGGCAGCAGTCTCTGCGCATCCTGTAAGCAGCGCAAGCGCAGTCATGAGAATCATTGTTTTCTTCATATCGCGTTCAGTTCCTTTCTTTAAAATCCGGCTGTTAAGCTTCAAAAACTTTGTACTCCATTATGAAAGCGCAGCAGTGCAGTTATAAATGATATGCAGAATAGGATTACACCTATATATGTATGATTTCCTTCTCAGTCAACGTCCATGCATGCAAAAAAGCAGAAAACGATGAGCATACCTGCACATTTGTGCAGTTCCATGATGAAAGAATCATGAGCGGTTTGGATGAATCCTGTTCATCCTGCAATGCGGCACAGATGACAATCAGCGGTTCAAAACTATAAGAAAGCGTTATAATTCCATAAGGAATTACAGAGGTATTTAATATATGGGACATTCTGAACTTGAACTTGCCGTGCGCATTTTTGCGGCGATGCTGGCCGGTGTTCTGATCGGCATGGAGCGTCATGCCAGAGCCAAGGACGCAGGGATTACAACCCACACGGTTCTTGCCGGGGCTGCTGCTCTGCTGATGATCATTTCGCAATACGCATTTCCGCAGGCGGATAAATTCGACGCTGCCAGAGTCGCTGCCCAGGTTGTTTCCGGCGTCGGTTTCCTTGGCGCAGGCGTGATCTTTGTCCGTCATGAAAGACTGCAGGGTCTGACCACAGCGGCGGGTATTTTTGCCACAGCGGCGATCGGCCTGACATACGGGGCGGGAATGTTTGTGCTTGCGACCATTTCGACGGCATTACTGCTTGGTGCGCATTTCTTCTTCGATCTGCCGATGTTTGATGACACCCGTCTGAATATCAGACTGCGTGTATTGATGGAGGAAACCGGCAGACCGGAAAGCGTCATTGACTGCATCCATGCCCATGACTGGCATAACGTGCAGCCGCAGATCAAAGCCGGACCGGATGGCTGGCACATTGAAACGGAATCCTTCACAAGGAAAAAGAAAGATCCGTATAAACTCATCGAAGAGCTCAATCAGCTGCCGCATGTGATCAAAGCGGAGCTGCTCAAGGATTAAACACATTCATCACTGATGAAGACATATGAGCGTCTTTCCTGTTTCAGGGCAGACGCTTTCATTTTGTTCAGCCTGCTTTCATAGCATTCAAAAAGCCGGTCATGAAAACCGGCAGGAAGTGAGGTTCTGACTGCTGTGATGTCAGAGCCACTTCTTCCATCTGAACCAGATGAGTGAAGCGGCGACGATGGCGATGGAAGCCAGGATGGTCAGCGGATAGCCCCATGGTGAATTGATTGAAGGCATGTTGGTGAAGTTCATTCCGAACCAGCCGGCAATCACAGTCAGCGGCATGAAGATGGTTGTGACGACAGTCAGAAGCGTCATGATCCGGTTCTGCTTGATGGCCAGCTGTTCGCCGATCAGGCTGCGCAGCTGGGCAATGTATTCACGCAGGGAATCGACGGTGTCCTGCAGACGCATCACCCTCTCCGCGAACAGACGGAAATAGCGCAGGTTTTCTTCATTGAAGAATTCATTTTCGTTTTCTTCAAGCTCCTTGGCTAAATCCACCAGGTGCTCATAATGCATGTGCAGATCGAGGAGCGAGGAGCGGATGTCGTTAAGCTGGACGGGATATTCTTCGATGATGCCCTTCATGATGTCCATCTCAATGCGGTTGAGATCATTTTCGACATTCTCAAGAAGCGCGGGATCGGGACGGATGGTTTCTTCCAGGAAATCGTAGATGAACCGTTCGAGCGAAGGCAGACGCCATTTTCTTGAAAGGCGGATATTATCAACAAGGTTTTCGGTATAGTTGTCGGAATCGATGAAGACGATTCCCTTTTCATCAAGCGCGAAAGCCAGCTTGAATTTGTCATCCGAAAAGGAAAAATTGTCGGGCACATTGAGAGTGCCGGTCAGGGAATCATAGTTGACGATGACTTTGGTATCGCGCACATGGCGTAAATCAAGATCCATATCGATGCCCATGTTGAAGATGTCCTTGTTTTCGGCATATTCTTCCGGTTTCATGACCGCCACATAGGGCTTTTCGCCGCTAATCTCCTCCATTGAGCATTCTGTCAGTACTGTGTCAATAAGATAGAATTGCATGATTGCTGTGTCTCCTGCCGCTATTCTAACATATTAAAAGGATGCCGATATACGGCATCCTCATGCGGTGATGATTTCATCCAGGGGAATATCCCAGGGATCTGTTTCAATATGATCCGCTCTCTGCTCTTCATAGGCGATGCCCGCTTTGTAAGGACATCTTTCAAGGACGCTGTCATAGAACCCTTTGCCATAGCCGGTGCGGTTATTTGAAGAGTCGAAGGAAGAAAGCGGCACAATCATGAAATCAATGTCTTCCGGCTGTACCGGTCTGTCTTTATACGGCTCTCTGACATGGAAGCACCCTTCCTTAAGTTCTTCATCGCTTTCGATGCGGTGGAAGACCAGGGTTTTACCGGTCACTTTGGGAACCGCGAGGATCTTCCCGTTTTCATAACAGTACTTCCGGATGAGCGAGGTATCAGCCTCATCGTTCATATTGACATAGCAGCCGATGACATTCCTGTTTCTGATTTTTTCAATCACACGGCTTTGAATGAGCAGGTCTTTTTCCTTCCTGGTTTCTTCAGGAATGGCAGCTCTTGATTCAAGGCCTTTTCTTCTGGCTGTTTTCTTATCCAATGGAATCACTCATGTCGATCTTGAGCAGCTGGTTGAGCTCAACCGCATACTCCATCGGCAGTTCTCTTGTGAAGGGTTCCAGGAAGCCCATGATGATCATTTCCGTCGCCTGCGCTTCGGTAAGGCCGCGGCTCATGAGATAGAAGAGCTCATCTTCCGAGATCTTGGAAACCTTGGCTTCGTGTTCCATGGTGGAGGTGGCGTTTTCGGAAATGTTCAGCGGGATGGTGTCGCTGCTGGAGATGTCATCCAGGATCAGGGTGTCGCACTCGATCTTGGTTTTGGAATAATCGGCTTTTGCGCCGAAGCGGATCCAGTCGCGGAAGTTGGTGACGCCGCCGTTTCTGGAAACGGATTTGGAGATGATGGAGCTTGAGGTATGCGGAGCGAGATGAATCATCTTGGCGCCGGTATCCTGGAACTGTCCCTTTGAGCCGACGGCGATCGAAATGCATAAGCCATGGGCGTATTCGCCGGCAAGAATGCAGGCGGGATATTTCATGGAAATGCGGGAGCCGATGTTGCCGTCGATCCATTCCATGGTGCCGTGCTCATCCACCTTCGCCCTTTTGGTGACGAGGTTGAGGATGTTGTTGGACCAGTTCTGGACCGAGGAATAGCGGCACTTTGCGCCTTTTCCGACGAAGACCTCAACGACAGCGGCGTGCATGGAATCCTTGGAATACTGGGGCGCTGTGCAGCCTTCGACATAGGAACATTCCGCGCCGTCATCGACGATGATGATGGAACGCTCGAACTGTCCCATCGATTCGGAATTGATTCTGAAATAGGACTGCAGGGGCTTTTCCAGTTTGACGCCCTTGGGGACGTAGATGAAGGAGCCGCCGCTCCAGACTGCGCTGTTAAGGGCAGCGAGTTTGTTGTCGCCGACCGGGACAATCGTTCCGAAGTATTTGCGGAAGATGTCCGGGTATTCTTTTAAAGCGGAGTCGATGTCAAGGAAGATGACGCCCTTGGACTGCACTTCATCGAGCATGTTGTGATAGACAGCTTCGGATTCATACTGGGTGGTGACGCCGGCCAGATACTTTCTTTCAGCTTCGGGAATGCCGAGCTTTTCGAAGGTGTTTTTGACTTCCTCGGGGACGTCATCCCAGCTCTTTTCGGCGTCCTGGGAAACCTTTTTATAATAGGTGAAGTCCTGGAAGTCGATTTCGGAAAGATCCGGTCCCCACTTGGGCATCGGCATCTTTTCAAAGGCATGGTAGGCTTTGACGCGGAATTCGGTCATCCATTCCGGCTCGTTTTTATAGGCGGAAATCTGTCTGACGATCTCTTCGCTCAGGCCTTTGCCGGTATCGATGATGGAGACGACGTCATCATGGAAGCCGTATTTGTAATCATCCTGGGCGTAGATCGCTTCGTTGTTTTTATTGGCTTCGCTCATGCGTCTTTCTCACTTTCCTCGATCATCTGGCTGATTGCCTTCCAGCCGATGGTGGCGCACTTGATGCGGTTGGCCTGGCGGTAGACATTCTTGAAGGCGACTGCCTCTTCCAGAACATCCGGGTCATACTCCTTGGCGTCGATCATGCCGAAATAGTTGCCGATGATGTCTTTGGCCTCTTCGACCTTTTTGCCTTTGAGCAGATCCGTCATCATCGAAGTGCTGGCGGTGGAGATTGTGCAGGCCACGCCGTCAAAGCGGATGTCCTCAATCACGCCGTCACGGATTTTTGACTGCACGGTGATGTCATCGATGCAGCTGTCGGACGCCATATGCACACTGGCGTAGGATTCATCCTCCGTCAGTTTGTGATTATGCGGATACTGGTAGTGATCCATGATCAGCTCACGCAGGATTTCCGGATCGTTCAATAAACTGTTTGCCATAATATCCCTCCTCAGAAGAAGATGCCGACGGCGTTTTCAAGGCTGATGTCAGCCGCCGCTTCCACGAAGCGGTCCACTTCTTCTTTTGTGTTGTAGAAATACAGTGATGCCCTGATGGTCTGGTCGGTGCCGATGATCTCGTGGAGAATTTTCGCGCAATGGTTGCCGCTGCGCACCGCGATGTCTTTTGAAGCCAGCCAGCCGGCCGCGTCCTGGGCAAAGACGCCTTTGCCGTTGAAGGCAACCGGGCCGTAGATGTTGTCAGGGTTGTAGAGTTCGATGTTATCGAGCTTCTTCATCTTTTCAATGAAGTAAGCGCGCAGTTTCCTTTCGTATTCATGAATATTGTCCAGTCCGATGGACATGAGATACTCCGCAGCCGCCCCGGCGCCGATGACGCCTTCAATATTCGGGGTTCCCGCCTCAAAGCGGATGGGCGCGTTTTTCAGAATCATGTTTGTGTCGCTTGAGAAGCGGGCGTTCATGTCGCCGCCCATGAAGATGGGAGAAAGCTTTTCCAGCAGTTCCTTTTTTCCATAGAGGATGCCGACCCCGTCCGGTCCGCACATCTTGTGGGCGGAGAAGCCGAGGAAGTCGCAGTCAAGCTCCTTCACATCAACCTTCATGTGGGGCACCGACTGGGCCGCATCGACGATCACGTAAGCGCCGTACTGATGGGCGATTGCGGCGATTTCCTTAACCGGCTGGATGGAGCCGAGCACATTGGTGACCTGGGCGATGGAGACCGCCTTCACCTTTTCATGCATGGCTTTCCTGAAGCTTTCAACGGAAATGTTGGCCTGTGAATCGGTTTCGATATATTCGATCTTCAGGTTCTTTTCCCTCGCTAAGCGGAACCAGGGAAGAAGATTGGAGGCGTGTTCAGCCTTTGTAAGAAGAATGACATCCCCTTCTCTGAGCTCTTCGCCGATTCCGTATGCGATCTGGTTGAGGGCCGCGGTCACGTTATGGACAAAGGCGATTTCAAGCGGATCAGAGTTGATCAGCTTTGCGAAGATCTTCCGTGTTCCGTCATAAAGACGGTCGTTGGTCGCGGCGATGGCATAATCGCCTCTGTGGACGTTGGAGGTGTGCTCTGTATAAAAGGAAGTCACCGCGTCAATGACACATTGCGGTTTGAGGGTGGTGGCGCCGTTATCGAAGTAGATCAGTTCCGGCTGCTTTACCAGCATCGGGAAGTCCTGTCTGATTTTTTCTACATCGAACATAGCTCACCGATCTTCCTTTCCATTTCATTCCGGAGCGTCTCACGCAGCTCATCGTTGTCGATGACTTCGGTGATCGGCATGAGATAGCCGGTTGAAATCAGGGTTGTGCACATCTGGGGCGTTAAGCCTCTGGACATCATGTAATACAGCTGGTCTTCATCCATGCGGCCGATGGACATCGCGTGGGAAGCCTGCACGTCGTTTTCATCAATTAAGAGCTCCGGCAGGATGGTCGACTTCTGCCCTTCCTCAAAGCTCAGGGCTCTTGAGGTCTGATGGCTTTCGGCTCTCTTTGCGCCCTTGACGATTCTGCCGATGGCGTCAATGGTCAGCACACCTGTCTTTAAGACAACCGCGTAGTTTCTGATTTCGCCGCTTGTGTGGGGAGCGAAATTGACCACGTTCATGGAATAGTTCTTGCGGTCTGAAACAAGGCTGGCGCTGGAAACCAGGGCGCTGGCGTATCTGCCTCTTAAGGAAGTGTAAGTTCTTCTCTTAGTGGCGGCCGCGTTGCATTCGCCATAGGCGATGGTCAGCTTTCCGTTTTCCGCCACGTCGTGGCTTTCATCAAATTCGCACGGGGTTTCGGACACATTCCAGAAGAGAATGGAAACCTCGGCGTTTTCTGAGGTGAATGTGCGGATCCTGATATGATCGGCTCTTGTGATCCTCACAAAGACATCGCACTTTCCCGATCCCCTGAACGTCAGTTCCAGATCACGGTCGGAATCGATGTCATATTCGCTGTATCCCTCTTTGAGAAGGACGTCGGTGTTTAAGCGCAGCGGTGTCATTTGCCGGCCGCCTTGACGGTTTCACGTACGGCGCAGGTGCCGATCGAAGTGACTCTGCGCTGCTGACTCTCAGCCTGGGCTGCCGGACGGATGTCGAGTTCTTTATAAATCCAGTCATAGCCTTCGCTGTCAATCTTTTCCGCCAGTTCAGGTCCGCCGCTCATCGCGATTCTGCCGTCGATGAGCACATGGGTGAACTGCGGCTTGATCAGTTCCAGGAATCTTTCGTAATGGGAGACGACAATCACCGACATGCCGGTTTCTTCTCTTAAAGCGTTGATCGCGTCGCCGACCAGGCGGATCGCGTCGACGTCAAGACCGGAGTCGATTTCATCGAGCATGGACAAAGACGGCTTCAGCATCTTCATCTGGACGATTTCATTTCTCTTCTTTTCACCGCCGGAGAAGCCTTCGTTGAGGAACCTGTGGGCCAGGTCTTCCTTCATCTGCAGCTCATTGATGGTGGATTCCATTGCCTTGATGAAGCGGAACAGCGAAACCGGCTGTTCGCTTCTGACATTCATCGCGGCTCTTAAAAAGTCGCTGTTGGTAACGCCCGGGATCTCCTGGGGATACTGCATCGCTAAGAAAAGACCGGCGACGCTTCTTTCGTTGACGGGCATGGAAAGAACGTCTTTGCCATCGTATGTGATGGTGCCTTCGGTCACCGTATATTTCGGGTTGCCCATGATCGCGGCCAGGAGTGTGGATTTGCCGTTGCCGTTGGGACCCATCAGGGCATGAACCTCATTTTCATTGACTGTGAGGTCGATTCCTTTCAGTATTTCTTTATCTTCCACGCTGACGTGGAGGTTTCTGATTTCCAATGTTTTCACTTTTGTCACCTTCCGTTCCCGAAGGATTATACCATCATTGGCGTAAATGTTGTTAAAATACTATCTCACGCCGCATCCTTATATATACAGACTTCCTCATGTGTTAAAATAAAAGCAGAAGGAAACTGTTTATGAAACGGAAAGACAATCATTATTATGTGACCTTCAGCGAAACGATGGACGTCGCCGCGATTCCTGTCAGGGCTCTTTCAAAGACCGGCACATGGGCGAGAAGATCCTCGTTTATCTATGAAGGAACAACCGAACTCACCAAAAAGGAACTGGAAACCTTCCTGCTTCATGACTGCGGCGTGCGCTGCTCCCTTTTCCGTGTTTTAAAAGAGGAAGACGCCATCTATCTGGAGAGCTGAAATTCCTGTGATGCATGTTCACATACAATTCAGCACATCTAAATTGCAAAACAAAAAAACGTATCCTATAATAGTGGATGCGTTTTTTAGGAGGGAATATGGGCAATTTCTTGAAAAAGAACTGGTTCGTGGCGCTGATTGCCGTAATCTTCGCAGGCATCAGCATCTTCTATATCTATGACACGAACAAAGGAAAGCTTAAAGGAAAACAGATCAACGGCGAGGATGTCGTCTACGAAATCAACGGCGAGGACGTCACAGCCGCGAAGTTCTACGATGATCTTTACAAGACAGGCGGATCAAACGCGCTGCTGACATTATTCGAAAGAGCAGTCGCCGACGCCGGCATCGAAACAACAAACGAGATCAAGGACACAGCCGCACTGCAGGCGCGTCAGGTTATCTCCAACTTCCAGAATTCATACGGAAGCGACTATCAGCAGTATCTCGATTCCGCCCTGGCGGAAACAGGCTATACAGATCTTGAGGAATACCTGATCACAGTCCAGAAGCTCGACAGAGTTTCCGCCGACTACGCAAAGGCAAACTTCAACGATCTCAAGATCAGACAGATCTCCTACATCCTGGTCAAGTTCGAGGATTCCGAAAACATCACCGAAGAGCCGACCGAAGATGAGGCAGCCAGAATGAAGGCAGTGGACGACGCCCTGGCTTCCGGCACATTCGCCGATGCGGCCATCGCGCATTCCGAAGATGAATCCACAGCGCCCAACGGCGGCGTGCTCGGCGTCATCGACAAGAATGCCACAACACTTGACTCCGCGTTCCTGGAAGCCGCTTTAGCTCTCAAGGAAGGCGAAACAAGCGACTGGGTCCGTTCCGAAAACTTCGGCTACTTCCGCATCATGGCGACAGCGGTCACACCGGAAACACTGGAAGCCAACAACCCGGACGAGGATCCTTACCTCTCCCTGGTTGAATCCTATGATTCCACACTGCAGGCCAACGCCATCTGGGCAAAGGCGCAGGAACTCGGCGTCGACTTCAAGGGCAACACAGAACTCGAAAGCGAAATCAAGAGCGCTCTTGGCATCGCTGAAGAAACTGAGGAAGAAGAAGTAAAGCCTGAGGAAACAGCTGTTCCGGAAGAACCGGCTGAAGAAGGTTCTGAAGAAACAGATGAAAAGACAGATGAAGAAACATCAGAAGAAGGCGGCGAAGAAGACGCTTCTGCCGACAAGGGAGAATAAGGAGGTCAGATATGAACAGCAAAGTTAAAGTATTCGCATCTGCCCTCGCGCTGACAGTCCTGGCAGGCTGCACAGACGCGACCGCAAAGCTCCCCGACAGCTCAACAGCACTCTTCTCCGTCGGAAACAAGACAATCACCAAGGGTGATGTCTACAGCCTGATGAATTCCACATCCGGCGCTTCCACCGCGATCAACGAAGCCAACAAGGTCATCGCCAGAGCCGAAATCGAAGTCACCGACGAGATGAAGGAAAGCGCTGAATCCACACTGGAAAGCTACAAGACATACTATGGCGACACATTCACAACATATCTGGAACAGATGGGACTGACCGATGAGGAATATCTCAACGATTATCTGATCCCTTCCCTGCAGGCTGAAAAGCTCTCCTCCAAGTATGTTGACGAGAACTTCGCGCAGGTCATCTCGACGTATATGCCGATTAAGGCCACCCTGCTCACCTTCACAACCGAAGATGACGCCAACAAGGCCTTAAGCGAACTGAAGGACGGCTCCAAGGACGCTGCGACAGCGGCCAAGGACAACAACTCCACTTCCACCGGCACATCAACAATCTACACAATCGAGTCCACCGACATCGATTCCACCGTCAGAACAGTCCTGAACTCCGCAAAACCGGAAGACGGCTGGACAATGGTTCCGGCATCCGACTCCTCAAGCTATGTGGTTCTCAAGGTTGACGACCACAACCCCGACAACTTCCGCGACGAGGCAGCCGAAACACTCGGTTCCCTGACAAACGTTCAGAACGATTCCACAACCTACTGGTTCAAGAAGTACGGCTTCCACATCTATGACAAGACAATCTACGATGCGGTCGCGGCCGACTATCCCGACAACCTGGTTCAGAATCTCCCCGCTGACGAAACTGAATAACAAACATTCATGAACCGCTGTTCCCTGTTAAGGACAGCGGTTTTTTTGTAACAAAATTTCATCCGGTTTTCTGAAACAAACATCAAAACCAGACTTCATGAAAAGATGAACTTCCAGCTTTTTATCGGAATTGGAAATTTTCAGATTACGAACCGCCGATAAACATGTATAATTCCTGTGTTCTAACAGGAGGAAAGAAATGAACACAAAGAAAATCTTTGCAGGCGTTCTCGCTGCGGCATTACTGGCAGGCTGCGGCTCAAGCCAGCCGAGCGGAAGCTCAGACAGCGCTTCCGGCTCCGAAGACACAGGAAAGACAATCGACACTCTCCGCTTCCAGTTTGTCCCTTCCAGAGACCCGGGCGAAATCATCGCCGGCACATCTGAACTGGGCCAGCTCGTGATCGATGCCATGGCATCCCGCGGCTACACAATCGGCAATGTCGACATCACAGTTTCCGACTCTTACGAAGCAGCCGGTGAATCCCTCTCCGCAGGATCCATCGACGTCGCATGGCTGCCGGGCGGCACATACGCGCTGTATTCCGGCGAAACAGAAGTCATCCTGACAGCCACAAGAAACGGTCTGTCCAATGACTCCGAGAATCCGGCTGACTGGAACGGTCAGGCCAACGCAACAAAGAAGAACGGTCCGCAGGTTACATATTACCGCGCCCTGATCTACGCAACACCTTCCGCATACGGCAAGGAACTGGCTGCCAAGGTCAACGGCGGTGAAGAACTCACCTGGGAAGACCTCGACAAGGCAAGCTGGGCTGTCATGAACGTCTCCAGCTCCGCCGGCTACATTTATCCGACAATGTGGCTCATGGACAAGTACGGCAAGAAGATCACAGATCTCTCCAGCGTCACAACACTCGACGGCTACATGGCTGCTTTCCAGCAGGCTGCCGCTGAACAGGTTGATGTCATCGTCTGCTACGCTGACGGCAGAAACGACTACGAAGGTTCCTGGAATCTCCCCGCTGACCAGCAGGATGAAACAGGCCACCAGGGTCTCGGCCGTGTTGACGGCGGTTCCATCTGGGATGAGCTGAATGTTATCGGCGTCACAGAAGGTATCTACAACGACACAGTCGCTGTCACAAAAGCCAACGAAAACATCTACAACGATGAATTCAAGAAAGCACTGCAGGACTCCCTGATTGAGATCGCCGGAACAGACAAAGGCAAGGAAATCTTTGCCATTTACTCTCACACAGGTTACGCCCCTGCCACTGACGCTGACTACGACGGTGCACGCGCTGCCCTCGACGTTGTCAAATAATCAGAAGATTATAAACACATGACCGGCTTTCCAAAAAGCCGGTCTTTTCTTTTCTTTGAAAAACCCACCCCATCAGCTACAATAGAACAGGAAAAAGGAGTATCCCCAAATGATTGAATTCAAAGATGTATGCAAAACCTATCCCAACGGTACCAAAGGTCTTAAGCATGTCAATCTGCAGATTGAACAGGGCGAATTCGTTGCCATCATCGGTCTTTCCGGTGCCGGCAAATCAACACTGATCCGCACCATCAACCGCATGATCGACATTACCGAAGGCCAGCTGACTGTTGACGGCACGGATGTCATGACCCTCAAGGGAAAATCCCTGCGCCGCTTCCGCCGCAAGATCGGCATGATCTTCCAGTCATTCAACCTGGTCTCCAGAGCAAGCGTCATCAAGAACGTTCTTTCTTCCAACGTTCCCGACATGCCCTGGTACAAGGTTCTCTTCGGCGTCTATTCCAAAGAGCAGAAGATCCACGCCCTGGAAGCACTCGACAAGGTCAACATTCTCGACAAGGCATACCACCGCTGCGATGAGCTCTCCGGCGGTCAGATGCAGAGAGTCGCGCTGGCAAGAACGCTTGCCCAGAATCCTTCCATCATTCTGGCAGACGAACCGGTCGCTTCCCTTGACCCGATCATGGCCGACGTTGTCATGAGCGACTTCGCGAAGATCAATCAGGAAATGAATATCACCATCCTGCTCAACATCCACCATGTTGACCTGGCCCTCAAGTACGCCAGCCGCGTCATCGGTGTCAGAGCCGGTGAAATCGTCTACGACGGTCCGGCCGCCAACGTCACCCAGGATATCCTTGATCAGGTTTACAACGGCAAGGCAGTGCCCAAGTCCACTGACATCAAAACAGAGGCGGTGGAAGAATGAGCCAGGCCGACGTCAGAAAGGCGCCCCTTTTCGACCGTGTGTTCAAACCTGAGCACATCGTCCTTGAAAACGGGCACAGTGTCGAGCGGCCCAGAAGCAGAATGCCATTGATCCTTTTGTGTCTGCTCGCTGTGATTATAATCTCGCTGAAAATGACCGGCTTTGACTTCAATGTCATCGTCCGCAGAGCGAAGGAACTGACCGTTATCCTCGGCCAGATCTTCCGGCCCAATTTCAGCTACTTCCCCAAAATCGTGAATCCGCTGATTGAAACGATCAAGATGTCGATCATCGGTACCATCGCCGGCTGCGCGATCGGCTTACCGCTTTCGATTCTTGCGTCCAGCAACATCAACCACAACAAGCCTTCCCTGCTTGTCATCCGTTTCATCCTTTCCGTCATGCGTTCCGTCCCGACTCTGATCTACGCCTCCGTTCTGGCGCTGGTCTTCGGTCTCGGCACGTTTGCCGGCACCCTGGCGATCACAATCTTCACGGTCGGCATCGTCGCCAAAATGCTGTATGAAAGCATTGAAACCATCGATATGAAACCGTATGAGGCAATGGTCTCCTTCGGCGCCACCACACTCCAGGCCTTCTGGACAGCGTGCATGCCGCAGATCCTGCCGACATACGTGGATGACTGCCTTTACTGCTTTGAATTAAACATCCGCGCCTCCTCGATCCTCGGTTACGTCGGCGCAGGCGGTCTGGGTGTTCTGATCAGAGAAAGAACCGGCTTAAGAGCCTACAACGACCTCGGCATGGTTCTGCTCACCCTGTTCTTAGCGGTTCTGATTATTGACTTTGTGAACGACTATATCCGTTCCAAGATTTCCTGAGGAGGTTTGTATGACTGTTTATGAAAAGTTACAGGCCGAGCCGAAGAATCTCTGGAAGCGGATCGTCCTCTTCCTGGTCCTTCTCGCGCTTGTTGTCTGGGGCAGCGATTCCATTTCCTATAACGGCGTCGCAGCCCAGGGTTCCGTGGTCGCTTCCGGCATTATCCACGGTATCACCCACCCCAATCTTGAACTCCTTTTCAATCTCACCGACGCCGGCGTTCCCTATCTGATCCTGCAGACCATCGCGATCGCGATCCTCGGCACGATCTTCGGCGCCATCCTGGCGATTCCGGTTTCATTCTTAGCATCCACCAACATCGTTCCCAAGTGGATCGCCTATATCTTCCGGGCACTGATCCTGCTGATCAGAACCATTCCTTCCATGGTCTGGGCTCTGGTCTGGATCCGCGTCACAGGTCCGGGCGCCTTCTGCGGCGTTGTCACCCAGTCGGTGTGCTCGATCGGCATGATCTCGAAAATGTATATCACCGCCATTGAAGACCTCGACACAGGCATCCTGGAATCCCTGGACGCCGCCGGCTGCAACACCTTTGAAAAGATCCGCGTCGGTATCCTGCCGCAGTTAAGCGCCAGCTTCATCTCGACCGCGATCTACCGTTTCGATATCAACCTCAAAGACGCGACAACCCTGGGTATCGTCGGTGCCGGCGGTATCGGTTCGCCGCTGGTTCAGTCCATCACCTACTCCCGCTGGAGCAACGTCGGTTCCTTCTTGTGGGCTCTGATCGTTCTCGTTCTCATCATCGAGTATGCCTCCACAAAGATCAGAAACAGACTGGCAAGAGGAAGAAGCTGATGACCCGTATCCGTCTTCTTGCGACTTCCGATGTGCACGGGTCCATCTACCCGCATTTCTACGGCGACAATTCCCCGAGAGCCTGGGGACTGGCCTGTCTGAAAACACTCATCGATTCTCTGAAAGACGATCATACGATACTGATTGACAACGGTGATACCCTTGAGGGTACACCGCTGTCTTTCTATCATTACAAAAATGATCCGAAAGAGATCTCCCCGATGACAAAAGCCATGAAGGCCTGCGGCTATGATTTCATCAACCTCGGCAATCATGACTTCAACTACGGCGAAGACGCCTTATTCGCCCACCTCTCCTATCTCGACGCGCCATGCATCAGCGCCAACGTGTTCTATAAAGGCTACCGGCTCAACACGCCATACACCTTAATTGAAAAAGGCGGTGTGAAAATCGCTTTATTCGCCGTCACAACCCAGCATATCCCCTTCTGGGAAAAGCCGGAAAACATCACAAACTTCCGTTTTGAGGACGCCTTTGAAACAGCGAAGGCAATCACAAAGCAGATCAGAGAGGAAACCGACGCGCAATATATCGTCTGCGCCTACCACGGCGGCTTTGAGCGCAGCCTGACAACAGGCGAGCCCAACCAGGAGCTGACCGGAGAAAATGAAGGGTATCAGATCCTTTCAGAGATCGACGGCATTGATGTACTGATCTCAGGCCACCAGCACCGCTCCCTCTGCGGCAGAGCATTCGGCAAGGTCTATACCCAGACCGCAAGCTCGGGCACGGAAATCGCCTGCATCGACATTGATGAAAACGGCATTGAGGCAAAAATACTCAAAGCGCCAGAAGAAGCCGATCAAAGCATTCTTGATCTCTGCAAAGAGGAAGAGGAAGCCTGCCAGAAATGGCTCGATCAGCCTCTTGGCACATCCAGAGTCAGCCTCAAAGTCACCGACGAAGCTGACGCAAGACTTCATAAATCGCAGCTGATCACATTCCTCAACAAAGTGCAGACAGAAGTCACAGGAGCTGACTTATCCGCTTCCGCGCTGTTCCTTGGAGCCACCGGCTTTGATGAGACGATCACGATGCGCAATATCGTTTCCACCTATGTGTTCCCCAACACGCTCACCCTCAAGAAAGTCACCGGCGCGCAGTTAAAGGCCTATCTTGAAAAAGACGCCGAGTTCTGGAGTGAATCAGACGGGAAGATCATCGTCAATCCCGCCTATGACTATCCCACCCCGATGCATTACAACTATGATATGCTGGACGGCTGTGAGTACACAATCAAAGTTTCAAATCCCGTTGGTTCAAGAATCACTGAATTGAAAGTCAGCGGCGAAGACGTGCAGGATGAAGACACCTTCACCCTTGCCGTCAACAACTACCGGGCTTCCGGCGGCGGCGACTTCAACATGATCCGCGAAGCGCCCACTGTCCGCGAGGACCTCGCCAGCATGGTCGACATCCTGGCTGATTACATCATGGAACACAAAGTCATCGACTTTGAGGAAGTGCACAACATCAGAGTCATTCTCTGAACAGGAAAAGAAGGTATTTATGAGAAAAGTATTCAACACAATCCTGCTGGTGGCGCTGCCCGCCTCCGGCAAATCCGAGGTCAGAAACTTCATGGCCAACATCGAACCGGAACGACTTGAAAAAGAATTCCACATCGGCGCCAACCTGCAGCTGGACGACTTCCCCTATGTGCATATGATGCGCAGAATCGACAATGAGCTTAAAGCTCTTGGTCAGGAAAGAATCTACTATCATTCCGATGAGGATCCCTTCTATGACGCAAGGGACTGGGGCACTCTCTGCCATCTGCTGAATGAAGACTACAAAGACCTGCTCAATCAGAACAGAGTCGAACCTGTAAGCGCCGCTGAATATCTCATGGAAAGAATGGACAGAGCCTCCCTGGCTGCCGGCCTGCCGCCGAGAAACAGCCTCATCATTCCCGCCATCAGAAAACAGGTCGCCGCAAAACTTGAAAAAGAAGCCAGAACGATGCTCAATGACAAGCATGCCCAGTACACGGATGATCTGTCTGATAAGACAATCATCATCGAATGCGCAAGAGGCGGCCCTGACGGCTCAGAAATGCCTCTGACAGGCGCCTATGGCTATCAGTACTCCTTCGCCCAGCTCTGCCCTGAAATCCTTGAAAACGCCGTGATTCTCTACATCTGGGTCACGCCGGCGGAAAGCAGACGCAAGAACTTCGACAGAGCCAATCCGGATGATCCGGGTTCCAATCTCTTCCATGGTGTTCCGCTCAATGTCATGATGGGCGACTACGGCTGCGATGACATGCAGTACCTGATCGAACACAGCGAAAAGGAAAACACGATCACCGTCAAAGCCAGCGGCAGGACTTATAATCTGCCGATCGGCGTCTTCGACAACAGAGTCGATACCACAAGCTTCTTAAGACAGGACAAGGAAAACTGGGATCCCGAAAAGGTCGATACCGTGACCAAAGCGATCCGCACCGCCACAGATATCATGTGGGAAAACTATTGATTCCAAAATAAACAGGACTGTGATGCAACCCTGTATGATGACAGGATGAATCACAGTCTTTTATGTGTACTCAGATGAGAAAGCATCAGCTCTCTTCTTACCTGAAGACACCGATTTGTTTATTGACTCAGAGTCCTGAATCAACACATACTTTAAAGCTTATGAAAATTGTATTTAAAGGTTGCCGGCACGGTTTTTTAAATCCCTCTTTTTGGTGATTACTGCATTTTCCACCGATACAGGAATGTAATCGCCTGTTCTCTCAGGCAATTTTCAAGCGGACGGAAACTGCCGTCTTTGTATCCTTTGGTAATTTCATACTCGGTTGCCCATGCAATTGCACGGTACGTATCAGAGTCGGACGGATAGCCAAGTGCCAAT
>CACYNH010000039.1 GCA_902775735.1 uncultured Erysipelotrichaceae bacterium
GACTTTCACCCGTTAGATCGTGCGCTCACCGCGCACACCAATTCATCCCCGCCCAAGTTTTAAAACTATGGACGGGGTCTTCTTGCCGGTCAAATAAATTTCCGACTGATCTGCAGCTGCTCCCAAAGACATTTTGTTTCACGAAAAACCTCTGGGGAGCTTTCCAATCTTCCGGACAGCATCACCTTTACTCACAGAACAGAATGTTTCATAAAATATACTGTGCCCTTCAGAACGGTATTATCCTGATATCCATGCAGGGCCGGAAATACTTTCACCACCCAGCAGCTGAATGTTATGAACAGATTTCGGCGGGACCAGAGTCAGAACTGACGATCACACATGCAAACAGATTGTACAGGAAGACGAGCCAGCCGCGGATCACCAGCTTAAGGTTGTCATACATTGTTATGTTCGTCGGGGAGAATTTACGATGGCAGTCTTTCACCTGTACTGCTGGATTCCGTTATCACTTAATCCGTTTCTGACGAAGCGGTCGATGCGGCAGAATGAGCAAACAGTAACACTACAGCAGTTAATCGCTCAGGCTTCGCCAGGGCTGCTTGAAGGCCCGTGCCGTTCGTCGAAGTGTTTAACATGATGAAGCTGAATAAACTGCCGTTATGGAGTCATATCATCGCAGCTCAAATCATCCCACGGGGTCTTCCGGCGGGACTTTGTATTGAAATATGATTATTCACAGCTGATGGTCTTTCTAAACTTGGATTGACTGCTGTATGAAAGGCCACCACGCGCAATATACAGTAATCCGTCTAAGCTTAATTACTTGTTATCTTAACGAGAACCACCTGTATTATACTGCTCTTAAGTTTTGCTCCCTATCCCCCCGTGTGCAAAACCGGCAGTAATGATAATAACAGATTAGAAACGTCCTGAAAGCGAAGAATGCACCTTTATACCATGAAAGACTCATTAACTGCATTTTTACATTTCACGCAAAATACACGGAACAACCGGAACAGAGTGAGCCGGTGATAAGCATTAAAAAAGCTCCCTTGCGGGAGCTTTGAGTTCAATTAGCCTCTTCTGAAGAAACCGGGGATGACATTGTCATCATCATCGGTATCGAAGCCCTTGTCGAGGTCGTCTTCCTTGACGATGCCAGCGACAGGTCTGGAGCTGACAGGGCTCTTTGTTTCAGCGGGACCGTCTGTTTCGATCATGGTCGGCTTCGGGAGGTCGAAACCTGTAGCGATGACGGAAACGATGATGGAATCGCCGATCTTGTCGTTGATTGCGACACCGAAGATAATGTCGATGTCGTTGCCTGCTGCTTCACGGATATAATCAACAGCTTCGCTGGCGTCATAAGCGGACATTGTAGCGCCGCCGGTGACGTTGATGATCGCGCTCTTTGCGCCTTTGATCTGAGCTTCGAGCAGCGGTGACTGAATGGCGCGCTCTGCAGCTTCCTTGGCCTTGTCTTCGCCGTCAGCCATACCGATTCCGAACAGTGCGGAACCCTGGCCTTCCATAACGGATTTGATGTCTGCGAAGTCGAGGTTGATCATTGCCGGAACAGCGATCAGGTCTGTGATTGTCTGAACGCCCTGACGCAGAATGTTGTCTGCTTCCTTGAACGCATCTTCGAAAGGAATGTGACCGATAACTTCGAGAACCTTGTTGTTGGAAATGATGATCAGAGAGTCAACATATTCCTTCAGCTGTTCAAGACCCTGTTCAGCCTGGACCATTCTTCTCTTGCCTTCGAAAGAGAACGGCTTTGTAACGATACCGACTGTGAGGCATCCGAGTTCTTTTGCGATTTTTGCGAACAGAGGCGATGCGCCTGTACCTGTTCCGCCGCCAAGACCTGCTGTTAAGAAGATCATATCCGCGCCTTCCATGGATCTGCGGATTTCGTCTTCGCTTTCAACAGCAGCCTTACGGCCGTTGTCAGGATTGCCGCCGGCACCGAGACCTTCTCTGCCGAGCTGGATCTTATTTGCTACAGGTGAAATGTCAAGCGCCTGCAGGTCTGTGTTCGCCACGAAGAATTCTACGCCCTGGACACCTTCCTGTACCATACGGTTGACTGCGTTGCTGCCGGCACCGCCGATGCCGAAGACCTTGATCTTTGCGACCTGGTTGTAAGTTAATTCTGCCATAAACTTCATCCTCTCCCACTCAATTTAAGTTTCTCTTGCCTTCCGAGAACAATCCTTTGAGTTTGTTAGTTAAGGTGTCCTCCCGGCTCCCATCTGACGACTTTTTATCCCGATAGGATACTGCTTTTATGAACGCATCCATGTCCAGGCTGTCGTCGGCTTGACCGGTAATCGGCAGTTTGTCCTGATATGCGTAAAATAATCCGAGGCAGGCTGTGAGGCCAGCGTTCCTGCCGCCCAGTGTTTCGGGAATGTAATATGTCACCGGTACACCAAGCTGATTCTGCAGAAGAACGTCAAGACCCTGAGTTTCCCCGCCTTCTCCTGTTATCATAACAGCAGTTTTTCCCGCTTGCAAGATTGGAACGCACGTTTTCGCGATTGCCGCGAGCCATGTATCGACTCCTTCGCGGACACAGTCGACGAGTTCCTGCTCGTTGATTGTACGGGTTTCCCCGTCCGCCGCCCAGATATGCACCGGATTCTCTGAACACTTTTCCTTGTCCAGCGAGCAGCTGTACTTGAGCAGCTCCACCGCCATATCGGTCCGGATGCCGTACTTCTCGGTCACGGCGGAAGCGATGGTGCCGATGCCCACCGGCATCAGTGCCGCGGAAGTCAGCCTTCCGTTTCTGAGCAGGCCGAGCGTTGTCGCCTCCCGTTCCATTTTGAGTATGATGACCTGATGGTCGATCGCCTGGTTGAAGAGCGCCGATTCCTTGCCGACGCCGAAGACATCGAGGAAGATGTCCATAACACCCAGGCCGGCGTTTTCGACGCAGGTGACCAGATCATAGGCCAGCTGCCTGTCGGCGCATAACAGGTCGATATCAACAGTCAATTGCGAGCATTTCTCTCCCAGCGGGATCCGCCTTGTGGAAATGCCGTTGACTGTATATTTGACACAGACTGTCTGAATCAAAGCGTAGGCTCGGCCGATGTCCATCGACTCGGCCTTTTTGATGGCGTTTCTGACATCCTGAATGGTGACCACCCCGTCAATGCCTTCCACGTCGACCGTGGACTTGAACGAATATCTCTTCGCTCTGTAGGACGGGATCGCCAGTATAACCTTCTTCACAGCGGCGCCGATCATCTTCTGCGCATCGGCCGCGGCTGTGCTGACTGCCTTAGTGACTTCTTCAGGATCAGTCACTTTATTGTAGGACATTCCGCTGACCGGAACCCGTTCCACTTTTATAATATTGAAGCGTGTGTTGAAGAATTCACCGACGATAAGCCGGATTTCATGATCGGCGGCTTCCACTGCCGCAAAGATCTGTTTTTCACTCGCCATGACGTCTCCTTTCTGTTAGCAGACTTTATAATACCACAATTCAATAGGGAAAAACAGGATGAAACCCGGCAGTTTGAATGCTTCACGCTGACCGGTTCGGTGATTTTCCGGTTGCATTCATATTCATAATGTGGTAAGGTTTTTTAGCAATTGTGTGAAGGAGGTTATGGTATGTCCAGAGTTTGTGCCGTATCCGGTAAGAAAGCAATGTCAGGAAACAGACGTTCCCACTCCCTGCGCGCTACACGCCGCAAGTGGAATGTCAACCTGCAGAAGGTTCATATGATCGTCGATGGCAAGCCCCAGACCGTTAAGATCTCTGCGCGTGCGCTGAAGACTCTCAAGGGTCAGGCAAAGAAAGCTGCCAAGACTGCTTCTGCTGAGTAACACCTGAATCTGCTGAAGTAAGAAAGATCATTCGTGATCTTTTTTATTTATAACGGACAGTAAAAGAACCGCGTCTTCGTGAACCGGAGAATTCCGGCTCTGCAGAAATGCGGTTCTTTTTTGTTTCAATCGTGCGAGCGGATCACAAGCACCTTTCCTTCATGAACATGGAGGATACCCTCTTCTTTCGTGATTTCATTGGAGAGCGTGTAGAGATCTTCCGGCGTTAGGGTTCTGTGATCCAGCGGGTACTTCATGTTTTCCAGGGTGATCACGGCGTGAGCGAATGTGAAGAAGGATATGTATTTCCATTCATCTTTTGCGAATGTATATGTTCCTTGTTCATACGCCTCGATGAGATTGTGCTGATCATAAAGGCTTAAGACGCCGGGATGCTTATACACCAGCCTGAGGTTGACGAGCGAATGGTCCTCCCTTCTGCCCAGGGCGCCGCACATGACAATGTGATCATACCCAAGTTCCAGAACATGGTTCAGAGCAGATTCGGAATCAGTATCATCCTTGATCGGATTGAGAACGATGACTTTGTCCGCATATTCTCTGATCAGGTTCATTTCCTCATCAGAAACAGAGTCAAAGTCGCCGACCGCAAGCACCATCCGCTTTTTCTTCTTCGCAAGAACCAGGGCGCCGGCGTCAGCGCCGATATAATCCGCCTGGATGTCAGGCAGGCTGTCTGTCAGTCTGAGCGCGATCAGTGCAGTGGACAAGGGAGTCAACCGCCTTTCCGATATCGTCTTTGAACACATAGGAACCCGCCACCAGCACATCGGCGCCGGCTAAAGCGCATTCTCTGCCGGTATCGAACTTGATGCCGCCATCCACAGAGATTAAAGCCTTGGAGCCTGTGTGGTCGATCCAGCGGCGCAGGTTTTTGATTTTTGAAAGTGAAGCGGGACGGAACGGCTGGCCGCCGTAGCCCGGTTCAACGCACATGATCAGGAAGAGATCGCAATGGCGCAGATACGCCTGCAGTCTTCTGACATCGGTCATCGGGTTGATCGCAAGACCTGCCTTGATGCCGAAGGAGTGAATGTATTCAAGCATCTCCATGACCTTTCCGTAATCATGAAGCACTTCCTCATGGACCGTGATCAGATCCGCGCCGGCTTCGGCAAAGGGTTTGATGAATTTGCCGGGATCGGTGACCATGAGATGGACATCGAGTTTAAGGTCAGTCAGTTTGCGGAATCCTCTGAGCAGATCCGGTCCGAAGGAGAGGTTCGGCACATAATGGCCGTCCATGACGTCAAAGTGGATCCACTCCGCCGCCGAAGCGTTGACTTCCTCTGTCTGCTCCTTCATGCGGCTGTAGTCCATTGCCAGGACTGATGGTGAAATAATCATACGTATTTTTCCCTCCTTGTCTGAATCATTTCGAGAACCTGCAGATAATTCTGCCACCGGATCAGAGGAATCTTCCCCTCTTCAACCGCCTGCTTGACAGCGCACCCGGGTTCATTCTGGTGCACGCAGTCATTGAAGCGGCATTTTCCGATGTAAGGTTCAAAGTCAATCACATCCTGTCCCAGTTGCTGGGCAGTGATGTGGCTGAAATCAAGTGAGCTGAATCCCGGGGTGTCCGCCACCAGTCCCCCGGCAACCGGATGGAGTTCATTGTGGCGGGTTGTGTGCTTGCCCCGGCCCAGGGCTTTGGAAATCTCCTGGGTGGCCAGATGGAAGGATGGCTCAAGTTCATTGAGAAGCGTGCTCTTGCCGGCGCCGGACTGGCCGGTCAGCACGGAGATTTTGCCTTCAAGAACGGAAGCCAGGGAAGGATCGAGCGATCCTTTGGCCGTGCGGATGACCTGCATCGGTCCCTTTTCGTATTCACGGATTCTTTCTTCTGTTTCCTCAGGAATGCCAAGGTCGCACTTGGTTACCGCCAGAAGCGGGGTGATGCCGGCTGCTTCAATCAGGATCGAAAGCCGGTCGATCAGCGCAGGTGAAAAATCCGGGTCGACGACGCTCATGACGATGATGGCCTGATCGACATTGGCAACGTAGGGACGGATCAGTTTATTGCGTCTGGGCAGAATCTTCTGGATCACCCAGCGGTTATCGGTGAATTCCGCCTCAACGAGATCCCCTGCCGCCGGAGCATCCTGGCGTCTGACCTTGCCCATCAGGATTGCCTTGTGTCTTTCGCCGTTATCCATTAAGAGCGTATACTCACGGGAAACGATTTTGACGATTCTTGCGATCATTGGCACCTCATCAGTAATAATAGAGAAGGACGAAGTTATCGTCTTTCTGGGTATAGTAGGAGCCGGGCTGCGGTTCCGAGGCGACGACCACGCCCCATGTGAGGTTATCGATTTCCTCCTGGGTGAGACCGGAAGGATCGCGGTTGGAGGAACGGGCGGTGACGCCCATCGCCTCAAGGGTCGCGATCGCGTCGTTGATCGGCATGCCTAAAATCGTCTCGGGAATAGTCACAGTCGGGAAGCGGGAATAGACCAGCGTGATGCTGGAAGCGAGGTCCGGCGAGAACAGTGTGCCGGGCTCGAGGCCCTCCTGGCGGATGATCGTTCCTGGCGCCTGGCCGCTTTCTTCCTCGACCGCTGTCACTTTCATCAGCTTATAGTTTTCGGCGATGTATTCCTCCGCTTTGGAAATGGTCATGCCGCCGCTGGTGAAGTCTTCGATCCTGACGCCGATGCCGTTGGAGACGGTGATTTTGATTTCGGTCTTTTCCTCGACCGGTTCGCCGACATCCGGATCCACGTCGATGATCAGGCCGCGTTCCACGTCTTCGGTCAGGGTATATTCGACATTGATGGTATCAAGGGTCAGATCCGCCTCGTCACAGGCGTCCCTGGCGTCCTGGATGGTCATGCCCTCGATATCGGGCACGTTTGTCATCCGGGGGCCGAAGCTGATCACGCCGGTCAGGATCAGGCCGCCGACGATGCCGGCGATCACAACAAACGAGATGATTGCGATCAGCCATGGCAGCATGGTGTTCTTCGGTTCCTGGACAGGTTCCGGTTTTTTCTTTTCTTCCGGTTTGCGCTCTGCCTGCTTCTTTTCCGGTTTGCGGTCTGCGGCAGCGGCGGCCGGTTTTGCCTTGGGAGCCTCGGGTGCCGGTTTCTTTTCTTCCGGCTTTTCAAGGACAAGCTTTTCTTCATTTGCCCTTTCAGGTCTCAGGCATGTCGAAAGGTCCTGCCACATTTCATTGCAGTTTCTGTATCTCTTTGCCGGGTCTTTTGCGGTCGCGCGGGTGATGATGTTTTCGATTGACTGGGGAACCGTCGGATTGGCTTCCCTTACCGAAGGCATCGGATCGCGCATATGGCGCAGAGCGACCTGGACCGCCTGGTCCGCCTTGAAAGGCACATCGCCGACAAGCATTTCATAAAGAACGATACCAAGAGCGTAGATGTCCGACTGGGCGGAAGCCTGCTCGCCTTTGGCAAGCTCAGGTGCCAGATAATGGACAGAGCCCATGACGTTGTTGGCCTGCGTCAATTGCATACTGCCTTTGGCGGTGGCGATGCCGAAGTCGAGGATCTTGACGGAACCGTCGGCCTTGACGATGACGTTCTGCGGTTTGATGTCGCGGTGGATGATGCCGCGGCTGTGGGCCTCAGCGACAGCGGAGGAGAGCTGCTTCATGATATCGACCGCTTCTTCTTTAAGTAACGGTCCTCTGGCTCTGACCACCTGCTTCAGGGTGCGGCCGGGCACGTATTCCATGACGATATAATGGTGTCCTTTGTAATCGCCGACGTCATAGATTTCGACGATGTTGGGATGTGCTAATGCTGTGGCTGCCTGGGCTTCCCGCTCGAAGCGGAGAATGGAGACGGCGTCCGTGGACAGGTCGGCTCTTAAAATCTTGATCGCGACCTCACGGTTGAGAATGGTGTCAACACCGCGAAAGACATCGGCCATACCTCCCTGTCCGATGTGCTGTACTACTTCATATCTGTTGGCAATCACATTCTTTCTGCTCATCCGTTATCTCCTGAAAAATCAATGAGCACGACTGTCACATTGTCATATCCGCCCGCGTCCAGCGCCGCCTTGAGGAGTCTGCGGCTTCTCTGGGTCGGATCCATGTCTTTATTATGGACAATCGCTGAAATCTTTTCTTCATCCACATAGCCGTGCAGGCCGTCGGAGCATAAAAGCAGACCGCTCATGGCTTCATGATGGACGTCGATGTCGCTGCGCACGTTTTCCCATACGCCAAGGGCGTTGGTCAGCACATTGCGTCTGGGGAAATTGGCTGCCTCTTCCGGCGTCAGTTGCCCGTGCATGAGCATGTCATTCACCAGGGTATGGTCCATGGTGATCTGGTGCAGGGGCTGTCCGGCGCCCCATGCGTAAGCGCGGCTGTCGCCGATATTCACGATGAAAATGCCGGACTTTGTGATCAAAGCGCCGCATAAAGTGGTGCCCATGCCTTTCAGACCCGGCCTTTTCACGCCGTATTCATAAATCATTGTGTTGGCGGTGGAAACCTGCGTCTCGATCCAGTCCTTCACGTCCGCCTCAGTGGCGAATCCGTTTGTTTCGGAAAAGACTTTGGAGAAATGGGAGACCGCCATTCTTGAGGCGATGTCGCCGCCGAGGTTGCCGCCGATGCCATCGGCCACAATGGCGAAAAGATCGCCGCTCCTTGAGGTCGCGATGACATAGCTGTCCTGGTTATTTTTACGGACAAGGCCTCTGTCCGTGATTCCGTAATATTTCATTGATTCTGCCTGTTCCTCTCATGCTTGGCCCGCAGCTGCCCGCAGGCGGCGTCGATATCGTCGCCGTGTTTCTGGCGCAGCGTCGCCTTGACACCGTTCTTCATCAGAACGTCATAGAAATGAAGGGCTTTCTTTTCATCGGCCGATTTGTAGCCGTGCTCATCCACCTGATTGTAGGGAATCAGGTTGACATAGGCGTTCATTCCCCTGACGAGGTCAGCGAGTTTCTTTGCATGGGCGTCGGTGTCATTGACCTCATGCAGAAGGATATATTCAAAAGTCAGTCTTCTGTGGTTGTCTTCACTGTAGTCTTTTAACGCGTTCATCAGCTCATCCAGCGGATATGCCTTGTCAATCGGCATGAGCTTTCTTCTTAACTCATCTTCCGGCGCGTGCAGGGAAACCGCCAGGTTGTACTGGTAATGGCCGGCCGCGAAGTCTTTGATTCTCGGCACGATGCCGCAGGTTGAGATGGTGATGTGGCGGGCGCCGATCGCAAGACCGTGGTCGGAGTTGACGATTTCGCAGAACCGCATGACGTTGTCGTAGTTGTCGAAGGGTTCGCCGGTTCCCATGATGACGATGTTGTCGACCCTGCCCTCTTCTTTGTCGAGTTCCTTCTGGACATAGAGCACCTGGCCGACCATTTCCCCTGCCGTTAAGTCTCTCTGCTTTTTGAGCAGACCGGAAGCGCAGAAGGTGCAGCCCATGTTGCAGCCGACCTGGCTTGAGACGCAGAGCGAGTCGCCGAAATGAAAATGCATGAGCACCGCTTCCACCGAGGCCCCGTCCTCCAGTTCAAAAAGATATTTGACCGTTCTGTCCTTTGCGACCTGACGGTCAATTTCCTTAAGGGGCATCAGTGAATATTCCTGCTCCAGCTGTGACGTGAGGGTTTTGGGCAGGTCGCTCATGCAGTCGAAAGATTCTGCGCGCTTTCTGTACAGCCATGTGAAGAGCTGTTTGGCGCGGTATGATTTCTGGCCGTGCTGGGCCAGCATGGTTTCCATCTGTTTCAGATTCAGATCATATATAGTACGCATACACGGAAATAATACCATAAGGAAGCTGTTTTCCTACCCGCATTTTGGCAAAAACACCGGGACCCTTCCCATCTTAAAACCTCCCCGCAGGGCATTTTGTGCCTGAATCAGGGAGGTTTTGTCAGTGAACCGCTTTAATTCCGCCGCAAAGCGGCCATATAGAAGCCGTCGCTGTCGTATTCAAACGGGAAGATTGTCCTTTCTGAAAGCAGCTCAAAGTCTTCATGTGCCTTCAGAAAGCTCTTCACCTGGTTTTCGTTTTCCTTGCGGTTGAGGGTGCAGGTGCTGTAGACCAGAATCCCGCCTTTTTTCAGATAAGAAGAGCAGGAAGAAAGAATCTCTTTCTGGATCACGGTGATTTCATCAAGATCCTCCGGCTTCAGATGCCAGCGGATTTCCGGCTTGTGGGACAGATCGCCAAGACCTGAGCACGGCACATCGCAGAGAATGCGGTCGAAAGACTCTTTTTCAAAAAAAACTTTCTGTGTGGCGTCCATGACTCTTGAAGTGACGATGGAAACGCCGGTGCGCTTCATTAATTCATCGATGAGCTTTGCCCTGTGCTCATGCAGTTCGCCGGCAGTGATCGACCCTTTGTTTTCCATGAACATCGCGATCTGCTGTGTTTTGGTGCCGGGCGCCGCGCAGGCGTCAAGCACTTTCATACCGGGTTTTGCCTCAAGCAGCTTCACGGTCTGCTGGGAGCTGTAATCCTGGATGAGCACCTTTCCTTCTTTAAAGGCTTTGCTTTTCTGCAGGGAACCTTCAAAGCGGAAACAGATCTCATCAATGAAGTCAAGAGCCGGATCTTTTTCCATCTCCTCCTTTGATGTTCGAAGTGTATTGATTCTGCCATAGGAAACGGCTTTTTTCTGATCATGTTCCATGATTTTCAGCGCGGTCTCTTCGCCATAGTGGGCTTTCCACAAACCTTGAATCCAGGCCGGATGGCTGTATTTCACTTCCGGTTTTTCGGAAGTGATGAGTCCCTGTTCAATGACTCTTCTCAACACCGCGTTGACAAACTTTCCTTCATGTTTTCCGGCAAGTTCCACCGCTTCATTGACGACGGCGTAATCAGGCACATCCATGAAGAAGAGCTGGTAGACGCTGAAGTCAAGAATGACAGCTGTCTTCTGCTTTGTCTTTTTCGCAAACGGCTTCCACTGTTCCTCGAGAAGCGTTCTGCTGCGGATGGTGCCGTAGACTGTTTCCGCGATGAAAGCGGCGTCTTTTTCGTCCGCCTTCATTTTCCTCATCAGTAATGAGGCATATCCGCTGTCATAGAATACCCGGTAAAGAATGTCCAGGATGATTTCACGTGCTTTTGCCATATTAATCAAGATACATGGGGTTGATATCAATGCGGATGCCTTTAAGCAGTTCGGGATGCTGAGCCATGAATTCACTCAGATCACGGCGCATCAGATCAAGGTTCTTTCCCTTGAGCAGGATCCGGCTGCGGTAAAGGTCATGTGTTTTCAATAAGGAGATCACGCCGATGAGTTTGTAGTCGCCGTGCAGGCCGTTTTTGAACGCCTCCGCCTTTTTCTGCGGCTCTTCCTCTTTGAGGGAGCTGAAGGTGACCGAAATCAGATAGGTGTAGGGAGGATACTGGCCGGCGTGGCGGAAGCGCATCTCCTCCTGGAAGAATGATGTGTAATCCTGCTTCGCCGCTGACTGCACAGCGTAGTGGTCAGGATCAAACACCTGCATGACAACCTCGCCTTCCCTTTCGGAGCGGCCCGATCTTCCCGATGCCTGCATCAGAAGATCAAAGGTTGTTTCGCAGCTGCGGAAGTCCGTTCTTGCAAGACCGTCATCGCCGTTGATGATGCCGACAAGAGTGACCAGCGCGTAGTCAAGTCCCTTGGCGATCATCTGGGTGCCGAGAAGAATATCTGCCTTGTGTTCCGCAAAGGCTTTTAAGATCCTTTCATGTCCGTTTTTGCGGGAAGTGGTGTCGGCGTCCATGCGCAGCACCCTGGCGGAAGGAAACAGTGTTTCCAGCTCATGTTCAAGTTTTTCAGTGCCGAAGCCGTAAGGCATGAATCCCTCTTTTGACCCGCAGGAAGGACAGATCAGAGGAAGCCTCATTTCGCTTCCGCATGTATGGCATTTCATCATTCTTGTGTCGCGGTGCCAGCTCATCGCAAGATCGCAATGCGGACAGCGGATCACTTCGCCGCAATGGCGGCATCTGAGACGGGCGTGGTAGCCTCTGCGGTTGAGCAGCAGGATGACCTGCTCGTTTTTATCCAGACGGTCGGTGATCTTTTCCCGCAGGACGTCGGAAATAATATAGGATTCCGCTTTGCGGATGGACTGCTTCATCGGCACGATTGTGACGGAAGGAAGCGTTTTGTTGATGCGCTCTTCCATCACGATCAGATGGTAGACCTTCTTCAGGCCTCTTGCATAGGATTCAAGGCTGGGCGTCGCGGAAGCCAGAACCAGTTTGCAGTGGTTGTATTGAGCTCTGAATACCGCCGCGTCACGGCAATGGTAGCACGGCATGGAATCCTGTTTGTAGGAAGTGTCGTGCTCCTCGTCCATGACGATCAGGCCGAGATTTTCAAACGGCAGGAAGACCGCGGACCTGGTGCCGACAACCACCTGGGCCTCATTGTTCATGACCAGCCGGTACTGTTCGTATTTCTCCTGGGGATTGAGCGAGCTGTGGTAGATCGCAAGCTTTGAGCCGAAACGCGAGGAAACCCTCTCGATCATCTGCGGTGTCAAAGCGATTTCCGGCACCAGGATGAGCACCTGCTTTCCCTTGCTCAGTGCCTTTTCGGCCAGCTGCAGATAGATTTCCGTTTTGCCCGATCCGGTCACGCCGCGAAGCAGATAAACGGTGTCATCTGAAGTTTCAATTTCATTGATCACGCTTTTCTGCAGGTCCGTGAGTTCCGGCTTTTCAAGGGTGCCCGGGGTAAAGCTTAAAGAGCCCTTCTTTTCTTTTTCGATAATGGCAATGGCGTTCTTTGTGACAAGCTGCCTTGCTTGGTTAGGGAAGAGTTTTCTTAAATTGCTGTATAAAAGCGGCTGATTGTCCCTGACATAGATGTAGGCTTCCAGCTGTTTCGGCGTCAGTTCACATTCCTCTTCGGTAAGAACGGCGTATTTTTCCATGACGATTTTGCGGTCGCCGGATGCCGGCTTGACCTTCGCCGGCAGCATCGCTCCGAAACATGAAATCGCCGGAGAGAGCGTGGCTTCTTTCATCCACATTGCCATGTCGTAGAGTTCATCTGTGATTAAAGGCTGTGTATCGATGATTTCATCGATGAAGCGCAGCTTCATTTTCATTCTTGATTCGATCTGTTCCTTTGTTTCACCGGTGTATTCGCATGAGTCGACAAAGGCGGTCAGCGATGACATGCCGAAAACAGCCCTGACGCGGCAGCCGCGGAAGGTCTGTTCATTTGAAAGATAGGTAAATGTCTGATCCAGTGTGCGCACCGGATGCTCAATCCAGCATTGAAGTATGTACATGGCATCTCCTTGTTAACTATTGTACCACCTGCGCTAAAACCCTGCATGATACAGTCATTTTGTGTCATAATTAAGGAAACACGGAGGTGGGTTTTTATGAATCTGTCTGAAATGGCCGTGCGCGCCAAACAGGCCAGCCGCTCCCTGCGGCAGCTGGACAATGAAACGCGAAACGGCGTCCTGCGTGATTTTGCCTGGGGACTTGCCGAACAGGCGGAACACATCATCAATGAAAACGCCCTCGATCTTGAAGAAGCGAAGGCTAACGGCATGAGCGAAGCGATGCTTGACCGGCTGATGCTGAACAAGAGCAGAATCGACCAGATCGCCGAAGGCATCCTGCAGGTGGAACACCTGGAGGATCCGCTGAACCGGGTTCTTGAAGAAAGAACGATCGAAAGCGGCATCCATCTTAAAAAGGTTTCCGTTCCGATCGGCGTCATCGGCATCATCTTTGAATCAAGGCCCAATGTCACCGCCGACTGCGCCGCCCTCTGCTTCAAAAGCGGCAACGCCTGCGTTCTCAAAGGCGGCAAAGAATCATACCGGTCATGTTTCGCGATTGTCAGCGTCATGAAAGAGGCTCTTAAAAAGCATGGCGTTTCCGAAGACGCTGTCATGCTGGCCGAAAAGCCGAGCCACGAGGAAACGCAGAAGTTCATGGAGGATAAAAACTCCGTTGACCTTCTCATTCCGAGAGGCGGCAGGAAACTGATCCAGGCGGTCGTTGAGCATGCCAAGGTTCCGGTCATTGAAACCGGCGCCGGCGTCTGCCATACATATGTGGATGAAAGCGCTGATCTGCGGATTGCCGACAGGATCATCATCAACGCCAAGTGTTCAAGACCCAGTGTGTGCAACGCGATGGAAACACTGCTGATCAACAGTAAGATCGCTTCCTTCTATGTCCCCCGCATCGTGAAGGTTCTTAAAGAGCACAATGTGCAGATCTATGGCGATGAAAGAGCCTGTGAGATTGCGGAAGACATTTATAAAGGAAATGAAACAAACTGGGCGACGGAATATGATGATCTGATCCTGAACCTGGTCATCGTTGACAATGTGCAGGAAGCCATCGATCATATCGAAACCTACGGCACCCACCACAGCGAATGCATCATCACCGAAGACGAGGAAAACAAAAACGCCTTCTTCGCCGGCATCGACAGTGCCTGCCTCTACCACAACGCCTCAACCCGTTTCACCGACGGCTTTGAATTCGGGTTAGGCGCGGAAATCGGCATCTCCACGCAAAAGCTTCATGCCAGAGGCCCGATGGGACTGCGTGAACTGACATCATATGCATATCATCTTGAAGGAAAAGGAGAAATCAGATGAGAACCCATAAAAAATATCTTCTCGGCCTTGTCGGCTGCGGCCATATGGGCATGGCCATCGCCCGCGGCGCTGTCGCTAAGGAATACCTGGAACGCCGTGACATCTGCATCTATGATCCCAATGAGGAAGTACAGAAAAAATGCCTGAACGAAGGTTTCACCGTCATGAAGGACGCCGCTGCCGTCGCCAAAGACTCCCACATCACCATGCTGGCGGTCAGACCGCAGCAGTGCGATGAGGCGCTCGCTTCCCTGGAAGGCGCGGATCTTACCACCCTGCTTTCCATCGTCACCGGCGTTTCGATTGACTACCTGCAGTCAAAGCTGAACAACGTTCCTGTTATCCGGGCAATGCCCAACACCCCGCTGCAGATCAGCGAAGGCGCCACCGCGTTATGCATGTCCTCCAACTGCAAGGCGGATGAATACGACTTCGTCTTCCAGCTCTTCAATTCCATGGGCGTCACAAGAACCATTCCCGAATCAAAGATGAACGAGATCGTCGCGGTTTCCGGCTCCACTCCCGCCTATGTCTACTACTTCATTGAATGCATTCTCAATGACGCCAAAGCAAAAGGCATTGATGAGGATGACGCAAGAGCCCTGCTGGTTCAGACCTTCATCGGATCGGCAAAACTCTTACAGAATAATAAAAAGACCCCGATCAGTGAGTTCATTGATGAGGTCTGCTCCGAAGGCGGCACAACCATCGAGGCCATCGCTGAAATGAAGCGCTCCAAAGTGGACGAAATCATTGCCAGAGCCAATGACGCCTGCTCCGCCAGAGCAAAGGAAATCGGAAGATAATTTCTCATAACTTAACCGCCTGTCACGGGCGGTTTTAAATAGGCTGTTTCTATACCTCCATAAGAACTGACACGGCAAATTTTCCGTCTTCATGGCTGCTGATAAGAAATCCCTGTCTGTTCAAAGATCAGCGGAATATGAAGGGCTTCCCGCCGGAAACCCTTTTTTCAATTCATGGTGTTTACTGCTTTAAATCTGCTTTGCGCTTCAGCATGAAGGCAAGAACCGCCAGCAGGATGGCTCCGGCTGTAAGCCCCGTCCAGAGACCGGTTTTCGATGAATCGGATGTATCCGTGGTTGATTTGCCTGCCGCTTTTACAGTGAGCGAAGTTTCTGCTTTGCCGTCAAAGAAGACGATTGTGACGGTATGCTTTCCCACATTCAGTTTCTGCAGAACGGAATAAGGAATGGTGACGGTATTGTCTGCGGCATTGAAGGACGCCTTTGCCTTTTTGCCGTCGATGAGAACTTCTTTGAAATGGTCGGCTGCCTATTCATCCAGTTCGCTTCTTTTCAGCGTGAAGGAATAATCCTTCTTTGAAGCTTTTGTCCAGCTGCCGTCGTTTCCTTTGGTGATGGTATAGGTGATTTCAGCAGGTTCTTCTGAAGGTTCCTCAACGGAGAAATCTGTAATCATGTCGGTTTCATTGAATGAAAGCTTAATGGTATGGGTGCCTGCCGGCAGGGTTTCAAGGTATTCGGGAAGGAGTGTGAAGATCAGACTTCCTTCTGCTGTTTTGAAGGAATCCGCAAAGATCTGCACATCATTGACATACGCGCCTCTGAAAAAAGCTGGGACAGACCCGAATGATGCATTTTTGCGTATCATTTGCGTATCAATGCGTAACTTTTTCCATATCCGGTTCATATATGATGATGCATGGTTAGAATACAAAAAAGCCAGAATCTGCAGTATTGATCGGCATTTTTACCAGTTATGCACCAACGATGTCCGGTTAAGGCAAAAGTGAAGTTACCACCACCCAATTGCTAAGCAATATGGATGGGGCTTCTGTGTGCCCGGAAAGCTTTCACTTCCCGGACATCCGGAATGTATCTGGTTGATACACCCATTCTGCTTTCGCAGCACAAGGGGACGCTCACACGCCCGCTATCCGTTTTACCGGAATACTTTTATTTACGGAACAGTTTTTCTTCTTTGGTCTGCATGGGTTCAGATCATAGAATCCGACTGTTTCCACTTCCTGAAGGAATGATACATCCATTCCTTCAAAGGCTTCA
>CACYNH010000040.1 GCA_902775735.1 uncultured Erysipelotrichaceae bacterium
ATCATCCAGATACATTCCGGATGTCCGGGAAGTGAAAGCTTTCCGGGCACACAGAAGCCCCATCCATATTGCTTAGCAATTGGGTGGTGGTAACTTCACTCGGATTTCTGTTCAGGCTTTTCCCTGCGTTTGAGGAAAGCGGGCTTTTTGAAATGAGGGATCTTTCCGGTTTTCTTCAGGATGAAGAGAATCAGACCGATGATCAGAAGATACGGCAGGCGGTAGACAATGGTCAGTAAGACTTCGCCGCAGGTGTCCCCGAAACTGCGGAAGCCGCCGCTGAACCGGTTGGCCAGTCTGCTGAAGAAGGTGTCATTCACTTCAGCGTAGATTCTGACTTCCCTGAGGCTGATGGTGATCGTTGAATAAGCCACATCGGTATCCATGGATTCCCGGTCGGTCTTCAGATAATTCAGCTGATACTGAACTTCGGAAAGCCTGTCCTCCACCGCGATCATGTCTTCGATGGTTTTGGCTTCATCCATCATTTCCAGCAGACGCTTCTGCTGCTTTTCAAGGGCTTCAATCTGGGCGGACACATCATTGTAGCGCCGGGAGATATTTTCTGCCGATGAGGAGCGGGAAATGACATTGCCGATGTCAGCCCCGCCGCTCATGAACTCTTCATACCTTTCCGTCGGAATCCTGACCGTCATCGACAGTGACCAGAGTTTCTTGAGCTCATTGCTGAGATAATAGCTGCCCTCTTCATATTCATTCTCGGATTCTATAATGCCGTTATACGAGCGGATTTTATCCCTGAGGGCTTTGACGCTGTTTTCGTATTCCTTTGTTTCAATGGTCAGTGAACCGCGGTAGACGAGCTTTTCGGATGTCTGCGCAGTTTCATCTTTGCCGGCAGTCCAGGTGCCCACACCTTCCGCTTCTTCGCTTTCGGCGGGTTTGTCATAATCCGCGATGGCCATACTGTCGGCAGCTGAATTGGCTGTGTAGAAGCTCACGCCGCCGTTTGCCGGTTTACTGCCGCCGCAGCCGCATAAAACAGCTGCCGCAGTTATAAGAACCGCAAGTCCTGTTGCCTTTTGGTTATTCGCTTTCATCTGCCGTATACAGATGGAAGATGTAATGTCTGCCTTCTTCAGCGATGAAGTTCAGAATCTCCGCTTTCGTCATTGTCGTGACGCTGCTGTGATCCACATCCATCGTTTCAGATCCGGTGGTGGTGTCCGCCTGGACTTCCGACGCCTTTGCGTCGATTTCCTCAATGATGACCTCGACCGCGGTGTCATCGCTGACAGTCTCCAGATACTCCAGAAGCTCATCATCATAGATGACCGTGATGTTTTCGGCTTCATAAACGGACTCTTCACTCACGGCGCCGTCATTGGCGGATAAGAATCCGTTGGTTGCCGGAGCTGAACTGCCGGATCTTGGAATATTGAAGAACACCGCACAGATCAGAACGAAGACAGCCGCAAAGGAAAGAACCGGTTTCCAGGCAAAGGAAGACGCTTTGTATTCTTCACTCTGTCTTAGATATGACTCATCAATCATGGACATGGCGTCCATTACCTGTTCTGCCATTTTCATACCAGCCATCCCTCCTTTCCTAAATGTTCCTTCAGTCTGGTGCGTGTCCTGCTCAGGCTCACATTGACATTGGTTTCACTGATGCCGTACTTTTCGGCGATCTGTTTTCCGCTTTCCATGTAGAAGTAGCGGCGGATGAAGATGTTCCTGTCTTTTTCTTTCAGGCCGCCAAGGAATCTGTTCAGTTCATCTGCCAGCTGTTTTGCCTCAAATTCCTTTTCGGGATTGTTCTGGTCGGAAAGCACATTTTCCAGTTCTTCAAGGGCGGTTTCGTATTTTCCCGATCCTCTCTTGATTCTGGTGTTGGCTCTTAACCGGTTCATCGCAAATCCCCTGGTGATTTTGGCGAGAAAGAATTTCAGAAGCTTCGGCCGTTCCGGCGGAATCAGTTCCCATGTTTTCCGCCAGGTGTCACTGACACATTCCTGTGAGTCTTCGTTGTCAAACAGGATATTCCAGGCCACAGTAAAACAATAATGACCGTACTTGTCATCGGTTTCACGGATGGCGTCTTCATTTCTCTGAAAGTACAGATCAATGATCCCCGTATCTTCCATCTTTCCTCCCTTCACCTTTACAGGTGTCTGTCAAAGCGTTTTTCTTACAGAAAAAGTATGATTTTCGTCATACTTTTGTCATGTCAGTGAGATCGGTTGTGTTTTTGTAGCGGAACCAGAGCCACAGCCCGGCAATGATGACGAACAGTGCAATGAACTGGGAAGTGGACAGCACGCCCACAAAGCCGCGGTTGATATCGCCGCGGATAAACTCAATCATGAAGCGTCCGAAGCTGTAGAGAATCAGATACATGGCGCCTGTTCTTTCCGGATGCTTACCCTTTTTGAGATTGCGGTAAGTCAGGAAGAAAATCAGGAAATCGCCGGAGGACATGATGAGCTGGGTCGGAATGACCGGATGGCCGACCGGGCAGAGGGAATCAACCGGGAAGCTGACGCCCATGACATTTGACTCAATGCCATAGCAGCATCCCGCGAAGAAACATCCGATTCTGCCGAAACCCTGGGCCAGCGCCACGCATGGCATCAGGACTTCAAAGTGCTTTTTGAAATCCCAGCCGTATTTCCTGCACCAGAGATACGCGCCGAGAATGCCTCCCAGGACTCCTCCGTAAACCACCCAGCCGCCGCTGCCGAGAACCGACATCGGATCAGCCAGGAACTGATCAAAGACGGTAATGCAGTAAAGCAGCTTTGAGCAGGCATAGCCGAAGATAATCACAAAGAAGATGAATGAATCTATTTTTTCCGCGTCAAGTCCATGTTCTTTGGCGAGCTTTTCCGCCAGCCAGAAGGCGGCCAGAATGCCGATGGCGATCATAACGCCATACCCGTGAACTGTAAGCGGACCGATCGTAAACCAGTTGTTATACATATTTTTTCTCCGTGCTCCTTATTTTATGCCAATCACGGAAAAAGGCAAAACATATTACTCAGGGTCTGTCTGTTCCGATTGCTGCTCAGGCAGTACCGGTTCAGCGTCGATGACGTTTTCCGGTGCGGGCGGAGCGGTGACTGTTACTGCGATATTGCCGTTTTTGAAGTCATTGACGAATTTGTGGAACTTGCCGGCAAGCAGGAAGACAGTGATGAGATCGCTGACGCCGCAATAGACCAGACCTCCACCGATAGTGCGGAAGATGATCTCCTGTGTTTTGACAGGGCTCAGCACAAACATGATGACTAAGCCGAGGATAATGGCGATCACGCCCATAATGCCGTAATACAGAGCTTTGTCATAGTGGATGCGCATTGCCACGACCGCCCTCTGCAGTTTGATAAAACCGCTTAAAACGATTAACATGCCAAGCACAACCGGAACCAGATCAATGATCAGTTCCTTTTTGACCATGATCAGAATTCCGGCAAGAAGTGACATGATTCCGATGACGAATTCATTGCGGAACAGGCTGTCTTCAAGGCTGAGAAGGAAATACTGGGTCAGGCTGATGATGCCGAAGATGCAGGCACCCACGCCGACCATATAGCATATGACGTCCGAGCTCAGAGCCGGAAACATGATCAGCAGTACACCGGCAGCGATTTCGGCGATGGCTAAAAGGACAGATGTCCATTTGATTTTTTTCAGCATACAATTGCCTCCCGCGTTTCAAACGCGCATAACTGATACACCCATTATAGCGGATTGGTCCACTTCAAAGACCTGTCATGTTAGTATTAATGTATAAGAATTGAGGAAAGTTTTATGACAAAGATTTATGTGGCGACACCTGTCCCTGAAGACAGAAGAAACCTGTTCACCTCCATCGAAGGCGCGGATGTGACTTTTATTGACCGCTCTGCTGTAAAAGCGGAAGACCTTCTTGACGCGGAAGTGATTCTCGGCAATCTGCCCCTTTCCATGGTGAAGGATCTGCCTGCCTTAAAATGGCTGCAGCTGGATTCAGCCGGCGCGAATACTTATAAGGAACTGCCTGAACATATCGCATTAACCAACGCTTCCGGCGCCTATGGCACTGCCATCTCTGAGCATATGATCGGCTGTGTGTTCATGGTGATGAAGAATCTGGCCAGATATCTTGATATCCAGAAGGAACATGAATTCACCAATCTCGGTTCGGTCAATACCGTCTCTTCCAGCAAGGTTCTCTGCGTGGGAATGGGCGATATCGGTTCCTCCTTCGCAAAGAAAATGAACGCACTTGGAGCGGAAGTCTATGGCGTGCGCCGCCGTGTCCATGAAACACCGGACTATGTCAAGGCGATGTATACCATGGAAAACATGGACGAAATCATCGGTGAGTGTGATGTCGTGGCTTTATCCCTTCCGGAAACTGAGGAGACCATTCACTTGTTTGATGAAACAAGGCTCAGAAAAATGAAGAAGGGAGCGATCCTGGTCAATGTCGGAAGAGGCTCCGCCATCGTCACTGAAGACCTGCTTAAAATCATGCGGGAAGAATATCTGTCCGGCGCCTGTCTGGATGTGACGGATCCTGAACCGCTTCCGAAAAACCATCCTCTCTGGAACACAAAACATGTCTATATCACACCGCACATTTCCGGCCGCTTCAACGCCGCGGTCACCTATGACCTGGTACTGAACATCTTCCGGAAGAATCTTCTTCATTATCTGAACAATGAACCGCTGGAAAACACAGTGGACAGATCCATCGGCTACTAGAAACCAAAAGGGAATCCATGATCCGGATTCCCTGTTATCTTTATATTCCGCCCGATGGAGTTTTCCATCGGTTTTCTGTTGTATATCGCCCGGCTTGTCTGTGCCGGTTTGTTTTTGTATATCACCCGGTACTGAATACCGGTTTGTCTTTGTATTTCGCCCGGCAGGATCTGCCGGTTTGACGTTATATTCCGCTCGGCGGAAACACCGCCGATTTGTTTTTGTATATCGCCTGATCACCTGTCTGGCGATCAGTTTATCGCTGTATTTCAACCGGATTTTTCAACCCGATGTTTCTTTCAGCAGGTATGAATATAGCACTTTAAAAATGAATGTCAACAGGAAATTCAAAAAGTTTTTGAAGTAAGCGTTTTCCTTTTCAATACAGTCATTTTCATATTTTTTTCACTGTATAATTACAGGCAGGAGGCGTCCATATGGAAGAACTTCTCACCAACGTCTTTTTCCCGAAACTGTTATATAACTTAGCCGCGATTATACTGATCATCGCGTTATGGAAACTGAATTCAAACTTCTACCGGCATCTTACGAAGAACACCGACAGGGATGCCGCCGGCAGTTCGCTGCGCCTCTCTGTAATTAAAACAGTCTACACGGCAGCCCGCTACGCCATCCTTCTGATGGGCACTCTGACGCTCATGCAGATCAACGGTATTAACGTTACTTCGATCCTCACCGGACTGGGCATCGCTTCCGCTGTGGTGGGCCTGGCGATCCAGGAGCCGCTCAAGGACATGATCAGCGGTTTCCAGATCGTCACCGACCATTTCTTCAAGGAAGGCGATGTCATCACCTATGAAGGCAAAACGGGCATTGTCACCTTCTTCGGGATCAGAGCCACAAGAATCCGTGTCCTTGAAACAAACCAGACTCTCACTGTTTCCAACCGGAACATTTCCGAAATCACTGTTGTCGGCAGGGACTGCTTAATCGATATTCCCCTTCCCTATTCCCTGAGCGCTGAAGAATCTTCAAAGGTCATGGAACAGGCGGCGGAAAGAATCGGGAATGAAGGAACAGCGGACACATGTGTTTATGAAGGCATTCAGGAATTCGCCGACAGCGCCATCATCCACAGGCTCCGTATGGAGTGCGATCCTGTAAAGCATCCCGAGACAAAGCGTGCCGCCAGGAAATCCGTCAGTCTTGTGCTGGAAGAAAATGATATTGCCATTCCGTTCAACCAGCTGGATGTGCATTTTGATAGCAGCGGAGAACAGTAATGGATATCGAGATTCTTCTGATTCTGCAGGAACTGAGGTTCATGCTGGGAAGTGCCGGGGAATGGATTGCGATCAATCTTTCCGACGCTCTGGCAGCTCTGGCGATTGTGATTCCGTTTGTTCTGTTCTGGTGCTTCAACAAACGCAAGGGACAGTTAATGCTGGCAGTCTTTGCCGGCAGCCTGATGATCAACCAGCTGCTCAAGCTTGCCTGCGCCGTTTACAGGCCATGGATCCGCGATCCGAGAGTGAAACCGGGAAAGCAGTCACTGCGCACAGCCACCGGCTACTCCTTCCCTTCCAGCCATACCCAGCTGGCGGCGACGGCTTATGGCGATCTTGCCTTTGAGGGAAAGGGGACGAAGGTCAGCCAGAGTATCTTCTTCCTGTCATTAATGTTTCTGGCCGGCTTCCTGCGGTTATATCTTGGCGTGCACACGCCCCAGGATGTGATTGTCGGCATGGCGACGGCGTTTATTATGATTCCGGTCTGTGAAAAGGTCTTTACGATTCTGGCAGTGGACAGGAAACGGGATCTCTGGGCGGCGGTTCTTTATACGGGGTTTGTCATCGCCTCAATCGTCTACGCGCTCAACAAGAGCTATCCGATGGATATGGCGGACGGGCATCTGCTTGTCGATCCGCTGGAAATGGTTCAGGACTTCATGTTATCGTGCGGTTTATCCTATGGAATCGTCATGGGCGGCATCCTTGAGCACAGGTTTGTCCGCTTTGAAACGGACTGCACAAAAAAAGAAAAAGTGCTGCGGGCGATCACCGGTTTCATGATGATCGGCGCACTGTACGTTGCGACGAAGTTCACCGCTGTGATCTTCACTGATCTGTATAACGCTCTCTTCAGGGGTTGGCTGATCGGTTTTGCGGCAGTGTTTGTTCATCCGCTGCTGTTTAAAAAGTTCGAAGAAAGAAAAGCTTTAAAGGATAAGAAAGAGGAAGACTGATCTGCTATGGGTCAATCTTCCTCTTTTGTTTTTATGATGTCTCAGCCTTCCAGCAGGCGTTCCAGTTCGGCATGGGTGAATTCCGCCCAGGAATACTGGGCCATATATTCACCGGCGTAGTTCTGTCTGGCTTCGGGTCTGCCGGCCATGAATTCATAAAAGTCACAGTCGATCAGTGAAGGCACAATGCCGATCATGCCACGGCGGCGGATCAGCACATCCCCGCATCCTCTTTCCTCCAGGCTGGCCCTGAGGTCCTTGCGGAGGTTTTTGAGGTAGGAAGTGTGTTTTTCACTGGCGTCATCCTCCCAGAGGATGGCCATGATTTCGCCGTTTGTGCAGAGGGATCCCCTGCGGTCGACAAGGTAGGCCAGAAGTTCCTTTGTCTTTGTGTAGGCAAAGTGGATGGGCTCATTGTCGGCGAACACTTCGAAGTTGCCGAAGGTCTGCACACGCAGAAGCTTTTCGTTTTCCTTCTGAAGCGGATAGCGCAGGTCATTGATTTCTTTTCTGACTTTATCGATGGTGACCGGCTTCATGATATAGCCGCTGGCGTGGATCTTCATCGCGTCGCCGGTATATTCGGAATAGCCGGTGGTGAAGATGATATTGATTCTCTGGTTGTGAAGTTTGAGGTTTCTGGCCAGTTCGACCCCGTTGACCGGATTCATGTTGATATCAAGGAAAGCGATGTCGATTTCTTCCCTGGTGCCGTATTCCAGCGCTTCCTCGGGATCGATGAAAGAGACTGTTTCCGCGGAAGGCAGAACTTTCTGGATTGTTCTCGTCAGGCCTTCCAGGGCGAGTTTCTCATTGTCAACAGTCATGATTTTCATGTTAAACCTCCGGAGAATCTTCAGGATTATTGTAGGCTCTTTTCAGGCACAGATACGTTACAGTGTCTCATCCAGAAGATGGTAGTACGGGCAGATGTTTTCATAACGGCCGTCCTTCATCAGGAAACCGCCGGGAATGGTGCCGAGCTGTGTGAATCCAAGCCTTTCATAAAGATGGCGGGCATGGATATTGCTTTCAACGACAGCGTTGAACTGCAGCACCTTAAAGCCATGGGCATACGCCTCATGAAGGCAGTCCTTCACAAGCTTCTCGCCGATGTGCTTTCCTCTTTCGGTTTTCTTCACGCAATAGGACGCGTTGGAAATATGACCGCATCTGCCGATGTTGTTGGGATGCAGAATATAGAGACCCAGGATGGCGCCGTCTTCTTCAGCGACGCCGGTATAAGTCTGTCCCTTGAAGAATGTTTCACCGCTCTGAAGATCCAGAAGCTCGGTCTGCGGGAAGGCGATGCCTTCCGCCACGACTTCATTCCAGATTTCAATCATCTGCCCGAGATCTTCTTTGCGGTACTGTCTGAGTGTAATCATTTCAGCCGATGAGTGTGCTCAGATCTGTGTATTCGATGTCGTCGTAGCTGTCGGCAAGGGACTTGCAGGTGACATAGCCCTTATATGTGTTGACAGCGGAGGAGATGACTTTGGAGTCGCGGCATGCCTGCTCTAAACCCTTGGCAGCCAGTGTGAGACCGTATCTTTCGGTCGCGTTTGTCAGAGCGATTGTGGAAGTGCGGGGAACAGCGCCGGGCATGTTGCCGACACAGTAATGGACAACGCCTTCCTCAATGTAGACAGGATCGTCATGGGTTGTGACTCTGGAGGATTCGCCGCAGCCGCCCTGGTCGATGGCAACGTCAACAAAGACAGCGCCGTTCTTCATTTCAGGCAGATACTTTTTCTTGAAGAGCTTCGGTGTTGAACCGCCCGGGATCAGGACAGAACCGATGACGAGGTCAGCGCCGATGACTGACTTTTCAACGTTGGAATCAGTGGACACGAGTGTCTGGATTCTGGAGCCGAAGAGATTGTCGAGTTCTTCAAGTCTTTTGAGGTTGATATCGAGAATGGTGACGTCTGCGCCCATACCGGCCGCGATCTTGCACGCGTTCATACCGACGGTGCCGCCGCCCAGAATGACGACATGGGCCTTGGGAGTGCCCGGAACGCCTGCCAGCAGGATGCCTTCGCCGCCGAATCTCTTTTCGAGATACTTGGCGCCTTCCTGGATGGAAAGACGGCCGGCGATCTGGCTCATCGGGGCAAGCAGCGGCAGGCTGCCGTCTGTTTCCTGCAGTGTTTCATAAGCGACAGCGGAGATCTTCGCTTCTCTTAAAGCGTCGAGCTGGCCTCTGTCTGCGGCTAAGTGGAAATATGTATAGAGAACAAGGCCTTCGCGGAAGTATTTGTATTCTTCTTCCAGCGGTTCCTTGACCTTGACCATCATATCAACAGCAGCCCAGACATCTTTGGCTTCTGAAATGATTTCAGCGCCTGCCTGCGCGTACTCCTGATCCGTGAAACCGGATCCCTCCCCTGCGCCTGCTTCGATCAGGACCGTGTGTCCCGCCTTCACATAGCTTTTGACATTGTCAGGAGTCAGACCTACTCTGAACTCGTTGTTTTTAATTTCTTTGACGCATCCGACTTTCATAATAATTGATTTCTCCTTCTATATCTTTGTAAGAAAGATGGAACCGTCCGATTCCATCTTATGATGATTATTCAGCTTTGCTGAACATGTCCTTTGTCAGACCGCATACCGGGCATACCCAGTCTTCAGGAATGTCTTCAAACGCTGTTCCCGGTTCGATTCCGCTGTCGGGATCGCCGAGTTCGGGATCATAAACGTATCCGCAAGGGCAAATGTACTTATCCATTGAAAATGTCCTCCTGCCAAATATGATACACGATTCAACGGTTTAAAGGAAGAAAGAGAACCATGGTTCATGCATGCCCTTCACAAGACAGAAAAAAGCGGTCCCTGAACTGAATGATTTCAGTAACAGACCGCTTCATCACGTTTAATTCTGTTCGTTGTCCATCTTCTGGATGAGTGCCAGCAGAAGGTCAAGCGCATGGCGCATCGCGAACTCACTGTAGTCGCTGTCCTTTGCCGGAACAACCCACCGCTCACCGGAGAATTCCAGTTCCTCGTTGCAGGTGATGAGCCACTTGTCAGCGCGGATGGAATTGATTCTGACGGCGATTTCAGGATTGACCCTGAATGTCTGGCCGATGATGCTGAGGAAAATGAAGAGGTCGCCTATGGTAAGACGGTAATCATCTTCAAGCTTTCTGTCCATAATCACAACCTCTTTGCCATAGAGCTGCAGCTCAGTTCTGAGATAGTGGGCAAGAGGTCTTGTATAACCCTGGGCAAAAATATAAATCCGCTTTGCCTTCATGACTGAGAAGGCAAGTTCACGCATGCGGTCCTGACCGATTCTCTCTGTGCACCAGAGAATGTTCTCGATCTTGCGGCGTGACATTTCTTCAATGTTTTCCGCGAGTCCCGCTTCGTCAGCGAAAAGGATGCGGCGGTAGGACTGGGCAGGCGCGAATTTGCGGCACTGTTCCCGGAAATCTCGATAATTCTCGAATCCCATTGACCTCACCAGTCCGGAAAGCAATGTCGGCGAAACGTCGCACTGTTCAGCTGTCGTTTTCAGTGTCTGTGATGAAATCACAGAGAGGTGATCTTTGAGCCAGTTGGCGGTTTTATAATCAGTGCTTCCCTGATCTTCGCGGCTCAGTATTTCGTCCAGTTTCTCGATAATCATAAAATTAGTATACTAAAAAAATTCCGATTGCATATGAATTATTTCACATTGTGTCCGGCAAAAGCCGATTTTCGCTCACTTGTTTAAACAAACAAAGATCATATCCGGAGAAACCCGATATCCTCTCTGTCTGAAAAGTTCCGACATAAAACCATCCGGGTACGCAAAGATACGGCTTTTGAAGCCATCGGAAGTGTTATGATTAACACGTAAAAAATAAAGGAGATTTAACTATGAGCATTCTCGTTACCGGCGGCGCCGGCTTCATCGGCAGCCACACATGCGTTGAACTGATCAACAGCGGCTATGATGTCATCGTTGCCGACAATCTGTATAATTCCAAAGCCCTCGTTATTGACCGGATTGAAAAGATCACCGGCACCCGTCCGAAGTTCTATAAAATCGATGTCTGCGACAGAGAAGCGTTAACTGACCTGTTTGAAAAAGAATCCATCGACGCGGTGATCCACTTTGCCGGATACAAGGCTGTCGGCGAATCGACAAGAAAGCCGATTGAGTATTATTACAACAACCTGGTTTCCACTCTTGTCTTAACCGATGTCATGAGAAACCACAACTGCAAGAAGATCGTCTTCTCTTCTTCCGCGACTGTCTATGGCGATCCGGCGTTTGTCCCGATTACAGAAGAGTGTCCCAAAGGAACAACCACCAACCCCTACGGCGAAACTAAATCACAGCAGGAAAGAATCCTGACCGACATCTGGAAGAGCGACAATGAATGGACTGTCATGCTGCTGAGGTATTTCAATCCGATCGGAGCACATGAAAGCGGACTCATCGGTGAAGATCCCAAGGGCATTCCCAACAACCTGCTTCCCTACGTTGCCCAGGTCGCTTCCGGCAAGCTGGAAAAGGTTCATGTCTTCGGCAATGACTATGACACACCGGACGGAACCGGCGTGCGTGACTATATCCATGTCGTTGACCTGGCCAAGGGCCATGTCAAGGCGATCGAAGGAATGGAAAAGCTGGACGGCGTCAATATCTTCAACCTTGGCACAGGCACAGGCTACAGTGTTCTCGACATCATCCGCGCCTTCTCTGAAGCATGCGGCAAAGAGATCCCCTATGTCATCGATCCCAGACGCCCCGGCGATATCGCCACCTGCTACTCCGATCCTGCCAAAGCATATGAGGTTTTAGGCTGGAAAGCGGAAAAGAACCTTCAGGACATGTGCAAAGACGCCTGGAGATGGCAGTCGCAGAATCCCAACGGCTACGGCGAATAAACATGCTGGCAAAAACCGGCACACAGCCAAAGGACATCTTTGAAAACTGGCCCGAAAGCTATTACGAAGAAGAAAGCCTTACGAAGAGAAAAGAATATCTGGAAGCTTATCTGAAAGACCATCCGTCTTCAGAAAGCGATCAGAGACGGCTGAACATTCTCAATCAGAGATTCTCAGTCAAAGGAAAACAGGAAATTGATCAGTTCATCCGTGCCTGGATGATGATTAAAATCTGCGAAAATGACCGCATTTCCTTCCTGAACCGCAAATCCAAAGAAAAAGAACTGCGTGAAAATCTCAGGCAGCTCTGTATTCTGGATCATGAAAAGAATGAGGAACTGATCAGGGAATGGCGTGATTTCGCCAGGAAATATCTGATCATCTGCTGTGAATCGCATTCCTACCGCACGGCAGCGTTCGGACTGATTCCGATGAATGATGAGAAGACAGCCATGCGCATCGCGCGTGAAGTTGATCTTGTCACAAGGATCATTCCTTCCAGGTTCGGACTGGAAGAAGAATGTTCCTCTTTCCGTGAAACCGTCATCGATGTTTACTGCTCTCTTCTTGAAAACGGAAAAGAGTACTGGCAGAGCTATCTTGAAAACTGAATCACTCAATTAAAGAGCCACCGCTTATCGCGATGGCTCTTCTTCAGTTCACTGTGTTACGTTCTGTGTTCAGAAACACGGATTATTTCGCGTATCTGTACAGGAATGTAACGATGTGCTCTCTGAGGCATTCGAGCTTCGGACCGAATCCGCCAGCATGTTCGCCTGTGGAGTAGCCGTTGGCGATGCCGTTTTCGTTTGCCCAGAGGGTTGCTCTGTAGTAGTAGTCGGAAGCCTTGACATCATTGAACGGGTTCACTGTTGCCTTGACGGAAGGCTGGCCTGCATATCTGTACAGGAAGGTGACTGCGTGTTCTCTTAAGCAGACATCGTCCGGTTTGAATGTGCCGTCAGCGTAGCCCTTTGTGATGCCCTTTTCAGCTGCCCACAGGACTGCCTTGTAGTAGTACTGGTTGGAAGCGACATCCGGGAACTTCTTCGCGCCTGCGGAAGGTTCAGGCTTGCCTGCCATTCTCCACAGGAAGGTTACCATCTGTGCTCTTGTGCAGCCTTCTTCAGGTCTGAAGGTGTTGTCTTCAGCGTAGCCCTTTGTGATGCCGAGGTCTCTTGCCCAGTAGACTGCGTTGTAGTAATACTTGGACTCATCTCTGACGTCGACGAATCTGTCGTCCAGAGCATCCCACAGATAATCCTTTGTGAATTCTGTGAGCTGGTTTCTCCAGACAGCCCAGTCATGAGCGCCCGGTTTCCAGAAGAAGACTGTCTTTGCGCCGTCTTCTTTGAGTTCATCGTAAGTGTCAACGTTGACGTTTCTTCTGACGAAGGAGTCAAATTCACCGACGGATACATAGTAGAAGCCATGTTCGCCGAATGCTTTCTTCTGCTCAGGAGTGACAGTGTTGACGCCGTTTGTCTTGATGAAGTTCAGGGTTCTGGACGGTGAGAAGATGCCGTAGTAAGCAAATTCATCGTTGTTTTCCAGAGCTGCCTGGTCAGTGACGGAAGCGCCGGAGGACAGACCTGCGATCGCTCTGTCGTCTGCTTCTTTGGAGACTGCGTACTTCGCTTCAACCAGCGGCTTGATGACCTTGAGGATGTTATCAACCGACGGGCCTCTTTCGAAGTTGTAGACTGTGTTGTTCATTGTGATGACAACTGTCGGTTCAACTTCACCTTCAGCGATCAGGTTGTCGTAGATGTTCTTTGCGGAACCGATGTTGAACCATTCAACTTCGTTGCCGCCGCCGCCATGGCAGAGGTAGAGGGTCTTGTAGGAGCCGTTTACATCATAGCCGTAAGGCAGATAGACGCCGATGGTTCTCTTGTCACCATTGATATCTGTGTAGTCGACGTATTCGACTGTACCGACCTTTTCATCCTCTCTCGGATAGATGTATTCCTGGCCTTCGATGCAGTGATCCTTGTCACCGACATAGATCAGGGAATGTCCGCTGTCTGCGCCGTTGTTTGCGAACGGGAGGTTTGTCGGATCCTTGATGGTTGTCTTCTTGCCGTCTTTGTCTGTGACAACAAAGTCATAGAAGTACTGTGTGCCGGGCAGAGGCATTGTGATCTGCCATACATTGCCGGCGACATTGTCCATCGCGAATTCCATGTATCCGTAAGCTGCCACATCATAGCCTGTGTTGTACATGTCAGGTTCGTATTCATACGGTGTGTATGTCTGGAATCTGTGGCCTGCGACATAGGAGATGACTTCTTCAGGATAGTAGAAGTGGAAGTTGCCGATGAGGGCGACATCCTGTGTGCCTTCCGGTGCGATGTATGTGAATGTGACCTGGTTGTCGACTTTAACCTCAGGGAAGTCTGTGTTCTCTGCGATTGTGACGCCCGGCTCAGCTGCAGGCTGCAGGTCAAGACGGATGGATTCGCCTGTTTCCAGATCGCGGGCATACTTCTTCATGAAGTCCCACTGCCATTCTGCATCAGGCATATAGTTCCAGTGGCCCCAGCCGTAGATACGGTTGAAGGAGATTTCAACATTCTTGTCGTTAGCCTTGACGCCGCCCTTTACATAGGTGACTGTTTCAGGAGTCTGTTCAATTGTGTATGTCTCATCCCACTTGACCGGGTAGCCGGAATCTGCGATGTATTCC
>CACYNH010000041.1 GCA_902775735.1 uncultured Erysipelotrichaceae bacterium
CAGCCCAATTCCACTCCAAGGAAAAACGGCATCTGAATCAATCAGATACCGTTGATTTTAGCTATTCAGATCCGGTCCCCCATGAAGGTCCCCCACGAAAGAAGTCCCCCATGGAATTTGGAGAGCCAAACAGGCAGGGGAAGTTCCTCTGCCTGTTTTGTCTTACTGCTGTGTTTTCTGATAGTTCTCCCTGCATTCGGCGATAATCTGCGCCGCTTTTTCCCGGTGGTGATAGGGACCGGTTTTCACTTCAATTCCCTGAAGAACTTTGTAGTTATCAAAGAAATTGCGGATTTCATCCAGCTCGAAGGCAGGCAGGTCGCTGAGTTCATGAACGTTGTCATAGCGGGGATCGCAGTCAACGACTGAAATCAGCTTGTAATCAACGGCGCCGTTGTCGATCATTTCAAGGTAGCCCAGGACTCTTGCCGGAACCAGACAGCCCGGGAAGGTGGGATCCTTGCATATCACAAGAATGTCCAGCGGGTCGCCGTCCGGCGCCAGGGTATTTTCAATAATGCCGTATTCGGTCGGATAGATCATGGCCGAATAGAGAACACGGTCAAGGCGGATCTTTCCGGTTTCATGATCGACTTCGTATTTGTTTCTGGAATTGAGAGGAATCTCAATGAGCGCTTCAACAACAAGATCTTCCATCGGATTACTCATCGTCCTTCAATGCTGACTCACCGTTGGATTCGCACAGTTCCTTATACCATTCGTAAGACTTTTTCTTCGCTCTTTCCAGAGTGCCGTGGCCGTCGTTGAATCTGTCGACATAGACAAAGCCATAGCGCTTTTTCATTTCGCCTGTGCCGGCGGAAACGACATCGATCGGACCCCAGTAGAGATAGCCGCGGCAGTCAACGCCGTCTTCAATCGCGAGATTGACATTCTTTACATGTTCTTTGATGTAGTGAATGCGGAAGTCATCCTCGATGGTTCCGTTTTCATCCAGGTTCTCATCCAGGCCGACGCCGTTTTCGACGATATAAAGAGGCAGATGATATCTGTCGTAAAGAACATTCAGTGTATAGCGGATGCCATCGGGATCAACCGGCCAGCCCCAGGGCTTGGGCGCCTTGTCCTTGAGATAAGGATTTTCCTTGCCGACAAGTCCGCCGGTATCGGTCTTCATCGCATAGTCCAGATCATAGACGCTTGAGCGGTAATAGGAGAAGGAGAAGAAGTCGACGGTATATTCTTTGATCAGAGCCAGTTCTTCATCCGTGAAGTTCACTGTGACGCCATCCTTCTTCCAGACTTTCTTCAGATAGGTCGGTACAATGCCCAGGCAGAACGGGTCGCCGAAATAGAAGTTGGCCATTCTCTGCGATTCCAGAGCGCCGAAGACATTCTTCGGATCGCATGTATACGGATAAGTCGCGACGGAAGAGGATGTTAACATACAGCCGACCTGGCAGTCCAGATCGATTTCATGACCCAGTTTCACTGTCCAGGCGTTGGCAACCAGAATGTTGTGATAGCCGTCCCAGATGTCCTGCTTTGTGGTGGAGCCGATCGGATCGGAAGGATCCGCCGGATCGTTCACAGTCAGGATGCCGCCGGCAACCAGCGGGACTCTTAACATGTTGTTGACTTCATTGAATGTCAGCCACAGTTTGACCAGACCCTTGTATCTTTCAAAGACTGTGGAAACATATCTCTTCCAGAATTCGATCAGCTTCGGGTTGGACCATCCACCGTATTCGGTGACCAGATAAAGCGGTGTTTCGTAATGGGAAAGGGTAATGACCGGTTCCATGTCCAGCTCACGCATGCAGCGGAACATATCCTCATAGAAGGCAAGACCTGCTTCGTTGGGCTCTTCCTCATTGCCGTTGGGGAAGATTCTGCCCCAGGCGATGGAAGTGCGGAAGGAATTGAATCCCATTCCCTTCATGAGCTTGAGATCTTCCCTGTATCTGTGATAGCCGTCCACGGCGTCATGGCTCAGATAGACCTTTTCAGGATCAAGGCACATCTCATATTTCTTTGTTTCTTCATTCCACCTGATGCCGGGGTTCTTTGACATGATTCCGACAAGGACGTCAGTGACATTGGGCTGCTTGCCGTCTTCCAGCCAGGCACCCTCGTACTGGTTTGCGGCGATGGCGCCGCCCCATAAAAAGTTCTTGGGAAAACTCATAAATTATACTTCCTCCATGTTTCCATTATTATACCTGTTTCTGAGTGTGATTGACAGCCGCGCACCCGGAACCGGATCCTGCATATTCTTCTGAAATGTCATACAATGAATGTGCAGTATACATAATTTTCAACAGAGGTAATTGAACATGAAAATCAGTCTGATCGAACCGCTGAATGTCAAAGCGGATGTCATTGAAAAACTCTCTGCTCCTTTGAAGGAGGCAGGCCATGAATTTGTTTCGTATGATTCCCTGTGGAAGGATACGGAAGAACTGAAAAGCCGTGTGAAGGACAGCGACATTGTCATTCTTGCCAACCATCCTTTCCCTGAAGAAGCCGTCAGTGCGGCTGAAAATCTGAAGATGCTCGACGTCGCCTTTACCGGCATTGATCACATCGCGCTCAATGCCTGTCACGGTAAAAACATCATGATCTGCAACGCTGCCGGATATTCCACGCAGACCGTGGCGGAACTGATCATCGGCATGGCGGTGGCAGGTTTAAGAAACATGGTCAAAGCTGATGAAAGAACAAGAACCGGCGGCACAGCAGCGGGCCTTGGCGGCCGGGAAATCTGCGGACGCACAGTGGGCATTATCGGCCTGGGCGCGATCGGCTTACAGACCGCAAAACTCTTCCTTGCCTTCGGGGCGAAAGTCATCGCATATAACAGATCGGAAAAAGAAGAGGCGAAGGCTCTGGGCATTGAGTATAAAACACTGGATGAAGTTCTTTCGCAGAGCGATATTGTTTCTCTGAATCTGCCCAACAACGCACAGACGAAAGGAATGATCTCAAAAGAAAAGATCGCTTTAATGAAAAACGACGCTCTCTTCATCAACTGTGCCAGGGGACCGATCGTCGACAATAAAGCGCTGGCGGACGCGTTAAACAATGATGAGCTTGGCTTTGCCTGCATCGATGTCTATGACATGGAACCGCCAATTCCCGAAGACTATCCGCTCCTTCACGCGAAGAACACCGTTCTCACACCGCATCAGGCGTTTATTTCCGAAGAGGCAATGGAGAGAAGGGCAAAGATTGTCTTTGACAATGTTTCCGCATGGCTCGATGGAAATCCAATCAACGTCTGCCGCTGAAATATTCCGAAACTGAATAGCTGAATATGTCCGCAAGGTATCATCCCTGCGGGCATTTCTTGTTAAAATATAGATAACACAGCAGAAGGAGAAAATTATGGACGTAAATGAACTGAAAAAAGTATCTCCGTTTGAACTCGGCGACATCAATCCCGTCGCACAGTATTTTACAGGCACAACATACCTGGCAAGACTGACATCGCAGGAAGCGCAGACCGACATTTCCAATGTCACATTCGCTCCCGGCTGCATCAACAACTGGCATGTTCACCATGGCTGCCAGCAGATCATTGTGTGCGTCGGCGGCGAAGGCTGGTATCAGGAATGGGGCAAGGAGGCAGTGAAGATGGTTCCCGGCACTGTCATCGAGATTCCCCTGGATGTCAAGCACTGGCATGGCGCCGCGAAGGATTCCGCATTCGCCCATCTTTCCATCATGTCAAGAATTGCCGAAGGCTCCCATGAATGGCTTGAGCCTGTCGATCAGGAAGAATACCTGAAACTGAAATAAGAGGAGAGAAACACATGTACAGCGAAAATGCGAAGAAACATCACGCAAGGATCTTCCCGGATTATCCGGTCAATGAAAACGATCCTGATTATGATTACACAGTGCGCTATGAGAACTGGGCCTATGACGCGGTTATCAATGCCAATGACCTTGATGAAAGACACAGAACCCTGGCAACCCTGGCCACATGCATGGGCGCCATGGCTGTCGATGAGTTCGGATTCCTGATCCCTTCCGCCATAAAGGAATTCGGCGTCACGCCTGAAGAAATCAAGGAACTGGTTTATCAGGGCACGGCGTATCTCGGCATTGCGAGAGTCTTCCCGTTCTTACAGAGGACAAATGAAGTTTTCAAGGCAAACGGCATCGAAGAATCAAAGGAAAGCAGACTGACCAACACTGAAGAAACAAGACAGGAAACCGGCACAGCGGCGCAGGTCGAAATCTTCGGCGACCGCATGAAGGAATTCTGGAAAGGCGGCACAGTCAACTACTGGCTGGCTTCCAACTGCTTCGGCGACTATTACACAAGAAAAGGCCTGAATCTGGCAGACAGGGAAATGATCACATTCTGTTTCCTGCTGGCGCAGGGCGGCTGCGAGTCACAGCTCAAGAGCCACATCCAGGGAAATATCAATGTCGGCAATGACGCCGCGTTCCTGATGAAAGTTATCGAACAGATGATCCCCTATATCGGCTATCCGAGAAGCCTCAACGCGATTGCCTGCCTGAAGGAAGCCGCCGGATAACAATTATCTTTTCATCATCGTTTACATGCGACCGTTCGTTCACTATAATAAAAAGTGACCGATCGGTTGCTTTTTTCAGGAGGAAAACCACATGGCAAAGGACACGAAAGAAAGAATCCTCATGGCGGCGCTTGAAATGTTTTCTGAGAGGGGCTATGACGGAACGAACATCCGTGAACTGACGGCTTCTCTGGGACTCGGCAAATCATCCATGTACAGGCATTTCACATCCAAGGAAGAGATCTGGAATTCTCTTCTGGATGAAATGATCGCCTATTATGGAGACCATTTCGGATCAGAAGAAAATCTTCCAAAGATTCCGGATTCCCTGGAAGAGCTGACAGTAATGACAATGAAGATGGCTGAGTTCACCATCCATGATGAAAAGATCATCATGACAAGAAAGCTGCTGACCATTGAACAGTTCCGGGATGAGCGCGCAAGAGACCTTGCGACAAAGCATTTTCTCACCGGACTCAGGGAAATGTTTGCGTATGTCTTTGCGGGAATGATGGAAAAAGGGCTGTTGGTTCAGGATGACCCGCAGGTCCTGGCGTTTGCCTATACCGCCCCTGTTTCCGCTTTGATTCATCTCTGTGACCGTCAGCCTGAGAAAACAGACGATGCGCTGCGGCAGATTGAAGCGTTCAGCCGCCACTTCACAAAAACTTACGGAATTCAGGAGAGGTGAAAATGGAAACGGAAAGACTGATCATCGACCGCATCAGAAAAGAAGACCGGGATGATTATTTTCACTGCATCAGCCATGACAGAAAGGTCCTTGAAACCTTCATCTGCCGCTATGCTGAAACGGAAGAGGAAGTGAACCTTGAGCCATACATCGCAAATGAAAAGATGTTTGCCATCCGCCTGAAGGAAACAAAAAGACTCATCGGAATCATCCTGTACTTCGATGAAACGGAAGAGTCATGCGAAATCGGCTACGGCATCGGGTCAGAATACTGGAATCACGGATACATGAGCGAAGCCGTCCGCCGCTTTCTGGAATACCTCTTTGAACAGAAAGGATTTCAGACAGTGCGCGCCTCTTACTTTCCCGGCAATGAGGCGTCGCGGCGGGTGATGGAAAAATGCGGGATGAAATTCGAGAGATACTCGGAAAATGAGCTTGAATATCTGGGAGTGAAACGCGATCTGATTTACTGCTGTGTCTGCCGCGATGTCTGAGCGGAAAGGAATCATTATGTGCACAAGTATTGTCGTCAACAGGAAGAAAACCATTGTCGGCTGGAATCTGGACATTCTCAATATGGAATACAGAGTCAGACCGTGCGAAGAAGGCGTTTTCATCGAAATCAACGATCCCATTGAAGGATGGATGCCGCTGTTCGGCGCCAACAGCCGCGGCGACTTTGTGGGAATGCCTACCTGCTGGCCATATGACGGCAGAAGCGAGCCGAAATCGTATGGAAACAACATCATCATGCTCGACATTGATCTTCTTCTGCAGAAGAAAACCCTTGAAGAGATCAGGGAAGCCGCACAGAGTGAACCTGTCTTCAGCATTTCCGGCGTCACGTTCATGTCCGCTCTTTCGGACTGCAATGGAAACGTGCTGCACATCATTCCCGGCCAAGGATGTCTATATTATGAAAAGCCTGATTATAAGATCATGACAAACTTCTCACCCTTCAAACAGGATTCTGAACAGCACCCGTGGATGGGCTGGGACAGATATCACAAGGCGGAATCCATGATTCAGAGCGCGTCAGATGATTTTGACGTGCAGGACTGCTTTGCTGTTCTGAAGGAAGTGTCGCAGACTGTCTGCCCGACGGTTGTCTCGATGGTATACGACGTGCAGGAAAGAACGGTTTACTGGTGTGAAAACCGTGATTACGGAAATATCTGCTTAAAGAGATATTAAGAATAGAACTGACAGAAAGCTGATACGATGATTGTGATGATGCAGCCAACGCATCGGCGGGGTGATTCAATGGAAGGTATTCTTGATAATATACAGGTATTCGGACCGGTCTTCGCGGGCGTGTGGCTGGTAACTCTTTTCTGCGTCCTGCGCAGGCCGCAAAGCTACGCGAACAGCTTTCTGCTGATGTTCGCGCTGCTTGTGACAATGCTGTTTGTGTCCGGCTTCTTTCCTGAGCGGGGCATGTTTCTGGCGGGGTGTTTCGTTTGCGTGATGCTGGGACTGTTTCTGGTGCCCGTGCTTCTGATCGCCAACGGCGTTCAGATGATCCGCCGGGAAGCGGTGAGTCCCGCGCATCTTTTGTCGCTTTTTCTTGGCGTCGCTGTAGGAACCGGAGAGATTGGCGCGGTCGTTTATGTTCTTGGATTGGGGAGTTTCGGCTGGGAAAGCCATGCGGACAGCTGGCTGATGCTGGTGGTGATGACGGTTTTCTACTTCAGTTTTCTTTTGCTGGCTTTTGTTCTCTATTCAGTTTTCATCCAGATCATGCCGCACCGGATGAATTTCAATTATGTGATCATCCATGGCTGCGGACTTCTCGAAGGGGATAAAATGACAAAGCTGCTTTCCAACCGTGTCGACAAGGCGATCGAAATCTGGCACCGCTGCAAAGTCAGACCGGTTCTCATCCCAAGCGGCGGAAAAGGGGAGGATGAAAAGATCAGTGAAGCGGAGGCCATGACAAATTACCTGATTGAACATGGAATTCCATCCGAAAGTATTATCATGGAAGACAGGTCCGCGACCACAAGGGAGAATCTGCGGTTTTCCAAAGCGATTATCGATTCCCGTGAAGGGAATAAGAAGACCGCCCTTGTCTCCAGCAATTATCATGTCTACCGCTGCCTGCGGTATGCCAGGGAGGAAGGGATGAAGTGCACCGGCATCGGCGCCGACGTTGCCCTCTACTACTGGCCGAGCGCTCTGATCCGCGAGTTCATCGCTGTCTTTGTGACAAAGAAATTCATCATCGCCGCGCTGGCCGGCTGGCTTCTTTTCATCAGTCCTGTTCTGTATTCATTTCTTACATAAAAACAATGCGGCCGGAACCGGCCGCATTTATGCTGTGTGGGAATAAAGGAATGCTGTTTACTTTTTTCTGAGAATGGCATAGAGCCAGCGGAAGTCCATCTGGCCCGGATGTTCATTACCGAAAATTCCGGAAGTGATGACCTCCAGTTCCGTGAACGGTTCAATCAGGCGGGCGAAGCGCTCTTCATTCATATAGGTATAATAGCGTTTGCCAAGGAAGCCGTCATTGTCGCCGTATTTGAAGGAGACGTAAAGAATGCCTCCTTTTTTCATAGCTCTGATCATCTTGGGAAACAGTTCTTCAATCTCTTTATACTCAATGTGCATGATGGAAGCCGAAGCGAAAATGCCGTCATAGGCATCCTCATCATGCAGGTCATTGAATTCCATGACATGGACAGGAATGCCAAGATACTCTTCCGCCAGCTTTGCCATGTTTTCCGATCCGTCTGTGCATGTGACTTCAAAGCCTTTGTCAATGAAGTATCTGCTGTCGCGTCCTGATCCACAGCCGAAGTCGAGTATATGGGCGCCCGGTTTCAGGTAAGAAAGAAACCGGTCCTGGTTTGTTCTTTCGGTAATGGTGAAAGCGTCGTCAAAACATTTCTGCGCTTTCTCGTTAAAGTATTCGATGGTTGTGTTTTTCATATAATTCTCCGCTGCCAAAATCATAGCAGAAGGATGATGAAAAAGAAATCCGCAGCGGCGGATTTCCGAAATGGCAAGGTTCAGATCGTGATCCAGCCGAAGGCGGAAGCGACTGAGCTGGCAAGAATGATCAGTGAGAAGATGGGACAGATCCAGCGGATCATGAAGTTGAAGACATTTCTTCTTTTGAAGGATTTGCCGCCGGACAGCACTTCATCCTCAATCATGTAAACGCCCATATGCCTGCTGACAAGAACACAGATGGCAATGGCGGCGACCGGCATCATGACCGAATTGGTCAGAAAATCAAAGAAGTCCAGGAACGGCATGCCGAGGATTGTTATGAAGGACAGCGGTCCATAGCCAAGGCAGGAAAGGGAACCCAGGGAAATCATGATCAGCGCCATGATGACTGTTCCCTTTTTTCTCGACCAGCCGAATTCATCGCTGAAGGTGGAAACTGCGCTTTCAACAAGCGCGATCGCGCTGGTCAAAGCCGCAAAGAGCACCAGCAGGAAGAACAGGATGCCGATCAGTCTTCCGGCTTTCATGTCAGCGAAGATCTTGGGCATGGTGATGAACATCAGAGCCGGACCTTTGTTCAGTGTTTCCGGGGAACCGCCGAAGAAGGCGAAGACAGCAGGGATGATCATCAGTCCCGCCAGAATGGCGATGGCGGAATCGAAGATTTCCACCTGGACAGTCGATTCTTCAATGCCTGTGTCCTTCTGCATGTAGGAACCGAAGGTGATCAGGATCCCCATCGCGATCGAAAGGGAATAGAACATCTGGCCCATTGCCGAGACAACCGTCATCCATGAGAAACGGCTGAAGTCAGGCACAAGCAGGTATTTCACCCCGCCCAGGGCGCCGGGCCTTGTGAGTGTGTAGATGACTATAATCACAGCCAGCACGACAAGAACGGGCATCATAAATCCGGAGACTTTTTCGATTCCGCTGTTGACGCCCAGCCAGATGACAGTCAGCACCGCGGCGCTGAAGACGATGAACCAGAATTCCGCGGACCATCCTGAGGAAATAAAGTCAGTGAAGAATGTGTCGGAGGAAACTGTGCCAAGATCAGTATGCAGGAAATCGAACAGATACTTGCACACCCAGCCGCCGATGACCGAATAGTAGGGACAGATCAGCACCGGAATAACGGCGTTGAGCCAGCCGCCCGCTTTCATCGGTCTTGTGTTGCCATAGGCGTAGAAGGCGCCGACCGGACTTTTTCTTGTCGATCTGCCGATTGCCGTCTCGGCAATGATCATCGTATAGCCGAACGTCAGTGCCAGAACAATATAAACCAGCAGGAAGATCCCGCCGCCGTATCTTGCGGCAAGGTAGGGAAAGCGCCATATATTGCCGAGACCTACCGAAGCCCCAGCCGCCGAGAGCACAAATCCCAGTTTTCCTGAAAATAAACCTCTTTCTTTGTTGTCCAAACTGAATCACTCCATTTCTAAAATACAGCTGTTTAATCCTACAACAAAAGGTTTAAGAAATCCACTTTAAATAATAAGCGAATTCTGTCCGGGATGAAGGAATTGCGGAGAATTTAAAATGTCTTTAAAATGATAATCGGGAAAAAGGGAGAGGGAATATGGTCGCATATCTTTTGACTCAGCAGATCGTACAGCTGTTTCTGATGATGTTCTGCGGTTTTGTGCTTGTAAAGTCTAAGCTTTTGAAATCATCCGACAGTAAAACACTGTCCATTCTGGTTGTCTATCTGATCTGCCCGTGCACGATCCTCAACGCCTTTCAGATCGAGTACTCATCTGAAGCAGCTGCCAATTTTCTGCTTGCGGTCGGCTCCGCCGTCGCGATCCATATCCTGCTGTTCATTGTCGTTTACGGACTGAGCCGCATCTTTCATTTCACCAATATTGAAAAGGCGTCCCTTCTTTATTCCAATGCCGGCAATCTGATCATCCCTCTGGTCACCGCGATCCTGGGTGAAGAGTGGGTGCTTTACGCCAGCGCCTTCATGGTTGTTCAGCTGTTTATCGTCTGGACCCATGGCAAATCCCTGGTGGAAGGAAAAAGAGGCTCGGATCTTAAGGCAATCCTGACCAACGTCAACCTGATCGCCTGCATTGTGGGACTGGCTCTGTTCCTGCTGCACATCCAGCTGCCTTCCCTGTTGAAAAGCACAGTCAAAACACTCGGATCAACAGTCGGACCTGTTTCGATGGTCATGCTGGGCATGATCCTGGCCGGCACCGACATCCTCTCCATGGCAAAGGGAAAGAGAATCTGGGTGATCACATTCCTGAAGATGATCGCTGTTCCCGCCATTGTGCTGCTGGTGATGAAGTTTTCCGGCATTGCGAAACTGACCCCGCAGGGAGTCACCATTCTCTATATTTCACTGCTGGCGACAATGACGCCAAGCGCCACCACTGTCACCCAGATGGCCCAGCTGTATGACCAGGACGTCAGCTACGCCACCGCCATCAACACCATCACAACATTGGTATGCATTGCCACAATGCCATTGTTGACAATGCTGTACTACCTTTAAACAGATCTGAGGTATTTATGAAAATCATCAAAGCCATTTTCAGCAGAACCACATTCATGATTATTATGGTTCTTCTTCAGGTTGCACTCATGGTATCCGTTTTCCGGTGGTTTTCTGAAACGGCGGCCTGGATCGACACGGTTCTGCAGATTCTGAGCGTCATCATCGTCCTCATGATTATCCGCAGATCACGGCATCTGTCATCTGATCTGATGTGGCTCATTCTGATCATCCTGTTCCCGCTGCCCGGCACAGCAGTTTACCTGATCCTCGGCGCCAACCTTATCATCTCCAAAACATTCAGGAATCTTTACAGAAGCACACTGGACGCGAAGAAATACTATGTGCAGGATCCTGAAGTGCTGAATGAAGTGATTGAAAAGGATCCTCCGATCAGCGGTCAGTTCAGGTATATTTCCGAATCCAGCGGCTTCCCGTTCTACCGCAACAGTGATTTTGATTACTACGGCTGGGGTGAGAAGGGCTTCCCTGTCATGCTGGAGGAAATGCGGAAAGCGGAAAAGTTCATCTTCCTTGAATACTTCATCATCGAGGAAGGAAACATGTGGGACCAGATGCTGATTGTGCTCAGGGAAAAGGCAAAGCAGGGAGTGGACGTCAGAGTCATGTATGATGACATGGGCTCTTTCATGACGCTCACTTTCAACTATGCCAAAAAACTGGAAGAGGCAGGGGTGAAGTGTGTTCCGTTCAACCGCATCAACCCGATTATCGGCACCATCATGAATCACCGCGACCATCGCAAGATCATGGTCATCGACGGCAAGACAGCTTTCTCAGGCGGCGTGAACCTGGCGGATGAGTATATCAACGAAAAGAGCAAATTCGGCAAATGGAAGGACAATGTCATCCGCATCAAAGGCGAAGCGGTATGGTCATTCACCGTCATGTTCCTGACGCACTGGAATGCTTTGAGGAAAACAGATGAAGACTTCACGGTCTTCAAGGCTGAATGCGATACGCAGGGCACCGACGGTTATATCGCACCGTTCGGCGAAACGCCGCTGGACAACGAAATCACAGCCCAGAGTGTCTATATCAATATCCTCAACCAGGCAAAGGATTACTGCTATATCTATACGCCTTATCTGATCATTGACACTGAGATGATGAACGCTTTGATCCTGGCCGCCAAGAGAGGCGTCGATGTCAGACTTATGACGCCGGGCGTTCCGGATAAAAAGATCGTTTTCCATATCACCCAGTCCTTCTATGAGAACCTGATCGAAGGCGGTGTGAAGATCTATGAATACACACCCGGCTTCCTGCATGCAAAGGTCTTCGTCTGTGATGACAAGGCCGCCGTTGTGGGAACCGTCAACCTCGATTACAGAAGCCTCTATCTTCATTTCGAAAACGCCACATATCTTTACGGTTCAGAAAAGATTCTGGACATCCGCAAAGACTTTGAGGAAACACTGGCTGAAAGCCATCTGGTGACACAGCATGAAGCGGACAAAGGACCCATCCAGGAATTTATCCTCTCTGTCATCCGCATTTTCGCGCCGATGATGTAATGCACTGACAGATACAGCAGTGGCGGCAGCCTTCGATTTTCATGGCTGCCGTCATTTTTTCTTGCCTTTTATTCAAATCATGGTAAATTATTACTGCACGGGGTCGTAGCTCACCTGGGAGAGCGCATCGCTGGCAGCGATGAGGTAGAGAGTTCGAGTCTCTTCGGCTCCACTGTAAAGCCGCGGATTTATGCGGCTTTTTTCGTTTTTTCCTGATTCGTAAACAGATTCGTAAACAGTTTCTTTGTTATTCTTTGTATTTCCGGTTCATCATTACATCGAAAACATCTTTGTCGGATGCGCTGGCATATGCGTTCAGTGACATTTCTTCACTCTTATGTCCCATCAGTTTCTTTGTGACTGCCGGGTTGACACCATTGGCATACAGGTCGGCAGAAAAGGATTTCCTCAGCAGAAGGGCATACACCTTGATTCCGCACTTTTTGCTTACATTTGCAAGCAGACTGTCTACAACGCTGGTTTTCAATAAGCCGCCGCCATAATCACAGAAGAGAATATCATAGTCATGATAGGCCATTGTTTCTCTGAGGATTTCTGCACCATCCGGACTTACAGGCAGAGTACGCACAGATTGCGGTGTTTTAGTTTCACGGACCACATCCATTTCAGTTAATGTAGATCCCATTTCCGTTTCTATACGCACTTCTGCCACTTCTGTGCTTGTCTGAGTGCCATCCTTTCCATCAATGGTAACGGTCCGGAAGGTGATGTTGCTGCGATTGATCGTCCTGGCTTCGGCAAGACGTATACCGGTTATTCTCATGAAGCGAATCATCAGCAGCACAATATCTCTGCGGAAGATCGCTTTTTTTTGAATCGGTGCATAATTTCCGTATTCTGCCATAAATCCGCAGAACTTCTGGAAGTCCTCTTCTGTTATGTTCTGTTCCGTCAGACTGCGCTGGGTATGTTTGTCGGAAGAAGGAAGATCCACGATCTTACTCCAGTCGGTTACCGGAATGCCAAGCATCTGGGCTACACCGAAGATCTTACCCCACAGACTCTTCAGCTTGCTGGTATATTCCCTTGTGCAGACAGATGCGCAGCTCTTCAGACTGTCCAGTACATCCGCAACAGTTATTTCCGTTATCAGCTTATCTGCGTATTTTTCCTGAATATAGATTTTATATTGGAAACCCATATGCCGATATGTTCTTTTGCGCCGGCTGTAGTGTGCGGGAATCAGGTCGAAAAGCTCCTGAACTGTATGGTTTTCATAAGCAATGTTCTCGTGTTTCTTTTCCATTTCAGCCAGAATGACTATTCTCATTCCGGCGGGAAGAAGTGACAGGATCTCATCCGCGGTATAGTCCATGGCGCTGTCGTAGCGTATTTCCTGAATGCCTTTCAGCAGGGGAATCATGCGGTCGCGTTCCCGGGCTGCCGCCTTCAGAGCTGTTGCAGCAGTAATATAATCACTGACTTTGAAATTTCTGACGTACTGTTTCCGTTTCTTTGAATTGCCGTCATGCTCGTAATAGGGTATCTGAACGACATATGCAACTGTTTTGTCTTCTCTTCCTTTGACGGTACTCTTTCTTTCATAGATGAATTTTTCTTTTTCTGCTTAAATGCTAAATTACTGTTTCTTTGTGCGTTGCCGTCTGATCATCAGACAGCGTATTTTTTTCTTGCGGCCTCCGGTGTTAATTCCCTGAAATGCCAGAAGTCCTGGCCAAGATTCTTGAGGATAAAGTTATTGATATCCTCTTCTGAATACATCCAGTATTTGGCAAAACGGGTGCCGCGGATCAGTCCGTGCTGGCGCAGATGCGCGACTTGATGGGTGGAGCAATGCAGTTTTTCTGCAACTTCTTTTGTTGTCAGTAATTTAATTTCCATGGTAACCTCCTTATTTCGATTACTGATATGTGTAACTGACCGGAAAAACAAAAACCGGACAGATACAGGCTGTATATAAAACAGTGCGTTATCTGTTCCGGTATTACTCATCTAAGGGAATTATTAGAAATGTGCTGAGTTTGTAAAAAGAGAATTGTATTTTTAACAAAGTCTTTTTCTTCAGGGGTCAAGTCTGCTA
>CACYNH010000042.1 GCA_902775735.1 uncultured Erysipelotrichaceae bacterium
GGGCAGATACGACAAGTTGTATCTGAAATGCTTTAAGCATTTCATTTACAAGCCATATCCATAACCTGACTCAGTCATGTTTGGGTATGGTAGTTGACTATACAATCCGTAAAGACGGTATCTATGAACTGGAAAAAAGGTTGCCCAGCTTCACGAACATGAAGAAGGACAGTGAACTGTTTCAGATCATTACCGTGAATGAGCTGGATGATGATATCCTCTCCTTCTGCCAAAAAGCGCAGAAGCTTGCGGAAACACAGGAAGAATTCATCCGTTATGAAAAAGAATCGGACGCTCTCATCTTTATCTCCACCCTGCCATGGGTGAAGGTCACAGGTCTGACCAATGAGGGAATGACCGATCCCGATGACGCGGTCCCGAGAGTTTCCTGGGGCAGATATGAGGAAAAGCAGGGAAGAAAGGTTCTCTCGGTGTGCTTTGAAGTCAATCACCGCCTGATTGACGGATATCACATCGGACAGTTCCATGAGGCGTTCAGAAAAAGAGCGTGCGCTCTGAATCAGCACACGCTTTAGCAGGAAGGATGAATTCCTTCTTTTTCTTTTAATCCGTCAGTTCCGTCATGATATGCCAGAAGTTCAGCAGATCGCGGTAATACTTTTCTCTGCTGTTTCTGTCGGCATTGAAGAGTTCATGCTCGCAGCCTTCATAGACATTCAGCCAGACCATTCTTGAATTGGCCCGGAACTCATTCTGGCCCTCATTGTCCACCATGCCGTCGTTGCCTGACTGGCAGACCAGAACCGGAACGGCGATCCTCGAAGCGTTTGCCACAGCCGCGTCGGTTCCTTTTTTGGCGGCTGCCGCCCAGGCCCAGGTGCCGCCCCATGTCTGGTAATCGGGGTCTTCGTTTCTCTGGTTGAACTGGTATTCGTAGCGGTCGCGGTCCATGCATGAAGATGAAAGGAACTGATCCTCCCCTCTCCATTCATGCTGGCCGGGCGCGAAGTTTTCGGAAAGGTCGGTGATTCTTGTATAAACCGCCAGGGCGTCGATAGCGGGATCGGGAATGCCGCCGTAATTCACCTTCAGCATCGGCGAGCTGAGCACGGCACAGGAAAACACATCGGGATATGTTTCCAGAAACATGGCGCCGGCGGTCCCGCCCATCGAATGGCAGTAAAGGAAGAGTTTCTGACTCAGGCTGTTTTTCTTCGCGACCTGATCCACAAAGCAATGGATGTCTTCGACATATTCATCAAAGGAATCGACATAGACGCGCTGGTCGTCAAACAGCTTGGATCTTTCGCTTTTGCCATGGCCCCTCAGCTCAAGAAAGAATACTGAATAGCCGGCATTGTAGAAGCGCCATGCGGTTTCGTGATATTTGCCGAAGAATTCGCAGAACCCGTGGACCATGACGATGGCCGCCTTTTCTTCCGGATGAACGGCCTGATGGTAATGCAGGCGCAGCCCGTCAAAAGATTCGGTATAACCATCGCTCACACAGTTTTCAAGCCACGGTTCAACAGTCTCTGAGATGAATTGTCTGAATGTTTCATGCATCGGCATTTACCTCATCAATGATTTTCCTGACCCGGTCGGGATAGTTTGTGATGATGGCGTCCGCGCCATACTGCAGACAGAAACGGATTTCGTAGCCCTCGTTGGCTGTCCATGTGTTGACCTTCAGGCCGAGTTTCCGGCATTCTTCCATAAAGCCTTCAAAGCGCAGGTTCACAAACCATGGATGCACCGCGTCCACGCCGTGGCTTTTCGCGTAGGCGGGCATGCCGATGGGGCCGTCCATATAAAGGAAAGCGGTCTTCGCCTCAGGGTTGAGGGCCTGGATTCTCTTGATGGAATAATGGTTGAAGGAGGAATAGATCACCCTGTCCTCCATGCCGTATTCTTTCGTCATGGCCAGGATCTTTTCCTCAATGCCCTCATAATCAAAGACGCCTGTCTTGAGTTCGATGTTGATGGTGAGGTCCGTTGGTCTGATCAGTTCAAAGACTTCGCTCATCAGCGGAATGTCCGCATGTCCGTATCCCGGGATGACTTTTCCGAAATCGAACTGTCTCAGTTCCTCAAGTGTGTAATCTTTGAGGAACCCTTTGCCGGTGCTGGTGCGGTCGATGAACTCATCGTGGCAGACAACGATCTGCCCGTCTTTTGTCAGCTGGATGTCCAGCTCAATGCCATCGGCGTGAAGCTCAACGGCCTTTGCGAATGAATCAAGTGTATTTTCAGGGGCATAGCCGGAAGCTCCCCGGTGTCCCCAGATCAATGGTGTTTTCATAAATGCCTCTTTCGTCATCTACCATTCTAGTTCAATTCAAATATGATGGCACCCTTCTTTTTTCCCTTTTTCACGAACCGTGAATCTTAAGTTTTCAGTGGCGGTTTTCGCCTTTAAGGTGGATAATGAAACAAAGGGAGCATTCACAATCATGTTTAAGAATTTCAACAAACTGGAGAAGTCATGGATTTACTATGACATCGGCAACTCCGCTTTTACGATGATGGTTTCCACCATCATTCCGATCTGGTTCAACTCGCTGGCCGGCAATGCCGGACTCTCGGACGCCCAGTATCTTGCCCAGTGGAGCTTCGCCACCTCAATCGCCACCATCTGCACCGCCTTCATGGGCCCGGTCTTCGGAGCTGTCTCAGATAATAAAGGCTTCAAGAAACCGATGTTCAGGTTCTTCCTGCTGGCCGGTGTCGCCGGATGCGCACTTCTGGGCATTGTGCCGGTCTGGAGTATTTACCTCATCACATATATCATCACCAAGGTGTGCTATCAGATCTCGCTTGTCCTCTATGACTCGATGTTAACGGACGTCACGACCGAGGAAAGAATGGACCTCGTCTCTTCCCAGGGATATGCCTGGGGATATCTTGGTTCCTGCATTCCCTTCTTAGCGGCGCTTGTTCTCTATTACCTTGGCACGATCGGCAAGGTTCCGATCAAGCTTGCGATCACGGTTGACTTCATCATCGTGGCGGTATGGTGGTTCGGGGTAACGGTACCGCTCTTGAAGAACTATCACCAGATCCACTTCGTTGAGACTGACGCCAACGCGATCAAGGACAGTTTCAGAAGAATCGGAAACACACTGGTTCACATGTTCAAGAAAGAAAAGAATGTCTTCTGGTTCCTGCTGGCGTTCTTCTTCTATATCGACGGCGTCTATACGATCATTGACGAAGCGGTTGCAATCGGCACTTCGCTTGGTCTTGATCAGATGGGCCTGCTTGTGGTTCTGCTGTTAACACAAGTTGTCGCCTTCACATTCGCGACAATCTTCGGCAAGCTGTCCGAAAAATACAGCTCGCTCACCCTGATCTCCGTATGTATCTGCGGCTACTTCGCGGTTGCGATCTATGCCCTCTTCATGAAGACATTGTGGCAGTTCGGCATCATGGCCTTCATCGTCGGCATGTTCCAGGGCGCCATCCAGGCTCTCTCCCGTTCCTACTACGCGCAGATCATCCCCAAGGAGGCTTCGGGCGAATACTTCGGCCTCTATGATATCTGCGGCAAAGGCGCGGCTTTCATGGGCACCACCCTGGTCGGCATCGCCGTCTCCATCACCAACAGCGTCAATATCGCTGTCGGCACACTGGGTATCCTGTTTGTCATGGGCTTCCTCTTCTTAAGAAAATCAAGTTCTCTGACAAAATAAAACATCACTCAAAAAAGGAGATCAGTTTAGCCGATCTCCTTTTCATATGCTTCGATGACTGTTTTTCCGTTTTCCGGCCGGGCAATCCAGAGTCTGACTCCATTCTCTTCATCGCCTGTCACAAAGGGGAATTCCACATTTGTACCGACTCCCCATGTGCCGTCCTTTGCCAATGTGATCAGTGACATTGCCTGGGCGCAGCCATTGCGTTTCTTCAGCTTTGTCTCAAGCCTGCCTAATGCTGCTTCAGCCGCTTCCGTTGCGCTGTATCCCTGTTCCATCAGGGAAACCGCCGCATAGCTCAGGGCTCCTTTAAGAATCTCTTCACCCATGCCTGTGGCAGCTGCCGCTCCTGTTTCCGAATCCGCGTAGAATCCGCTTCCCGGCACCGGCGTATCGCCGACCCTGCCGGGTTCTTTCATGAAGAGGCCTGACGTTGAAGTCGCCGCGCAGAGTGTGCCGTGCTCATCAAGAGTCAGGAAACAGACAGTGTCATGGCCGTCATAGGCGCTCAGGTTTTTGATACGTTCCTTTTCACGATCATAGATCTCTCTGGCTTCATCCGTGAGGTTATCCCTTTTTTCAAAGCCGTTTGTTTCCGCGTAAAGAGCCGCGCCCTCACCAACCAGGAAATTATTGGCGTCGCCTTTGATCAAAGAGCGGGCGATGCGCACCGGCGAGCGGAATCCTTCCAGGGAAGCGACAGCGCCGAAATGGAGTGTGTCGCCATCCATGAAACCGCCGTCCAGGACCACATGGCCTGTTCTGTCGGGCCGGCCGCCATAGCCGACGGAATGGAAGGAAGGCTCATCCTCCACAAGGCTGACCCCTTCCGTCGCGGCGTCTGCGGCAGTGCCGCCTTTTTCAAGAATGTTCATGGCTCTCTCTGCTCCGGCGAGGGCCATTTTCCATGTCGCGATGACTGCCTTTGCCATATCAGTTATTGAACGCGTCAGGCAGATCATTTTCCAGAAGAATGGTATCTTCCGGGGTGGTTGTCTGGTAAACGAATGTCAGGGCTTCCCTGACGGTGTCAAAGACGATGACCTGATCCATGTCGAAGCCTGATTCCCGCAGGCCTTCATAGATGGGTTTTGTCTGGTTCTTTCCGACCAGGATGACGGTGTCCGCCTTATCCTTCATCTTCTTTCCGAATTCCTTATTGATCTCTTCCTGTTTCTTTCCCAGGTCAATCATGCCGGGGGTGACGATCAGGCGTCTGCCGGGCATGGTGGAAAGCACATTGAGCGCCATCGCGGAACCGGAAGGATTGGAATTGAAGGCGTCGTCGATAAAGCGTCTGCCGTTGATTGTCTTGAGTTCAAGGCGGTGCTCGACCTGCTTCATGGTCTTTGCCGCTCTCTGGATTGTTTTCCAGTCGACATTGAGGTATCTGGCAGCGGCAATCGCGGAAAGAATATTCTGGATGTTGTGTTCGCCCAGCAGCTTTGTTTCAATAACGACTTCATCATCGCCATTGACGACCGTGAACCGGCTGCCGTTACGGTGGTATGTGATATCCTTTGCCAGGTAATCGACGCCTTCGGTATGGATGCCGTAGGTGACGGTTCTGACATTATTCTTCACTTTGTAGGAGCGGATGAACTCATTGTCATAGTTCAGAATTCCCAATCCGTTCGAAGGAAGCAGTTCAATCATCTGCATCTTTTCACGGGTGATGTTTTCCTGGGAGCCGAAAGTGGCCAGGTGCTGGGGACCGATTGTTGTGACAACGCCGATGGAAGGATGGATGAATTCCATCAGTTCAGTGATGTCGCCGACATGGTCGGCGCCCATTTCGCACACGAAGACTTTATGGATCGGCTTTAACATTTCCCGGATGGTTCTTGTGATGCCCATCGGGGTGTTGTAGCTGGCGGGGGTCATCAGGGAATTGTATGCCTCCGAGATCATCGCCTGCATGATATTCTTGGTGGACGTCTTGCCATAGCTGCCGGTGATGCCGATCTTGATGAGATCGGAATGGTCGGCCAGGATCTGCTTTGCCTCATTGAGATAATGGTTTCTGACCGCCGCTTCCACCGGCGAAGTGATGAGAGCCATCGGATAAATCAGCAGCCACGGGCAGATCAGGGAAACCGCCGCTGCCAGCCATTCCGCTTTGAACACAAGCACAAGAGTGATCAGAAACGCGGCTAGGATCACCATGACGATGATCTGCCGTTTGACTCTTGCCGTATAGACAAGCGGCTTGATGTAGTTCTTTCCCTTTTCATTCATGAACCAGAGTGCCGCCGCCGCGCACAGAAGCACGGTCAGGGCGATGGTTCTGAGTGTTCCTTTCAGAACCAGGCCCAGAATCAGGCCGATGGCGCTGAAGACGGCAGTCAGGATAATGCCGCTCATGTTGGCGTTCACACTGTCTTTGATCCAGCCGGTGTAGCGTCCCTGCTCATAGCGGTTCTGCTGGAACATGTGCAGCGCCCGCTTGCCGGGTATAAGCATCGCCGCCGCCATCGCGGCAGCCAGTATAATCTTCAGAATCATTGCGCGTCTCCCTTCAGGAAAATATCAAGCACACGGTTGAACCGGTCGGCCTGATGCCAGTAAGCCCAGTGGTCGTCGCCTTCAAAAATGGCAAGACCGGCGTCCGGCATCTGCTTTTCCATCATCTGCCCCATCCATAACGGCGCCGCTGTGTCCAGGTCTCCCCAGACAAGCAGGACGGAGCACTTCACTGCTGGCAGCACATCCGTCACATCGTCGTTGACGACCTTGACGAATGTCGGCCGCATCACGCCCTTGGCGTTGCGGTAATCTTCCGAGCCGGACCTGTTCTGCAGCTCTTCCAGCTTTTCGGTCTGGCCGGTGGTTTTAAGGAACCACTTGCCGGCTTTGTACATCTTTGTGCGGATCTGATAGTCCAGTCCCCTCTTCGGCTTGATTCCGGCCGCTCCGGTCAGGCACATTTTCCTGACATTGCCGGGATGATCCGCGGCGTAGCGGATGGCGACCCGGCAGCCGAAGGAATGGCCGATCAGGATGGGATTGACGATTCCGAGTTTTTCAATGAATTCCGCAAGGAAGTCTTCATAATCAGGAACGCCCCAGGCTTCCGGCGGATCCTGCGACTCCCCGAATCCCGGGAAATCGAGGCTGTATACATGGAAACGGTCGGAAAAGTGCTCAAAGATCCTTCCCATCATTTCCTTGTTCTGCCCCCAGCCATGGAGCAGAATCATATCATTGCCGCTGCCTTCTTCCAGGTAGGCAGTCTTCACACCTTTGATTTCTGTATATTCTGTCATATCTTTCTAATTTTATCTCAAATCCATTCTGTTCGCTCAAAAAAAGACAATCTCCGTGAAAGAGACTGTCAGATCACCTGTTTTTCGGGAGTTTTCTTTTTCCTGCGCTCTGATCCGCGGCTGCGGCGCGTTTTTTCGCGTCGGCTGCTGTCGCGGGCAATCCGGAAACAGACGCCTTCGGTCAGGTTTTCCGCGCTTGCCTTGTAGCCATAGGTGGTGGCGACCCTGTAGACGATCGAAAGGCCGAGGCCGAACTGTCCGTCGGATCCTTTTTCGTAAGGCCTGAACATCTTGGCGGCCACTTCCTCATCGATTTTCGGACCGTCGTTGATAACCCGCAGTTCACCGTCTTTCAATGTGATGCGGATGAAGGTTTTCGCGTAGCGCAATGCGTTGTCGATCAGGTTTTCGACAACGATCCGCCACGGCTCCTCCTCACCATGGAATTTCACATTTTCGTCCAGTTCACGGATGAAGCTGATCTCCGGCCGGATGACCTTGAGCGAAAGAATCGTGCGGTCGATGACGTCCGCCACCGGCAGGGTTTCCCCTTCCTCGCAGTCATCGAGCAGATAGCCCATCTTGTTGAGGATGATGAGGCTGTGGACTTTCTTTTCCAGGCGGTTGGCGTGCTCAATGATGACGTCAACCGACTTTTCGAGTGTCTCGTAAGGATAGATGCCGTCCTTGATCGCTTCACTGTAGGATTTGATGGTGGCGATCGGCGTTTTCAGGTCATGGGAGATGTTCTGGATCATCTCCTCCTTTTCGCGGTTCTGCCTTTCCAGTTCCGCCTGCATTTCCACAAGAGCGTCAGCCACTTCGCCGATTTCGTCATTCCTGCGGATATTGAGCACAGCCCCCTGGTCATCGTTCTTGATTTTGGTGACGTAGTTTTTGATCTGCGCCAATGGAATGATGAGGGTTCCCACCCACAGCATCAGGAAGACGAACAGGGCGCTGACAAACAGCAGGTTCAGCATAACGACGCCGTTGACCAGCGACTGCTGGAACTGCACACGGTAGGAGTTGGCCATGACTGAAACAAGATAAGTGCCATCCTTGAGCTGGGTGATGCAGAAAAGGTTCTGAACCAGAGACTCGCTTCCTTCGGCCTGAATGCTCACTTCATCATCCACCGTGCCGGCAAGGTCGCCGGTGGCGATGGTTTCGATCTTTTCCCTGAGCTGGTGATTGGCTTCGCTGCCGTCGGAGGAAACCATCCTGCCGGTGGCGGGATTGTAAAGATATTCAACCACATCGGGATTGGTGTCAAAGGAAGGAAAGGTGCCCGGATTGTTGTCCATATAGGCGATCATTGTCGTCTGCGAATTGTGCAGAAGGTTGTACATTTCGGTTTCCGAGAACCGGTCGATGGAAGGCGACAGGAATACGAAAACAAATACCGCGAAGATGACAATGAACAGAAAGACGATAGTCAGCAACTGCTGGGTCAGCGTCAGCTCCCGCAGCCACATTCTGATCCGCTTCATCAGCCGAGCCTGTACCCGAATCCGTAGATTGTGTGGATGGAGAGGTTGGGCATCTTGCGGCGCAGTCTTCTCAGGGTGTCATCGACAACCCGGTCGGAGCCGAAGTAGTTTTCCTCCCAGACTTTCTGGAGGATCTGTTCCCTTTCAAACGCTGTTCCGCGGTTGTTCACAAACAGCATGAGCAGGTCAAATTCCTTTGTCGTCAGATCAATCTGGGTGCTGCCTTCGGAAACGGTTCTCTGCGTTTCATCAATCTCATAGCCGTCGACGGAAACCTTCTGGCTGTCGTCGCGGTAGGTTCTGCGGATGATGTTGTTGATGCGCAGGACGAGTTCCTTGGGCGAAAACGGCTTGGTGATGTAGTCATCGCTGCCCTTTTCCAGACCGATGATGCGGTCGAATTCCTTGTCGCGGGCTGACATGAAGATAACCGGCACATCCGGAGCGTAGGAGCGGATCTGCTCAATCAGGTCAAAGCCCGACTTGGAGCCCAGCATGATATCGAGCACCCATAAGTGCACATCATCGTCGGCGGTATGGACCGAAGCTTCGTCAAATGTCAGATAGGAGCGGACTTCATAGCCCTCTTTTTCAAGATATCTTTTTACAAGTTCGTTGAGGTCTTTTTCATCCTCAACAATGCCAATTACTTTTTTCATAACGCTTCTCCGATTCTATTTTAGCACGCTTTGCGCCGATCCCTGAAACGCAAAGAAATCCGCGCTGCGCGGATTTCCTTAAGATGTGATTTCAGCTGGAATCAGCCGTTGTTTGAATCGGTTCCCGGCTCGTCGCTGTCGGCGTTTGTTTCACCGAGAACGTTGAGTTCATAGGTTGCCTCGGTCAGGGAATACTTCACCAGCATTCCGCTTGCCGGCTGGTCGACCATCAGCGGGAATTCCTGCAGACCCGGAACAGCGTCCTTCATGTCGACATAGACGTTGATGTCCTCAACCCCGATCTGTTCGACATTGGCGGCGGTGCCGAAGACAGTGACCGAAGTCGTCGTCTTGTTTTCCGGCTGCGACGCCTTGTAGTTGTTGACGTTGTTGCGGTAGTTGATCGGCACGTTTTCGATGGTTCTGGTCACGCCTTCGCCAAGGGAGACGTTCATTGTGATCTGGTTGATGTTGGAGCTGTTGACGCCGGCAGGCAGCACGATCGGACGCAGGATTGTCGAATCCTTTGTGATCGTTGCCGCGTTGAGGGTGACGACAACTTTCTCAATGCCGCTCAGCACTGTTTCCGAACCGTAGATGGTAACGGTCTGCTGATCGGTTGTGATCGCTTCGATCGCCTTTCCTTCAGGCACATCGCCGGAGACCTGCACTTCAATCGGCACAGTCTTGTTGGGGGATGTGACCGCCACCGAGACATGGACGGTGTCCGGAACGATGTCCGCGCTGACGGGAGTGCCGGTACTGTCATAGGCGACAAGCCTTGCGTCCTGTTCAAAGTCCGCGGCCTGGCCGCCGACATCGATCAGAGCTTTGACAAAGGCGATGGTATCGAGGGTATCGCGGGAAGCTCTGACGTTGACCTTTGTGTAGTCAAACACAGGCGTGCCGACACTGTAGACCGCCTCCATCTTGTCACGGTTGATGAAGTCCCATGAAAGATCGAACTGCGAGGTCGTTTTCTTTTTGAGGGTAACATTGACGACGGAAGGATCGACGACGACATTGACGCTGTCGCCGAAGCCTTCGCCGGTCAGTCTGACTTCATGCGAACCTTCGGTCAGGCCTTCCAGATCCGCCACAACCGTGCCGCCGCCGGCCACCGCGTTGATGACATTGGCAGCTTCGCCGGTCACGTAGAGATCCGCGCTTGCGGGCAGACCGCTCAGTTCAAATGTATCGGTGTTGTAGCGGGCAGTGACCGCCACATCTTCAAGCGTCCTGGTGGAGCGCAGGGAGGAAGTATAGACGGAAGCCATGGTGTTGTAGTTGACGACCACATACAGCAGCACCGCCAGCACCAGGGCGACCAGCTTGCCGTATTTGCGGTTGAAGAGCACCCTGTCAATGAAGGTGGAGAACCAGCGGACCACCCGCAGGAAACCGTCTTCAATGTGCTGATATGTCTTGGCCATGCGCCGCGACTGCTCGGCAATCCGGTTGGCAAGTTCGGTTTTGTTTTCGCTTCCTTCCGCGATGAGATCTTCACTCTCATCGAGATAGTTTTTCTTTTCCTGATCAGTCATGATTGCCTCCTTCCCTGTTTTCGGAGGTTCTGCCGACAGCTTCATCAGCCAGCTGATCTACCATTTCAAATGTTTCGTTCAGTTCATCCTTGAAACCGACAATCTTGGAAATGTCCAGAAGGCCGGTATCGTATTTGGAATCTTCCTCATTGCGGATGACGCGGGAATACCGGTTGCGGCTGGCTTCCCGGGCGGCCCTGACTTCTTCAGGGGTCATCCTTCTCTGCACCGGCTGCGGTTCAGGTTCGGGCTCAGGCTCCGGTTCAGGTTCAGGCTCAGTGTACTGAGGCTGTGCCTGGACAGGGGCTTCCGCTTTGACTGTCTGCCGCTCTTTCTGGGCCGGATAGCTGGGTCTGGGCTTTGCCTTGCGGTGAGGCAGCTTCATTTCCGCCGCTTCCGCCTGGGCGTCGGCTTCGGTCTGTCTTCTGTCTGTTTCACTTTCCGTCTTTCCGGCAGGTCTGACTTCCTCGACCTCGATCTTGCCGGAGACCGGTTCAACCTGTTTCTTGATGGCAAGCTTCGACAGCATGCCGCCTCTCTTTTCCCTCTTTGCCCTTTCATCATCGATGACGGTGGAGGAAGCGCGCTCGCTTTCGCCGTGAATCTCAGTCATTTCGCCGCAGATGACACGCATGAGGTAGTCACGCAGCTGCTGACGGTCGACCTGGAAGATCTGGCCGCTCTGGCTGACGGAAACATTTCCGGTTTCCTCGGAAACGACGATTGTGACCGCGTCGGTGATTTCACTGATGCCGATAGCGGCTCTGTGTCTGGCGCCGTAGCGGGAAGGCAGTTCCATGTTGGTCGGCGGGAAATATGCCGAAGCGCAGGCGATCTTGTCGCCCTGGATAATGACAGCCCCGTCATGCAGAGGCGTGGTGGTGACAAAGATGGAGGTCAGCAGTTCGGCGGTCACGTCGGAATTCATTCTCGTGCCGGTCTGGATGTAGTCCTCAAGGGAATGGACCTGCTCAATCGAGATTAAAGCACCGGTCTGATCCGCGCTCAGCAGCATCACCGCCGTCACGATCTGATCCACCAGGTTCTCCTTCTCATCGCCGGTCAGGGTTGTGATCCTCGAGAACATGTTCGATTTGCCCAGCCTCTCCAGAAGCGAGCGGATTTCCGGCTGGAAGACGAGAATGATCGCCAGGAATCCCCAGTTCAGGAACATGTCAGCCAGATACTGCACCGTCCTTAAGCCGAAGAATTTGGCCAGGCCGTCGATGATAATGACAAAAAGCACGCCTTTGAAGATCTGGATGGTCCGCGTGTTGTTGCGGATGATTTTCAGAGCGTAGTAAATCACGAACCAGAGAATAAATATATCGAGAAACATCACCGTGACTGTTTTGATGTTTTCAAATGTGAGATTCAGGTTATATGCGGACAGAGTAATCACCCCTTTTTAAACCAGTTCATTATACCATACACAGTCCGCTCTTCCGCACTTACGGCTCAGAATCCTTAAAAAAGGCCCGCGGAAAGCGGACCTGAAACATCCCTGATTACGCCACTGCCCCGCGGCCCAGGTCCGCCTTATGGTAGTAAATGGCAGTCAGAACAGTGCAGACCAGCCAGCCGGCGGGATAGCCCATGAAGATCGGGATAATGGTGTTGGAAATGAAGTTGGCGGTGATGAAAAGGTAGATCTGACGGAAGATGACAAACGAGAAGATCATCATCAGCATCGGCGCCTTTGTGTCGCCCGAGCCTCTTAAAGCCGCCGACTGGATATTGGACGAACATGTCAGCGCGTAGAACGGGGAAATCCATCTCAGCATGAGCGTGCCGTAATCGACCACCTCTTTCTTCGCGTTGAAGAAAGCGACCAGCTGGGGCGCGAATATCATGACCGGGATCATCGGCACAACGGTGGAAACCAGCGACAGCATCAGGCCTGTCTTAACGCCTTCTTTAACCCTGTCCACGCGGCCCACGCCGATGTTCTGGCCGACGAATGTCGTTGTCGCAAGACCGATCGACTGCATCGGCAGTAACATTAACGCGTCAATTTTGGAATAGGCCGTCCAGCCCGACATGCAGTCGGCGCCGAAATGGTTGATGTAGGACTGAACAAAGATATTGGAGAAGGAGATGATCGCCATCTGCAGCGCCGCCGGGATGCCGACACGGATGATCTTTGCCAGCTGATCCCAGTGCATTTTCAGCTTTGAGGGAACCAGGCGGATGCAGGAGTCCGCTTTTAAAAGTGTGAAGATGATCAGAACCGCGGAAATCAGCTGGGCGATCACTGTGGCGAAAGCGACTCCCTCGACGCCCATATGGAAGACGATGACAAAGACAAGGTCGAGAATGATGTTGGTCACCGCCGCCGTGGCAAGATAGTAGAACGGCCTTTTTGAGTCACCGGTCGCCTGCAGGATGCCGGAGCCGATATTGTAGAAGAGCAGCCCGGAAACGCCGGCAAAGTAAATGGTGAGGTAGAGCCTGGCGTCGGGAAGGACTTCGGCGGGCGTGTTCATGATGCCCAGCAGCACCGGCATCATGATAATGCCGAGGATTGTGATCAGCACCGAAAGAACGATCGTCATCATGATTGCGGTATGGACAGTTTCGGATACCTGGTCCTCCTTCTGTGCTCCGAAGTACTGGGAAATGACGACCGAGGCGCCGGAGGAAAGGCCCATGAAGAAACCGATGAGCATGTTGATGATGGGGCCGACCGTACCGACCGCAGAAAACGCCTCATTGGAAACGTAGTTGCCGACAACCCAGCTGTCGACCATGTTATAAAGCTGCTGGAAGATGTTTCCCAGAAGCAGCGGGATCGCAAAGCGGATGATCAGCGGCGTGATCTTTCCTTCCGTCATGCGGACTGTTTTTGTTTTCTGTGCCATACTGCCTCCCTCGTTCTGTTTCCTTTACTGTCATTGTACCGTACCGCTTGCATATTCTGTAAAGGAACGCGCGTGAAGTTACCACCACCCAATTGCTGAGCAATATGGATGGGGCTTCTGTGTGCCCGGAAAGCTTTCACCTCCCGGACATCCGGAATGTATCTGGATGAT
>CACYNH010000043.1 GCA_902775735.1 uncultured Erysipelotrichaceae bacterium
TAACGCTCACATCAGTTCGCTGCAGGCTTTCTAAGGCGCAATTCATCCCCGCCCAAGTTTTAAAACTATGGACGGGGTCTTCTTGCCGGTCAAATAAACTCATTGCCGTCTGGGAAGTGAAGAATCTCAGAGGCCGGGCGGCAATCTTCCATGACGACCAGCATATCGGCCAGAAAAGAAAAGAGCTCAAAGCCATGGAACATCCCGCCTTTGACGCGGAAGGGGAGATCGCCTTCCGGATGAAGCCGGTCGTCGATTCGCTGGAAGGCAATATGTTGATTCATCCCTTAACCACGCCGGTCATTGAAGTCGATGAAACATGCACAAAGGCAAGAGCCACATTCTGGTCCATCGGCATCGAAGGCCTTTCCAAATTCAGGGAAACCCCGATGGCGATTCTTTCACTGGGCATGGTGCCGGGAACCCATGTGAAGATGAATGGAGAATGGAGGATCCTGGCCGGAAACTGGCAGAGAACCACCAAGAACGAATACCACGCCGGCTGGATCAATGACATGCAGGCCACCAACACAAGACCGCCTCTCACCAAAGAACAGGACAGAAACTTCCTCGGAAAATTCGCCTACATGAAGGATGGAATCAGAAAGCCTGTTCCCTGTCCGCCGAAGAAAGACACATGGGATCAGTATCCCGATGAAACCGATCCCTCCTGGCAGTCTGCCAATCTCAATGAAGACTGAAGCGGTACGCGTGTATCGCTTTTTTCGTGTATGTCAGTTTCAAAACTGAGACGGGCAGAATAAAATAGGCAGAAGAAAGAGGTGGGGGGAATGCTGCTGCTGAATGAGACCCTTCTGAAGATGGCGAAGGGATTATGGAAATGGATTGTCCTGATTGTCTGTGTGCGGTTTATCAATCTGCTGACAGTGACATATTTCGCGGAGCTGATGGGAGGATATCTCGGCTCCCTGTTTGATCCTGCAATGGGCATTCAGCAGGCAAAGCAGGCAGCCCTGGCGGCCCTTGGCGCTTCGCTTGTCATGTTTGTTTCCCAGCTGCTTCAGGGCGAGCTGGAATACCGCTGCACAAAAGAGGCAAGGGAATCCCTGCGGAAAAGAATCTTTTCAAAAGTCATGGAGCTCGACGCCGGCAATATCGAAAGAATCGGTCCCGTTTCAGCCGTGACAAGTTCCGTTGACGCGGTTGAAAACATGCAGGTATACTACAGCACCTATCTTCCTTCCCTGATTTTTTCCCTGATCGCTTCCTTCTTTCTGTTCTTCCGCCTGAAGGACAGATCGCTTGTTTCAGCTGTGATCTTATTGTGTGTTTCCCTGGTCTTACTGCCGATGAACAACATTTTCCGCTTTAAGATCGAAAATCTGCGCAAGGTCTACTGGAAGTCGCTGGACGCGATGACCTCCTGGTATCTTGACGGCATCCGCGGCTTAACCACACTCAAGCTTTTTGAGCGCGATCAGCACCACGCTGAAGTGCTGGAAGAAAGGGCCGAGAAACTCAACAGAGACATCAATTCATTCATGAAGGTCAACTTCACTTCATTCCTTGTCAGTGAAGGACTGATCTATTCGGCGATCTTCATTGTCCTGCTCATCTGTGTTTCAAAGACAGTCAGCGGGACCATGGCGGTCGGCGATACCCTGACCATCCTGCTGTTAAGCTACAGCTATTTCAGCGCTTTCCGCCAGCTCATGAACGCCACCCATTCCGCGCTGACCGCGGTATCTGCGGCGGGCAAAACAGAAGAAATCCTCAATACAGACACCGGCCGCGTCATTGACCCCGATGCAAAGGAAGATCCTGAACATTACGAAGGCATCCGCTTCGACCATGTCTCTTTCGGCTATGAAGGCAGACACAGAGCGCTCAAAGATGTCAGTCTGAAAGTCCCCAAAGGGAAAGTCACCGCCTTATGCGGCCTGTCCGGCTGCGGCAAATCCACCGCCGCTTCATTGATGATGCGCTTCATGGATCCCCAAAGCGGCCATATCTATATCGAAGGCAAAGATTATCTTTCCTTCACACCGGAAGAACTGCGCAGAAACATCGTCATGGTTCCCCAGACAGTCACACTGTTTTCCGGCTCCATCCGTGACAACCTGCTCATCGCTTCCCCGCAGGCTTCGGAAGAAGAGCTGTATGACGCTCTTGAAAGAGCTGGCTTAAAGCCGTTCATCGATTCTCTTGAAAAAGGAATCGATTCCGACGCCGGCGAAAACGGCAGCTACTTATCGGGCGGACAGAAACAGAAAATGGGCATCGCCAGGGCTCTTTTAAGCAGATGCGAATACATGATCTTCGATGAAGCCACATCCTCCGTCGATCCCGAAAGCGAACAGGAAATCTGGAAATGTATCCATGAATTAAGCCTGAGCAGAACCCTGATCATCATCTCCCACCGCCTGTCCTCCATTCAGAATGCCGATGTGATCTGTGTCCTTGAAAACGGCACCGTCAAAGAAGCGGGAAACCATGAGGAACTGATCAGTCATGATGGTCTGTATAAGAAACTCTGCGATGAGCAGAGAATTCTTGAGGAGGCTCTGGCATGAAGAAATACAGCTATTCGATCCATGAGCTTGTCACGCGTCTTTTAAAAATCGGCTCCTCCATCAAAGGCTTCCTGGTCATTTCCACCCTTGCCAGCGTCACCGGCAATCTTTCCCATATGGGCCTGATGGGATTCGGCGCCATGTGGATTTTATGCTCGTCCGGTTACGCAGAGGGCAATACAGTCCTGTACGCAGTCCTGACAGCCGTATGCGGCGTTCTGATCGCCGTCTGCCGATATCTGGAAGGGGTTTACTCCCACAAGGGCGCCTATGGTGTATTGGCCGCCATGCGGGTGGACCTGTTCCGGAAAATCGACAGAATTTCACCTGCTTTCCTGGTGGAAAGAAAAATGGGCGATATCCTGAACATCGCCGTTTCCGATATCGAAACCCTCGAATTCTTCTTCGCCCACACCATCGGACCGATGTTCACCGTGATCATCCTGCCGGTGACCTCCGTCATTCTGGCATGGCATTTCAATCCGCTCTTCGCCATTGTCCTGATTCCGTTCTATCTTCTGATTTCCGCCGTCATTCCCACCATTGCCTTAATCGCCGGCAAGGGAATCGGAATGCGGTACCGTGAGTCGCTGGGCGAATTAAAATCCGTGATCCTGGAAAGTGTCTACGGCATCCGCGACATTCAGATCTACAGCGCCGCAAAACGCAAAGAACAGGAAGTCATGAAAGCCAATGAAGAAGTTTCAAAGGCTGCCCATGGCCTTGTTCTGCACCGGCAGACCGTCAGTTCACTTCCCAATCTCTTTGTCTATCTTGCAAGAATCGCCATCATCATGTGCGCGACATTTCTGGCTTCAGAAGGCAAAGGGGATCCGGTCGGAACCATCGCCGTTTCCTTTGCGGCAACCGCTTCCTTCTCCTCCACTTTCTCCTTGACCTTTGTTGTTTCCCATCTTCTTGAAGCCTTCGCTTCCGCTGAGCGACTGTTCCTGATTGAAGATGCGCAGCCGCTTGTCAAAGAAGCGGCGGATCCCAAAACCATCAGCGAAGTCCGTGAGATTGTCTTTGAAGATGTCTCCTTCACATACCCTGACAGTTCTGAGCCGGTTCTTGAACACATGAACCTCACACTCCATAAAGGTGAGCAGACTGGTCTCATCGGTGAGTCGGGTGCCGGCAAATCAACCATATCAAGACTGCTGCTGCGCTTCTATGATCCCGATGAAGGAAGAATCCTTCTGAGCGGCACTGACATCAGGGAAATCTCCCTGTCCTCACTCCATGAAAGGATCGCTCTTCTTGAACAGGACACATATCTGTTCAATCTTTCCATCGCCGATAACATCGCCGTTTCAAAGCCGGACGCTTCCATTGAGGAGATCAGGGAAGCCGCGAAGAGGGCAGGCATCGCTGATTTCATTGAAACCCTGCCGGATGGCTATGACACACAGATGGGTGAAATGAGCGCAAGACTCTCAGGCGGCGAGAGGCAGAGAATCGACATTGCCCGGGTTCTGCTCAAAAATCCTGACGTCATCATCATGGATGAGCCGACCTCCGCGCTCGACGTGCTCCATGAAAAAGAGCTTCTCCATACATTAAAGAAAGAATACGGGGACGCCGCCGTCATTGTCATTTCCCACCGCATGTCCTCGCTTTCCGGCTGTCAGAAAATCTATAAACTGGCGGACAGAAAACTCATTCCATACATCTTTGAATCTGAATGAACCGGCGTCCTGCCGGTTTTTGTGTGCCGTAAGTGGAGGGAAATTCCATTCAGTGGAGCGCAATGGGGTAAAATCCCGGTTCTGACCGCTTCATCGTGGAAAAGAATGGAGCGTTTTCCCATGATTGTGTGCCTGAGTGGGGAAAAGTGAATAAAACTGTGTTTTTTTGACGGGAACTGCGCGATTCTGGGATAATAGAAAGAACAGAACGGATTCAGAAATCATTGAAGATCAAGGAGGTGTGAGGGGGATGCTGCTGTTTCATACACTTTTAAATATTTCACCTGAGATGAGCGAAGAGGATTTCATTCATCTCATCATTGAATGGTGCGCCACCAGCCAGTATGAGGAAAACCGGATCAGAGATCTTTCCTGGAACGGAGAAAAAGAAATCAGATGGGGAGATGATCACCTGTGGATGGAAATGCGCACACTGCAAGAGCCGAAGATCACTGCCGTGCGCTATTCCAAAACCGAACAGGACGGGATTGTCTGGACAACCGACTATGTCATGAATTTCGATGAAGGGAAGATGGCAATCCGCCTGGACCGCAGCTACCGTGAGGAAGCGCTCATGCTGTACAGGAAATTTTCAACGCCCCACTTCATCACACTGTTAATCGAGAAGGGATGGCTGCGCGACGACCATGGCCTGGCGGTGAACAGAAAACCGCTCACCATCGATGAAGGCAATGTCTCCCTGTTAAGAGACGTGATCATGGGAACCGGCGTGTTCGATCTGCCCGTCGTCTATGTTTCAAGAACATATTATGATGAGGATCCGGTCGATATTAACCGCATGGCAGGAAGGCTCAAGGGAATCGCCCATGTCTTTGCGGAAAAGAACATCTTCATGGATCAGCTGATCCGCAATGCCTGTGACTCACAGAATGAATATTACGGGGCTGTAGGCATCTATTATCCCAATGGCAAAGACGGCAGCCGCCGTTTCCTTTACCGCGCCGAGCAGGGCGCCGATGAAGCGCTCATGGAAAAAGTCATCCGCGACGTCATGGAATATTCCAACACCCAGCTGCTTGATGTTCTCTACACCTGGCATGGCGTCAACAACGCCATCCTTGCAAAACGCATCGACCGGGAAGCCCTTGAAAAGAACCAGGCAAAGGAAGCACAGAAAAAGGCGGAGGATGAAGTCGATCAGGTCTACGGCATCTTTGACCGCGACCTGGAAAAACTCAGAAGCCTCAATGAGGAGCTTGCCAATGACAATATGGCCCTGCAGGCGGAAATCCGCGGCCTGCGCGCCCGTCTTGCCTCACTGGAGGGAAAGCCGGCGTTAATGGCAGGGGAGGAGGAAGATTTCTTCCATGGCGAAACAAATGAAATCCTTCTTGACGCCTTAAGCGAAGCACTCAAAAACACCAGGGAGGATTCAAGAAGGGCGGCAGTATTAAAGGACATCATCGCCCATAACGAATATCCCCACACCCTTGCGGACAGGAAAGAGAATCTCAAAAATCTTTTCAAAGGCTATAAAACCATGAGCTCCGTCATCCGCAGCGACCTCGAGGACATGGGCTTCACAATCACAGAGGACGGCAGACATTACAAGCTGGTCTATTTCGATGATCCCCGCTTCAATACCGTCATCGCCAAAAGCGGCAGCGATCACCGCGAAGGAAAGAACATCGCCGCCCTCATTTCAAGACAGATGCTGTAGCAGGAAACCGGACAATGATCCGGTTTCTTTCATTTAAAGCGTTCAAACAGGATGGAACGTTCTGTCTGCTTTGTAATAAAATAATGCGTATGAAGAACATACTGCGGAAAATCCTGATCATCGCCATCTGCATCCTGATGATTCTGTTAATGGGCATCAGGGCATGCGCGGAAGAAGAGACATCACAGACGGAGATCATCCACTCCAACTTTTATAACCTGACCGTCAAAGAGACAAGAACACTGGAAGTGCCCTTTAACAGGGACTGGTTCAAATCAAATGCGAACGTATACTCCCATAATCTGGCAAAACTTTCGCTGGGCCTCGCGACGGCGGCCTTCCGTCCCCATTCGGCGGATGAAGAGGGCATCGCAACCGACGCCAATCTTGCGGCGTTTCTGCAGGAGGCGCACTTCAGCGACCTGCGCAGCGACGACTATGACAAAAACCCCTCCATGTACACGGTATCCACCGTCATGGGCCACCAGAAAATCGGCGAAGGGGATGAAGCCTTTGAACTGATCGCGGTCGGCGTCTGCGGCCAGGGCTATGTCGATGAGTGGGAATCCAACTTCTCGATCGGCACCGGCATCTTCCATGAAGGCTTCGACAGATCATCAAAACTTGTCTATGACCGCATCTTCGGCTATATCGCAAGTCAGAACCTGCAGGGCCCTTTGAAGATCTGGATGTCCGGCTTCTCAAGAGCCGCCGCCATCACCAATCTCACCGCCGCAAGACTCTCCGACTCGCCGGTCTTTTCACAGGAGACAGTCTATGCCTATACATTCGCCACGCCCCGCACCGCAAGAGACCCGGATTACGGCAGATACCGCAATATCTTCAACATCGTCGGAAAAACCGATCCGGTTCCCGCTGTTCCTTTCTCTGACTGGGGCTATTACCGCTATGGCGATACATTCTATCTCCCCGCTCCGGAAACCGACTCCGACTATCTGGAGAAAAGAACCAGAGCCAACAGGGTATACAAAGACCTGACCGGCATCGACTACTGGTACAACATCGAGTCCGATGAGGCACTGCGTACAATCCTGGCCTATTGCCTGGAACTCGCTCCGACGGTTGATATTTACGCAAACAGCCTTCAGAATAAGCTGATCCGCATCTGGGAGGACAGATCGCCTGTCAATATCACAATGAACCTGCTGGATCTTGCCAATGATCCGGTATTGATCAACGAGAACAACCAGAAGCACGCGAATATGCTGCTGAACTATATGACCGGCTTCGCTTCCGCCTGGCTCAGTTCAGAAAGCGTCTTCCAGAGATGGAATCCGACCGCTTCCCTCGGCGCCAATATGCTGCAGGCGCACACCCCCGAGCTCTATGTCTCCTGGGTCTACTCCGTCGACAATCCCGTCGAACTCTTCACCCCTTATGACAATTACACGGAGGTTTATCTTGATTCATCCAGCCCGGTCAGCCTGATCAAAGACGGAAAGGTGATCGAAACCATCGACGCCCTCTACGGTCCTGAGGCGGACGTGGATGAAATCAAAAACGCCGGCAGAAAAGCGGAGTCGCCGGAAGACAACATCTATCTGCGCTATGTCTCCGAAAGCATCATGTGCACACTGCCCAGAGACGCTCAATACAGCCTTTATATTCCGGCTGAAGAAGGGGACAACTGCTTCAGCGCCTTCCAGGTCGACTACACAACCGACAGCCAGAATCCGGAAAAAGCCTTCTGGTATGATTACACAATCGATCAGGGAGATGGCCTTACCCTCACGCTTTCCCCGGACAAAGATCCGCAGTTCACAGCCGACAAAGGCCTTGATGAAGAAAGACTGAACTACAAGGACGATCTTAACTTCGACGTCTCCGGTATTGTCATCATGACAAGAAACCAGGCCAGCACGCTGCCATGGCGCACCGCCGCGATTCTTGTGATCAGCGCGTTCTTCATTGTCATTGCACTGATCCTGTTCCAGCTGACATACACCATCGGCAGGATCCGCTTCCACAGCCGTGTGAAGAGAGGCTGGCTGCCCGCCGGCAGCACCTACCGCCGTCTGCCGATCTTCTGCACCTACGCGATCTTCATGCTGTTTATGATCAAGGAGTTCTTCGGCGCTCTCTATCCCGATGACGTCAAGCAGGTCATGATGTTCAAGCTTGCCATCGGCATGCTGTCGTGCACAACCGCGGCCATGGGCTATACAAAAAACAAGGAGCCGCTCTCCGGATGGCTGCTTGTCGCCCTGATCATTCTGGCCGGAGCCGATATCGTCACCACAAGCCATATCACGATCGGCACTTCCCTGCATATCATCGCCTATCTTGTTCTGGGCTACGCCTATTGGCAGGAGGAGAAACCCGACCGCAAGGCGCTTATTATATGGGGCGTCATGACCCTGGCCGGCAGCGGTCTCTTATTGACTGTCAGCGGTCACTACGGCATCTGGCGCCTGATGGCAGTTTTCTATCTGGCCGCGGCGCTGTTCATGGTCACTTCCTCATTCGGACACGCAAGAAGGGTCTTCATCGGCTCGCTCTTACTGTTCGCTTCAGGCCTGCTGTTAATGTACAACGTCATCAACGGCCAGACATTCATTTCCCATATCGTTTCCCTGGGCACGTATTATCTTGCGGTCGCGGTACTGGCCAGCGCCAACACCCGCATCGTGATTCCGCGCCTGGTGCCGGAAGATTCCCTGGAAGCGGTTCATTCACCGCAGGAGCTTCCCGAATAAAAAACAGGACTTTGCCTTCACTTATGAAAAGTGTGAAGACAGAGTCCTTTTTAATGGCTGAAATAGCGGATCAGAATCTCTTTGATGTAGTGATATCTTCTGGCGTAGGTGTTATCGACCCGGATCAGCTCAAAGCCATGCTCATGGCAGATCGCTTCCTTTTTCTGATCGCGTTGTCTGATCAGAGCTTCTTCACGGTGTTCCTTGCCATCCAGCTCAATCGCCAGCACCGGCATTTCCTGCCCGCCGGTCCTCCGGAAGACGACAAAGTCAAATCTGCCCCGGTAGAAGAAATCATTCAATGAAGGATTGTTGATAAAGACCTGGGAAATCGGTACTTCCCGGTGGACCGTGAAGCTTCTTCCGTCGGCGAACGCGTTGTCCAGGGCGTGGGTCAGAGAATCCATGAATGCTTCTTCCGTTTCCGTGCTGTAAGGCCTGATGCCGAGCGCTCTTGAAGAGGCGGGATGGCAGGCGATCTGACAGGTGCCGGAAGTCTGCACATATCTGACAAGATCATAAAGATCGTCGGTTTCATTGCCTTTGTGCAGACGCCTCAGAACATGATTGCTGGAAATGACGATCAATTGATGTCTGGCTCTTGAAGTCGAGACATTGATCAGTTCCCGGTTGTTCTTCAGCCAGTTATATGTTTCCTCCCTGGTGCTTTCCGAAAGTCCGAGCGAAAAGAGAATCACATCCTTTTCATCCCCCTGGAAGGCGTGGACTGTTCCGCAGCTGACATGATCCATGCCGTTATGGCGCAGTTCACTCTGGATCAGTTCCTTCTGCTTTACAAAAGGGGTGATGATGCCGACACTTTCAGCAGGATGGGTTTTGAGATAATGGATGATTTCCTGCGCCTCTTTGGGCGCTGTGTTCTTTTTCGATGTTTCATTGTCAGGCACATCGATATAGACAAGCGGATGATCCGACACGCTGGCGCCGTCCATCTTCAGCTTTGAGTTATAGTACTTGCGGTTGTTGAAACCGATGATCTTCGGATCGCAGCGGTAGTGATGCGATAAAAGAACCTCATCACTGACGGCGTCGCTGGCCAGCATCGCTTTATAAATCGAATTGGAACAATAATCATATTCAGGCGGAACGCCATAGCGGTTTCTCAGCATCGCGCTGTCGGCCGGATCCAGTAAAATCACCGGCTGCAATTGCTGGGGGTCGCCGACCAGAAGAAGATTCCTTCCTCTGATGACCGGTACTAACGAAACCGCCGTATTGCATTGGCTGGCCTCATCCAGAATGACCATGTCAAAGACAGGCTCCGGGAATCCTAAACGCCTTGCGGAAATGCAGGTGGTCGCCACAACCGGGAAGATTTCAAGAAAACGTTCCAGATGCTCAGGAACAGAAAGCCAGCTGTGGAATTCCCGCACCATATTCTCATCATTCTTCAGTTTCAGGATTTCAAGAAGATCCCTGTTTTTGGCATGGAAGATCTTTCTGAGACATTTTAATGACTGCCTTGCCAGTACCGCCAGGATGCTTTCACTGCCGGAATCCGTCAGCTTCAAAGCGTCCTCAATCCGGAACTCACCGGTCTTTTCCAGCTGCTTTTCAATCTGCGGCAGCTGCCTGGTTGCCACCTGCAGGGAGAAATTGAGCTGGGTGCTGTTTTTCAGAAGCTCTTCAGCCGCTTCCTTTCTTTCCAGAAGGTTCAGCCTGTTTTCATACTGCTCAAGATACCCGCTGAGCTTTTTGGCCTGCGAGTCCATAGCCCTCTGATCCGGATCAGCCGGCGGCAGCTTCATCTCTTTGATCACCGGAAGGATCTTCTGCAGCTGCTTGAGAGAACGCAGGACAGAGCCGAAAGAGCCAAGCCGGATCACCGGGAAGTAAAGAGGTTTTGACTGATAAGTCAGCGCCTGCAGTTTACTGACAGCCTCATCCACCGGATGGTTGTTGTAGGACGCAAACAGCACAGTGCGCCTGTTATAAAAGGCGGAGATGATGGTATGGACAATGGTCATCGTCTTGCCGGTGCCCGGAGGTCCCTGCACATAAGAGACAGGATGGCGCATGGCGTGGTTCATCGCCAGCAATTGATCCAGATTGACCTGGTTGGAGATCAGTGCGAGAGGAACCGACTTTGTCCGTCTTGCGTGGGCAGTGAGTTCACCGAAAAACGCCTTGACAGGAACCGTCACATCATTTTCATCCCCGGAAGCGTACATTTTCAGGATGCCGTCATACTCGGCGTGAAGGTTGATCGGAATGTCCCTGGCGATCTGAATCAGATAAGGCATGTCATCCACCCGGATGCCGGGATTGCCCACTGTGATCAGTTCCCTGATCTTTTCCGCGTTTGCCTTGAAATCTTCAAGCAGACCAAGATCTTCCGGATCCAGAAACCTGCGCACGCTCTGTCTGATGCTGTTGACTGTGAATTCCGAACAGATCACCGGCTCGTCAAACGCCGCCAGTGTCCTGTTTTTCACGTCCAGCCGCAATGGCTGGTAGGCAAGAACATATTTTCCTTTTTCACTGTGGATCGAAAGCAGGTTCAGTCCGTACTGACTCATGGAAAGGGTATAGAGGGAGGAGGGGTCCTTGGCATTATGAAAACTGTAGACGATCTGGGCAAACTGCCTTTCGTTCAGCTTCATTATGTTTCCTTCAATCAGCTCATCATCCAGCCTGTCCACCAGCGCCAGCTTTGTTTCATACGGATCCTGGTCAAGCCGGAAACACTCCGCAAGATAGTTCAGGATCCGAAGATTCGTCACTTCAGAAAAGACAGAGCGGTACTTTTCCGGATTCTCCCGGATGTCACTCACAAGCCTCTCATTGACCGGCGCCCATGTGCCTTCAAGACACCTGGCTTCACTGATCCTTTCAATATGCAGGTTCAGCTCCGCCAGCGAATATCTCCCCAGATGCATGCCGTCCACTTTTAAACGGCGCCTGAAAGGATCCAGATCCTTCACCGCGATCCAGTAGCTTGTCTTCTCATTTCTCTGATTGTGATATTCAACCGCCAGCCAGTATCCTTCATGGATGGCACGGAACAGTTCCTTCCACACAGCTTTCATATATATAAATTCTAGCAGAAAACAAAACACAAAAATATGTATACAAAACTGCCGGTGACTGACAGTGTTAATTGACTCTGAACAGGCACAGTTTATAATTTTAGTTAGTTATTTCTAACAGAGACCGCGGGAGCGGTTCTCTTTAAAGATATAAGTTAGTTAAAACTAACAATGTAAGGAAGGAGAATCTCAATGCAGATGAAACGAATCATTTCGACGGCTCTGCTGGCTTCAATGACGCTTTCCATGAACGCCGTTCATGTCAGAGCCGAAGAAGAAGCACCGGCAGAAAAACAGTCCGGCTATGTCTTAATGGACATCCCCTATGACAAATTCTATGAGGCGGAAGGGAATCCCGATGTCGACGCTGTTTCTTCCGCGACACTCAACAAGCCCCGCACCGGCACACTGGCAGGCGGCAGCTACCATGTAAACGCCGATGGCACGGACATTTCCGGCGTCATCTATCCTGTCTATGTCGAAGACATGGCGGCGATCGCGCAGGAAACACAGATCACCGATGAATCCAGCGTCACCATCACCGTCAGAAACAGAGGCCAGGAAACAACCACTGTCTATGAAGGCAAAGACGCACTCTTCGAAAGCGCAAGCTATTCATACTACATTCTTGACGAAGCGCCTGCCTATTACAAAGTCCTGAGCGGCGCGGACGGAGCCTACACATTCTCTGAGGTCAAAGGCGAAGCACAGACAGTCGAAGGCGTCACAGCTGAAGTCAAAACCGGCGCCAGACACGCTGATGTTGAAATCTCACTTTCCAACACCGCGGGAATCGAAAAAGGCCAGAGAGTCAACGCTGTTGTTCTGACGCTTTCCGACGGCAGCCATGTCGGTTTAAGACATATCGCAAACCTCTGGAGAGCGACTGAAATCGGCTGGGACGCGGATGAATTCGCGCTCGGAAACAGATCCATCACAAACATCCGCTATATCACCGAAACAGCCGTCATCGACTATCCGGTTGACATCAATCTCGGCGGCTATGTCTTAATGGACATCCCTTATGACAAATTCTACGCGGCTGAACTCAGCGCGGATGATCCCGCGGTTGACGCTGTTTCCTCAGCGACACTCAACAAACCCCGCACCGGCACACTGGCAGGCGGCAGCTACCATGTCAATTCCGACGGTTCCGACATCACCGGCGTCATCTATCCTGTTTATGTCGAAGACATGACTTCCATTCTCAACGAAACACAGATCACCGATGAGTCCAGCGTCACAATCACAGTGACAAACAGAGGCAAAGAAACGACAACAGTCTATGAAGGCAAAGACGCTCTCTTCGAAAGTCCGAGCTATTCCTACTACAAGCTTTCTGAAGCGCCTGCTTAGACGGCGAATACACATTCTCTGAAGTCAAGGGCGAAGCACAGACGGTCGAAGGCGTCACAGCTGAAGTCAAAGTTGGCGCAAGACACGCGGACGTTGAAGTTTCTCTTTCCAACACAACAGGAATCGAAAAAGGCCAGAGAGTCAACGCGGTTGTTCTGACACTGTCCGACGGCAGCCATGTCGGTTTAAGACATATCGCCAACCTCTGGAGAGCGACCGAAATCGGCTGGGATACAGACGAATTCGCGCTCGGAAACAGATCCATCACAAACATCCGTTATATCACTGAAACAGCCATCATCGACTATCCGGTTGACATCAACCTCGGCGGCTATGTCTTAATGGACATCCCTTATGACAAATTCTATGAAGCGGAACTCTCCGCGGATGATCCTGCCGTTGACGCTGTTTCCTCAGCGACACTCAACAAGCCCCGCACCGGCACACTGGCAGGCGGCAGCTACCATGTCAATTCCGACGGCTCCGATATCACCGGCGTCATCTATCCTGTTTATGTCGAAGACATGACTTCCATTCTCAACGAAACACAGATCACCGATGAATCCAGTGTTGAGATCACTGTGAAAAACAGAGGCAAAGAAACGACAACAGTCTATGAAGGCAAAGACGCTCTCTTCGAAAGTCCGAGCTATTCCTACTACAAGCTTTCTGAAGCGCCTGCTTA
>CACYNH010000044.1 GCA_902775735.1 uncultured Erysipelotrichaceae bacterium
AAGTGGTATGGTGCAGACATTTATAGAATCTGTTGAGATAACAGACGACCAGCATGCACAGATCATATGGAAGTTCTCCGATATCTTTAAACGGTTCATGGAAGAACAGTAAAACTGAATGCCTATCAGAAAAGAGCTCCAGATTGCAGAATCCGGAGCTTTCCTTCTGAAAAAGTTCTATATTTTTTTAGTCCTTACTTGACATACGCTGATGAGCCAGACGCGTTTCCATTCTTCGGCAACGATACCCTGCACGGGATCGCAGAGACAGCCTGCAGAGGCCATACGGTTTATCTGACCGCGACCGCCGATGATCATCTTCTGAGCCGTGTGGAAGAAGGTTCCATGGTCTGTCTGCGTTTGACAAAGAGACCTCATGGCCATCCGCTGCCGGTGCCCCGGATTGAAATCGCCTCCAGGGCTGTTCTGTTTCTGAAGATGCTTGACTGGCTCAAAGCCCATAACGATCATCCCCGGATGGTTTTTGTGCCGACCATCAAAGCGGCGAAGATCATGCATATAATCATGAATCCTCTGATCCCGTGCTATGTCTGCACATCAAAAACAAAGAACCGCGATCAGGTGATCGAAGAGTTCCGAAAAGAAGAGAACGGCGTGATCATCGCCACGACGGTTCTGGAAAGAGGGGTGACGGTACCAGGCGCAGATATCTGTGTGTTTGAAGCGGATTCGGGCGTGTTTTCGGAAGCTTCCCTGATCCAGATGGCTGGCAGGGCGGGCCGCTCATTCCAGTATCCCGACGGGGATGTGCTGTTTCTGTGCACACAGAAAAAAGAACTGGTGTTTCTTTGCCGTAAAACAATCCGGGAGAATAACGCATGCGCTGTCTGATGTGTGAAAAGGAGCTGGGATACGGTTCTCTGACCGATATTCTTTTCGGGGATGATCCGCTCTGTCACGCCTGCCGTGTGAAATGGAAAAAGAAGAGAATCCGCTTCATGTTTGAAGGACACCTGCTGCGCTCCTCCTATGTCTACAATGAAGCTTTTTCCTCCTGCCTGATCCGCTATAAGGAACTGGGCGATGAGGCGCTTAAGGACGCGTTTCTTTATGAAGACAAAAACTGGTTCCGGCACACTTACCGGGGCTATACGCCTGTTCTGATGCCTTCGACAAAAGAGAAGGAGGAAGCCAGGGGCTTTTCGCATCTTGCCCGCATGTTTGAATGCACCGGAAAGGAAACCCTGTCCCCGTTTGTCAAGCTCAGTGACAGAACGCAGAAGGGCAGAACCAGGGCGGAAAGACTGGCAATGAGCGTCAATATCGGCCTGAAGGAAGGCGCCGTTCTTCCGGATAAAATCGTTCTCTGCGATGACGTCATCACCACCGGATCCACGCTCAGAGGCGCCCTCAAAGCACTGGAAGGATACACTGGAAAAATCGAAATCTACACGGTTTCCGCCACTTCTCTGTGGTTTCGATGATTCATTGCACTTTACTATCTGAAAAGATATAATAATCTAGCTTATTTATAGGCGGATTGGAGGATTTATGGCAAATTTTATTTCAAAAATCTTTAACGAAGACGGCCGTAAACTGAAGCAGATGGAAAAGAAGATCCAGCCGGTTCTGGATCTCTCTGAAAAATACAGAAACATGAGCGATGAAGAGCTCCAGGCAATGACTCCTTATCTTAAGGAAAAGCTCGCCAACGGTGCGACGCTCGATGACATTTTTGTCGAGGCTTTCGCAACCGCAAGAGAAGCGTGCTACAGAGTCATCGGTGAATATCCCTATCCGGTCCAGCTGATCGGCGCCGCTGTCATGCAGGGCGGCGACATCGCTGAAATGAAAACCGGTGAAGGTAAAACCCTGACCTCCGTCATGGCGGTTTATCTCAACGCCCTGGAAGGAAAGGGCGTCCATGTCGTTACCGTCAACGAATATCTGTCCCAGCGTGACTCGGAGTGGATGGGCGCGATTCACAGATGGCTCGGCCTGACTGTCGGTCTCAACCTCAGACAGCTTTCCAAGCCGCAGAAGCGTGCCGCCTACAACTGCGATATCACCTATACAACCAACTCGGAACTCGGCTTTGACTACCTGCGTGACAACATGGTCACAAGAGTGGAAGACAGAGTCCAGCAGCGCGGTCTGAATTTCGCCCTCGTCGACGAAGTTGACTCGATCCTGATCGATGAATCCAGAACCCCGCTGATCATTTCCGGCGGCCAGAAACAGACAGCCAACCTGTATCTGCAGGCCGACCGCTTCGTTAAAAAGCTGAAGGAAAACGAGGACTATGAAGTTGACGTCAAGAGCCGTTCGGTCCAGCTGAGCGAGCAGGGCGTCTTCAAGGCGGAAAGAGTCTTCCGCGTTGAGAATCTCTATGACCTCTCCCATACCCAGCTGCTGCACCACATCAACCAGGCCCTCAAGGCAAACTATGTCATGCAGAGGGACATTGAATATGTTGTTGATGAAGAAAACGATGAAATCGTCATCGTCGACCCCAACACCGGCCGTCTGATGAAGGGCCGTCAGTGGTCCGACGGTCTGCACCAGGCAGTCGAAGCCAAGGAAGGCATTTCCATCAAGCAGGAAACCACAACCCTGGCAACCATCACATATCAGAACTTCTTCCGTCTTTACAACAAGCTGGCCGGTATGACCGGTACCGCGAAAACCGAGGAAGAAGAATTTCTGGAAATCTACAACATGTATGTCTATGAGATTCCGACCAACAAGCCGGTCGCCAGAATTGACTATCCGGACGCGGTCTACGGAACAAAGAAAGCCAAGTTCAAGGCTCTGGTCGATGAGGTCGTCGAGCGTCACGCCGCCGGCCAGCCGATCCTTGTCGGCACCATCGCCGTCGAGACTTCCGAACTGATTTCCAAATATCTCAAGGAAAGAAAGATTCCCCATAACGTGCTGAACGCGAAGAACCACGCCCGTGAAGCGGATATCATCGCCATGGCCGGCCGCAAAGGCGCGGTCACCATCGCCACCAACATGGCGGGCCGAGGCACCGACATCAAGCTCGGCGAAGGGGTGCGCGAACTCGGCGGTCTGTGCGTCCTTGGCTCTGAACGTCATGAATCCAGACGTATCGACAACCAGCTGCGCGGCCGTGCCGGCCGTCAGGGCGACCCGGGTATGTCCCGCTTCTATGTCTCCGTCCAGGATGATCTGATGATCCGTTTCGGCTCCGAAAGAATGGAAGGTCTCTTCCAGTCACTGGGCGATACGGCAATCGAGTCCAAGACAGTCACCAAGTCCATTTCTTCCGCCCAGAGACGTGTTGAAGGCAACAACTACGACGCCCGTAAGAGCCTGCTTGAATATGACGACGTCATGCGCCAGCAGCGTGAAACCATGTATGAGCAGAGAAACTACATCCTTGAAAATGAGGATGTCCACAGCGTTGTCCATGATATGTTCAGCCGTGTCATTTCCGACATGGTCGCTTCCCATATCAACTATGAGTCAAAGAACCAGGACGTCGATGTGGAAGGCCTGATTGACGGTCTGAAGGACATCGGTTTCAAAGAGATCGTCACAGCCGATGACCTCAGGGGCAAATCCCGCGAGCAGGTCATTGAGATCTGCCTTGAAAAAGCATGGGCTTACTACGAAAACAAGATTGAACCCAAGCGTGAGCAGATGATCCGTCTTGAAAAGCAGATCTCCCTGCACATGTTTGACAGAGCATGGTCCAACCACATCGATACCATGGACAAGCTCAGAAGCGGCATCGGCCTGCGCAGCTATGCCCAGTCCAACCCGCTTCAGGCGTATGTCCAGGAAGGCTATGAACTCTTCCAGGATATGATGCGCACCATCTCCCAGGAGATTGTCTCTTACTGTATGAACGTTCCGGTCGGCTCAGCCGATGAAGCATAAAAACAACAGGAGGAAAAAAACGTATGGAATTATTTGAAATGAAGCAGAGCACAGCTCGCAGCCAGGCCAAATTGGAGCAGCTTGGCTACTCTCTTTGACCTCGCGTCTAAGCGTAAGAAAGTAGAAGAGAATAATGAGCTGATGAACGCCGCTGACTTCTGGGATGACCAGAAGAAGGCGCAGAGAGTCATCAAAGAAACAAACCAGATGAAGGGCCTCATCGAAACATGGGAGAGGCTCAACACCGCCCTCAATGATCTGAGCGAAGGATTCGCGGAGCTTTCCGTCTCATTCGACGAGGACATGAATGAACTGCTCGAGGAGGAGTTCACCCAGACGATGAAGGACTTTGACGCCTTCGAGATCCAGGTGCTCTTATCCGGCGAGTATGACAATCACAACGCGATTCTTGAAATCCATCCCGGTGCCGGCGGCACCGAAGCGATGGACTGGGCTTCCATGCTGTACAGAATGTACATGAGATGGGCCGAAAGAAAGGGCTACAAGATCACCCTCATGGATTACCAGGAAGGTGAAGAAGCAGGCATGAAATCCTGTTCCGTGCTTCTGGAAGGACCGATGGCCTACGGCTATCTCAAGGCCGAAGCCGGCGTCCACAGACTGGTCAGAATTTCCCCGTTTGACTCCAACGCCCGCCGCCATACCAGCTTTGCCTCGGTCGAAGTCATGCCCGAATTTGAGGATGACATGGAAATCGAGATCGATGAAAAAGACCTCGAAGTCATCACCATGCGTTCCTCCGGCGCCGGCGGCCAGCACATCAACAAAACCGACTCCGCGGTCCGCATGACCCACAAGCCCACCGGCATCGTGGTGTTCTGCCAGACCCAGAGAAGCCAGCTGCAGAACCGTGAAGCATGTATTAACATGCTGAAATCAAAGCTGCTGCAGTTAAAGATCAAGGAAAACGAAGCCAGGGCTGCCGCTGTGCGCGGTGAGGTCAAGGCCAACGAGTGGGGTTCACAGATCCGCTCCTACGTCTTCCATCCTTACTCCATGGTCAAAGACCTGAGAACCGGCTATGAAGTCGGCAATATCCAGGGCGTCATGGACGGCGATCTGGACGGCTTTATTGACAGCTATCTGAGAAGCCAGATTAAGAGCGATCAGTAATGAAAAAGACTCTTGAGATCAAAATCACAGAGGAGATGAACGGCCTTGCCATCAAGGCCGTTTTATCGCGTTTCTTCGGCCTTTCCAGAAGAGAAATCTCAAGACTGAAGTTTTCCGGCGGAATTGTCTACAACGGCGAAAGCGCCAGGGTCACCCAGCCGGTGGAAACAGGCGGGACAATGGTGCTGACATTTCCCGATCAGGATACCGCGGCCGCGGTGATCCTTTCCGGAAAGCCGGAGATCCTTTACGAGGATCAGGACATCGTCATCGTGAACAAGCCGGCCGGCATGCCATGCCATCCCAGCCATGAACATCTCGACGACGATATGGGAACCATGCTGCAGAATTATTACGGCGGAACGTTTAAGATCCGGGCCATCGGCCGGCTGGACAAGGATGTTTCCGGAATTATGCTGTATGCGAAAAACCAGCCTGCCGCCGCCAGGCTTTCAAAACAGCGCAATGAAGGAATCCTTCACAAGGAATACACCGCCGTCGCTATGGGAAAGTTTGAAAAAAGCGAAGGCACGCTGGTCTACAAGCTCGCCAAAGTGCAGGGGCACAGGGACAGAAAAGTCAGCGGCGAAGGACAGGAATGCGTGACGCAATACCGGGTGGAAAGCTCCGGTGACGATTACACTGTTTTAAAAGTTTCCATTGTGACAGGAAGAACCCACCAGATCCGGGCAGGAATGGCTTATGCCGGCCATCCTCTCTATGGGGACCGGCTCTATGGCGGCGACAATGAGCTGATCGCAAGACCCGCCCTGCACTGCTCGCATCTGCGCCTGAGACAGCCGTTTACCGGCAAAGCTGTCGAAATCAGCCTGGATCCGCCCGGCGATATACAGACACTGCTCAACAAAAAAACACCTCTTTAAAGGTGTGAAAGAACGTTTTCAGGGGAAATGACCCTCAACAATATCAGTATAGCTGAAAAAAATTTTTGATAATAGACTGTAAATGCACTTTTGTACAGTTATATTGATAGTGAAGAGAGAAAGTACCAAATCAAAAAATCATTACGAAGGAGGTACAGGTCATGAAAGAGGTATTGCTCGAATACAATTGACCGTCCACTTCAACCATTGCAGAACAGTTGAAGAGGGGCGAAGAATCCCGGGAAACCCGGTCACTTTGAATCAAAAAGAAAGTGAAAGTCTGCATGAGGGCAGACCAATGGACAACATTACCTGACAACTGAATAGCTTTAAAAAAGCAGTGGATAACTGTAACCATTGAAATAACTATTTCATGACGGTGGTGAAAGCACCGGATCATTATTAAAAAAAGAAGTTTACCTTCACCGGAAAAAACAAACCGGATATTAAAAAGCATAAGAAAAAGAATTCCGAAATATATAGACTGCAGAAAGAGAATCAGCAGAGTCTTACCGGAATTCTTTTTTTCCGTTTATCACAGCGTGGAGACAAAGACATGCGCACAGCACAGCAACGGCAGGGGTCAGCGGGAAGTCTGTGACCGCCGGCAGAAGGAAGCCGAACAGCAGGACCGCCGCCGCGTGGTAGATCAGGATCGCCATCTGTTTGCGGGCAATCCTCTCGTTGAGCTGTCTGGAAAGATTCAGGGCGTACAGGAAGTCGGACAGCCTGTTTCTTGTCAGCAGGATTCCGGCTTTTTCTTTGTCCGGCTCAGCGCCGGTGCCGATCGCGACAGTCACATCGACATCCTCCTGGGAGGTTTCTTCGGGAACCGTGGAGATATACGCGGTGATGGTGTCATCCTCATCAAGTCCGGCCAGAAGCCTTTCACGCTCATCCTTTTCCGGATGGACGAGCATATTGTCAGGGTTCAGTTTTCCGTTGAGCACTGACGCCTCATCCTCACTGCCGTCCATGAGAAGCCAGATTTCGCAGCCTGCTTCCTGCAGGCCTTTGAGCGCTTCCGGCGCTCCGGGAATCAATGGCCGCACAGCGGCGATGACGCCGATGATGGTCTCTTTTTCGGTAAAGATCAATACCCGTTTGCCTTCAGAGCGCAGACGGGCAATGGTTTCTTCCCATTCGCCCGGTTCAATGCCCTGCGCAACGATTTCCTCATAGCTTCCCGCCTGGAAAGAGCTCAGTGACTGCAGCGCGCCGCGGCCGCGTCTGGAGAGGCGGGTGAATTCCTGCAGGTCCGTGACAGTCATCTTTTTCGAGCGCAGATAGCGGGTGATCGCCTTTGCGAAAGGCCGGTCGCTGCGGCTTTCCAGGGCGTAGGCAATATATTCAAGACGTCCTTCGCTCATGCCTTCGGCGGTGATGAAGTCGGTCACGGTGAGTTCGCTGTCGGTAATGGCGCCGTTCTGTTCGATGACGGCGTAGTCTGTTTTGCCGGTCATTTCCAGCGCTTCCACACTGCGGAAAAGCACATGGTTGGTCATTGCCTGCCCGGCCGCGCTCATGACTTCGTTTTCGGAAGAGAGCTTCAGACTGCGCAATGAAGCACAGCCCAGCACACTCAGCATGACATTCAGCGCGAAGACCGCGGTTTTTCCGGAGAACAGCCAGCCGCCGGCTGCCGTACAGGCAGCGATGACAATATAGAGAAGCAGATATCTGCCGAAGTTTTTAAAAGGCGACTGGAAGGAATCATCGGAAGCCGTTTTCTCCGCCAGTGACGCTAAGCGCATCATCGCGGTGGCGCTGCCGGTGCGCTCGGCCCTCACTTCCACGGAGCCGGTTAAGCATATACTGTTGGCATAGACATAGGAGCCTTCGCTTTTTTCGATCGGCGTGTCCATGCCGGTGAGAGCTGATTCATCCATCGTCGCAAAGCCGCGGATGACACGGCCGTCAGCCGGGATCGCCTCGCCGGGTCTTACCATGATGATCTGATCTTCCCTGAGCTCTTCCGTCCTTGCCAGTTTTTCCCGGCGGTCGTCATAAACGGAAGCGGTTTTGGGCAGGGAATCGAGCAGGGCGCTGACCGGTTTTGACGCGCTGAGGCGGCTGTTTTCAATCAGCTGATCCTCCAGTGTGAACACGCTCAGGATGAGCGCCGCGGTGAACTGGAAGAGGATGCCCTGACGGGGATCCTGCATGCCGAATCCGGCCGCAGCACCAAGGCACAGGACAACGGTGAGCGTGCGCAGACAGCCATAGCCGGGCTTCTTCTCTGTTCTGATCTCATTGAGCGCGTCCTGAAGGGCGGATGGCGAAAGCCAGAGAACAATCAGCACCGCGATAAAGCCGATCCAGAATGCGGCCGGCACAAACCATAAAAGGCCGATCAGACCGCAGAGGGCGAAGGACGCAGCCAGGGGTCTGTTGAGACTGACGCCTTCTTTGGCCGGTTCAGTTTCACTGACAGCCGGCATTTCCCTTGTATAGGCGTCGTAGCCGCAGGCGCGTACCGTCTGGATAATGACCTTTTCATCGATGGTTTCCGGGTCATATTCCACATACATTGTGTTGCTGGAAATGTTGACATTGACAGTGCGGACGCCGCTGAGGGCACCCACCCGTTTTTCAACGGTATCGGCGCTGGCCTGGATGGAAATATTCGCGATCGAAAAGGTTTTGCCGGTAACTGCCATAGTATTCCCCTATAGAATGATATTTTAACCCAAATGATGGCGCCGTCAATTGACATGCGGTAACAGACGCATACTATGTCAGCTGAAATTCCCGTATAAAAACGGTATAATTGACGGCAGAAAACGAGGTGTGATTTTTTATGAATGTGAATGAGAGAATCGCCGCTGTGCGGGCACTCATGGCGGAAAAGGGAATTGATGTTTATTACATTCCCAATGAAGACGACCATCTGTCCCAGGAATACACAGCCGCGTATTTTCAGTGCAAATCATGGATTTCCGGCTTCAGCGGCGAAGCCGGCTGCGTCATCCTGACAAAAGATTTCGCGGGTTTATGGACTGACGGCAGATATTTCACCCAGGCGGAAAATGAACTGAAGGGATCCTGTGTGACCCTGATGCGGATGCGTCAGGAAGGCGTTCCGGACGCGCTGGATTTCCTTGTCGACAATACGCCGGAAAACGGCACACTCGGCTTTGACGGCAGGGTGGTTTCTGCAGGAACAGCGCTCGCTCTGTCCCGCCGGCTGAGATTCAAAAACGCGAAGCTGGAGACTTCCTGTGATCTCATCGGACAGGTCTGGGGCAAAGAGCGTCCCGCGATGCCGACAGAAAAGATCTTCACCCTGGCTAAGAAGTGGACCGGCGAAAGCGCGGAAGAAAGAATTGAAAGGGTCCGTGCGGCGATGAAGGCAAAGAAGGCCGATGTGCTTGTGCTGACGGCGCTGGAGGATCCGTGCTGGCTGCTGAATGTGCGCGGCAATGACATTCCCTGCACGCCGGTCGCCTATGCTTTCGCGATGGTCACGATGCGCAAGGTCAGCTACTACATCGCCAAAGAAAAACTCACAGACAAAGTTTCTGAATATTTAAAGAAGACAGGCGTCACCGTCCGTCCTTACAGCGCGCTTGGCAGCGATCTTGCGAAACTTCATAACAAGACCGTCTGGGTTTCCGTTAAAGAACTCAATGCGGATCTCTATTCCCGTCTTGCGGAAGACAACTCGCTCCTCAATGAAACCTCACCGGTTCTCATGTTCAGGGCCGTCAAGAACGCGGCGGAAATCCGCAATCTGAAAAACGCCCATGTCAAGGACGGGGCGGCGATGGTGAAGTTCATCAAATGGGTCAAGGAGAATGTTTCCAAAGGCGGTATGACTGAACTCTCCGCCCAGAATTATCTCTATGAATTAAGAGCACAGCAGAAAGATTATATCGAACCTTCTTTCACCACCATCTGCGCCTATCAGGCAAACGCGGCGATGATGCACTATTCCGCAACGGAAGAGAATTATTCAGACATCAAGCCGAGAGGCGTTCTGCTGGTGGACTCCGGCGGCACTTATAAAGACGGCACCACCGACATCACCAGAACCATCGCTCTGGATGAACTGAGCGAAACCGAAAAGAAATACTACACGATGGTCCTCAAAGGCCATCTGGCATTGATGCGGGCGAAGTTCCTCTATGGCACCGCCGGCTCCAATCTGGACATTCTGGCCAGGGGACCGATGTGGCAGATGGACATCGACTACCAGTGCGGCACAGGACACGGCGTCGGCCATGTGCTGAGCGTGCATGAAGGTCCCCACGGCATCCGCTGGGGTCTGCCCCGTAAGAGCGAGGGCGAGCGGTTTGAGCCGGGCATGATCGTCACTGACGAGCCGGGCATCTACCTGCCCCATGAAATCGGAATCCGCATCGAAAATGAACTTCTCGTCGTTAAAGGCACAAAGAATTTCTACGGCCAGTTCCTGGAATTTGAAACAGTCACATACTGCCCGTATGACCTCGACGCGATTGATGTGAAATACCTGACGGATGAGGAAATTGACCAGCTCAACGATTACCATGCGATGGTCATCGAAAAGCTCGCGGGACTTCTTAATGAAGAAGAAATGGAATGGCTGAAGAAAGCCGCCGGAAAGATTGAAAAGAAATGAAACTGATCTCATGGAATGTCAACGGGCTGCGCGCCTGCATGAAAAAAGGCTTCGCTGATTTCTTCAGGGAACAGGACGCCGACATTTTCGCCATCCAGGAGACAAAGATGCAGCCGGAACAGATGGAAGAAGCGATGGAATTTGAAGGATATCACCGCTATATGAACAGCGCTGAGCGCAAAGGCTATTCCGGCACTCTGGTCTATACGAAAACAGAACCTCTTTCCGTCTCTTATGAAATTGAAGGAGACGTCACAAAAGAAGGACGCGTGATCACCCTTGAGTATCCTGATTTCTGGTTTGTGTGCGCCTATGTGCCCAATTCAAAGGAAGGCCTCCTCAGACTGCCTTACCGCTGTGAATGGGAAGACATGCTCAGGGCGCATCTGAAGAAACTGGATGAGACCAAACCGGTCATCTATACCGGCGATCTCAACGTGGCTCATGAAGAGATCGATATCCGCAATCCCGACTCCAACCACAAGAGCGCCGGCTTCTCGGATGAGGAAAGAGCGAAGATGAGCGAACTGCTGGATGCGGGTTTTTCCGACACATTCCGTGAAAAATATCCGGAAACCGTAAAGTATTCCTGGTGGAGCTACCGCTTCAGCGCCCGGGCCAAGGGCATCGGCTGGCGGATCGACTACTTCCTTGTTTCAGACCGGATTATGGACAGGGTTAATGATTCCATGATCTTTGACGATGTTACCGGAAGTGACCACTGCCCGGTGGGTCTGGATATTCAATTCTGAGGAAAAGTAGTATAATTTGGCTGTTTTTATGGGGGTAAATATCATGGATGTTAAGTCTATGGCTGAAAAATACAGAGACGAGCTTGTCGCGAAACTGGGCAAGCTGGTTGCCATCAACAGTGTTGAAGGCAAACCCTTGGCGGACGCGCCGTTTGGCGAAGGACCGCGCAAGGCGCTGGTCACAGCACTGAAAATGATGGAGGACGACGGCTTCAGAACAGTCAACCTCGACAATTATGCCGGCTATGCTGAAATGGGCCATGGCTCACAGCTGATCGGAATTGTCGGCCATCTCGATGTCGTGCCGGCTAAGAAAGAAGACGGCTGGGATACCGATCCGTTTGTCATGAGTGAAAAAGACGGCGTTCTCTATGGCAGAGGCGTCGCCGATGACAAGGGTGCTGTCGTGGCTTCCATGATCGCGATGAAGATCATCCGCGACATGGGCATTGACGTGAACAAGAGAATCCGTCTGATCATGGGAACCAATGAGGAAACCGGTTCAAGATGCCTTGCCCACTATGTGGAAAAGGAAGGTTCGGTTGACTATGGCTTCACACCGGACGGCGAATTCCCCGGCGTCCATGGCGAAAAGGGCATGGTCCAGGCAGTCTACCGTTCCCGCAAAACCGGGATCCGGGCGATCGAAGGCGGCACCGCGAAGAATGTCGTCTGCCCGCGCTGCACGGTTTCCCTTGACCGCTGCTCCTTCTCGAAAAAGAAGCTTGAAGATTATTTCAACAACAATAACCTCGAATACAGCATTGAGGAAGGAAACGACCTGGTGACCATCAGCCTGCAGGGCGTCGCCGCTCACGCGAGCCTGCCGGAGTTGGGAACCAACGCGATTTCCTATCTGATGTGCGGTCTGCGCGAAGCCGGTCTGCAGGATCCGTTCGTTGACTTCTACTGCTCTCATTTCGGAACCGATTATGACGGCAGCGGCGTGGGCGTCAAGTGCTCCGACCAGTACGGTCCGCTGACCCTGAACAACGGCATGATTTCCATGAAGGACGGCGTCATTGAAGGCACCATCGACATCCGCTTCCCGGTCACAATGATGTCCAGACAGATCGTCAAGATGATGAGTTCCCATCTTGCGGATGACGGCGGTGAAATCGAGATTCTCGGCACCGTTGAACCGCTCTACTTCGATCCGGAATCACCGCTGGTCAGATCTCTTCTTGAGGCATATCAGGAAGTCACATTCGACACAAAGACAATGCCGATGGTCATCGGCGGCGGCACATACGCCAAAGGAATCGACAACACAATCGCCTTCGGCTGCGCTTTCCCCGACAAGGATTACAGAATCCACAACACCAACGAGTACTGCCCTGTGGATGAACTGCTGCTGCAGGCGGAAATCTACGTGGCGGCGATCCTGAAGCTGCTGGCATTATAAGAAAACACGGATGTTTCCCTGAAAAAGGGGAACATCTTTTTTCCTTCTCCGACAAACAGAAACCGTCTCACCCCATCCACAAGGCTGTGTAGGCATGTCCATAACCCCGTGCTATAATTAACACCGTGTCAACTACCATACCCAAACATGACTGAGTCAAGTTATGGATATGGCCTGTAAATGAAATGCTTAAAGCATTTCAGATACAACTTGTCGTATCTGCCCAACAGTACGAACGGTCTTAAGATAAGACCTCCTGGCTTTTTTACACAGT
>CACYNH010000045.1 GCA_902775735.1 uncultured Erysipelotrichaceae bacterium
CAGTCAAAGCTTAAATTGGGAACCGCCGTATACCGAACGGTACGTACGGTGGTGTGGGAGGACGGAAGTTTTACTCAAAACTTCCTCCTACCCGATCAGAATGCTTAAGGCAGGTAAATATAACCCTGCAGGGACTGACCGTAGATATAGTCCTTGGAAACCCAGCGCTCGTTGTAGCCGCCGTTGTAGCCGCCTTCCATAATGTAAACCTGGTCGCCGTTAACAGCAGATACATAAGCAACGTGTCCGGAATATACCGCGATACTGCCTGCGGCCGGTGCGTAGCCGGTCGCGTAGCCGGAAGCCTGGGCACTGTAGAGCCATGTGCCGGCATATCCCCATGAAGGGAGATTGACACCGGACAGATCATGGGCCAGCTGCCATGCGCCGTAAGCACAATTTGACCAGCCGCCGTAGTAAGGGTTATCACTGGAACCTGTAATCGCGTATGCGCTGGCTGCCGCAGCGGCGGGATCTGCCTCTGCCTGGGCCTGCGCAGCAAGCTGTGCAGCTCTTTCTGCTTCTGCCGCCTCCTCTGCGGCTCTGCGTTCAGCTTCCTCTTTTTCACGCTGTTCCTGGGCAAGGCGTTCCGCCTCGGCCGCCGCTTCTTCAGCCGCGATCCTTTCGGCTTCTTCTCTTGCCTTGATGACTTCCTCAGGTGTTCTGACACTGACCTTCAGAGAGGCCGTTGCTGTCTTGCCTTCGGTGTCGACGGCGGTGTAGGTGACACGGTAGTCGCCGTCTTCTTCCATGTCTACATTTCCTTCAACAACAAGTGCCGGAAGAATGCCGGAGTCATCATTGATGTAGGAAATGTAAGATGAAGCGTTCCATGCGTCGCCGTTGTTCACAGTCACAGCGTTGGCTTTGAGCTTGAGCTGCGGTGCTGTGGACTTTACCATCTGCACGGTCGCGTTCTGAATAAATGAGTAGCCGAGAGACTTGTCTGCTGTTTCTGAATCTTCACTCAGCGAGAGTCTCGCGGTAACTGTCTGTATCCCTGTTCTGGAACGATCGAATCCCTGAAGATCCATCTGACTGGCGCTGATGTCAATCGCGTCCAGATCGATGTCCTCATCGGCCTCGGCTTTGAGTTCGATGATCTTCTTCTTGATCGTCTCGAGTGGAGCCGCATCCTGCATACTGACTTCAATCAGTGGGAGATCGGCAGCCTGTATAGCTGTCTCATCGTCACTCGCAAATACCTGAGTGGCGGGAACTGCCGCTGCGAACATAGCCGCTGCAGCGAGGCTGGCAAGTGCAATGCCAACTCTCTTCTGTTTTAAGTTTTTGTTCTGCATGCCAATATTTTATAAACTTTCACATTCGAAATGCAATCGCTTGTTAACATTTCACATATTTCTCCCAAAGTGTGAGCGGTTTCTTGGTATTTTTTCACGAAAAGTTCACATAAAACCTGATAAAACATAAAGAAAAACGGGCTTTCGCCCGTTGTTAATTCGCTCCCGGAATACGGTAAATACCCCAATAGGATCCGGATCCGCTGCTTGCACTGATCGGAATTTCAACGATTCCGATACTGGGATTCAGAGCGGAAACGTAGTAGCCGTTGCCGGTATAGATACCGACATGCGCGTCCCAGACAACCAGGTCGCCGGGCTGTGCTTCCGCGGCGGATACAGGGTAGCCGGCGGCAGCCTGAGCCAGATTATTGTGAGGCAGGCTGATGCCGTACTGTGAATAAATATACTGAGTGAAACCGGAACAGTCAGCGCCGGTTGCAGGATTTTCGCCGCCCCAGACATAGTAGCCGACGCCGGCCCATGCTCTGGCGGAATCCGCGATTGCGCTTCCGGTCGCGCTTCCCGGAGCAGCGGAGTAAGTGATTGCGGCAGCTGCGGCCTGAGCTCTTTCCTGCTGGGCAGCTTCTTCCTGGGCACGTCTTTCTTCTTCTGCTCTTTGGGCAGCGGCCTGCTCTTCGGCAATCCGTCTTTCTTCCTCTTCGCGGGCAAGACGTTCAGCTTCTTCTCTCGCCCTGATCACTTCTTCCGGCGTTCTGACTTTCACCGTAAGACTGACTTCGGAAGTGTTGCCCTGCTGGTCAACTGCTGTGTAGGTGACAGGATAGTCACCGTCTGTGCTCATATCGACTTTTCCTTCCACCTTGACGGCAGGGAGGACTTTGGAGTCATCATTAATATAGGAAATATAATAGAAAGGATTCCATGCGTCGCTGTTGTTTACGACGACATCATCTGATTTCAGCTGAATCTGCGGTGCGTTTTCCTTTGTGACAAGGATCGTCTTCTTTTCGGTGAACGAACTGCTCAGCGACGGATTCCCGTCATTGTCCAGATATACCTGGGCGTTGACTGTCTGAAGTCCGGTTTTATTCCGGTCGAAGCCGGAGAGCTCAATGCGGCTGCTGCCGATATCAAGCTTCTCGCTGCTGATGGAAGGGTCCAGTTCAACGCGGGCTGCGATCAGTTCCTTTTTCAGGGATTCAGCCGGCGCGGCATCCTGGGCGCTGATTTCAATCAGGTTCAGCAGACTGGAGCGTTCCTGTGAGGCGGCTGAAACCTTTGTGGTCTCAATTCCCGACAGGGCAACCAGACCGGCAACTGCCGCGGTCATATAAAATACTCTTCTTTTTCGGTTTGCTTTATTTTTTACTGACATATAATCATTCTAGTTATAAATAAGAAGGAAATCAAAGAAAAATCAGACAAAAGAGAAAATAACACAATTCTGCGATAATTCGCCGCTCAAAGCCGCCGTTTACAAAGGATGTGTTATACTCATTAACATGGTAAAAACAGCGTCAGGCACACAGTCAGCGCTGTTACAGAGCAGTGCTCTTCCGGCTGCGGGCAGAGCCGGAAAAGGAGAGAGTTGATGAAAACAGTGATACAGAGAGTCACCGAAGCGAGCGTCACGATCGACGGGAAAGTCCATGGGCAGATCGGCACCGGATTTCTTGTGCTGGTCGGGATCTGCGACAGCGATACGGACGCGCAGATCAATAAAATGGCCGCCAAAATCGCAGGGATGAGAATCTTTGAGGATGAGGCGGGTAAAATGAACCTGTCGCTGGACAAAGTGAACGGCTCTGTTCTTTCCATCTCCCAGTTCACCCTGTACGCCGACTGCAAAAAAGGCAACCGTCCCTCCTTTGACAAGGCCGGAAAACCTGAACACGCGAAAAAGATGTACCTTGCCTTTAATGAAGCGCTCCGTGCCCGCGGGATTCATGTGGAGGAAGGAATCTTTGCGGCAGATATGAAAGTCCGTCTGCTCAATGATGGTCCGGTCACAATCTGCCTTGATACAGACGAGCTTTAAACAGAATTCAGTATTATATTATTGTAAGGAGTATGCCTATGCTGAATGAAGCGTATGATCTGAATGATATTGTTGAAATGAAAAAAGAACATCCATGCCGCAAATCAAAGTACTGGCAGATCACCCGTATGGGCGCCGATATTAAAATCAAATGCCAGGGATGCGGGGCGGTCATCATGTTCCCGCGGCATGAATTTGAGCGGAAGATGAAGAGAGTGATTCAGAAGGCTTCTTCTGAGGAATAGAAAGAAGGAAATAAAAAATGGCATTAACAGCAGGTATTGTCGGACTCCCGAATGTAGGCAAGTCCACATTGTTCAACGCAATCACAAACAGCCAGGTCCTGGCGGAAAACTATCCCTTCGCCACAATCAATCCGAATGTCGGCGTGGTTGAGGTGCCGGATGAAAGAATGGAGCAGTTTGTCGCTTTCTACAAACCGAAGAAGACAATCTATACAACTTTTGAATTTACCGATATTGCCGGTCTGGTCAAAGGCGCGTCCAAAGGTGAAGGCCTGGGCAACCAGTTCCTTGCCAACATCCGTCAGACTGACGCGATTGTTCATGTCGTAAGATGTTTCGATGACGCCAATATTGAGCATGTCGAAGGCTCCGTTGATCCGGTCCGCGACATTGAGGAAATCAATCTTGAGCTGTGTCTGGCTGACCTCGATACCGTGGAAAACAGAATCGGCAAGATCGCCAAAAAGGCGCAGACAAAAGATAAGGAAGCAGCGAAGGAATATGCTGTGCTTTCCACATTGAAAGACGCTCTGGCGGCCGGAACTCCTGTCCGGCTGGCGGAAACGGATGACGCTGACGAGTACATCCGCAACTATGGCCTTCTGACAGCCAAGCCGGTCATCTACGTTGCCAACATGAGCGATGAGGAAATCGGCGATCCTGAATCGAATGCCTACTATTGCCAGGTAAGAGACTTCGCGGCGGCGGAAGGCAGCGAGTGCATCGCGATCTGCGCGAAGATTGAAGAAGAGCTTTCCGGCATGGACAAAGAGGACAAAGCCATGTTCATGGAGGATCTCGGCATTCCCCAGAGCGGTCTTGACCAGATCATCAAAGCGGCTTACCACCTGCTGGGTCTCAGAACATTCTTCACAGTCGGCGAACCCGAATGCAGAGCCTGGACATTCCGCGACGGCATGAAAGCACCGCAGTGCGCGGGCATTATCCATACTGACTTTGAAAGAGGCTTTATCCGCGCTGAAATCTACAGCTATGAAGACTTCATGGAATACCATTCCGAAGCAGCTCTGCGTGAACACGGCAAAATCAGACTGGAAGGAAAAGAGTATCTCATGAAGGACGGCGATATCGTCTTCTTCCGCTTCAATGTGTAAGTTCTGACGGCATTCAGTAATCCTGTCTGCCTTTTGGAATTAGCAAAATGATATACAGCATCAGGATGGCAACATTCTCAGTGCTGCGTGACAGGGTGTATTGAAATAGTATGCAGCTGTCATCTTTGTGATAAAATAGTTTTAAATTTGGAGGTAACTATCATGAAACTGATTCTGGCAATTGTGTCCAATGACGATGCACCTGCAGTCTCCACTGCCCTGACAAAGAATAATTTCTATATTACCCGTCTTGCGACAACAGGCGGATTCCTGCGCGCGGGAAATACAACCATCATTGTCGGTACAGAAGATGAGAAGGTTGACAAGGTCATTGAGCTGATCGGTTCCGAAGCCAAAAGACGCACAGAAATCGTTCCGTCCACAGCCAGCTATGACATCGGACGCTACGCTTCATTCCCGGTTGAGGTTCAGATCGGCGGCGCCACAATCTTCGTTCTTGACGTTGATCAGTTTATGAAGCTCTGATAAGAAAAATGGCGTGTTTCACGCGCCATCGTTCTTATGTGATCCAATGTAGCCGAGAAGATCCGGACGGCTGTTTTTCAGCCGTTTTTCTATTACCTCCTCCAGCATCTCATTCAGCATATCCGCAATCTGTCTGCCGGCAAGTCCGGCATTTTTCAGATCATTGCCGTTGACCGCCAGCTGCTTTACGCTGCAGCACGCGCCGTTTTCTGTTAACTGCCTGTATTCCGCAAGCAGGCTGTCAATATTCAAAGAAGGGTCAAGCGCACAGCGGTATCCCATGAAAAGCTCAGCGGTATCCGGATAATCACGGATGATGCGGCAGAGATCTTTTTCATCCTTTAATGGGCGCTCAGTGCCGCTGATCAGGGTGAGAACAGTTTTGATTTCAGTGCCTGAATATTTCAGTCGCTTCAGAATGCTTTCCGGATTCTCACACAGCCTCAGCAGCAGGGCAGTGCGGATCAGGGGATTTTCCCCGGATCTTTTTTCTGATGCGAGCATTGTTTCATACTGCTCATCAGACAGATTCCTCAGTTCCGGAATGAACACTTCAAAAATATCCCTGAACTCCATGAGATATTCCGCGCATGAGGGAGCGGCGAAGAAACCGTTCAGTTCCTCATGAATCCTCTCGGCGGAAATGTATTTCAGCAATTCTTTCGAACGGTGCAGGGCAGCCGCTGTTTCCGGTTCTATTGCAAAGCCGAGCCTTGCGGCAAAGCGCAGTGCCCGCAGAATGCGCAGCGCGTCCTCATCAAAACGTTCATCCGGACTGCCGATGCAGCGGATGATTTTTCTTTTCAGATCATCAGTGCCGCCGAAAAAGTCATGGACGGTTCCATCCATGGATGCGCAGAGCGCGTTGACGGTGAAATCTCTTCTTGCGCAGTCCTGACGCAGGGCGGATGTGAATTCCACATGATCAGGATGGCGGTGATCGCCATAGGAGGATTCGGTGCGGTAGGTTGTGATTTCAACCGGCTCTCCTTTAACAAGAACGGTCAAGGTTCCGTGGCGGATTCCTGTTTCAAGCGTTCTGCGGTTTCTGAAGACTTCCTTCATCTGCTGCGGAAGGGCATTGGTCGTCAGATCATAATCGTGCACAGGCAGGTTTAAAAGAGCGCTGCGCACAGCGCCGCCGACCACATAGCACTCAAAGCCATGCTCATTCAGCTGTTCCATCAGTTCCCGGACAAAGGGAGGAATCATTACCGTCATTGTAATATTAATAATACCAGACCGCGGTAAACGCAAGGACCTGACTGTGGTACACTGAAGAAAAGAAACGGAGCATAATGTCATGAGAATAGGGCAGTCAACAGATATTCACCGCCTGGTCGAAGGCAGAAAACTGATTCTGGGCGGCGTGGAAATTCCTTCTGATCTGGGTTTGCTCGGCCACAGCGACGCCGACGCGCTTACCCATGCGGTGGCGGAAGCGGTTCTGGGCGCACTGGCGCTGGGAGATCTGGGCCGCTGGTTCCCGGATACGGATCCGAAGTGGGAAGGCGTGAATTCGCAGATCATCCTGAAAGAAGTCGCCCGGATGATGGATGAAAGAGGATACCGCATCGGCAACGCCGACGCTTTGATCATGATTGAAAAACCGAAAATGGCGCCGCATATTGAACAGATGAGGAAGAATCTTTCGGAGTCACTTGGCTGTGATATTTCACGTGTCAGCGTCAAGGCGACAAGAGGTGAGGGGCTCGGCTTTGTCGGCCGGCGTGAAGGCGTCCAGGCTTTCGCAGCGGTGCTTCTGGAGGAAAAGGAATAGTTCTATGTACCGGACTACAGATGAAATCAAAGTACTCCGCGATCCCATCCACGGCTACATCCATGTCAGTCTGCAGGCTGTCTGGGACTGCATCAACAGCAGCTGGTTCCAGAGACTGCGGCGGATCCGCCAGCTCGGCGGCGCCAACATGGTCTACCACTGCGCGGAACATACCCGCTTTGCCCATTCGCTGGGCGTTTATGAGATTGTCAGAAGAATGGTGACGGAAATCCCCGATATCGTCAGCTCGCTAAGTGAGGACGAAAAGGTGACCGTCATGCTGGCGGGGCTTCTGCACGATATCGGCCATGGCCCTTACAGCCACGCGTTTGAAGCGGTGACAGTCACTTCCCATGAAGTGTATACATGCCGCATTATTGAAGAAAACACAGAAATCACCAGAATCCTGGAAAACACCAGAAAAGGGCTTGCCAGGGACGTGGCGGACGTCATCCGTCATAAAAGCAGGAATCCTCTGCTTTCGCAGATGATCAGTTCCCAGCTTGACGCGGACAGAATGGATTATCTTCTGCGCGACGCCTATTTCACCGGCACGACCTACGGTGAATTTGATCTTGAGAGGATTTTCAGGACACTGCGGATCCATGACGGCACCCAGCTTGTCATTAAAGAGAGCGGCGTCTATGCGGTCGAAAACTACATCATGTCGAGGTATCACATGTACTGGCAGATCTACTATCATCCCACCGCCCGCAGCTATGAGTATCTGCTGCACGCTTTGTTCAGAAGACTCGCGGATCTGCATGATACGGAGGATCCTTCCCTGATTCCGCTTTTCCATCCGATCGCTCTGAAGCAGAAAATCGGGCTGGATGATTATTTCGCACTGGATGAATATTCCTGCGGCTACGCATTTGAGAGCCTGACCCATCATCAGGACGGGATTGTGCGGGATCTTGCCCTGCGGATCCGGGACAGGAAACTGTTTGACTATGCCGACAGCACGCCGGTGACCAACCGACAGCTCAGAAAAAAACTCCGCGAAGCAGGTTTTGATCTGAATTACTACTGGGGAAAAGATCTGGTATCTCAGAAGCCTTATGTTCCCTATACAGGAAATTCCGACGGGGCAATCTGGGTCCAGATGAGGGACGGTTCAACCAAAGAACTGTCCAACGCGTCCAATATTGTCTACAGCCTGATTCACGGTCCTGTGCAGGATGACAACAAAGTATTCTTTCCGGCAGACACGCAGGCATGAACATAGAATCATCACAACAGTAATAAAGAGAAGCCGGCCGGCTTCTCTTTAAATACTAACGGTGAATGATATTCTTCAGTTTTGTGATTCCGTCGATTTTTTTCATCATGGCGGGATCGGCAGTCAGTTTGAATTCGCCGAGCAGCTCGATCGGTCTGCCGCCAAGCTTCCGCTTGAATTCAAAGACGCCGAAGTCATCGCCTTCCTCATTGAAGATGCCGGATGTGCCGGTGAAGTTGTAGCGATGACAGCCGCGGCTTTTGGCCAGATGAATGGCTGTGTCCTGAATCAGATATGGACCGCAGTATTTGCGCAGGTCATCGTAGCTGCCGGAAGAGATGTAGTACATTTCATCATCATAGATGACAAAGTAGGCGCCGGAGAGGATGATCCGGTTTCCTCTTTCTTTTTCAAGTTCTTCCGTTTCAGAGATCATTTTATTGATCTGCTGGATTCTTTCCTCTTCTTCCTTTTTTCTTCTTAAAAGCTTGCCGTTATTCGGCGTCTTTTCAAGTGAGGCTTCGGTCTTCTGCGCTTCCTTTTGCACCTGTTCAAGATCGGCGCGGTTGATTTCGATGAGCTTCTGCGTGTTGAGCACTGCCAGCCAGACCTTTGCGCAGTCTTTGCCGAAGGCTTTCATCTGTGCCTGATAGCTTTCCAGACCGAGGTCGATGAAATGGCGCTTTTCACTGGTGAATTCCATCAGTTCCATGAACTCATCCAGATTGTCGGGTGCGCATTCCTCGATTTCCACGCCGAACTTTCTGGCCCGGTTGACCGTCCTTCTGGTGTTTGGCTCATAGCCGGCGGTAATGGCGGCGTCATCCTTATCATCAAGATCAAGCACAACCATGTAGCGGACCTGTGAATCAGCTGTGTAATTTTTGGTGAAGCCGAGATGTTCGTATCCCAGAGATTCCAGGAAATCAATAATGTCCTGATTGTTGAAACCTCCCCCGGTGATGGAACCGTCAGTGTTGAGCTGCTGGTATTCCACATACGGATCCATTCTGAGATAGGCCATGCCGTTATCCTTCAGGAACTTTTTCAGCTCCTGTGTAAAGAAGGCGGTCAGCTCATGATTGCGGAAATCACAGAGAATGCCGCGCTGGGCATAGGCGTAGTGGAAGAATCTTGCGGCAGGAACTTTCGAGAATCCGGCGGCTGCGAGAATCTTTCCTTGATCATCGGTGACGGCGGTGTAATAGACCTGCCATCCGTTGTTTTTTTTCAGCTCAATCATTTTTGAACTGTTGATATAATAGCGGCCGGGATGAGTGAGTGCGAAAGCCTCGTACTCTTCGGCCGTGACTGTTCTGAACAGCATGGAGCGTCCTCCTTGTGAATAGCTACCTATTAAGTATAGCACGGCAGTACAAATCGCCTTCAAAGCAGTCTGATTTTGCGTAAAAAAGGAAAAAAAGAACGGCAGGTGATTGACTTCATGCATTATCGTATTAAAATGGTCGCATAAAAACAAATAACACTTTTTCCCAGCATTTCCGGTTATCGTCCAAAAAATTTATATGGCCGGAATCGCTGCATGACATCAGATATCCGCCGCAATAATCAGCTGACGGTGCACCGGCTATCATACATATGGAAAAGGCAATACGGAATTTTTCGGAATGAAGGTAAATGTCAGACTGAGACAGACCGACAGGTTTTCGGGAACAGAACAGATATTGATCGAGACACAGGGACTGCTCAACGGCAGCAGGCTTTTGTATCCTGAGGACAGACACGCTGTGCAGTCGGTAATATTCGGTGAAGAAGAAATCATACTTGAAAGAAAAGCGGATGTGATCAGCCGCACGGTTTTAAGAAAGCGAGGTAGAGGCAAGAGTTTCATTGATTCAGAATATGGCAGGCTTGAACTGGAAACGGAACTGAGCCGCTATGAGAAAAATGATACCGTCTGGCTGGTGGAGTACAGGGTTCTGTCGGGGGATGACCCGGTGCTTGACCAGATTCTGATCTGGGAAATCGGACCGGTTCCGGAGTCCCTCTGATTCGTTTTTAAAGGAGTTTAGTAGTAATGACACGCAATCAAACAGTGACAGACGTTGCTTATGAATGTCTGGCAAAAAGGAAGAAAGAAGTCGACTTTGCGAAACTCTGGGAGGAGGTCGCGAAGAAGATGGAAATCCCTGAAGAAAAACGCAAGCGCAAAAAGAGTCAGCTCTATTCGGAACTGATGATGGATTCCCGGTTCGCTTCACTTGAGAACAACAAGTGGGATCTGCGCAACCGCCGCAAATTCGAGGAGGTCCATATCGATACCAGCGAGATTGAGCTGGACGATGATGAAACTGATGAGCCGGTTGACAACAGCGGCTACGATCTGCCCAAAGGGGAGGACGCGTACTGATCAGGAAGTCTGAAAAGGCTTCCTTTTTTAAGGGAAAATCTTTTCAACAGGAGAAAAAAGGGATATGATTTATTCACAAATAGGAGGAAATATAATCTATGGTTTTAGTATCCGCTAAGGAAATGATCGAAAAGGCCCATGAAGGCCATTATGCGATTCCTGCATTCAACACAAACAACCTCGAATGGACAAAGTGCATCCTCGCTGCTGTTGAGAAGGCAAAGTCCCCTGTCATCATTCAGACATCCGAAGGCGCTGCCAAGTACATGGGCGGCTACAAGATGGTCGTTGACATGGTAAGAGACCTCCACGATTCCATGGGCATCACAGTTCCTGTTGCTCTGCATCTCGACCACGGTTCCTACGAAGGCGCAAAGGCCTGCATCGAAGTAGGTTACACATCCGTTATGTTCGACGGCTCCCATTTCGATTTCGCTGAGAACGTAGAAAAGTCCAAGGAAATCATCGCTCTGGCTCACAGCGTCGGTGTTTCCGTTGAGTGCGAAGTCGGCGGTATCGGCGGCACAGAAGACGGCGTTACTTCCAATGGCGAACTCGCTGACCCGAAGGAATGCGCTGAAATCGCAGCTCTCGGTGTTGACTTCCTGGCTGCAGGTATTGGCAACATCCACGGCAAGTATCCTGAAAACTGGGCTGGTCTGAACTTTGACCGTCTGAACGAAATCAACGAAGCAGTTGAAGGCAAGCCGCTGGTTCTCCATGGCGGTTCCGGTATCCCGTTCGAGCAGACATCCAAGGCGATCACAATGGGCGTTTCCAAGATCAACGTCAACACAGAACTCCAGCTGGTCTTCGCTGATGCTACAAGAAAGTACATCGAAGCAGGCAAGGATCTCGAAGGCAAGGGCTATGACCCCCGTAAGCTCCTGAAACCGGGCGCAGACGCAATCATCGCCAAGGCAATCGAACTCTGCGAAGCATTCGGCTCCGCTAACAAGGCTTAATCAGCTTTAAAACTTCAGAAAAGGCTCCGCTTGGAGTCTTTTCTTTTTTTGCGTAAATTAACACATAATTCTCACACAAAAATGATTTCAAAGTATCAGATTCATTGCATAAAAGTTTCTTTGAAATCGCTTACTCTGCGAAAAATCACATAAAATTGACAAATATTTGTCAATTACTGCGAATTTATCGTCAGAAATCAGATAATTTATTGCCACATTGTGTGAATTTGATTGCAAAGTGATTTCAAGATAGTTAAACTTCTAAATGAAAGGGGAGTTTTCATTATGAATGAAAAATTTATGAATGGCCTTCTTTCCTTCGCGGGAAAGATGCAGTCAAACAAGGTCCTGTCCGCTATTAAGGACGCCTTCGTTG
>CACYNH010000046.1 GCA_902775735.1 uncultured Erysipelotrichaceae bacterium
GAATGTCAGCCAACCCTATGTATCGCCAGCACAGCGCTTCGCACTGTGTAAAAAAGCCAGGAGGTCTTATCTTAAGACCGTTCGTACTGTTGGGCAGATGCGACAAGTTGTATCTGAAATGCTTTAAGCATTTCATTTACAAGCCATATCCATAACCTGACTCAGTCATGTTTGGGTATGGTAGTTGACATTTGTTCGTTTCAGGCACTGCAGAAGATCCGTATTACCGGCTGATTCCATTCCTCTTCAGAATAGCTTTAGCAAGCTGCTCATTTATTTCTTTGTGTCTGGGGATCTGCTCAATAACATCACCGCGTTTGTATCTATCGTGATTTGCCCCATGTCGTAGAAAACGACTCCAGCCTGTAAAAGAAGTTTGGTGAGAGCTTTCTGCTTCATTGCTATCTCCTCACGCATTAAATCATACGCATAAAATACGCACTCTGAAAGATGCTGAATATGTAATGAGATTCGAGATTATGTATGCTTTGGGGAATTTAAAAATCCTTTGGTTCCGCGATGGTGTATGATATCGATGTTTATGACAGACAACAGAGGAAAAAATCAGAACGGCAGTTCACTTACAAAGATTCTTGTAATGATTCTGCTGGCATTGCTTGCGGTCGTCCTGGGGATGGTTCTCGGGATCCTTTACCGCAGCCGTAACGCGCAGGCGCATAAAGAACAGAAAACACCGCAGATCACAGAAGAAGCCCGCATGGACACAAGCGACGCTGCACTGCTGAAACTGACAGCAGACGCCGGAAACGCGTATATTGATGAAACCCTGTTCCTTGGCGATTCAAATACAGTGCGCTTTATGACTTTTGAAGATGAGGACGGCTATACATTCACCACTGCCGATAACACCATCGCGGCTGTGGGAATGAGCGCCGGCGGAATCACGACTCTTTACTGTGAACAGTTTACCTACGGCACATACACAATGAGCCAGGCAGCGGAAATCCTCAAACCGAGAAGAATCCTCATGACCTTCGGCACCAATGACCTGAATCCCGACACGAAAACAGATGACTTCATTGGGATGTATGAAGAACAGATCAAAGCGGTTGAAAAATCATATCCCTACGCTGATCTGATCATCAATTCCATCCCGCCCTGCGGTGAAATGACGCACTATGAAAAAGTCTCCATTGACCAGATCCGTGACTTCAACTCCGCGATCCTGGCGATGTGTACCAAAAACGGATGGAAATTTCTAAATTCTTTTGAAGCGCTCGCTGATGAGAAAACCGGATACGCGAAAGATGAATATATCGAATATGACGGCATCCATTACAACGCGGATGGTCTTGCGGCAATGTTCAGATATATCCGCACCCATGCGTATCTCAGCGAAGACAGAAGACCTGAGAAACCTGATCAGAGTGTCTTTGACGAACTCATCGGTCCCATTATTGAAATGTTTGAAACTGATCCTCTGACCAATGAGGCGTTTGACCCGGAAGTTCTCAACCCCGTCATGGAACAGGCAGGGGAGAACAGCTGGCAGCAGGTACCCGCGTACAGTGAAGACAGTCCGCAGGGACCCGTCTATGATGAGCCGGCATACGAAGAACCGCAGGAACCCGCAAATGATTCAGGAACTGCTGAAGAGCCTGATGGTTCTGATGGGGGTATTGAACTGCCGGAAGTTCCTCTTGAACCTTAACCCTGCAAGGCCGCAAGGCCTTTTCTTTTTGCAGATGTGTCCATACAGAAACCCTTTGAAGGGCTATAATAGGAGAAAGAAACCGAGGTATTCCATAATATGTATGATGTTGTGATTATCGGGGCGGGAATCACCGGCACGGTGCTTGCCCGTGATCTGTCCCATTGCCATCTGCGCGTCGCGGTTATCGAAAAGGAAAACGATATCGCCGACGGGGCAACGATGGCCAATTCAGCCATTGTCCATACCGGCTATGACCCTGAGCCGGGAACCCTCAAGGCAAAGCTGAATGTTGAAGGCGCAAGACTCTGGCCGAAGATGTGCGAAGAGCTTGGCCTGCACTATAAAACAGTCGGGGCCTATATCGCCGCCTGCGGCAAAGAGGAGGAAGACCATCTTGACGTTCTGGCAAAGAGGGCTCAAGAGCGTGAGATTCCCTACCGCTTTTTAAGCAGACAGGAAGCGAAGAAAGAAGAGCCGAATCTTTCAGACAATGTCACGAAGGTTCTGGATTTCTATACCACTGCCGTCATTTATCCATGGGAAGCAGCCTGCGCCTGCATGGAAAACGCCATCGAAAACGGCGCTGATCTTTTCCTCAACAGCGAATGCACCGGCATTGAGGTTCTGGAACAGGGCTATCTTGTCCATACACCGCAAAAGGATCTTCTTGCCCGCACCGTGGTCAACGCGGCCGGCGTTTACGCGGATCATATCGCGAAAATGGTTCAGAAGGATCCCGGCTTTGTCATGCGGCCCAGAAGAGGTGAATACTATGTCCTCGATCAGGACGCACAGCCTGTGAAGCATATCATCTTCCCGGTTCCTTCCGCTGCCAAAGGCAAAGGCGTTCTGGCTGTGCCGACCGTTTACGGCAACACACTGATCGGCCCTAACAGCGACTACATCGACGATCCGGATGACAACGGCACCAGCAGCGACGGGCTGGCTTATGTCAGGACCAATATTTCCAAAACACTGAACAGCATCCCGCTCAACCGCTCCATCCGCACCTTCTCCGGCGTCCGTCCGGCAAGCGACCATGCCGACTTCATCATCGAAGAGGCAGAGGGCCTTCCCGGCTTCATCAACGCCGCTTCCATCGAATCCCCGGGTCTTGCCTCGGCGCCGGGCATCTCCCGCTACATCATCGATGAACTGCTTTCAAAGCGCATTGAAATTGTTCCGGACAAAGAAGCGAAGAGAACCCGCAAAGCACCTGTCGTCCTGAGTGAGCTGAGCGAAGAGGAAAGAAACCGGATGATCAAAGAAAACCCGTCCTATGGCAGAATCATCTGCCGCTGCGAACAGGTTTCCGAAGGCGAAATCATCGACTGCATTCACAGACCCTGCGGCGCAATCAGCGTCAAAGGCGTCAAAAAGAGAGTCAGACCGGGAATGGGCAGATGCCAGGGCGGCTTCTGCGAACCCCTGGTCCTCAATATCCTGGCAAGAGAGCTGGGCATCTCCCCGCTGGAAGTGGTTCTGGATTCACAGAAATCCGTGATCCTGGAAAGTGAGAACAGAAAATGAGGCATTATCAGGCAGTGATCATCGGCGGCGGCAGCGCCGGTCTTTCCGCGGCGGTGACACTTAAAGAAAACGGCATCGAAGACATCGTTGTCCTTGAAAAAGACTGCGAACCCGGCGGAATTCTTGAACAGTGCATCCATAACGGCTTCGGCCTGCAGACATTCAAAGAACAGCTTTCCGGTCCCGCTTACGCCGAGCGCTATGTGAAGATGGCCGAAAAACTGAATGTCGACATCCGTCTCAACACCATGGTGACGGAACTGCATCCCGATAAAACCGTCCGCTATATCAGCAGCGCTGAAGGCGACGTCACAATATCGGCTGACGCCATCATTCTGGCGGTCGGCTGCTACGAAAGAGCCAGAGGCGCCATCAACATCATGGGCACAAGACCCGCCGGCATCTATACCGCCGGCCAGGCCCAGCGCTATCTCAACATCGAAGGCTACATGGTCGGCAAAAAGGTATTTATCCTGGGCTCCGGCGATATCGGTCTCATCATGGCAAGAAGAATGACCCTGGAAGGGGCGAAGGTCTATGGCGTGGCTGAAATCATGCCGTATTCCAACGGCCTGCCCAGAAACATCCGCCAGTGCCTGGAAGACTTCAATATCCCGCTCTATCTTTCCCACACCGTCACCCGCACCTTCGGCAAAGACAGACTTGAGAAGATTGAGTTAATGCAGGTGGATGAGAAGATGAATCCCATTCCGGGAACCGAACAGTATTTCGACGTCGACACGCTTCTGCTGTCGGTTGGTCTGATTCCCGAAAACCACCTGGCCGAAGAAGCCGGCATCCGCATGGATCCTGCCATCCGCGGTCCGAAGGTCGATGATTCCTACATGACTGAAACCGAAGGCATCTTCGCTTGCGGCAACGGTCTCCATGTCCATGACCTCGTCGACTTCGTTTCCCTGCAGGCAAAAAGAGCGGCCGAAGGGGCTGCCCGCTACCTGAAGGAAAAGAAGGACAGGGGAACGCCGCTTGCCGTCAAACCTGGCGAAAACGTCTCCTACATGGTTCCTTCCTGCGTCCATCCCGAAGACGCAAATGCCAATGTCGAATTCTTCTTCCGCGTCAGAAAACCGATGGACAAAGCGGTTGTGGAAATCAGAAGCGGAGAAACCCTTTTAAGAACCATGAACAGAAAGAAACTCATGCCTTCGGAAATGGAACGTGTCATCCTTACCGCAAAGGAGATCGCGGCCCTGAAGGAAGACGTCACCATCTCAATGCGGGAGGTAACTGAAGAATGACTGAAAAAGAACTGATCTGTGTCAACTGCCCGATGGGATGCCGTCTGACAGTCACAATGGAAGGCAAAGAAGTCCTTTCCGTCAAAGGCAACACCTGCCCCAGGGGCGAAGCCTACGCCAGACAGGAATGCGTGCAGCCGATGCGCATTCTGACCAGCACCGTAAGAATCAATAACGGCACCCACCGCGTCCTGCCGGTCATCACCGAAAAAGAAATCCCGCTTGAACTCATGGAACAGGCCATGGCCGAAGTCCGTGAGATCACGGTAGACGCGCCGGTCGAAGTGGATACGGTGATTCTTGAAAATATCGCCGGCACCGGCGTGAACCTGATCGCTTCGCGGTCCATGAAGCATGCCTGAAAGCGAACTCTTCGACATTGTCGATGAAAACGGCAATCCGACCGGCAGAACGGTCATCCGCCATACTGCCCATGAAAAAGGCATCCTCCACCGTACCGCCCATGTCTGGGTGATTCAAAGACGCGGGGACAGAACGGACGTCCTGCTTCAGCGGCGCTCCGCTGAAAAAGACTCCTGGCCCTTATGCCTTGACACATCATCCGCCGGCCACATTCTTGCCGGCGATGAACCGAAGGAATCGGCATTGCGCGAACTGGAAGAGGAACTCGGCATTCATGCCTCAGCGGATGATCTTCATGAAGCCGGCACATTCCGGATTCAGTTTCAGGAAGTCTTTCATGACCGCATGTTCAATGACAATGAAATCGCCTTCCTCTATGTATATGAAAAACCGGTCGCCATCGAAGACCTGAAACTGCAGAAAGAGGAAGTTTCGGAAGCGGTCTGGATGGAAATCGGCGAACTGGCGCAGAGAATCGAAAACGGCGATCCTGAAGTCTGCGCCGACATTGCCAGCGTCAGGCTTCTCAGCAGATACATCCAGACGGAATCCTCCGATTCCCTTCAGGCAGAAAGGAAAAATAATATGGCCGATTACAGCAAAAGAGACTGGAAACTGCTTCGGGAAAGACTTCCCGAATGGCAGGAAAACTACATGGCCACCCTCCTTATGGAGTACAGAGAAATCATGGACAGTGATCAGCTGGCAAGCGACAGATGGTGGAAGCTCCATGACAGACTCAAAGAAGATAAAAAGAAGACAGGCGTTCTTGCCCATATGGCTAAATCAGAAATGCCGTATATTCTTGTCAGTCTTCTCAACGAAGGCGCCATCAGTGAAGCTGATCTGGAAGGTTTCAGCGATCAGATGATTGAAATCATTCACCGGATCCGTTCCTGAATCACAGCATTTCAAAAGGAAGTTTTCAGCGGACTTCCTTTTTTCAGATAAAAACTGTCCGTTTCCGCCATACACATTCACCTGCATTCATATATAGTAGTAACGTGACATCAGCTCATTTTATGAAAAGGAGACCGCTATGAAAAAATCACTTCGTGTTCTTTCTGCGATCGCGCTTGCGTCAATCGTCTTTGCCGGCTGTGCTCCCGCTCAGGAGACAGGCGGGGCTGATGAGACTGAACAGACAGAACCTCAGCAGACAGAAGAAACGGCAGAGATCTCTGCGCCTGAACAGGATGAAAATGCGTCCGTTGTATATTTCACTTCCGATATCTCTTCTGAAGGTCTGGTAAGGATCTATGAAGCCCTTGACTGGACACCTTCAGGAAAAACCGCCGTCAAGATTTCCACCGGCGAACCGCCCGCCAGCAATTACCTGCGTCCCGAACTGATCGAAGACCTTGTAAAGAAAGTAGACGGCACCATCGTTGAGTGCAATACCGCCTATGGCGGCTCAAGATCCAGCTCCGCCATGCATAAGCAGGTGGCCGAAGACCATGGCTTTACCGCGATTGCTGATTTTGACCTTCTCGATGAGGAAGGGGAAACCGAATGGCCCGTGACAGGCGGCACAAGGCTGGACAGGATCATCGTCGGCAGCCATGCGGAAAACTATTCCGACTGGATCATCCTCTCCCATTTCAAAGGCCATGCGATGGCCGGCTTCGGCGGTGCCGTCAAAAATGTCGGCATCGGTCTTTCCTCAGCCTCAGGCAAGGTTCTTGTCCATACCGCCGGCACAAAAACAAGCGGCAGTATCATGTACAGCGACCAGGACGCCTGGCTTGAAGCGCTGGCGGAAATGGTCACCGGCTTCCGTGATCACGCCGGGGAAGAGCACATCGTCTAAATCAATGTCATGAACCGTCTTTCCGTTGACTGCGACTGCGACGGGCATCCGGCGGAGCCTGATATCCATGATATCGGTATCCTGGCTTCCGCTGATCCGGTCGCCCTGGATCAGGCCTGTGTCGACCTTGTCTATAAGGCAGAAGGCAATACATCCCTTGTCAACAGAATCGAGTCAAAGCACGGCGTCCATACCCTCGAACATGCGGAAGAGATCAGCCTTGGCTCCCGCTCCTATGAGCTGGTGGAGATCGATGGCTGAGATACTGCGCAGAGAGTTCATCTATCTCTGGTACTACTTTGACATTCAGCTGCGGCAGATCTTTGTCTACTGGATTGCCGGCATGGCGATCGGCTCATTCATTTCCGTCTTTGCCAAAGACAGAATCCATGGGCTTTTTTCCCGCATGCGCTCTTCAAAGGCTGGACTTGCCGGCATCATTCCCGCCTGCCTTCTGGGCATTGCCTCGCCATTATGCATGTACGGCACGATTCCGGTGGCGGCTTCCTTAAGAAGACAGTCCATGCGCGAAGACTGGCTGGCGGCTTTCATGATGGCCTCCATCCTGCTCAATCCCCAGCTGATCATCTACAGCGCGGCGCTTGGACCTAAGGCCCTGGCGGTCAGGATCATCTCCTGTTTCGTCTGCGGATGCGCGGCCGGTCTTCTGGTACATTTCTTCACGAAAAAGCAGGACTTCTTCAATTTTGAAGGTTTTGAAGAAAGAGCCTCCAGAGATACACATCCCAATCTTCTTGTCCGCTATCTTCTGAATTTCATCAGAAATGTCAGAGCCACGGGAGGTTATTTTCTTTTAGGTATCGTTCTTTCAGCTCTGTTCCAGCGCTATGTGCCGGAAGATCTGATGGTGCGTCTGTTCGGCGGCAATGAAGCCTGGGGAATTTTAATGGCGGCGACAGCAGGAGTGCCTCTTTACGCGTGCGGCGGGGGAACCATTCCCTTATTGAGCAGCTGGATTGCGGACGGGATGAGCCTTGGCTCGGCAGCAGCCTTCATGATCACCGGCCCTGCCACCAAAATCACCAATCTCGGCGCTTTGAAGATCGTCATGGGATGGAAACGTTTCGCCCTTTATATCCTGTTTGTGATGGGCTTTTCGCTCTTATGCGGTCTCATTGTCAATCTGATCTGAAAGGAACTGTATATGCAAAACACAAAAGTGCTGTTTGTCTGCCACGGCAATATCTGCCGCTCTCCTATGGCGGAATTCATATTCAAAAAGATCTGTTCGGAAGATCCTGTTTTGAAGCATATGAATATCGCAATTGCTTCAGCAGCCACCAGCTGGGAGGAAACCGGCAATGACATCTATCCGTATGCCAAAGCCAAGCTCAGGGAGAAGGGCATTCCCTTTGATAAAAGAAGGGCAAGAACAGTCACAGAAAAAGACTATCAGGAATATGATCTGATCATCGGGATGGATGACGCCAATATCCGGAATCTCTGCCGTTTCTTCAATGAGGAAAGAAGAACTGATGATGTTATGACAAGATACAGAGAAGGGAAAAAGATCTTCTGCCTGCCTGAATTTCATGGTTCACACCGAAGCATATCAGACCCCTGGTATACGGACGATTTTGAGCTTGCGTATACCGATATTGAAAGGGGATGTGAAGCCCTTGCGGAATTCCTCAGAAAAAACCGATAGAAAAATTCATCGAAATTTGAAAAAGTTTTTTAATAAACCGCTTGCCAAACAGGGAAAGGTTTGCTAATATAACTAAGCACTCGATTTCGAGATGCCGAATGCGCCGATAGCTCAACTGGATAGAGTATTTGACTACGAATCAAAAGGTTGCGGGTTCGATTCCTGCTCGGCGCGCCATTTCGGGATGTAGCACAGCTTGGTAGTGCACTTGATTTGGGATCAAGGGGTCACAGGTTCAAATCCTGCCATCCCGACTGAATCTTATGGCGAGGTAGCTTAGTTGGCTAGAGCAATCGGTTCATACCCGGTAGGTCGTGAGTTCGAGTCTCACCCTCGCTACCATTTCTTGTTAAGTGCGTATCGGCACGTGCAAACCCGGCACGGACCCTTAGCTCAGTTGGTCAGAGCTGTCGGCTCATAACCGATTGGTCGAAGGTTCGAGTCCTTCAGGGTCCACTGTGGAGGAGTACCCAAGTGGTTGAAGGGTCCGGTCTTGAAAACCGGTAGGTCGGGAAACTGGCGCCAGGGTTCGAATCCCTGCTCCTCCGCCATTTACTTCAAGCCTGTATCGGCAGGCACCTGACCATTCTTATCGCGAGGTAGAGCAGCCTGGTAGCTCGTCGGGCCCATAACCCGGAGGTCGTTGGTTCAAATCCTTCCCTCGCAACCAATGGTCCTGTAGCTCAGTAGGTAGAGCACGGCACTGAAAATGCCGGTGTCGGCAGTTCAATTCTGCCTGGGACCACCATAAAAACCGGAGAAATCCGGTTTTTTTGTGTTTCCTCCGTTCTTTTCACCAAAGGCAGTGCCGTTTCTTTCTGCAAATCTGATATGTAAGAACCCCTGTCAACCCCCAAATTTCAAGAGTTGCGAGATTCGTCCTTAAGGACATATGGAAAAAGCCTTAGACAGTATCAG
>CACYNH010000047.1 GCA_902775735.1 uncultured Erysipelotrichaceae bacterium
GTTTCTTTCTCCTTTGAAACCATTTTCACAAAATGCAATAAAACGGGATACCTCAACTTAAATCTCAAGCCATTCGGGATATGTCGATTTAACTCGGCATTTGAAAATTAACCTATTGACATTCACTTCACTGTATTGTTTAATATTTGAGTACATTGAAATCACGGAAAGAAGAAGCACCGCTTCTCACCCGACATCCTCAGGATCTGGGTACAAGGCCGAAAGCAGAACAGAGACTTTTTCGGACAGGTGCGGCTTCGCACCTGTTTTTTCAATCACAGGAGGATCACTTGGGAAGGATCAAGAATAACAAAAACAGAAGAAAAGAACCTACGGACATGGTTAACGAGGACATTCGTTTCAGAGAAGTTCTTGTCATCGGCCCCAACGGCGAACAGCTGGGCACCATGATGAGAAGGGAAGCGCTCGAAAAAGCGTATGAAATGAACCTTGATCTGCTCTGTGTCGCACCGAACGCGCAGACCCCGGTCTGCAAGATTGTTGATTACGGCCGCTACCGCTTCGAGGAACAGAAGAAAGCACGCGAAGCTAAGAAAAAGCAGCACGTCACCGAAATCAAGCCGCTCAGAGTTTCACCCGTCATTGACGAGAACGACTTCAACACCAAGCTGAATCAGGCCAGAAAGTGGATCGAGGAAGGACAGAAAGTCCGCATCGACATGCGCTTCAGAGGCCGTATGATCACCAGACAGGAAGTCGGCAAAGAGATCATAAACAAGTTTACGGAAGCGATCTCTGACATTGCGGAAGTCAGCAAGTCAGCATCGCTGGAAGGCAACACAATGTCCGTTATATTCTCACCGAAAAAGGGCAAGTAAAGGAGAACGTTATGAAAGCAAAAGCAAAGAAGCCTAAGAATTACAAGATGAAGACAAAGAAAACCTTTGCAAAGCGCAGCAAGCTCACAGGCACCGGCAAACTCAAGGTACAGCATAACTACGTATCACACTTCGCTGCAAACAAGTCCCACAAGCAGAAGATGCACCTGGCTAAGAGCACAACAGCCAACAGCACTGATGTCAAGCGCGACAGACAGCTGCTTCAGGGTTAATTCAGGGAGGTAATGAAAGATGAGAGTTAAAGGATCAACACCTACGCGCAACAGACGCAAGAAGGTTTTAAAGCAGGCCAAAGGCTATTTCGGAAGCAAGCATCTTCTCTACAGGACTGCCAATGAGCAGGTCATGCACTCACTGAAGTATGCGTACATCGGCAGAAAGCAGACAAAGCGTGAAATGCGCAAGCTCTGGATCGCCAGAATCAACGCTGCTGTCAGACCTTATGATCTGTCCTACAGCAAGTTCATGCACGGCCTCAAGCTGGCTGACATCAACATCAACCGCAAGATGCTGTCTGAAATCGCAATCCACGACGAAAAGGGCTTTGCCGAGATCGTCGACGCCGCAAAGAAGGCACTTGATTCCGCAAACTAAACTTGCAATCAAAAAGGTCTTATAGTATTATTTACAGGCACGAAGGAAATTAACTTCCTTCGTCTGCGGCGTGTTGGTGAAGCGGCTCAACACACTGCCCTCTCAAGGCAGCATTCACGGGTTCGAACCCCGTACACGTCACCATATATCTGATAACCCGCAATCGCTTGCGGGTTATTTTTTAAAGAAAAAGGAGATTGTATGACATATCAGTTCCATACCGATACGGACCCGAAGGTCCTCGATGAATTTGTCATCAATTCAGATCAGAACAACCTCTTCCAGTGCTCCAGCTGGGCCGATGTCAAAAACAACTGGGATCATATGCTGACAAGCGTGACCGACGAAAAGGGCAATATCGTCGCCACAGCTCTGGTGCTGATCCGTAGAATGCCGCTTGGCACAACTCTGTTCTATGTTCCCAAAGGCCCAGTTATGAACTACAACGATCATAACCTGGTCCGCTTCATGTTCGAAAACCTGAAGAGGGAAGCGAAAAAGAGAAAGGCGATCGCCCTGCGCTTTGACCCCAAGGTCATGTACAGACGCTACGATGTGAAGAAAAAGGATGAAGTCAATCCGACGATGAACGAAGGCGTGATCAGTTTCCTGAAGTCACTGGGCGCTGAGCACAAGGGCTTCACAAAGATGATCGCCGAAACCACACAGCCCCGCTTCAACGCCGAAATGGACGTCGATCCGGATTACTATGATCATCTTGACCGCAAGACCATCCGCTCCATCGAAACCGCGAAGAAAAAGGGAACCGAAGTCTTTACCGGCCATGAATATCTGCAGGACTTCTGCACCGCGATGCATTATACCGAAGTGCGCAAAAAGATCGCGCTCAGAAATGAGGATTACTTCCGCAACATGATGGAAGTCTATGGCGACAACGCTCTTTGCATGGTGGCCAAACTCAATCTGAAAAAGCAGATGGAAATGCTCGAAGGCAGAATCGCTGAGCATGAGGAAGCCCTCAAAGGCGAGCTGACAAGAAAGCAGAAAGGCATCCATGAAAGAGGTCTTGCCGAAGATACTGCCGAGCTTGAAAAGCTGAAGGCGGACAGAGAGACGGCAGGGGAAGATGAAATGATCCTCTGCGGCATTCTTGCCTGCTATAACCGCAACATGATGGAAATCTTCTATATGGGCAACAATCCCAACGCGATGCGCATCCGTGCCAGCTATCTTCTTTACAACAAATGCATTGAATTCTGCGCACAGAACGGCATCCATGAATGTTCCTTCGGCGGCATGGAAGGAACCCTGGACGATGGTCTGACCGTCTTTAAATCCAACTTCCTCATGAATGTTGAAGAAGCGATCGGCGAATTCAATTTCGTCCTCAATCCGCCTGTTTACTGGGCATTCGACAAGGCATATCCCTATGTCCTTAAAACTGCTGCGAAAATCCGCTCCAAAGAATAAAATATCCGGACATCCGTCAAAACACGGGTGTCTTTTTTCGTAAGCACTGCCTGAAAAAACAGGAAGGTGAACCAGTCTCTTATTCTCATCAGAGAGCAGATGAGATTGTTATTATTAAGGGAAACCGGAAAATGGTTTCCCTTTCTTCATTAACAGAATCCGGTGGTCTGCGACTCAGAAACAAAACGCATCAGCCCGCCGCAATAAAAAACGGTCAGGCAGTTCTGACCGTTTCAGTTACTGTGCTTCGCTTTCCAGCTGGGCGATGGAGAGATCAAGTCTTCTGAGCGTTTCTTCCTTACCGAGGATATAGGCGATTTCAATCGCGCCGCCCGGTGTGGAGGCTAAGCCGGTAATGGCTAAGCGCAGGGGGAAGAGAACCTGTCCATTCTTCTTTTCGATCTGTTTGGGAACAGACATCAGCACTTCGTGCAGCGCTTCCTCGCTCCAGTCCTCCTGGGCGGAAAGAACTTCCTTACATGCCTTGAGGGAGACAAGGGCGACTTCCGGATTGGACTTCATCTTCTTGTGGTTGTAAAGATCGGTTGTAAAGGCAGGGAATTCATCGAAGAATCCCAGCATGCCGCTGATTTCATTGAGTGTGTTGGCTCTTGGCTGAACAATGGCAGCGATCTTTTTCTTGTCGCAATTGCGTTTGACCGCCTCGTCGATGTAAGGCTTAATCAGGTCATAATAGGAATCCAGATCCATTCCTCTGAGCCACATGCCGTTGAGCCATGTCAGTTTCTCCGGATCGAAGATGGCACCGCTTGTGCCGATTCTTTTGACGTTGAAAGCCTGAACCAGTTCATCGAGCGTATAGATCTCGCGGTCCTCTTCCGGCGCCCAGCCAAGCAGGGCAATGTAGTTGAGGATCGCTTCCGGCAGATATCCTTTGGCAACCAGGTCCTGGAAGGAGGCGTCGCCGTTTCTCTTGGAGAGCTTGGAGTGCTCATCCTTCATGACCGGCGGGCAGTGGATATAGCGGGGAATGTCCCAGTCAAAGGCTTCATAGATCAGGTTGTACTTCGGTGTGGAAGAGAGATATTCCATGCCTCTGACGACGTCGGTGATGCCCATCAGATGGTCATCGATGACGTTGGCGAAGTTGTAAGTCGGGAAGCCGTCGCTCTTCATGAGAACCTGCTCATCGAGCGTTTCGTTTTCAACGGTGATGGTTCCGAAGACTTCATCGTCAAATGATGTTGTGCCGCTCTGCGGGATTGTCTGTCTGATGACAAACTTCGCGCCTTCGGCAATTCTTCTTTCGCATTCTTCGACGCTGAGCTTTTTGCACGGATCGTCATATTTGAAGCTGTCGCCCGCGGCAGCTCTTTCCGCCGCAATCTTTTCCTCATCGCAGAAGCAGTAGTGGGCACCGCCTCTTGTGATCAGCTTTTTCGCGTAATCCATATAGAGACCGCTGCTGACTCTTTCCGACTGCACATAAGGACCGTAATCACCGCCGACATCAGGTCCTTCGTCATGTTTCAGACCGCAGGACTTCATGGTGTCATAGATGATATCGGTGGCTCCCTCGACCAGACGTCCCTGGTCGGTGTCTTCGATTCTGAGGATGAAGACTCCCTCGGGATCCTTTTTGGCGACCAGATAAGCATATAAGGCTGTTCTCAGGTTGCCGATATGCATATAGCCGGTGGGACTCGGCGCAAATCTTGTACGTAATGTCATTGCAAACTCCTTTATTAATACCGCCATCAATTCTACATCGGATCAGCTTCTGAAACAAGAAAGCAATCCCCCGTAACGGAGGATTGCCATGTGATCAGTCTGTATAGTTGTCGAAGTAGCCCTGGATGTAGACAAACGGTGTTCCCTTGTCGCCGGAGCCGGAAGTCAGATCGCAAAGCGAACCGATCAGGTCGGTCAGTCTTCTCGGTGTGGTTCCTTCTGAAACCATCTTGCCGACAAGCTGCGCGTCCTTTTCATGAATGGACTTGCGAATCGCTTCCTTGAGCTCTTCACCGGAGAGATCGGCGAACTGGTTGTCGGCCAGATACTTGAGCTTGAGCTCGTTCGGTGTTCCTTCAAGACCGTCTGTGTAGCCGGGGGAAACGACCGGGTCAGCCAGTTCCCAGATCTTGCCGACGGGATCCTTGAAGGCGCCGTCGCCATAGACCATGACTTCAATGAGTTTGCCAGTCTTTTCTTTGATTTCATTCTGGATCGCGACCGCGAAAGGCTTGCAGTCATTGGGGAAGAGCTTGACGGTGTCTTCGGTTGCCTTGTTGGAGCCGAGAAGTCCGTATTTTTCGTTATAGCCGGAACCGTTGACAGGAGCGGTCATCAGGTCATCCATACCGACGACTCTTTCCGCGCCGTGCTTCTTTAAAAGTCTCTTTGTGCGGAATCTTGTGTGGATGTCACAGACCAGAACATTCTTTGTGTAGTTCAGGATCGCTGTCGCGTTATTGGCGAAGACGAATTCAACCTCGCAGCCTTCCGCCCGGATGAGCTTCTTGTAGTAATCCACATAGTTCATTCCGGTGAATGGATGGGAAGGCTGGCCGAAGAGTTCAATGAACTGTTCTTCACTCAGAACATCGGTATAGGGATTGACGTCCTTTTCATCAAGAAGGTCAACGTCGATCAGGTGATTGCCGACTTCATCGGAAGGGTAGCTCAGCTGCAGATAAATTTTCTTTGCGCCTCTGGCGATGCCTCTTAAGACAATCGCGAAACGGTTGCGGCTTGTGATCGGGAAGATGACGCCGATGTCCTCTCCGCCGAGTTTTTCCTTCACGTCCGCAGCGATGTCGTCAATGCTGCAGTAGTTGCCCTGGGAGCGGGCGACGATGGATTCCGTCACTGCCAGAACATCGCGGTCTCTGATTTCGAATTCACCGGCCGCGGCGGCATTGAGAACTGTGTCAACAACAATAGTCTTCAGGTCGTCGCCGGTTTTGATGACCGGAGCACGCAGGCCCCTGACTGTGGTACCGATTAATCTTTCCATAGTTTTTTCTCCGTTTTCTTTTTATCCTCTGGTAAAAAAAGCATAATTATTCTACCACAGTCTTTCCAAGCCGCAAAAAACAATATAAGAACATGCATTATCCCTGTATAATTTATGTGACAAACACGAAAGGAAAATCATTCATGGAACTGAGAAAAGACTTTTTATGGGGCGGCGCCACCGCTGCCAATCAGTATGAAGGCGGCTACCTGGAAGGGGGCAAAGGCCTCAGCATCGCCGACATCGAACGCGGCGCCCGCCATGGCGTCAAGCGCCAGATTGACCCGGAGATCCTTGACGGCGTTTTCTATCCCAGCCACGAGGCGACCGACTTCTATCATCACTGGAAAGAGGACATCGCTTTATTCGCTGAAATGGGATTCAAATGCTTCAGAATGTCCATCGGCTGGACAAGAATCTATCCCAGAGGCGACGAGGAAACACCGAATGAGGAAGGTCTGAAATTCTATGATCAGGTTTTCGATGAACTGCTCAGCTACAAGATCGAGCCGGTCGTCACGCTCTCCCATTACGAAACGCCGCTGACCCTGGTCCGCGAATACGGCTCATGGAGAAACAGAAAGCTCGTTGACTTCTTTGAAAGATACGCCACCACCTGCTTTGAAAGATACAAGGGCAAAGTAAAGTACTGGATGACATTCAACGAGATCAACGCGACAATGACCCCGAACAGAAACCCGTATCATCAGGCAGGCATTGTCTTTGAAGAAGGCGAAGACCAGGGTAAGACCATCGTCCAGGCATCCCACCACATGTTCGTGGCTTCCGCCAAGGCAGTCATCGCCGGACATAAGATCGATCCGGAAAACATGATCGGCTGCATGTTACTGGTGCCGATGAGCTACGCCGCCACCTGCGCGCCGGAAGATCAGATCGCAAACCGCGAAAAGATGCTGAACCTGTTCTACTATGGCGACGCCCATGTCAGAGGCGAATACACAAACACCTGCACCGCCAAGTGGAAGAGACTCAATGCCGAACCTGAAATTGAGGAAGGCGATCTTGAAATCATGAAGGCAGGCAAAGTCGACTACATCGGCTTCAGCTACTATTTCTCCAGCATCGAAAGCGCAAAACCGATGGAACAGGTCGAAGGCAATGTTGTCGGCGGCGGCAAGAACCCGTATCTCAAGATGACAGACTGGGGCTGGCAGATTGACCCGGTCGGGCTGCGCTTCACACTCGACGTACTCTACGACAGATACCAGATTCCTCTCTTCATCGTTGAAAACGGCATGGGCGCCCGCGATACAGTCGAAGAAGACGGCTCCATCCATGATCCGTACAGAATTGAATATCTCAGAGAGCACATCAAGGAAATGATCAAGGCGGTCGAACTCGATGATGTGGATCTTCTGGGCTATACGCCATGGGGCTGCATCGACCTGGTTTCCGCCGGAACCGGTGAAATGAGAAAGAGATACGGCTTCATCTATGTCGACAGACATGACGACGATACCGGCGATTTCTCCAGAAGCAGAAAAGACTCCTTCTTCTGGTATAAGAAGGTCATCGCCTCCAACGGCGCTGATCTCGATTAAAGATTTTAACTGAGATGTCCGCAGGTCCTTCCTGCGGGCATCTTTTCGTAAAAGGGGATCATTGAAACTTTTGAAAATTACCCCGGTCGATTTAAAATGAGATATCCCGTTTTGAGATATCCCGTTTAGGAATTTTGTTACATTTTCGTGATAAGGTGCTGCAGATCAGCGCCTTTTTTGA
>CACYNH010000048.1 GCA_902775735.1 uncultured Erysipelotrichaceae bacterium
CACTATCATCGACAGTACCGGTCTCCGACTTGTCTGGGATTTGCGGTCCCATTAGCTTCCGGAGCACTCAGTTTTCATAAACTTTAGACACTATCTTTTCAAAAAACAGAAAAAAACCGTCTCCTTCCAGAGACGGTCATAACCGCGGTACCACACTGGTTGCCGTAAAACCTTACGGCCTCTCAAACCTTTAACGCGGGTCGCGTCCTTCCTACTGCTGTTCAGAAGGAAATCTCCCAGTCCGGTTTCCCTGTTATCATTTCTGCCGGGTTTCCACCCTCCCCGGCTCTCTCTGAGTGATCCGCAGGTACTTGTTCTGTTCCTCGATACTCAGTATGTTATTGAAAATGTTTACAGGAGTCAATAAAATTCTGTTTTCTGTTTTCTGAAAAAATTTTCAATTAATACAGGTCAATGTTCTTCAGTTCCTCATACACAAGGTTCAGCGGCAGTCCCATAATGGCGTAATAATCGCCGGAAATATGGGTGATGAAGCGGCCGCCGAGGCCCTGGATGCCATAGGCGCCGGCTTTGTCATCGCATTCGCCGCTGCTGACATAGGCGTCAATCTCCTCTTCACTGAGCGGTGCGAAGGTGACATCCGATACACTGACGTCACTGTATTTTCTCTTTGATGAAACAATGCAGACGCCGGTGATGACCTGATGGGTTCTGCCCGAGAGTTCCCTCAGCATCCGCTTCGCGTCTTCACGGTCAGCCGGTTTGCCGAGGATCTCACCGTCAAGGGTGACGATTGTGTCGGAGCCGATCACGACGGCGTCGGGATTGACCGCCAGACGCGCTTTTGCCTTGCGTTCGGAAAGCAGGCGGATCTTTTCTTCAAGTGTATTTCCCTCTTCCAGGGACTCGTCGGTATCCATCGGCATGCACGCAAACGCGATGCCGCATTTTTCAAGCAGTTCTTTTCTGCGTGGGCTTTTGGAAGCCAGTATTATTTTCCTCATGTCCATCATTCTAACAATGATTGTTGTTTTTGGGGCAGGTGATATAATTTATTTGAATCAATTTTCAGGGGGACAGACAATTTTATGAACAAGAAACCGGTACTGGTGATTCTGGCAGCCGGACTCGGCAGCCGCTACGGCGGAATGAAACAGATCGATGGCGTCGGCAATCACGGCGAACCAATCATAGAGTTTTCAATATACGACGCTCATGAAGCGGGTTTTGAGAAAGTGGTGCTGATCATCCGCCGTGAACACGAAGCCGCTTTCCGCAAAGCGCTGACCGACCGTATCAGCAAACATATGAAGGTGGAATTCGCCTTCCAGGATATGGACAGCCTTCCCGAAGGCTATACCGTGCCTGACGGCCGTATCAAACCATGGGGCACCACCCACGCCCTTCTTGCCTGCAAGGGTGTGGTCAAAGCGCCGTTTGCGATCATCAACGCGGATGATTTCTACGGCCGCGACGCTTTCCGCGTCATCTATAAATACCTGACGGAGGAAATCGAGGATGACCATTACGCGATGGTCGGCTACCTCTGCGGCAACACACTGACCGACAACGGCACCGTCACAAGAGGCGTGTGCGAACAGAACGAAGAAGGAAACCTTTCCAAGATCAGGGAAGTGCAGAAGATTATCCGCCGCCATGGCAAACCGTACTTCCAGGAGGACGGCGAGTGGAAGCCGCTCAACGAAAACGCGCTGGTCTCCATGAACTTCTGGGGCTTCACACCGAAGATTTTCAGACAGGTGGAGCCGCTGTTCAGAAAGTATCTTGATGAAAACTACGAAAACAACCCGATGACATGCGAGTATGTCATTCCGACCGCCATCGGCGAACTGGTCAGCGAAGGCACATGTTCCGTGAAGGTTCTTTCCTCAAAGGACAAGTGGTTCGGCGTCACCTACAAGGAGGACAAGCCGGAAGTCGTCGAACGGGTGCAGAAAATGAAAGACGACGGGATCTATCCCGACGTCCTCTGGTAATCACATATATTCTTCCAGAAATCTCAGGACATTGCGGTAAGCGATGTCCTTTATTTCTTCTTCACTGAAGCCTTCTTCTCTCAGGCCTTCAATGAAGTTCTGCGTCTGTTCCGGTGAGCGCAGGTCATGGCTCTGCTTCGAGCCGTAATAAGCGCCGAAGTCGAAGCCGCAGGCCACATGTTCAGGACCGGCAAGATCGGCGATATAGCGGGCGTGGGCGGCAAGAGTGCGGGCCGTCCTTTTTTCCGGAATGTCCGAAATGAAGCTTTCGCACGCGTTCATGCCGATCAGACCGCCCTTCTCTGCAAGCGCCCGGATCTGCTGGTTTGTCAGGTTTCTGTCCACCGTGCACAGCGACTTTGCGTTGGAATGGGTGGCAATCAGGGGAAGCTGAGAAGCGTCCATAAGATCCCAGAATGTTTTCTCATTGGCATGGGAAACGTCAATGATCATATGCAGCTCATTCATCTTTCTGACCGCCGCTTTTCCCATTTCGGTCAGACCTCTTGCCGGATCGCCCGAGTTGCCGGTGGCCAGATCATTCTGATCATTCCATTCCAGTGAGCCGATGCGGCTGCCCTGATCATAGAGCCACTGGATTTTTTCTTCCGGCTGATCATGGATGCCGCACATGCCTTCCACCGTCATCAGGAAAACAGGCTTGTCATCCGGCATGGCTTTCAGATCCTGCTTATCAAGGATCAGTTTGGCGCCGCTGTTTTCGATATCCCTTCTGACCATACGGACACACGCCTGCATGTCCTGCCAGGATTCTTTGCCGGAAAAGAAACTCGCCGCCGCGCTCCAGCCGATGCCGCCATCATTCATTAACGGAATCCAGCGCTCTGCAAGAGCGGAGGAGGAACTGTCATATTCAGGCCTGATCGCCTCGGCAAGATCGGCGTGCAGGTCAAATACCCTGATCATTCCGCTCCGCCTTTGTTCATTTCGTAAATGATCTTCATTCCCTTATAGGCAATGTCGGGATCATAGGCGTCGATCTCATCGGTTTCCCGGGAGACCACTTTGCCAAGACCGCCGGTCGCGATGACAACGCACTCGGGGTCGTTCAGCTCTTTCTTCATCTGGCGGATGATGTATTCCACAGCACCGATATAGCCGTAAACGACGCCTGCCTGCATGCCCTCGACCGTGTTGGTGCCAAGCACGCTTGCCGGCTTGCGGATTTCAATTTCCGGCAGCTTGGCGGTCAAAGAAGCCAGGGCTTCGGCTGAAATGCCAAGACCGGGAGCGATCACGACATATTTGAATTCACCTTCCTTTGAAACATAGTCGAAGGTGGTGGCGGTGCCGAAGTCGACGATGATCGCCGAACGGTGCAGCGTATGGTGTGCCCAGGCGGTATTGACGATGCGGTCGGCACCGACGCTGTTTCTGTTTTCCGAAACCACGGTGATGCCGGTCTTCAGCTGCGGTGAAATGATGATCGGCGTGCGGTGGATATACTTGATGATCGCCGAAGTCAGCGCGTACATCAGCTTGGGCACAACCGATGAAATGATCACATCCTCAATCTCATCCGGGCTGACATGGTATGTCTGCAGGAAGTGGGTCAGGAAAAAGCCGAACTCATCGGAAGTTCTGGTTGTTTTGGTGATCAGACGGTAGCGGCCGATGATCTCATCGCCGTCCATTAAGCCAAGGGCAATGTTCGTGTTGCCCGCATCCACTGTCAGCAGCATCTTCACTTCTCCTTTCCAAGGCAGAACGCGAGAATCTTTTCGGCGGTCTCCTCTTTGGAGAGAAGGCCGAGGGAGTTTTCCCCGTCTTTCGACAGGATCGTCACTTTGTTGGTATCCACCGCGAACCCGGCGCCTTCATCGGCAATCGAGTTGGCGACAATATAATCCGCGTTTTTGGCTTCAAGCTTTTTAGCCGCGTTTTCCAGAAGGTTCTGTGTTTCCATCGCAAAGCCGATCAGCACCTGCCCTTCCTTCTTCATTTCGCCAAGAGCTTTGAGCACATCGGTTGTCCGTTTGAGTTCAACCGCGAACTGTCCTTCGCTCTTTTTGATCTTCTGATCGTCGACAGTGACCGGCGTGTAGTCAGCGACTGCCGCCGCCATGATCACCGCGTCCATTTCATCGCTGCGGGAAAGAACCGCTTCGGCAAGATCCGCCGCCGAAACGATGGGAACGACATTCACCCCGACCGGATCGGCAAGCGCGGTGTGTCCTGCCACCAGAGTGACTTCAGCCCCGGCGTTGCGGGCCGCTTTGGCCAGTTCATAGCCCATTTTCCCGGAAGAGTGGTTGGTCAGGTATCTGACCGGGTCAAGCGCCTCCTGGGTCGGGCCGGCCGTCACGAGAATCTTCTTTCCGGTGAGATATCTGTCCTTTGAGGCGATGGCTTCGATCGCGTCCATGATCACCGAAGGCTCGGGCATTCTTCCCTTGCCGGTATCACCGCAGGCCAGATACCCGGAAGCGCTGTCCAGGATATGCATGCCATAGCGGCGGCAGGTTTCAAGATTGTCCCGGGTGACCGGGTTTTCCAGCATACCGGTGTTCATCGCGGGGACAATGAGCTTTTCCGCCTGGCAGGCAAGGAATGTGCTCGTCAGCATGTCGTCGGCGATGCCATGGGCGATTTTCGCGATGATGTTGGCGGTCGCCGGAGCGATGACGAATACATCAGTCATTTTCGCCAGCGAAATATGATGCACATCAGGCTCAAAATCGGTTGAGAACATGTCGGTGATGACACGGTTGCCCGACAGTGTCTGCAGCGTAAGCGGCGTGACGAATTCAAGCGCCTCTTTGGTCATGAGCACATGCACGTCATTGCCCTTTTTCTTTAACGATGAAACCAGGGAACAGATCTTGAAGGCGGCGATGCCGCCGGTGATCCCGACTGTGATACATTTATTTTTCATAAAATTGTTTTCCTTTTTCCGGGTTCATTATAGCATGCAAAGATATGCTATGATCTTTGCGGAGATAAGACTATGACTACAAATAAATATCTTGTGATTTCAGATATCCATGGCGCTCTGGACGGAGCGCAGCTGCTTCTTGACGCCATTGAGGTTCATCATCCCGACATGATTCTCTGCCTCGGCGACATTCTTTACCACGGACCCCGCAATGACCTGCCGGCTTCCTACGCGCCTAAAAAGGTCATTCCCATCATGAATTCCCTGAAGGATCAGATCATTGCCGTCCGGGGCAACTGCGAAGCGGAAGTCGACCAGATGGTTCTTGAATTCGCCGTGATGGGCGATTACAACATCCTGCCCTGGAACAGCCGCAGAATTTTCATGAGCCATGGCCACATCTACGGGCCGGATCATCTTCCTTCCCTGAAGCCGGGCGATGTGTTCCTCTCCGGCCACACCCACATTCCGACCGCTTATGAAAAGGACGGCGTTTATCTGCTCAACCCGGGTTCCGCCTCTTTGCCCAAGAACGGCCATCCCTGCTCCTATGGCCTGCTGGATGAAACGGGCTTTACCGTATACAGTCAAGACCATACTTCTTATATGCATATCGATCTTTAAATCATTTCTGAAGGCTTTTTCCGACATTAAAATCCGCCTGCACTTAAACTGCGGGCGGATTTCGTTTTGTTATGTATCTTTATTCAGCAGCTGAGGACTCTCTTGTGATGCCGGGACCCTCATCGGCGTTGAGAGCGCCCTTTTCATAGGTGCACCATGTGCCTTCCGAAGGCAGCCAGACATTCTCGTCGATCCTGTACCATGTATAGCCGCTGGCTTCCTTTGTCTCATAAACCGGATAAGCGGAATTGGGAACGGAATTGCCGCAGGCGTCATAGACGGTATCGGGACCGGTGCGGAAGTTGAGGTCGGTGACATTGACCGTCAGGGTGCCAAGAGGCTCTGCTGTTTCGGTGCCGAACAGGGCGGTCCATGTCAGGTTCCTGCCTCTTTCAAGTGCCTGGGCGAAATCGATGATCCCCCACTGTTTGCCGACTCTGACATAGGCCTTGCCGTCATAGGCGCCGACGATGTCGTTGAAGACATAATCGGTGACTTCCTCGCCCTGCTCATTCATCAGCGCCCAGAAGCCGTAGCGCTTGACCGGGGCATAGCCGCCGCTGAAGTTTTTGGCGTCATGGTAAGCCCAGCCGATCTGGGTGGCACTTTCGGCATGAATGAAAATGGTGGAATCACTGTAGCGCAGGCGGTAATAGCCGTTGGCGTAGGAAGCGGTCTGGTAGTTTCCGAAGTCTTCAAGAACTTCCGGGCCGATGGACCCGTTCTGCATGACGATGACGCGGGAAACGGTTTTATACATTTCATCGACGACCGGCACAACCATGTTGCGGGTAAGTCCGGTGCCGCTGTAAGCCTCAAAGGTGAACTTTCCGGTTGCCTTGCCGGCTTCATCCGTAACCGGCGTTGCCACCCCGAACACGCCGCCGCTGACCGCGAAGAACGGCATGGTCGTTGTATCGCTGTAAGGCGCGAACTGGTAATTGGCGAAATCGACATCCTCAACGGCCGTAAAGTCAGGGGTAAAGACAACTGCGGAGGAAATGGTGGAGTTGCAGTAGCCGTAGGCGTAAACCCAGTTTCCCTCGGCGTTCTTCACCTTTGCCATGGTGATGCCTTTGGCAAACGGTGTGGAGTGGACATTGACCGAAGGCGCGAAAAGCTCGTTGCCTTCAAAGTCATAAACGCCGTGCTTGCCGTTGCTTTCAACGACAACCGCGTTCGTCTCATAGCCGGTCTCATACCATTCGGCAGGCTGTCCTTTTCTTTCCTCATCGCCAAGGACGGTTGTGCCTTCATAGGGAATCTCAATCTGTTCAAAAGCGTCCATCATCTTGACCGATTCTATATCCAGTTCACCCGGTTCTTTGACCCAGGCTCCGTAGGTGACTTCCTGTTCGGGTTCCGGTGTTTCTTCCGGCTCTTCCGCTTTCTGCCCGCAGCCGGCGAGCATACAAAGAGAAAGCGCTGCGATCATCCATTTTTTCATATGCACCTCCTGCCCTTTATTGGGTAGTGTCAAAAATCGTCATTTTTGATCGATTCAAGACCTACCGTTTTTATATGTTCAAGCAGCTGTAAACTGCTTAAATCCATGTCTGGTTCACC
>CACYNH010000049.1 GCA_902775735.1 uncultured Erysipelotrichaceae bacterium
GGGCAGATACGACAAGTTGTATCTGAAATGCTTTAAGCATTTCATTTACAAGCCATATCCATAACCTGACTCAGTCATGTTTGGGTATGGTAGTTGACTCTCCGCTGTTAAAGCAGAAAAGAATAACAAATGTTTTAAACCATTCCTCCTCTTCCGGCGTGTACAATGTGAAAGGTCTTGCGGGGGCATTGGATGAGACTTTCGATTCAGGACGCGGTGCACATGTATAAGGATAATGTGTTCCGCGCGGCTTACTATATCTGCAAAAACCGGCCGGACGCCGAAGATATATGCCAGGAAACTTTTCTGGCTTATTTCAAAGACTCCACTGAATTTGAAAGCGAAGAACATGTCAAGGCATGGCTTTTAAGGACCGCCATCAACAGATCACGGAGCCTTTTCAGGCAGTTATGGCGCAGAAATACGGAGCCTTTGGAAGAATACATGCAGTTCACAGAGGAAAAGAAAGACTCTTACGCGGACCTGCTTTCCGCTGTTCTTTCACTGCCTGCCCGCTGCCGGACCATCGTGCATCTGTTCTACTACGAAGACTATAAGATCCGGGAAATCTCACAGCTGCTTGGAATCAGCGAAGGCGCTGTCAAAAGCCAGCTGAACCGGGGAAGAGCCCTTCTGAAGGAAAAACTGCAGGAGGAATGGAATGATGAGGAATAACGAAAAATACAAAAAGGCGGCTGAACTCGTGGAAAACCGTCTGTCTGAAAATGACATCCTTGATTTTGTGGAAGAACATCAGACAAAAAGAAAAATGCCGCTCAGAAGACTGGCGGCGGTCTGTGCCTCGCTGCTGATTGCGCTCATGCTTGGCGTCACGGCATACGCCTCGGATTTCGGCGGATTCAGGCATCAGGTAAATGTCTGGCTCCATGGCAGTATGGACGAAGCCGTCATCGAACAGATCGGAGACGGACAGTTCACAGTCACATACAGCGACGGCTCAGTGCGCAGCTGCGGCGGCATTGCCTATGACAATGATCAGCCCCGCGGACTGACGATGGATGAGATGGTCGACAGCCTGCTCACATCCGCTGAGGCTGAGAAGGATGAAAACGGCAGATACTGGCTGTACATCCGCGACCACAAGATCGATATCACTGATCAGATCAATGAAAAGGGCTGGGCCCAGGAAATGGTCAAAGACGGCTGGCTTGCCGACTATATCACCGTTGTGTGGTATGGGGATGAGGGCTGCGGGATCATGACCAGCCACCGCTCTTTCCCCACTCCCGAAGAAATACAAAGCAGCACACGTGTTTTCTGATCCCTCAAAAAACGCGTGTCATAGATTCCCTGACGCATATTCCCCCAAAGTAAATCAGTATGCGGCAGGGAGTTTTCTTTTGCGCATGAAAAAAGATCCGCCGGCCGCGGATCTGCTGTATAAATGTCTGCAGGCTCAGAACTCATCCGCGATTTCCGCTTTGAGCGCCTGCATTTTCTTTGAGTCAGGGGAATAGATTTTCTTTCCGGCTTCGAGCGCTTCCTTTTCTGTCTTCGCCGCTGTTTCCGTATATCCCAGTTTTCTGCAGCATCTGATCTTGACGATCAGCTGATCCAGAAGGGAAGGATTGTCGGTTCCGTAGAACTTCCGGTACATTTCAAGGTTCTGATCTGTTTCCTTTAACGCTTCCTCATACCGGCCAAGATGATAAAGAACAATCGCTTTTCTTGAAGAAGCACGGAGGACATCGGGATCGCTCGGTCCGAACATGGCGGTCAGGATTTCATACGCCTCACTGATCAGCGACTCCGCTTCCTCATATTCCATCAGCGTCATTTTCACATCCGAAAGCCTGAGCAGACTGCCGGCCGGACTTCTTTTCGTGACCAGATAGTCAGTCAGTTCCCTGCGGGCGAAAGAGACTGCTTTCTCCGCGTACCTGAGCGCTTCGGAAAGATCATGTTTCCTTTCAGTCAGCTCATAGCGGGCCGAATAGGCTTTGGAGATATTTTCCATGACGCCGCAGTAAATGGCCTGTTTGTCAACTGTGTCCCTGGGAATGTTTTCGAAGATCTCACAGGCTTTCAGCAGCCATTCAAGCGCTTTGGCGTAGGCTTCCGGCATCTGCGGATAGAACAGATAAACCCAGCCCGGCCGGTATGCGGCCTTGGCGGTTTCAAATGAATACTGCCCTCTGGTATCGCAGATATACTCATAGATTTTTTCGGCAAGCGCGATGGAGCGCTCGGGATACCCCGAATAGCCGTACAGGGCGGCGGCGCACTGGTAGAACCATTCCGTGTCTTTGTTGATTTCAGAGAAGGAACCCATGATATTGCGGCAGATCATGCATGCCCGCTCTTTCTCCTGCTTTGTGAAATGCCATGAGTTCTTTTCGGAAATATAATCAGCGAAATGATTCAGGAATGAACTGACTTCCTGTGAGTTGACCTGCAGGTAGTGCTGAACAATGCGGCGGACAACCGGATGGAGATTGATGCAACCGTCCTGGCGCATGATCCATCCCCGTCTCTCCAGTGCCAGAATGTTTTTGGCGGAGGGCAGTTCCGCCCATTTCATGAATTCCTTCGCCGGAATCCCGCCGGTGGACACAAGCGCCAGCAGCTGCAGGATTTTCTTTTCCTCCTCACTGAAGTCGGACAGGCTGAACATGCGGGCAAGGTTCTGCCAGGCGATGTCCTGATCGCCTTCGCGCACAGGGACCTGTTCGTTCAATGAGGTGATGCCCTGATCCTCCAGGGCTTCCAGCATTTCCGCGGCTGTCTGGCCGCTGTTTTCCATGTGGTGGGCCAGCAGGACAATCGTGTAAGTATGACAGCTGACCGCTTTGAACAGGCTGATCAGGTCTGGATCATCCCTTTCCACGCTGTAGCCCTGATAGTGATACATAAAGATGTCAAGCAGGGCGTCCATATCCGAGATTTCCCTGACTTTTATATCCGCGAATTCCTTGGAATAGTCATATTGTGTCGTGATCAGGACACGGTAGCGGCCGGAGAGGAAATCATAGAGATTCTCATCCTTGTCGGTATTGAAATTATCAAGAATGATCAGAGTATTTTCATCAGCTGTTTTGCGGATGAGACTGAGCTTTCTTTTGAAGTACGCTTCATCGGTTTCCTGGGCTCTTGCGGTGATCAGGCGGGGAATCGAAGGGACTGTCTCAAAAGGAATGTCGGAGACAATCAGGTCCTGCAGGCTGCGGTCATAAACGGAATAGACGATCACGTCATATCTGGATTTTGAAACGGCCGCGTACTGTTTGGCGATTTCCGTTTTGCCGATGCCGCCGATGCCGCTCAGGAACACAACCCGGTTGCCGGCGTCAAACAGTTCATCGATTTTCTTTAATTCCCCGCTGCGTCCGCAGAATCCCGGCTTGGCAATGACGGAAGGGGAAGAAATCAGCCGGGGCGCTTCCGGATCGCTGTCCGCAGAAACGGAAGAAGACGAGCCGGCGGAATATTTATTCAGCAGGCGGCCGCTGTAATTGCCGAAGAGTGAACAGACGCACATCCAGACAAAGCATTCCTGCCGGTTATCCGCTTCATCAAGCCGGATCAGGTATTCCAGAATCAATTCATAGAGTCCCTGCTCAAAGGAAAAGCCATCCGTCCGCGAAGCGGTCATGAAAGCCATGGTGTCTTCATTCTGGCACTGATTCAGGATATCTTTCATCCACGCATTGTACTGATCCATCCGCACTTCGCCCAGAGAATTGAAAAGGCGCCTGAGATTTGAAGTCAGAGCGCGGAAAGAGGCTTCATTGCTTAACAGATCAGACGCGGCACGTCTGAGCATACTGTGGGCGGCTGTGTAGTTTTTATATGTCTTTTCGGATCTGCTGTTGCCCAGAAGGCAGTCTTCGATTTCATTGATTTTCTGCTTGTATGGTCCCCAGTTGGAAAGGACGCCGTACTTTCTCGGCGCAAGAATATAGCAGTCCGAAAAATCGTATTCGGCCTCTTCCCGTTCAGGTGAGAGTTCCCTGATGAAAAGGAACGGAAAAAAGGAATCCAGAAGCTGCAGCTTGGACAGCTGTCCGGCGAGTCTGTTGCCGATCTGAACAACGCCGCCAAGTTCAAGATATTTCTTGATGAAATTGATCAGGCGGAGCGGGAATAAATCGTTATAGTACAGTCCGAATGCCATGTTTTCCTCCGGTTTCAATATAGCATGACCCCTGCGGAAATCATAAAGGTATATGCATTTTGCATATACCTCGGAGGATAGTATCGAAGACAGTTTTTGTTTAAAATGACCATACAGAACAATACGGGATGAAAGAGCACGTCCCGGCATGACGGGGGAATCTGTTAAAAAAACACGAAGCACACCGCTCCGTGTTTTTAAATGGATCTCATCAGTCCTGAAGGAAATCCTTCAGGACAGTCTTCAGAAGAACAAAGGCAAGCGCCGCTGTCAGCACATCGGCCGCAGGCTGGGCTGCCACAACGCCGGGATACCTGAACAGGGCGGATAAGACAAACAGCACACAGGCATAGATGTATCCCTGTCTGCCAGCGCTTAGCGCCAGGGCGCCGGAAGCCTTGCCGGTGGACTGGAAGATGCAGGTTGTGACCATCGTGAATCCGATAAACGGCATGCCGAAGAGGATTGTTCTTAACATTGATGCCGCGATTGTGACAAAGGCGGCGTCCTGGATGAAGAGTTTCACAAGGACAGGGGCAAGCAGGAACAGCACACATGAGATGGCAAGGCCGAGGCCGCACACCAGCATGTAGGCAAAGCGCATGACTTTGCGGAATCTGTCTTTATTATTGGCGCCGTAGAGATAGCCGTAGAGAGGCTGGCCGCCGAAGGAGAAGGAAACCATGATCATGATGACGATCATCGTGATCTTGGAAACAATGCCGAAGGCCGCGATCCTGTCATTTCCGTAAGGGAGCAGGAAGTTGTTCAGCAGGATGACGCCGATGCTCTGCATGATATTTGTGACGGAGGAAGGAATGCCGATGCGCAGCACTTCCTTTGTCTCATGGGAGCTGATCCGGAATCCTCTCGGGTCGATGGAGAGGCACTTTGAACGGCAGACAATGACATAGATGTAATAGATGTCCGCGAAGATATTGCCGATGACTGTCGCGATGGCGGCACCGGCCGCGCCCATGTCCAGAACACTGATGAAGAGCGGGTCCAGGATGATATTGACGATGGAGCCGAGCATCGATCCGACCATTGCCATCGAAGCCAGGCCTTCCGTTCTTAACAGACAATATGTAAGAACCCTCCCAGTAAACATGTAGAAGTCGTGGATTTACCTGCGATGTATACTGTTTATTGGCAAAAAACGTATGTACAGGGATTAC
>CACYNH010000050.1 GCA_902775735.1 uncultured Erysipelotrichaceae bacterium
ACTTTCACCCGTTAGATCGTGCGCTCACCGCGCACACCAATTCATCCCCGCCCAAGTTTTAAAACTATGGACGGGGTCTTCTTGCCGGTCAAATAAATATATCTCCCTGACTTTCTGTCATTAACTTTCACTTTGATTCGTCTGTCCGGACTTGTTTTTATTCGGTGTCTCAGGCTTTTCACCTGACACTGATCATTATAGACATTTGCATTTCCGGGTCAATAAATCGCAGAAAAACATTTTCAGAATTTTTTACAGAAAACGGTTACATTTGTGAAAATTCTGAAGGCCTTTACAAATGATGACAAAGAAAATCCCGCCTTCCGACGGGATTTTCCACCATATAGGAGGAGGTGATTACAGACCGAAGTAACGGGCTGCGTTGTTGTAGCTGATGCCTTCAACGATCTTCTTCAGGGAAGCGTCGAAGTTGGGATACTCGCCGTTTTCGATCCAGTTTCCGATCATGTTGCACATGATTCTGCGGAAATAGTCATGGCGGGCATAGGAGAGGAAGGAACGGGAGTCTGTAAGCATGCCGACAAAGTTGCCCAGAAGGCCGAGGTTTGCCAGAGCGCGCATCTGATCTTCCATTCCGCTCTTTGTGTCATTGAACCACCATGCGGAGCCGAGCTGGATCTTGCCCGGAACCTCATCCGACTGGAAGCAGCCCAGCAGTGTGCCGAGCAGTTCGTTGTCGACCGGGTTCAGGGAGTAGAGGATTGTCTTGGGGCACTCATTGGTGCGGTCGAGTTCGGAGAGCAGGTCGGCGATGCTTTCGCCGCAGTTGTTGGTGGCGATCATGTCGAAGCCTGTGTCAGCTGCGGCCATGTCGCAACACCGCTGGACGCCTACACATTTGCCCAGATCAATGACGGCAACGCCATCTCAATTCCGTTCGCCCTCGGTTTCGGCTGGGACGGCGATCTGAACCTCGAATACATTTTCGAAAAACTGTTCAGCGAACCCTTCGGCGGCGGCTATCCGAAAGAGCGTGTCGTTCCCGAGCAGCGCAACAAGAAGATCCTCGACGCGGTCCGTGCCTCGGCATTCCGTCCGCTCAAGGACATCCTGTGCGATCTGAATCCTGAACTGGTCAAATGCGCATTTGCCGGCGAGCATTTCGACGAATACTTCTTCCGCGACTGCAAAGACGAAGAAATCGCTTCGCTTGTCAAAAAACTCAAAAACGCTTAAGCAATTGAAAAAAGGCGCTACCCTCAGAAAGACTGAACTGATCTGAAAGGAATCGCCTTTTTCTATATTTATATTGCCTGTCTCCTGAAGATCACAGCCTGAGGTGACACTCACTCAGCCGGATCCTCCGGTTTTTCAAACTCATCTTTATATTGGGCATAAAGCTCATCATAAAGAGTTCTGACCTGCTCAGGAAGAAGATCAGGATTGATCTTTTCCGTCCATGGCTTCGCCGCGGCGATATCGTCATTTTCAAGATACTCGTGAATCTGGCAATACGCATAAAGACTGTCGAGAACTTCGATTGTCTCTTCCGGAAGTGAATGATTTGTTTTAGCGGTGATTCTTGCCATGTTGGCTGCCTCGATCGCCTTTCTGAACTTTCCTTCACTGATCTTTTCAATCACTTCATTCACCGGATCCGCCGATGCGGTCTGCTGTGTCTGCTCATCTGCCGCTGTCTGCTGTGAAGCAGGCGCAGCCGCTGAACATCCCGCGGCAAAGATGGTCATGGCAATCCCTAAGGCAATGCCGGTTTTCTTTACTGCGGACTTTTTTCCTGTTTCAAATAATACTGTGGTCATGTTTCTGTCTGCCCGCCCTTCAATGCCCCTGATCAAAGGCACATGACGGCGGGATTTTTCCTTTCCTGGCGTGCACCCATTTAGATGCAAAACGCAGCTTTCTCATTCTACCACCATTGCCTGTGAATGGAAGCTGAAATTACCGCAGCTCCATTAACACTGAATTCCGATATGATCGCCGCCCGTATAAAAAGGACGTCTGTCCGCCATAAATCCCGCAGACAAACGTCCCTCTGATCTGTTCACTGTTCAAAGGTGTTTTCTGTTTAATTCCGCTTTTCCAGAGAATCAAAACTGCCAAGATAACGGACTTCAGGAATCTCTTTGATTTCTGCGATCTGTTCTGAAGCCACCTTCGGACTGCCTTCCGTTTCAATAATGTAATGGTATGAGCCTAACTGACTGCCTTCAGGTCGGTCATGGATTGTGACAAGCTCCAGTCCCGCTTTGGAAATTTCAATGATGATATCATCAATCCTGTTTGCCTCACATGTTGCCGTAAAGACAGCACGGCTGTGAGTCCCCTCCGGCTCTGAAGCGGACAGGACATAAAATCTGGTTTTGTTGGCATCGGTGATCTGAACATTTTCGGCCAGCACTTCCAGGCCATAGAGTCCGGCAGCGGCAGGAGCCGCGATGGCTGCGATTGTTTTATCTCCCGTTTCCGCGACATAGCTTGCGGCGGCTGCGGTGCTTGCCATTTCCTGTGTTTCAGCAGAAGGCAGATGTTCTTTTCTCCATGCGGCGCTCTGGGTGATGCCCTGAGCATGGGAGCAGACTGTGCGGATGTCTTCCAGCTCAGTGCCGGGAATTCCCATCAGGGTCTGGCTGATCGGAAGGATCACTTCGCCAATCACATAAACATGATCTTCGGCAATCAGCGCGTCAACATAATTTGTGACCGCCCCGCCCAGTGTGTTCTCCTGCGGAATCACCGCATAATCGGCATTTCCGCTCACCGCGTCCGCGATTGCCTCGTCAACTGTCTGCTTCGAAAAGAACTCCGCTGATTCGTCAAAGAAAAACCGGGCGGCTTCTTCCGTATAGGTTCCCTGCGGACCAAGATAGCTGACCCTGGCGTCTGTGGGAATCTCAGGCGTAAGGGATTCCGCGTCCTGATCTGTTTTCTGTTCGGGTGTCTTTGTTCCGCATCCCGTTACCATAAGACACGCTGCGCTCATGACCGCAATCATCGCGGCTGTTTTTATCTTTCTCATCAGTATTCCTCCGGAAGCAGGAACGGTTATCCGTTACTCCGTAATAATGTCCCCTGCCTCTTTTTAAGCATATTCATTATAGTTGTTAACAAAAAGAATGGCATCCCTGCCTCCTGTAACGCAGGCACAGTTCAGCCATTCCGGTATATTTTTTGTCCGGTGCTTCTGAATTCTTTTTGGGAGAGCTCACTGATCTTCCAGTCCCGGCACATACGGAATCAATCCGCGGTGAGCGCAGTAAATCTGCAGATCAAGCGGAAGAGTCCTTGCGTCAACAATCAAGCCGTCCATCATGACATACCACAGCATCGGATTGCTTTCCATCTCAGACCGCAGAACCCATTCAGAATCGGAGTAGTTTATTTTCAGCATTTTTTTGATTTCCGCCGCTTTGTTTGAGGCCGTCGATTTAGAGATTCCCAGCGGTTCGACCAATTCCCCTGCCGTCATGTGAACAGCCTGGCTTCTGTCGAAAATGAAATTGTTCGAGCCAATGGCATAAATAATTCCTGCCGCCCAGGTCTTCGCTCTGCCTGACACCAGCGGCGACGGACGCTTCCGGCACAGTTTTTCCAGTGCGTGAAGACACAGCTCCTTATACTCTTCATTCAGATTCTCATCGCAATATGGTATAAGAATCGCCGCAATCTCATCATATTTTCCCTGCATTGCCTTTGGAACTGCCATAATTTCAACACCTTCCGTTCACTTTGAATCATTCGTCCATGCAGGAATATTATTGAATATCCTTTCCGGATACACAACCCTATATGCTTTTTCTTCGTTCAGACTTCGCGTTTACTTCCTGCTCAGCTTCCAATTCACTTCTTTTTAAAAAGAAGCACTCCGAAGCAGGCAGATCATGTGACCGGGTGTGTTTACCGCAGGCTGCTGATCTGCAGTTCTTTTTCGCGGACCAGGAAACATTTCAGCAGAATGAGATACTGAATCAGTCTTCAATTGTCCTGAGCAGATTCTGTCTGCATCTGACGCTGTATTGCAGAGTATAGGATGCAGCCCCTGTGTTCATTGCGTTCTGTATTTCAGTGATTTCTCTTGTGATGTCATCAAGATTCCTGTACCAGGCAAGAAAAGTGGTCTGCGGCCCCCATGGTGAACTTTCTTTCCCGTCCGAGGCAAACAGTGCATACTTCGGACTGTTTTTGCCGCCTTTGTACTGCTGCGAACAGGCCACCTTTGACGCATTGATAATAACCCCTTCATTCGGTGAAGTAATCCTGATCACGCCGGAAGGATTGCTGTGTTCGGAAACGGCCGGCGTGTTTTCCTCTCCCAGCAGGCTGTCCAGTGAAACGTTCAGCTTTTTCGAAAGGAGCAGAAGCTTGTCCACTTCCGGATACCCTTCTTCCAGCTCCCATTTTGAAACAGCCTGTCTGCTTACGCCCAGCAGGTCGGCAAGTCCTTCCTGTGAGAGCTGATTCTTTTTGCGAAGTGTCTGCAGATTTTTGCCGAAACTCATAATATCGTCCTCCTGTTATCCGGAGTGTACAGCCGGAGTCTCTCTTTTTCCACCAACCTGTGTTTGCTGTTGCGCAACCTGAAGTTGCATTTCCCTGCGAGGTTAAGTCAATGCGGTGAATTGAGATGATTTGCTGTTGTTTTATGGTATCTGACGTCCTTTGGATTCACAGGGCCCACTGAGGTGAACTCTTTCTTCCGTCTGACTCAGGAACACTGTCTCAGCAAACTGCAGACGAAGGAACAGACCGGCAAAAAAAGGATTTGTTATTTCAGATTCACCACATATTCAGCAAGCGCCAGTGCGATGTCAAAATGTCCCGGATCATGCTGAGTATGCCTGATCTGACACTTCTCTTTTCTGATGGTCCATTCAGGCGCATCCAAAAGATCTTCTCCTGTGAAAAACATATAGACTTCATATCCTCTGAAATCACATACAGCCTGCACTGCAGATCCTTCCATTTCCACAGATATGCAGCCATCCGCTTTTCTGACAAGCTTCGCATTGGCAAATTCTGCATCAGCAGGGATCTGCTTCAGTCCTCTTACATACAAAGACTTTTTTATCCCCTGGATTTTGATCCTGTTATGTGCGAAGTCGATGGAATAGGTGATTCCATACTGCTTCAGATTCACGGAATTGCAGTAAGACTTGAATTTAAGGGCTCCGACTTTTTCGCCTTTTTCCTTCT
>CACYNH010000051.1 GCA_902775735.1 uncultured Erysipelotrichaceae bacterium
TATGCATGAGATCTGTAAGACAAACATCCACTGGAATCCTGAGAAAGACAAAATTCAACTTTTGGCCTCCGGGAGTGGAACTTAACTTTTCACTTCAGCCTTTTCATTTTATGAGGTCTGCCTCAAACGCAAATCCGCGGTTGAAAATTCAGCGGTTTCCTCTATAATCTATAGGGAAAGCGTGAACGAAGAGACCAGTACCCATAAAAGCAGGTCAAAAGAGAGGAATCCGCAGGCTGAAAGGATTCTGACTGAGCGTATGGCGAATTCACTCTTCCAGTGAGGCCAATCCCCTCCGGCAGCCCCCGTTACGGGCATAATCAAGGTGCGTGCCTTTACCGGCGCGAATCAGGATGGTACCGCGTGTCATGCGTTCCTGTGTCATGGAACGTTTTTTATTTTGGAGGAAAAAATGGACAAGATCACAGATGTACAAAGCGAAGCACTGGCTGCGATCGAAAGTGCTGTGAACCTGGATGAGCTGCAGCAGGTAAGAATCAAGTACCTGGGCAAGAAAGGCGCGATCCAGGCGCTCATGAGCGAAATGAAGTCGCTGCCCAAGGAAGAAAAGCCGGCGTTCGGCCAGAAGGTCAATGTCTGCAAGCAGACCGTCACCGAGGCTCTTGAAGCCGCGGCCGCAAAGCTTGAGGAAAAGGCGCTTGAAGAGCAGCTGGTCAACGACCGTCTCGACATCACTCTTCCCGGCACAAAAAAGGAAACCGGCACAATCCACCCGCTGCACATGATCCAGCAGGAGATTGAGGACCTGTTTGTCGGCATGGGCTACAAGATCGCCGAAGGACCGGAAGTCGAAGAGGATTACTACAACTTCGAGCTCGCCAACATCCCGAAGGATCATCCGGCAAGAGAAATGCAGGATACTTTCTACATCGATCCCAACACACTTTTAAGAACCCACACCACCGCGATGCAGATGAGGGAGCTGGAAAAGGCGAAGGGACAGACCCCGATCAAGCTCATCTGCCCGGGCAAGGTTTACAGACGCGACGACGATGACGCCACCCACTCCCACCAGTTCACCCAGTGTGAAGGCCTGGTTGTCGGTGAGCACATCACTCTGGCCGACCTCAAGGGAACCCTTGAATTCATGGCCAACAGAATGTTCGGCGAAGGCAGGCAGATCCGCTTCCGTCCGTCCTACTTCCCGTTCACAGAACCGTCCGTTGAAGTTGACGTTTCCTGTCCTTTCTGCAACGGCAAGGGCTGCAATGTGTGCAAAGGCTCCGGCTGGATTGAAATCCTGGGCGCCGGCATGGTTCACCCGCATGTTCTGGAAATGAACGGCTTTGATTCCGAAAAGTGCACCGGCTTCGCATTCGGAGTCGGTCTTGAAAGAGTCGCGATGCTGAAGTACGGCATCGACGACATCCGCAACTTCTATACCAACGATCAGCGTTTCCTGAAGACGTTCGACCGTTTTGACTGAGATGGAGGGAAGACACAATGAAGTTAAGTTACAAGTGGCTGAGCGAATATGTCGATCTCAGCGGCATCACACCCTCTGAACTGGCGGATAAGATGACAACCGCCGGCCTTGAAGTCGAAGGCATCGAGCCGATGGCCCAGGGCACACATCTTGTCATTGGTGAGGTTCTCTCTTCCGAAGATGTCGAAGGAACCCACCTCCACATCACCCAGACAAGAATCGGCGACGGACCGGATGATGTTCTGCAGATTGTCTGCGGCGCTCCCAACTGCCGCGCCGGCCTCAAGGTCATCGTCGCTCTTGACGGAGCTGAGCTGCCTGACGGCACCATCCATGTCAGACCGTTAAGAGGCATCGACTCCAACGGCATGCTGTGCGCGCTCTATGAACTGGGCGTTGATAAAAAATATCTCACCGAATACCAGTGCAGCGGCATTGAGGAACTGCCTGCCGACGCGCCTGTGGGCGAAACAGACGTCCTTGGCTATCTTGGCTATGACGACACAGTTCTCGATGTTTCCCTGACACCCAACAGAGCTGACTGCTCCTCGATGTGGAACATGGCAAAGGAAGTCGGCGCCATTCTGCACAGGGAGGTCAAATGGCCTGATTATGCCGGCAAAGCGGACATCGGCGAAGAGGGAACATTCAGAGTTTCCTCCACAACCGAAAAGTGCCCGGCGTTCACCGGCAAGGTTGTCAACCATGTCAAAGTCGGACCTTCCCCGAAGTGGATGGTCAACTACCTGCACGCGGCCGGCATGAACTCCATCAACAACGTCGTTGATATCTCCAACTTCGTCATGCTGGAAACAGGCCAGCCTCTGCACTATTACAACCTGGCCAAGCTGCCTGCCCGTGAAATCACTGTTGTCGATGACATCGAAATGAAGATGACAGCGCTCGACGGCGTGGAGTTTGAAATCCAGAAGGGCGACCTCGTCATCACCACCGGCGGCCAGCCGACCGGCATCGCCGGCATCATGGGCGGTGAGGAATCCATGATCGATGAGTCCACGGATTCCATCTTCATCGAAGCCGCAAACTTCGACGCCGCCAGCGTCAGACGCTCCTCAATCCGTCTCAACCTGATCACCGAGGCAGCCCAGCGCTTCTCCAAGGGCCTTGAACCGCTCTCCATGATGAAGGCAGTCGACCGTTCTGTTCAGCTGTTAACCGAATACGCCGACGCTTCCGGCTTTGAAAAGACTGTTTATTACGGCAGCCCTGACATCGAACCGAAAACCGTGAAGGAAACACTGACCCATTGCAACGACCTGCTCGGCACAGAGTTCACAATGGATCAGGTGAAGGAAGTTCTCGAATGGCTCGATTTCAAGCCTGAAATCAGCGGCGATGAAATCACATGCACCATTCCTTCCTACAGAACCGACATCGAAAGACCGGCGGACATCGATGAGGAAGTCATCCGTCTGATCGGCTTCGACAGCCTGAAGAGCACACTTCCGTTCATGGAAGCCACAGTCGGCAGACTGACCCCGGCCCAGAGAATCCGCAGAACAATCACGGAACTCATGACCGGCGCTTCCCTCAACGAAATCATCACCTATACCCTGGTTTCCCAGGACTACATCGATAACGCCTTCGCTCCGGCAGGCGAGGCGATCGCCCTGGCAATGCCGATGAGCGACGCGAAGAAGTTCATCCGCAATTCCCTGCTCAACAGCGTTCTGGAATGCGTCCAGTACAATAACGCCCACGCGACCGGCGCCTGCTCCTTCTTCGAAATCTCCAAGGTTTACGGAAAAGGAACGGAAGAAGAAAGACTCGCAATCGTCTTCGACGGAAACATCCAGGAAGACAAGCTCCATAAGATTGAGGAACCGGGCGACTTCTATGCCATGAAGGGCCTGATTCTCTCATTGCTCAAGAAGCTCGGCTTCTCCGGCGGCAGAATCCTGATCAAGGAGAACACCCAGGATACCGTTCACTTCCATCCGTACCGCAGCGCGGAACTCTGGCTGGACAGAAAGTTCCTCGGCGTCTTCGGCGACATCCATCCCGCCTACGCCAAGAAGTTCGATCTCAAGAAGCCCGTCTATGCCGAAATCAAGCTTGACCAGCTCTTCGAGACCAGAGGCACAAGAATGAAGTTCGTGCCGCTTGACCGCTATCCGGCAGTCTCCAGAGACATCGCAGTCGTGACCGAGACTTCCACAAGCGCCAAGCAGATCACCGACACCATCTCCAAGGCCGGCTCCAGACTGATCCGTTCCATCGATATCTTCGATGTCTATGAAGGCGAACATGTCGAGGCAGGCAAGAAGTCCGTCGCCCTGCGCATCACTTACCAGGCGGCTGACCACACACTCAAGGAAGAAGAGATCACAAAGGTTCATACCGCGATTCTTGACGCCCTCAAAAACAAGCTCAAGGCGGAGCTCAGAGCTTAAAACCAATCTGAACAGAAAGCAGAGCGATCTGCTTTTTGTTTTGCCGGAGCCCCGGAAACGAAAAGTCAGGGACTTTTTAGTATCCTGATAAAAAAAAGAGCACTCGGCAAAGCAGCCAAATACTCTCTTCACAGTTCTTCTCAATACCAGTCATGCTTTTCACCCCGGTCCAAAGCACTGATCGCCGCCATTTCCTCATCTGACAGTTCAAAGCCGAACAGATCGAGATTTTCTTTGATGTGCTCCGGATTGGAAGAGCCGGGGATCACCACGATGCCCCGCTGCAGATCCCACCGGAGGATCACCCGGGCAGATGATACGCCGTGGGCTTCCGCGATGGATCTGATCGTTTCATCGCCAAGAAGCTCCGCCGTATGGCCCCGCCCGCCTAAGGGATACCAGCACTGGACCACGATGCCCTTTTCCTGGATAAACGGGACAACATCCTGCTCCTGATAATACGGATGGATCTCGTTCTGCACCAGAGCCGGCGTGATCGTGACCAGCGGAAGAAACTCCGTCAGTTCATCCACATACCAGTTGGAAAGGCCCAGG
>CACYNH010000052.1 GCA_902775735.1 uncultured Erysipelotrichaceae bacterium
TCATCCAGATACATTCCGGATGTCCGGGAAGTGAAAGCTTTCCGGGCACACAGAAGCCCCATCCATATTGCTCAGCAATTGGGTGGTGGTAACTTCACGGAAGCAGTTTCCACTTTTGCGACAAGGTATCTGATCCTTGGTGCTCTGTTTATCTACTGGGCATTGAACAAGCGGGACGGCCTGCTTGCCATCGCTTCCATGTGCCTGACCCTGGCGGTGAACCAGCTTGTCAAGCTGACCGCGTGCGTCTATCGTCCCTGGATCCGTGACGCGCGGATTCTGCCGGCCGGAGATTCCATTAAAACAGCCACCGGTTATTCTTTCCCCAACGGACATACCGCAACCGCGGCGCCGCTGTTCGGGGGAATGGCAGCCGCAGCTGACAGGAAACACAGATGGTTCCGGGTGCTTTGCGTTCTCGGTGTCATGCTGGTGGGATTTTCAAGAAACTATCTGGGCGTTCATACGCCGCAGGATGTCTTTGTGGCGATCTGTGAGTCAGTGATCTGCCTGGTTGTCATGTCGAAGATCTTCTCGTATATTGAGGTCCATCCGGAAAAAGAGGATTATTTCCTGCTCGCCGGAATCATCTTTGGCTTTGTCTCGATTGCCTATATCACATTCAAGCCGTATCCGATGACTTATGTTGATGGAAAACTGCTTGTGGATCCGCAGAAAATGATGAATGACGGATATGGCGATATTGCCTTCCTGATTGCCTTCTGCCTGGGCCGCTGTATTGAACGCAGGTGGATCAGGTTCACACCGACCGGCATCAACACGAAGGGGATAATTCTGTGCGTCATCGGTATGATCATCTTCGTTCTTCTCAACAACAATATCGGTGCTCCTCTGGATCAGCTGCTTGGCAGCCATTGGGGACATTTCGCCAGACGGATGATCACCATTCTGTTCTATACAGCGCTGTATCCGCTGATCATCAAACTGGTTCTGAAGCAGAACAGCTCTGAGTTATGAGCGCAGCCGGGTTTCCGGCTTTTTTCTTTTCATCGGTTTTTCTGATGGAAAGGATCAGAGATCGGAATTCCATATGCATTCATGACCGGCTAAAATAAAACCGGAAGAGTGAAAAGAGGAGGATTCCATGGAAAAGTTTGAGTTTATAAAGAAGAATTTCGGATTCGGCTGTATGCGTCTGCCGATGAAGGATGGCGAAGTGGATACGGAAGAATTCTCAAAGATGGTCGATACCTTCATTGAAAAAGGCTTCAATTATTTCGATACCGCCCATGGCTACATCACCGGCAAGAGTGAAAAAGCCCTGAAGGAATGCCTGACTTCCAGATACCCCAGGGAAAGCTATATCCTGACAGACAAGCTGACGACCAGCTTCTTCAACAAAGAGGAAGACATCCGTCCGCTGTTTGAAAGCCAGCTGGAAGCCTGCGGCGTTGATTACTTTGATTTTTATCTCATGCATGCCCAGAACAGCGCCATCTTTGAAAAATACAAGAGATGCCATGCGTATGAAACCGCCTTTGAGTTAAAGAAGGAAGGGAAAGTGAAACATGTCGGCATTTCCTTCCATGACAAAGCTGCTGTTCTGGATCAGATCCTGACGGAATATCCGGAAATTGAAATTGTTCAGATCCAGTTCAACTATCTGGATTATGAGAGCGCTTCTGTAGAGGCACGTAAAGTCTATGAAGTCTGCGAGAAACATGACAAGCCGGTTCTTGTCATGGAACCGGTCAGAGGCGGAAGTCTTGTGAACCTGCCGGCGGATGCCCAGGCAATCCTCGATGAGCTCCATGGCGGCTCCAACGCATCCTATGCCATCCGCTTTGCGGCATCGTTTAAGAATATCCGTGTTGTTCTCTCCGGCATGTCCAATCTTGAGCAGATGGAAGACAATCTTTCCTACATGGCTGACTTCAAACCTCTTAATGAAGAAGAGTTTGCGGCTCTTGAAAAGGTGTGCGGTGTGTTCCGCTCCATGAACATGATTCCCTGCACCTCCTGCCGTTATTGCATCGAGGAGAGTTCCTGTCCGAAGAAGATCCTGATTCCGGATATGTTCTCCAACTACAACACAAAGAAGATGTTCGGCGGCTGGAATCCGGATTATTACTACAACAATGTCCTGACTCTGAACAATGGAAAAGCTTCCGACTGCATCCGCTGCGGCAAGTGTGAAAGAGTATGCCCGCAGCACCTGCCGATCAGGGAACTCTTAAAGCAGACCGCATCCGAATTTGAGCATTGACAGAGAAACCATTTCGGTGTTAGATATCTTCAGTCCACAGGACAGGAGAAAACATGAAGTGCATCAAGGCAGACAGACACCCGAATGATTTCATGAAAAACTTAATGGTTTTGTATTTTCGGGTTTCCGTATGATTCAATTCAGCGGAGACCTTTTTTTTGAAAAAAGAAGAAGGAGAAGGAACTTATGCGAAGCATCATTGACATCCTGGATCTTTCCGTTGAGGAACTCGACGAACTGATTCAGACCGCACAGGACATCATTGCCCATCCGGACAGGTATTCCGAAGTTTGCCATGGCAAGAAACTGGCGACCCTGTTTTTTGAACCGAGCACCAGAACAAGACTGAGCTTTGAAGCGGCCATGTATGAACTGGGCGGAAACGTGCTGGGTTTCTCGGAAGCACAGAGTTCATCCGCAGCCAAAGGCGAAAGTGTGGCGGACACAGTCAAGACCGTCAGCTGCTATGCGGATATTATTGCCATGCGCCATCCCAAAGAGGGTGCCCCGCTGGTGGCTTCAAGAGCCGCAAGTGTGCCGATTATCAATGCCGGTGACGGCGGTCATAATCATCCGACCCAGACTCTTGCGGACCTGCTCACCATCTACCGTGAAAAGGGGACCTTCGAAAACCTGACCATCGGTGTGTGCGGCGACCTGAAATTCGGCCGTACCGTTCATTCCCTGATCAACGCCATGTCCCGCTACAAAGGACTGAAGATGGTGCTGATTTCCCCGGAAGAACTCAAAGTTCCCAGCTATGTCAAAAAGGATGTCATGAAAAAGCAGGGCATTCCCTATGAACAGACAACCGATCTGGAAGGCGCGATGCCGCAGCTCGATGTCCTCTACATGACCAGAGTGCAGAGAGAACGTTTCTTCAATGAAGAAGATTACCTCAGACTCAAAGACAGCTATATCCTGACACCGGAAAAGATGAAGAATGCCAAGAGCGACATGATCGTCATGCATCCGCTGCCCCGTGTCAATGAAATCAGCGTTGCCATTGACGATGATCCAAGAGCCTGCTATTTCAAGCAGGTGCTCAACGGCAAGTACATGAGAATGGCGCTTATGCTTAAACTGCTCAAGGAGGCGGGAAGAATATGAATATCGACTCAATCCAGAACGGAATCGTTATTGACCACATCTCTGCCGGCAACGGCATGAAGCTCTATGAGCTGCTGGAACTCAACAAGCTCAACTGCTCCGTGGCACTGTTAAGAAATGTTTCCTCAAACAAGCTGGGCCGCAAGGATATCATCAAGATTGACCAGGAATATGACATCAACCTGGATCTGGTCGGATTTGTCGATCCCCAGGCAACTGTGGTTGTAATCAAGAACGGCGAAATCGTCGAAAAGAAAAAACTCGACCTGCCGGCGACACTGATCAATGTTCTCCGCTGCAAGAATCCCCGCTGCATCACCACAACCGAGCAGGAAATCGTCCATGAATTCCGGCTTACCGACAGAGAGAACAGAATCTACCGCTGCGCGTACTGCGAAACCAAAGCCAATCTGTAATAACCTCAAAGAGATGGTCCTGACATGGATCATCTTTTTATTTGACCGGCAAGAAGACCCCGTCCATAGTTTTAAAACTTGGGCGGGGATGAATTGGTGTGCGCGGTGAGCGCACGATCTAACGGGTGAAAGT